>NZ_JBPTTP010000001.1:0-991180 GCF_051547165.1 Flavobacterium sp. TSSA_36
AGTTTGTCAAAACACAAAACTATTCATTATTCAACAATAAACATCCGTAAACAAACCTATACTAATCACTTTATAACAGCACAGGAAGCTAAGTTTATAAAGAATATCCATTTTTAAAGAACAACAATATATTACCTAAACATATACATTCTATGAAATTATTGATACTGAATCGCTTTCACAGGAGAAATACGAGTTATAATATAGGAAGGAAGTAGTAACACAAAAAAGCAAATACTGATGGTCATTAAATTAAGTATCAAAATATACCCTACATTAACGTAGACGGGGGCATGATTTACATAATAATTTGCTGGATTGAGTGTTACAATCCCAAAATAATCTTGCAACAATACCATTGAAACCCCTATTAGATTACCCCAAAACAATCCTTTCATCACTAAATAGAAGGCGTTATAGAGAAAAATTTTACGAACCGACCTGTTATCTGCGCCTAAAGCTTTGAGAATCCCAATCATTTGAGTCCGTTCCAAAATCAACACTAATAAAGCTACTACCATATTAATAGTAGCAACAAGTATCATAACTACAAGAATCACAATTATATTAATATCAAAGAGTTTCAGCCAATCGAAAATATAACTATATTTTTCTACTATCGTTTTACTATCCAAAGTGGATGAAATTTCCTGATACACCAATGCCCCAACATCCTCAATGGCATCGAAATCTTTAACAAAGACCTCAAATGCACCAACTTCATTAGCATCCCATTTATTCAATCGTTGTATCTGCCTTATATCACCTATAATATAGGTAGCATCAAATTCTTGAAAACCTGAATTAAAAATTCCAACGACTGTAAAACTTCTTACGTTGTATCCTTCAGGCTTCATAAAGTAAGTATGAAAAGAATCCCCTAACTTTAATTGCATTCTTGACGCCACAAACTCGGAAATCAAGACTTCTTGATTCATAACTTTGGTTAATCCGGGTAAACGTCCAGCAATTAAATACTCTTTAATGTTTTTCCAGTTATAATCCGAACCCACTCCTTTAAACATCACTCCTTCAAAAGCAGTTTCAGTTCGAATAATCCCTGCTTTGGTTGCCACCGCTTGAACATGTTGGATTTCTCCAATATTCTTAAATCTGGGATAAAACGCTTGTTGCTTAGAAACAGGAACTAAAGTAGCCTCGGATTGATTACTATCAAAATTTGAAATAACGATATGTCCATTAAAAGCCGCGATTTTCTCTCTAATCTTTTGTTGCAATCCAATTCCCGTCGCCACAGAAACAATCATCATAATCATACCGATTGCAATAGCTGCAATGGCAATATTAATTATAGGAGCCGAGATACTACTTTTGTAATCTTTAGCAGTTATTAATCGTTTGGCGATAAAATATTCTAATTTCAAAAAAAAAGGATTTAGTTGTTATTTCAATTTTACAAAAGAATTTTCTTTTTCATTTCTTCCACTATATTGAAAGCCGCAGGACAAATTGGAATATTCTTTAAAGTAATCGCAGCTATTTGCTGAAACTTCTTTCTATCTGTGTGCGGAAATTCACGACAAGCTTTTGGGCGAACTTCATAGATAAAACATGAATTATCTATATCTAAAAAACTACAAGGTAAAGATTGCAAAACATAATCCTGATCCTCATCTATTCTCAAATATTGAGCAATAAACTGTTGTGGTTTTAGTCTCAAATACTTTGCAATTCGCTCTACATCCGCTGTGGTAAATAAAGGACCCGTTGTTTTACAACAATTAGCACAGTTCAAGCAATTCGTTTTTTTGAATTCAGCATCATGTAATTCTTGCATAAGATAGTCCAAGTTTTTCGGAGCTTTCTTTTTAAGCTTATCGAAATACTTTTTATTTTCGTTATGCTTATCTTTGGCAAGTTTTTCTATTTCCGATAAATCAGGCTTCAACTGCATGGCTTTAGGTTAAAACACAAAAGTAAACTTAAATCGCTAAATACCCATAAAAAATGAAAGACCTTTTTGGACAAGCCATCTATGATTATTATTTTAAGAACTCACCAGAAAACATCATCACTTCGACTTCCATATCAGAAGAGGATGAAATGGATGTGAGTTATTTATTTCGAAGATATGACAATATGCCCTTAATTGAACAAAAAGCACTGGACTTGTCACAAGGAAAAATACTTGATGTAGGTTGTGGAGCGGGAAGTCATACTTTAGCTTTACAAAATAAGCAATTGGACATTACGGCAATTGATATCTCAAAAAAAGCGATAGAAACGTGTAACGCAAGAGGAATAAAACAAGCCAAAGTTTGCAATATTTTGGACTTAGAAGAAACTACTAAATACGACACTATCTTATTACTTATGAATGGTACGGGAATTTTTGGTACACTAGACGAAATACCTAAATACTTAACAAAATTAAAAAAACTACTTCACACTGAAGGCCAAATACTAATTGATTCTTCTGATATAATCTACATGTTTGATGAAGATGATGATGGCGGAAAATGGATTCCAGGAACAAATTATTACGGAGAACTAACTTTCCGATTAAGTTATAAAAACCAAAGCGAAGATGAGTTTCCTTGGTTATACTTAGATTATACTACCTTACAAAATATAGCACATGACCACCAATTACAATGCGAATTAGTGATAGAAGGTGAGCATTTTGATTATTTAGCTAGACTAACATTTTAAGCCATGACCCATCAAGAACTTGAAAAACTAAAATATCCCATTGGAACATTTAAAGCACCCGAACAATACACCAAAACTTATTTAAAAGAAAAAATAGCAGAGATTGAACTTTTTGTAGAAAAAATAAAAAGTGAAGTCTCCACATTAAATGACAAACAACTTAACACACCCTATCGCCCACAAGGATGGACTATAAAACAAGTAATACATCATTGCGCTGACAGTCACATGAATTGTTTTATACGAATAAAATGGGCTTTAACAGAAGAAAACCCAGTTATCAAATATTATGAAGAGGCGTTATGGGGTGAAGGTATAGACAATAAAACAATGTCTATTGCTCCCACATTATCTCTACTAGAAGGACTACACTACCGATTGGGCTATTTATTAAAAAACTTAACAGATGATCAATTAGAAAAAACTTTTATTCATCCAGAGCATGGAAAAACATTTTCAATAAAAGAGATAATCGGGATGTACGCTTGGCATTGTAATCATCATTTAGCGCACATCCAGCAATTGAAAAAAAGCAAAAAATGGCAATAATCCCTTTTAACTAGCACTACTTAACTTCAATGAAAACTCATAATATACTCGGACTGGTTTGCCATTATGTTCAGCAGGTTTCCATTTAGGACATTTAGCTAAAACTTTTTTTATTTCAACTGTTGACGTTGTGTCAAGATTTTTCAAAACTTTTATATTCGTAACCATTCCGTTTTGTTCAATAATAAATCCTACTTTCAAGCTTCCTGTAGGACCATCATACTCTGGTAGCGAAAAATTTTTGGAGACAAAGTCCATAAAATTACCAGAATAATCAGGAAATTCCGGTCTTAAATCGACTGTATTGTACTCAATTACATCATCACTAACCATACTCAAATCTTGAGCAAAAGCAGTTGAAATAAACAATAAGGCAACCAAATGAAGTATAATTTTATTCATGATATATAATATTTTTAAAACGAAACCTTCGAATTATTAAAATATATCAAAAAAAAAGAGGCCTTAAGTAGAATATCATAAAATTACACCTAAAAAAACACTAAATACTCAATAAAAACACACAACCTTCTCAATTACAATTATTTACGAATAAAGAACTACAAAAAGCACAGTTACTATGGAATATTCAAATATTTATGAGTTTGTAGTGAAATTCTCCACTTAGGATTCGCCATCACATAATCCACGATTAATGGGGTCATTTCATCCTTTTTACTCCATTCTGGCTGCAGAAACAAAATTGCTTTTTCATTGACATTCGCTGCTTGTTCTTCAGCAAAAACAAAATCATGCTTATTATGTATTATAACTTTCAATTCATTGGCTACCTTATAAACTGAAGCATCAGGCAATTTATTCTTTTTGGGGGACAAACAAATCCAATCCCACACCCCGGAAATCTCATAGGCGCCAGATGTTTCAATATGCACTTTTAACTTATATTCTTTTAACTTAGATGTTAAACTACTCATATCCCACATTAAAGGTTCTCCACCTGTAACCACAACAGTATCTGCATGGCGAACAGCATTTGAAACAATCACATTAACTGCTGTTGGTGGGTGTAATTCAGCATTCCAACTTTCCTTAACATCACACCAATGACATCCCACGTCACACCCTCCAATACGTATGAAATAAGCGGCTGTTCCTGTATGAAAACCTTCTCCTTGTATTGTATAAAATTCTTCCATCAATGGCAACATCGTACCCTTATTAACCTCTAACTGTATATCTTTTGATAACATCCCTAAATAAATTAATGAGCAAAGATACTACTTTAAAACCTTATAGATAAGTTAAAAAAAAACAATAAAAAAAAGCGACAATAGTTTGTCGCTTTTGATTTCTACTAGAGAAAGTACTATTTTAAGGAAGCTAAAGATTTAGTAGCATACTCATTAGTTGGGTCAACTAAAAGAGTCTTGTTAAAATATTCAATTGCTTTCACTTTGTCTTTGTTTGCATAACTAGCTGCTAAATTATTATAACTTTCAATCACTTTTGTTTTATGATTAGCATTAGCCAATTCCCCTTTTTCAGTTAGTTTAGTCAAATACGATTCATAATTAGAAATGATAGCATCTTCGCTTTCTGCAAGTCTATTAATTCTGGCTTTATACAGAAAAGCATCTTGGTAAGTAGGAGCTGTTACGACAACTTTGTCCAAAGCCGCATCAGCACTTTTCAGTTCATTTAGATCAACTTTAACATCTTTTTTACTATTCGCATAAAAAACAGAAAGCGCGTAGTAGATATTATCATCTACATAATTTTTATCTTCTGGATTTTTGGTGCCTAAATCAAAAATTTGAGATGCCTCTTTATAGAATTTTTTAGTAAATAATTTTTTACCAATATCATTCAGATTTTCAGTAGCTAATGGCTCCATTTCTAACGCTTTTTTCAAATCAGAAAGACCATTATTATACATTGCTTGATCCATTGTTAGACCATCAGCAGCGATTGCCTTTTTAAATTTAATTTCGGCAAGGTAGATATAATCCCTAGCAATGATTTTACTATTAGGATTACTCATAAAGCTTTCAAGAGATTTTGAAGCTACCTCAATATTTCCATTTTCAAAAGCAGAATACCCTAAATATCTAAAAATTTTAGGATTTACTTTATCCAATTGTACCATTTTGTTGGCTTCTTTTTCCAACTCAGGATAATCTTTAATCAAGATTAAAAAATCCGCTCTTCTAATACGAGAAGTCAAAGAATAATCAGTCAACGACATATATTTGTCATAATGACCTAAAGCTGTTTTCATATATTCAGAAGATTTTGACGGCTTATTTCTTCCCCACTTATAATAAGTTTCAGCCAACTCTCTGTATACTGGACCATAATTAGGATTAATTGCAATGACCTCATTAAAGGCATTAATTGCCAAATCAAAAGATTTTGCACCTTTAAGCAAAACTCCCAATTGCATTTTGGCCCGCAACATAGTTGGATCTATTTGAAAAGCATTTCTGTATGCCGAATAGGCTTCATTCTGTTTGTTTTCTAAATAATACACATCTCCTAATGCCAAAAATAACTCTGCACTTTGAGGGCTATCTAATTTTGCCTTTTCAAGAATCGCGATTGCCTTTTTATAATCAGGTGTAGCGCTATTCATATAAGCTTTTGCTATAAAAACAGGAACAGTAGCATCTTTACGCTTAGCATCTTTAATTGCAATATCGAAATTAGTTTGAGCAGCAACAGGATTTTTAGCATCCAGATCTATTTGTCCTAAACCAATATAATTCAATTTTGCTCCTTCGCTACCAGCAATACCTTTTTGAAAAAAAACTTTAGCTGAATCTGTCTCTTTTTGATACAAATACACATTACCTAACAAAAAAGAGGCAGTACCATTAGAAGGCTTAGACTGCAAAACATTCTTCAACATTGATTTAGCCTTTTCAAATTGTTCTGCATCAATTGCCTTTTTTGCCTGTTCAACATCTTGCGCATTAAGCAAAGCTATTGAGCCTAAAAATGCAATACTAAAAAACTTAAATTTATTCATCTTCTTATTATATTTTTTTATTACTTATTCTTTATCATTCACAATTTCGTTCCTAACATTAAATTTTCTACCCGGCACTCTTATTGGCATCAATCCTGATTTCAGAACAATTCTTTGTCCAACATCTCCAGCAATAAAAGAAGCAAATCCCATTCCTAGCCCAGAAAACCCTTGACAATTGACAATATACAAATCCCGTACCAAAGGATAAGTCCCTTCTGCTATATTATTTTGCGTAGGCGATTTGTAAACATTGCTTTTTAAACCTTTTACGCTAAAAAACTTAACATTATCAACATATTTTCTTGTTTTAGAAGTGGGCTGTGTTATCCAATTCATCCCAATAACACCAATCATTCCTTTATTTTCTGAGACAAATTTAATTACCTCTTCATTGGAATTAAAAGAGTATACACCATTAACAGGAAAATCACTGATTTTTGCTAAATTCTTTAAATAACTAGAAGTGCTTGAATTAGGATTATCAAATACAATGCCTTTAAACTTAGATTTATCTTCTCCCTTTAAAAAACCAACCAGATCCTCCATAGCCACTAACGTATCTATAACAGATTTATTACCTATCAAAGCAATTGCATCACGAGCAAAAATAGTAATTTTTGGTACAATCTTTTTTTGCGAAAAGTTAATTTTTTCTTTTTCCGTTAGATTTCTAGTTAAAATAGCAATCGTTGCTTTTAAATTAAACAGATCGTTTAGTGCCTCACCTTCCGATTTGGCTACTAACGTAATTTTAGCATCGTACTTATTTTGAAAAACATCCACTTGATCCTGCAACATTGGCAAAATTGTTTCATCCACAGCAATGGAAGCTTGACCTTTCAAAATTGTTTCTTCCTTCTTATCATCTTTACATGACATTACCAAAACAATGGTTAGCAGCAAAACCAACAAACAATATTTTTTCATGATAGTAACTTACTTATTTGAATTATAAAAACGGAGAAAGCGAATAAAGGAGTAGACCATTAACAATAAACCAAGTGCGATACGATATTGCAACTTCATTTCGAGTGGAAATTCTTTCCAAAAAATGACAGCCAATCCCATTACAAAATAGAGCAAAAAAAACAATAACCCTATAACGAGAAGAAATCGCTCTTTAGGCGATTTCTTCATCATAGTATCAACTAAACTTTGAAACATTATTCAGCAGATTGTATAGTAATTGGTAAAGAATACAATACCCTTACTTTTTTACCATTTTGTTCTCCAGGAATCCATTTAGGACATTTGTTTAACACTCTGATAGCTTCTTTTCCCGTCCCGTATCCAATATCACGTAATACTTTAATATCAGTAAGAGAACCATCTTTTTCAACTACGAAAGTAACATAAACTTTTCCTTTCAAACCTTCTTCTTCGGGAGCTTGGTAGTTGTTTCCAACAAATTTGTAGAATTTCTCCATACCTCCTGGAAATTCAGGTTTTTGCTCAATACCAGCCGTGTTGTAAACAGTATTATCTTCTTCTACTACAGCAGCAGTACCTGTCCCAACAGGCTCATCTACAGTTAAAACTGCATCTGGATCACCTTTGATAGTTTCAGCACCAATTTTTTTCTCTTTAATGTCCTTCACCTCTACGATTTCCTCCACCACATCCTCAGCTTTTGCTACGACGGGTTTAACGAATTTCACTTGATCCACTTTTGGTGGTGGTGGTGGTGGTGGCACATCCGGTTTCACCTCTTCTTTTTTCTTTTTTGGAGGTAATTTAACCGCTGTGATTTTAACATCAAGGTTTTCATCTCCATCGGATGAATCTGGCAACAAACTTGCAATCATAGGTGCACTTACCGCTAAACTAAAAACAACAGCACCCATTATAAGTGCTCTAACTGAAGTTTTACGATTAGATTTTCTTAATTCATAAGCACCATATAGTTTGTTACGTCCTTCAAAAACGATATCAAGCCATTGATTTTTTAATATATCTAATTTCATTTTTCTTAATTATTAGGTTATTAACAAAATAGTTAGACTATTTTGCCGCTAACAATTTTGTTTCTTCCGGCGTAAACTCGTTTACAATAGCATATGTAGGAACATCTACAATAGCCATTTCATCCAAAATATCAACCAAGTTACGATAAGTAGATTTTTTACTTGGTTTAATAATTACAATGATTCCATTTTTAGGCTTTCCTACTGATGCAGAATACTCTAAAACTGACTTTCTTCTTTTCATCAGTTCTTTACGAATACCCTCTTTATCATAAGAAATGTCTTTAGGACCCGCAATTGGAGTATTTAACATCCCCATATAGTAAACCAACTTCCCGTTTTCACCAATCAAGATAGTCATAGTTCGATTTTCATCAACCTTTATATCCGATTTTTTATCTGGGTTATCCTCTTTATCTGGCAACCCCAAATTCATCGATTGAGGTTTTGATAGCGTTGTAGTCAACATAAAGAAGGTAATCAATAAGAAGGCCAAATCCACCATGGCAGTTAAATCCACTCTTGAATTTTGTTTTTTACTTCTTACTTTTCCACCACCTTTTTTGCCTCCACCACCGGTATTTAATTCAGCCATTCTAGTGTGTCTTTATTAATTAAAATTATTGTGCTCTTAAACCAGTTACCAAACTAAAATTGTTGATTTTTTGATCTTGCAAAATATCCATAACTTGTTTGATAGACTTGTATTCCTCTTTAGCATCTCCTTTGATGGCAATTTCCAATTCTTTATCATTGATTTCAATGTTAGCACGTCTTGCATTTAAAAGCCATTCTTTCAATTGGTTATCTAATGAATCTTTAGGAATACCTGGTTGGCCTGCTTTTGCTCTGTCAGCCGATTTCATGTCTATAATTTGCTTTAGATTTTGAATTGGCACTCCAAAACTTTCCATCAAGGCAAACTCAGAAGTATCATCATCTGAATATTCCAAACCGTATTTTTCACCCATCATTTCTAGAGTTCTTTTACGAACTTCTTTTCCTTTAATGTCAAAAAATACTTTTCCTTTACCAATGGTAATTGTGGCCAAATTATCTGTAGGCAATTTAGTTTGCACTGTAGATTGAGGCGTATCAACTGGTAAAACTTCGGGTGCTTTAGCGGTAGCAGTCAAAATAAAGAACGTTAGCAAAAGGAACGCAACATCACACATCGCAGTCATATCGGTAGTTGGTGCTGCTTTTTTCCCTCCTTTAGTATTTAATTCTGCCATTTTTTTTGAATTTATTTTATCAAATGGAGCTTATAAAATAAACTCCATTTGATACTAATTATTGTTTTAAACTACCTCTAAATTTTCTGTAAGTATTAACGATTGTTGTACCTGCCTCATCAATAGAGTAAGTCAAATCGTCAATCTTAGCAGTAAAGAAGTTGTAAGATATAATAGCAACTACAGAAGTAGAGATACCAGTAGCTGTATTGATAAGTGCCTCAGAAATACCATTTGCAAGGGCAGATGAATCAGGAGATCCTGCAGCAGATAAAGCTGAGAACGCTTTAATCATCCCTGTTACTGTACCTAACAAACCAGCAAGTGTTCCTAAAGATACTAATGCAGAAATAACAGTCATATTTTTCTCTAACATTGGCATTTCTAAAGAAGTAGCCTCTTCGATTTCTTTGTGGATTGTTTCAGAAGCTTCTTCACTATTGAATCCTTCTTTTTTAACATCTTGATATTTTATCAAAGCAGATTTGATTGCATTCGCAACAGAACCTTGTTGTTTGTCACAAGCAGCGATTGCTTCGTCAATTTTACCTTCTTTAATTTCTGATTGTACTTTTTGCATGAAAGTATCTAAGTTTCCTTTACCTGCAGCTTTAGAGATCACCATGTATCTTTCGAAAGAAAAAACAATTGTCATTAACAACAATCCCATCAATACTGGTACAATTACCCCTCCTTTGTAAACCATTGCTAAATAGTTACCCGGTAGTGGATGTCCTGTATTTACTCCTCCTTCAAAGTTAGAACCATCTCCCATTACAAAGTTCCATACCATCCATCCAACCAAAATACATGATGCAATGATGATTCCTGAAACCATTCCTCCTCCTTTTGAAGTGCTTTCTTTCTTTTGTGCTTTAACGTTTGCCATTTTTTTTAATTTTAAAAATTTTAAATAATTTATTTTGTTATTATAAACTTGTAGAAAGGCAAATTTATATGTTTCGTTCAAATAAAAAAATTTTTTTAGCCCTAAAATTCCGTTTATCAAATTCAAAGAGCCTTCAAATATGTTAAAATATTTAATTTTTAACAAAAAAAGATGTCAATAATAAATTTTCAATTAACATTTAAAGAATAAAACACCATAAACATAAGAATATATTAAGTATAAAAATGAGTTAAAAAAATACACATCCTACAAATTTATGACTAAACCTTACATTATTCCTTTAGAAAAGATGTAGTATGTTTGGCAAAAAAATAATACATTGCATAGGATTTAAAATCTCGAATTATGAATACTAGAACGGATTTCGAAGCCTTAATTTCTGAAGGTTACCTTTGTAAAGGTGAAAGCATTATACTAGGAGGAGCCATTTTAGACGGAGAAGCACAAGCTGACACTTTTGTAAAAATCCCTTTAAAAACGATGAATCGTCACGGCTTAATTGCAGGAGCCACAGGAACTGGTAAAACAAAGACGATTCAAGTGCTTTCGGAGCAATTATCGTCTAAAGGAATTCCAGTTTTGATGATGGACATCAAAGGTGACTTTAGTGGGATAGCAATGCCCGGAGAGGAAAAGTCATTCATAAAAGAACGTCATCAAAAAATAAACATTCCATTTAGCCCCTCAAGTTATCCTGTAGAACTTCTTTCGCTTTCTGACCAAAGTGGTGTTCGGCTAAGAGCTACAATATCAGAATTTGGCCCTGTTCTTTTCTCTAGAATACTTGATTTGAATGACACTCAAGCAGGTGTAGTTTCAGTAATTTTCAAATATTGTGATGACAATCAAATGCCGCTTTTGGACTTGAAAGACATCAAAAAAGTTATCAATTACATTACAGAAGAAGGAAAAGATGAAATTGCTAATGCCTACGGAAAAATATCAACCGCAACAACTGGAACTATTCTCAGAAAAATAATCGAATTAGAACAACAAGGCGCTGATTTATTTTTTGGAGAAAAATCTTTTGAGATTGATGATTTAATGCGAATTGACGAAACTGGAAAAGGGTATATCAACATTCTTCGACTCAATGACATTCAGGATAAACCCAAATTATTCTCCACTTTTATGCTCAGTCTTTTGGCGGAAATTTACCAACAGATGCCCGAAAAAGGAGATTCGGAACAACCTGAATTGGTTTTATTCATCGACGAGGCACATTTAATTTTTAATGAAGCCAGTAAAGCTCTTTTGGACCAAATAGAAACTATTGTAAAACTAATTCGTTCTAAAGGAATAGGAATATACTTTATCACCCAAAATCCAATGGATATTCCAAGTGGCGTTTTGGCTCAATTAGGTTTGAAAATTCAACATGCTTTGAGGGCTTTTACAGCCAACGACCGTAAATCCATCAAACAAACTGCAGATAATTATCCTTCAAGCGAGTTTTACAATACAGAAGAACTCTTAACTAGTTTGGGAATCGGTGAAGCTTTGGTCACTGCTTTGAACGAAAAAGGGATTCCCACTCCACTGGCAGCAACCATGATGCGAGCTCCAACAAGCCGCATGGATGTTTTGACCGAAAGCGAAATACAAACCATTAACTCTACATCAAAATTAGTCAAAAAATACAGCGAACTCATCGATAGAGAAAGTGCTTATGAATTATTGACTCAAAAAATAAATGCCGCTCAAGAACAAGCTACACAAGCAGCGACTGAAACTAAAGAAGAAAAAACATCTTCTGGACCAAGCACAACAGAGGTAGTCACAAAGTCTGTTTTGAAAGTCGTAACAAGCGCTACCTTCATTCGAGGAGCCTTTGGAATATTGTCCAAATTATTCAAGAAATAGGCTATGAAAGGCCCACTAACTATTGGTTTACTAATCTTGTCAAATGTATTTATGACCTTAGCTTGGTACGGACATTTAAAATTTAAGGAACTCAAGTGGTTTGAAAACGCAGGACTAATCACCATAGTCTTCATCAGTTGGGGACTCGCACTTTTTGAATATTTCTTTCAAGTCCCTGCTAATAAAATTGGATATCAAGAAAACGGAGGCCCATTTAGTTTGATGCAATTAAAAGTAATTCAAGAAGTCATTACTTTAATTATTTTTGTTTTGTTCTCTTTACTTTTTTTCAAAAACGAAACTTTTCGATGGAATCATGCTGTTGGCTTTTTATTTCTAGTGCTAGCCGTTTATTTCATCTTTAAAAAGTAAAATAAAATGATTAGGGCGTGACCCCATTTACAAAAAGGGGCAACTAGCAATAGTGTTATTAGCCCCTTTCTGTAAATGCGGTCGGGCTATACATGCTACTTCGGTAGCTTATTTTTATCCCTCACGCAAAAAAAAGAAAACCTATAAAAAATGAAAAAATACACCTTACAAAAATCCCCTTTTATTGTCCCGACGACAGACGGGAAACTAATCGAAGAACATCATGGCATCCCAACTACACAAAATAGAGACGTTTCTATTGCGCATATGATTGCGCCTCCTAAATGGAGTGAACCTTTTCAAACCCCAGAGTTTGACGAATACACATACATCATCAAAGGGAAGAAGCAATTTATAATCGAAGGAGAAACAGTAATTCTAGAAGCTGGACAATCGATACATATTCAAAAAAATACGCGTGTTCAATATTCAAATCCATTCGAGGAGCCTTGTGAGTATATAGCTATTTGCACTCCCGCTTTTGATTTTAATAAAGTCCACCGCGAATAACACCAATTTTTATTGAACCATATAAGACATTAAAGGTCATATAAGTTTGGAGCGGAAAATTTTAAATAATTGGAGGCCTAAAAGGAGACTTAAGAAAAAGAATCAAATTGAAATATAATAGTGTCAACCATTTAAGTTGGACTAAAACTTATTTTCAAATCGAATAAAACAAAAATCCCAAATCTAGCATCAAGTTTAGATTTGGGATTTTTTTTATTTTACATTCAATAACTGAATAATTTTTTCTTCTACTTCTGGGCTGTCCCATTTTTGGGTAATATCAGGAAACTGCATGATTTCCTCCATAATTTTATTTTGAAAATCACCAATAGCCAAAGCTTCAGCATAAGGCTGTAAACTAAACGTTACGCGGCTGTACAAGGGCATCCATTTATCTGGATGCTTATCCGAAAACCATTTCTCGATTTTCTTTTGCAGTAAAAATTTCGGGTCGGCAGTTTTGGAGCTCATTTCTTCAAAATTTCGTCTTGAAAGTTCGGCAATTGCATCTGCATTAGGTTTTCTTGACTTTTGATATTCAGCAAAAATAGTTTTCCAATTGTCGCCATATTTTAAAATCATTTCATTTAGCGTGGTAATATCTTCAAAACCAGCATTCATTCCATGTCCGTAAAAAGGAACTATCGCATGAGCCGAATCTCCAATTAAAGCCACTTTATCGCTGTGCGTCCAAGGAAAACATTTGGTCATTACCAAATAGCTTGTTGGGTTTTTGAAAAAATCTTCGACCAAATCTGGAATTACATCTTTGGTATCTGGAAAGTATTCTGCAAAAAAATCAACTAAAGTCTTTTCGTCTTTTAAATTTTCAAACGAATTTTCCCCTTCAAAAGGCATGAACAACGTACAAGTAAAACTTCCATCTAAATTAGCCAAGCCCATCAACATAAAATTACCACGAGGCCAAATGTGCAGTGAGTTTTTATCGATTTTATGAGTTCCGTCTTCATTCGCTGGAATATGTAATTCCTTATAGCCAATCTTCATGAACTCTTGAGAATAATCAAATTGAGATTGACGCTGCATACGATGACGTACTCTTGAAAAAGCACCATCGGCTCCAAAAACTATATCATACTTTAATTCCTTCCACTCCCCTTGCTCGGTTTCTCCTTCATAAAGTGAGGCATTCGCCAAAGAAACATCCCAAATTTTTCTATTAAAAAAGAATTCAGCTCCAGCTTCTTCCGCTAAATCAATCATTTTTCTGTTGAGAACTCCTCTAGAAAGCGAAAAGATGGACTCCCCTTCTTTTCCGTAAAATTGTGTGGTAAAAGTTCCATCTTTGAGATGAATCCCTCTTTTATCTACTTGAATACCAATTTTTTTTATTTCTTCTTCAAGACCAATATCCTGAAGTGTTTTCCAACCGCGATTAGACATCACTAAATTAATAGAACGTCCAGAAAACTCAACAGTTCTTATGTCTGGACTTCTGTCGTAGACATGCACTGTGTGCCCTAATTTTTTCAGGTAAATTGCCAATAAAGTTCCAACTAAACCAGAACCTACAACGGCTATTTTTTGAGGTGTTTGCATTAAAAGGGTATAAAAAGTTAAGCAAAATTAGGGATTAATATGGGTAACCCCTTTATAAAAATCTATTTTTTAATGGGATTAAAGATTAATTTTGTTGAAGTTGTAACGATTTCAGCTTTATTCATTTTCATCTTTCTGAATTTGCCTTCATTATACAATTGCGTTTGGTCGGCATAATGAGCGCTCATTGGATTCCCTGATTGACCTGTAGGGATAATACTCCAACTATTTTCTATATCCGAAAAATCGATAATTCTTCTGGTAGATGGTCCAGCAGTCACTTTATAATTCCCTGAAGCATTCAGACCAAACATCAAATTGTTTATTACCTCATTTGTACCCGCTATTTCAAAAGGTCCCACATTAAAAATTGGCTTCAATGCACTGACGTTACCCAATGGATGTTGGTGTTCTACCGTATGCACTTTGTTCCAAGTCCAAGATGCGACAGTATTCCCTAATTGCTTCTCTAGAGCCACTACGGCATCTTTGTATGACTTTTTCAAAATAAAAGCTTGCGTTTCTTTGGTTCCTTTTGTAGTGCTATCATCCCACCAAATCGAATTTGGATTCGCAAGAAGCTTTGTAGCCACTTGTTTCCCGATATGTGTTCCTAAAAACTGCTCGAATTTGTCTTTACCTAATTCATCTTCAAAGGTATTTCTCAAATACAAATAGAGCCATTTGTTGTAAATTGTCGGAGCCACTTGATTGAGATTACTATCACCTTTCCAATCCTTTAAGATAGTGAAAGCTTGTTTTTGATTTTCTGAAAGTGATTCGGTAGCAATAGAAGCCAACATCACTTTAAGCGTCTCAGTTACTGTTGAAGAAGTATTGTCAACTATCATTTGGCTTACGGCTTGTTTGTTCCATTTTTGTTTGGCATCTAAAAGCGTAGTAATTCGTTTGGCTCTATCTTCTGGGAGATAATATCCTGGATATAGGAAACCTTCAACAGCTTCGGGTTGGTTATTGGCCGAATAGACATAATTCCATGATGGGTTTACGGCAGAAGGATTTTTAGAAAAATCCAAATATTCTGCAATATCTTCCTTCCCTGATGCGCCATTCAAAATAAAATTAGGATTTACCCCAGGTTGGTGTTTGTATAGTTTACCTGTAGCCCACCAAGCTACATTTCCTTTGGCATCACCATACATAACGTTCAATCCAGGTGCAGCTATTAATGCCACGCCTTTCTGAAAATCAGATATGTTTTGTGCGTGAGATAATTGGTATACCGCCTCTAAAATCTGAATCGGTTGTTGCGTATAAATCCAAGAAAGCGCAATAGGTTGCTTAGTATTCAATCCTTTAATTAAATCATTTACTATAGGACCATGGCAGCTAATTTTCACTTTCAAGTTAACAGCAGAAGAATCTTTAACTTGGATAGTTTTGTTACGGATTTGGTAATTCACATACCCCTTTGGGCTCAAATAGCTATTGGCATCATCTGCTTTGTTTTCTTCTTTATATAAATCCAAATCATCATTTTCGAACATCGTTAACCCATAAGCATACTTTCTATTGTGTCCCAAAAGCGGATATGGCGTTCCTGCTAAATAATACCCGTACAATTCAAAATCAGGTGTGACGATGTGCGCTTCATACCAAGTAGCTGGTTGAGAAAATCCAATATGTGGGTCGTTAGCAAAAATAACTTTACCGTTCTCTGTTTTTGGCGGCGCAATAACCCAACTGTTACTTCCAATAAAAGGTGGAATTGGAGATTGGTCAAGCAATGCAGTTACTGATTTTGAGATTTCCGAATATTCCTTTATTTTTTCTTTCGCATTTTTGATTCTAGTAGTTACCAAAGAACCGTCCAAACCAAAATCTTTTAGATATTCTTGTCCTAATTGGTCACGAATGTCTGTCAATAAGGGGTCTGTTTTTTGTGCCATTGCAAAACTAAATGACATATATCCAAAAATATTATAGACATCTTTGAGTGTAAATTTTTGTTTTTTCACTCCTACCAAATGAAACTCAATAGGTGTTTTGCCCTCTTCCAAATATTGATTAATTCCGTCCAAATAAGCCATAGCTAATTGATAATCTTTCCCGTTTTTATCCAATTTTGCAATGGCAACATCAGAAGCTTCTTCGATGCCTAAACCCGCAAAAAACAGATCATTTTTCAAAGCAACAGAACCGAAAATCTCAGATAATCGCCCTGGAGCAATGCGTCGCATCAATTCCATTTGCCATAAACGATCCTGTGCATGCACATAACCCAAAGCCATCATGGCATCTTTTTGACTATTGGCATAAATATGCGGCACACCAAAATCATCGAAATAAACTGTGGTGGTTTTGTCAATGTTTTGCAAGGACAACTCCCCTTCATATTTAGGTTTGGTATAAAAAGCATAGCCAAATAAAGCCAATGCTAGCACTAGTAAAAACAAAAAAAGAAATAGGGCAATTTTTTTAACTACTCTCATGGTGTGACTGTTATTTTAGGCTATGATTTAATTGTGTTTTCCTCATTGCTTAAAGCATCAAGAAAGACATTTGCAATTCATTTTTAATACATTAGAAAACAAATATAAAGGAATCCTGATGACATTTATCAAAGAAACTATGGAACAAAGGATTATTTTGTCAAAAAAATCATAAATATATGTAAATTTTGTTTAATAAATATTCAAAATAGCTAAACAAAAATTATCTTTGACAAAAAAAACCATGAAGCATTTAAGCAAAGAAAGCATCGTACAAATGGATAAGATTTCGAAACTAAACCTTATCAATTCATGTACTGGGTATAAATCTGCCAATTTAATTGCCACCAAATCTATAGAGGGTGAAACCAATGTGGCGATTTTTAGCAGCATTACACATTTAGGGAGTAGCCCAGCACTGATTGGTTTTATCATGCGTCCTACAACAGTGCCCAGAGACACCTACAAGAACATTATGGAAACTGGCTACTTTACGGTAAATCATATTACGGTAGATATTATTGCCGATGCCCATCATACCTCGGCCAATTATGACAATGGCATTTCAGAATTTGATAAAACTAATTTAATAGAAGAGTACAAAAACGACCTTCCTATTCCTTTTGTAAAAGGGAGTCCTGTACAATTGTATTGCAAATATGTGAATGAATATTACATCAAAGAAAATGATACCATTCATGTAATTGCCTCCATTGAACATTTATTTTTTGAGGAAGAATTACAACACAAAGACAGCTGGTTACAACTAGACAAAGCCAATGTTATTACCTTAAATGGCTTGGATGGCTATTGCCTACCGAAGTTAGTTGATCGCTTCAAATATGCTAGAAAAGAACAACCCACTTCCTCTTTTTTTGAATCATGAAAAAACTACGACTCATTTTAGGAGACCAACTCAATGAACAACACTCTTGGTATAACAAGCCGGAAAGTGACTGTATCTACCTGATGGCCGAAATGCTTCAGGAAACCAATTATGTTAAACATCACATTCAAAAAGTAGTGGCTTTTTTCCTTTCGATGCGTAATTTTTCAGAAAGATTACAATCCAAAGGACACAACGTAAGACATTATACTATCAACGATCCAGAAAATTTACAGGACTTAGAAAAGATAATCAATCAATGCATTACTCAATTTGGCATTGAAAAATTCGAATACCAACTGCCTGATGAATACCGTTTAAACCAACAACTAAAAACTATTTGTGAAGGTTTAAAAATACCATCAGAAGTATTCGATACGGAACATTTTTATACTTCAAGAGAAGAATTAGCCGCTTTTTTTCATGGTAAAAAGACACTTTTAATGGAATCGTTTTATCGCCAAATGCGAAAAAAACATAATGTTTTAATGCATGGCGACACACCAATTGGCAATCAATGGAATTTTGACCATGATAATCGCAAAAAATATGGTGGTGAGGTTCCTATTCCAGAAAACATTGAATTTCCGAAAGAAATCACCGAAGTCATTGAAGAAATCAATCGAGCAGGCGTAAGCACTTTTGGCTTCATTGATTCTGAAAAATTTATGTGGCCGACCTCAAGAACAGAATGTCTCGAAATGCTGCAGTATTTCTGCAATCATCTACTCAGTCATTTTGGCGACTATGAAGATGCGATGCATACCCAAGAAAAATTTTTATTTCACTCAAAATTATCGTTTGCATTAAATAGCAAAATGATTTCTCCAAAGGAAGTAATTCAAACGGCGGTATCCTATTATCATAAAAACGAAGACACCATTAGCCTGTCTCAAATAGAAGGATTTGTTCGTCAAATATTGGGTTGGCGTGAATATGTTCGGGGGATTTACTGGAAAGAAATGCCAAACTATTCATCCTTAAATAAACTAGAAAACTTCAATCCTTTACCGAATTTCTTCTGGAATGGACAGACAAAAATGAACTGTATGCAGCATGCGATTCAACAAAGTCTAGAAGATGCCTATGCTCACCACATTCAACGGCTAATGGTTATTGGCAATTTTTGCCTACTTACCCAAACCCATCCTGACGAAGTGGACGCTTGGTATTTGGGTGTTTACATAGATGCCATTGAATGGGTAGAATTACCTAACACCCGTGGGATGTCACAATACGCTGATGGCGGAATACTGGCCACAAAACCCTATGTTTCCTCAGGAAATTACATCAACAAAATGAGTAATTATTGTGGAAAATGTCACTACAATGTAAAGCAAAAAACAGAAGACAAAGCTTGTCCATTCAATGCTTTGTATTGGAACTTTCTTGATGATAAAAAAGAATTCTTCAAGGGCAATCAAAGAATGGCCATGATGCTCAATTTATTGGGCAAAATAAAACCAGAGGAATTGTACCAAATCAAGCAAAAAGCACAAAACATCATTACCAATATCAATGATTATTAGACCTGTATGATATTTATCAGTTTTTTAACCAATGCAATTGACAATATTTGCAGGGAATAAAATGCTATAAATAGATGACCAACAAAAAATCACCACATACTTTTCACATCCCTGTGATGGGATTGGCTTATACTATAGACAGTCCTATTCGCGTTGCTCAATATGGAATTTCTTCGGTAATTTCAATTGCGGATGATGAATTAATCGAAAAAATGAATGCTTTTTACAGCGAAAAATTTGAGATTCCTTACAAAGAAATCACTCAGAAAATTCACGACTATAGAGCTGAACGAATCACATCCTATCTCAATCTTGTTGACCGTATTGTAAAGAAAAAATTCGAAGACTTCAAGACAGAATTGGTTGAGAGCAAACAGGCTTTAGACAATTACATCGCGCAGCTACCCAATACGTCTGATTTAAAAAAAGGTTTTTTACAATTGATGGATGAAGGTATCGCTTTTAAAGAAAACCTAAAACATTATATTGAGAATCAGCTAACACCTGGCGCCATTGATGTAAATATCATGACCAAACTAGACAAGGACAATTCTGTAGGCAAAGAGCAATTACCAGTAGAATTCAATGATGCTCATGCAGCTCTAAGAGGGTTTGCAAACAGCAATTTAGCTTCTTCTGTTGTTTTAAGTGCCGGAATGAATCCAAGATTGTACAGCTATTTCGAGAATTTTTCTTGTTTCTTTCCTGATTTGAATAATACCCTAAAGAAGAAAATAACGCTAAAGGTTAGCGATTTCCGTTCGGCTATGATACAAGGTAACTTTTTGGCTAAAAAAGGCCTTTGGGTTTCAGAATATCGGATTGAATCAGGATTAAATTGTGGAGGTCATGCTTTTGCCACCGATGGTTTTTTACTAGGTCCCATTTTGGAAGAATTCAAACAAAAGAAAGAGCAACTCATCCAATCAGCACACGATTTAATGGTAAAAGCATTGGGACAAAAAGAACTTCCCGTTCCAGAATCACCATTAGAATTAAAAATTACGGTTCAAGGAGGTGTAGGAACAGCTTCCGAACACAACTTTTTATTAGAGCATTATCAAGTAGACTCTGTAGGATGGGGTTCCCCATTTTTATTGGTTCCCGAAGCTACTTCTGTAGACAACACTACCAGAAAATTATTGGCTGAAGCCAAAGAAAATGATTTTTACTTGAGCCACATTTCACCTTTAGGCGTTCCTTTTAACACCTTGAGAGGAACTAGTAATGAAATTGTAAGAGAAAAACGCATACAAGCCAATAAAGCAGGTAGTTCGTGTCCAAAGAAATTCTTGGCTTTGCATAAAGATGCAGAGGGCAATGGTATTTGTACCGCTTCGAAAAAATTCCAAGACGAACAACTGGCTACTATTGAAGAGAAAAAGCAAACGCTCAGCCTAGAACAATATGAAAGTTGCAAAAACAGCATTACCGAAAAATCTTGTCTTTGTGTTGGATTAGCCAATGCTTCATACTTGGAGAACAATATTCCAATAAAAGGGCAAGACCAAGGAATTGTAGTGTGTCCTGGACCGAATTTAGCTTATTTTGACCAAGAGGTTTCGTTGAAAAAAATGATTCAACACATTTATGGAAATGACACTGTACTTCGAGTGACTAATCGTCCAAACGTGTTCATCAAAGAACTAAAGATGTACTTGGATTATTTCAAAAATGAATGCAAAACTGTTGCTTCAGAATCAACTGCGGCACAAATAAAAAAACTGCAATCATTCAAAAAAAATATGTTAGAAGGAATTAGTTATTATCAAAATCTGCTACCAAAAACAAGCTATTTTGAATCGATAACTAAAGAACTAGAAATGCAATTACACGCGTTTCAACAAGA
This sequence comes from Flavobacterium sp. TSSA_36, assembly GCF_051547165.1. Lineage (NCBI taxonomy): Bacteria > Pseudomonadati > Bacteroidota > Flavobacteriia > Flavobacteriales > Flavobacteriaceae > Flavobacterium > Flavobacterium sp. TSSA_36. Next base: position 21,346 of record NZ_JBPTTP010000001.1, read on the forward strand.
ATTAAATTTTATAGAAGTAAAATAAAGAATAGTAGAATTAGCAGCGTTTGAGACAAATGAATGCTACTCAAAGCACCATTTAGTATGTACCTGTACTAGATTTTATGAGTATAGAAGCACCTGAATTAGTTATAAGCTTCTCCCTATATTTTGTCGTTCCTGTTCATTTTATTACATAAAAAAGTCAGCTAGAATCATCTAGCCGACTTTTGGATTTTATAGGTATGTCATTACTTTTTCTCTAAAATACCACGCTTGAGGATTTGTCCAAAATGAAACATATCTTCATAGGAAGTGTATAGCGGAACGGGTGCTAAACGAATCACGTTGGGTTCTCTCCAATCTGTGATTACACCATTTTTCATCAAATAGTCGAATAAACTGCGTCCTTCACCATGTAAAAAAACAGATAATTGCGAGGCTCGTTCCTCAGGATTACTTGGAGTGATAATCTCAAAAGTACTGTCTACTTCTTTATCTATTTCGTGTAAAATAAATTCTAAATAAGAAGTAATATGGTCACGTTTTGCAATCAATGCTTCCATCCCAACTTCGTCAAATAAATGAACCGAAGCCAAATAAGGTGCTAGGGATAAAATAGGTAAATTACTAATTTGCCAACCGTCAGCTCCGTGAACAGGGTCAAATTGAGGTTCCATTTTGAAACGTCTTTCTTTGTTATGTCCCCACCAACCAGCGAATCTAGCCAAGGTACTGTCGTTGTGATGTTTTTGATGTACAAAACAACCCGAAGCATTTCCCGGACCTGAGTTCATGTATTTGTAACTGCACCAAGCGGCAAAATCAACATTCCAATCGTGTAGTTCTAGTTTGATATTTCCCGCAGCGTGTGCTAAGTCCCATCCTACTTTTGCTCCTACTCGATGACCAGCAGCAGTGATGGTTTTGATATCAAAAACTTGGCCGGTGTAATAGTTCACTCCTCCGATTAAAACCAATGCCAGCTCGTCGCCTACTTCGTTTATTTTACTAATAATGTCTTCTAGACGAATGTTGTGTTCTCCGTCACGGCGTTTAATTTCGACTATGGCATCGTTTGCGTTGATGCCGCTGTTTTGAGCGTGAAATTGCACTTGACTCTGAAACATATATTGGTCTGAAGGAAAGGCTTTTTCTTCACAAATGATTTTGTACCTTTTGGAAGTAGGCTTATAAAAAGAAACCATTAACAAATGAAGATTGACCGTCAAGGTATTCATCACCGTTACTTCGCTAGGTAAGGCTCCTACAATTTTACTTAATGGTGCTGCAAAGCGTTCGTGATAATCCCACCAAGGTTTGTCGGCATAGAAATGACCTTCAACGGCAAGATTGGCCCAGTCGTTCATTACTTCATCAACGTATGTTTTGGCTGATTTGGGTTGTAAGCCTAGCGAATTTCCGGCAAAATAAATTACTTTTTGGTTATTGACTTGCGGAAAAATAAATTCGTTTTGGTAGCTTTTTAACGGATCTTGTGCATCTAATTGCTGGGCAAATTCGAGCGTATTTTTGAAATTCATAAGAGTTGTTTTGAGAGGTAAATGTAGTAAAAACCTATGTTCTATTACTTATTTGTGAAAAAATCTATACGACTGATTTTAGCTAAAATTGATTGTGCTTTTAGATTGGGGAAATTTAAACATATGAGCCATAGAAGTTTTTTAACTGGATAGTTATGAAACCAGATAAAACATTAAAGGACATATAAGTTGTTGCTATTGTATGTAGTTGTGGAAAATCAATTTGTCTTTTTTTATCTGTAAAAATCTGTGTTTAAAAAAATATACTTTTAAAGTACAAAAAGTGTTTTGAAAAGGGGTTGCGTTAGGGATGGTAATGGAAATAAAGGGCTTTGACGCTTTAGTATTGCCCTAACGAGGAAGCGACCAACGGAAGCTCCCGCAGTAGGAGCAATACTTAGCGTGAAAGCCCTTTATTGTAATGGACAGCCCGTAATACGCCCCAAAAAAAAACTCGCCATTGCTGACGAGATTTTATATATTGTAAGAGTAGTACTTAAATGATAAGCATGGCATCACCATACGAATAGAATTTGTATTCTTCTTTGATGGCTTCGTCGTAGGCTTTGCGCATTAAATCGTGTCCACAGAATGCTGAAATCATCATTAACAATGTTGATTTTGGGGTATGAAAATTGGTAATCATACACGTTGCGATGCTAAAATCATGTGGTGGAAAAATAAATTTATTAGTCCATCCGTCATAAGGATTAAGGGTACTTTGGGAGGAAACGGCACTTTCTATGGCACGCATTGAAGTAGTTCCTACGGCGCAAATACGTTTTTTCTTTTCTTTTCCTTCGTTAACAATATCGCAGGCTTCTTGAGTAATTTTTAGTTCTTCAGAATCCATTTTGTGTTTAGACAAATCCTCTACCTCAACAGGATTGAAGGTTCCTAAACCTACGTGTAATGTCACCTCAGCAAAATTAACGCCTTTAATTTCTAATCTTTTTAATAGGTGTTTAGAGAAGTGTAATCCGGCTGTTGGAGCGGCTACGGCACCTTCTTCTTTGGCATAAATGGTTTGGTAACGCTCGGCGTCTTCTTCGGTTACTTCTCTATTGATGTATTTTGGGATTGGTGTTTCTCCAAGTTCAGTTAATTTATTACGGAATTCTTCATAAGAACCATCGTATAAAAAACGCAGGGTTCTACCACGAGAAGTTGTATTATCAATCACTTCGGCTACTAATGAGTCGTCATCACCAAAATACAATTTGTTTCCGATGCGGATTTTACGGGCTGGATCTACCAAAACATCCCATAAACGTTGCTCTGCATTTAGCTCTCTCAACAAGAAAACTTCGATACGGGCACCTGTTTTTTCTTTATTTCCGTACAAACGGGCTGGAAAAACTTTGGTATTATTCAAAATCATAACATCTCCATCATCAAAATAGTCAATTATGTCTTTGAACATTTTGTGTTCAATGGTTTGTTTTTTTCTATCGATTACCATTAAACGAGATTCGTCTCTGTTTTCTGCAGGGAATTCAGCCAAAAGTTCTTTTGGTAAGTTGAAGTTAAAATGAGATAATTTCATATTTGAGTATTAAGATATTAGAACGATCTAGCAAGCAAAAAAGGGCTTACTAAAAATCAGAAGGCAAATATACGACTCCCAACTAGGCGTTGTCAAGTGTTTTGATGTTTATTTTGATTTTTACAGCAATGACGGTAGTTACCTTGTGTTATACTTCGGTTACTGAGAATCCTAATTGTTTCCAATCGTTCCAAAAATCGGGATATGATTTTGAAACTACTTCGGCATCATTAATCACAATTGGCACTTGTAAAGCCAATGGGGCAAAGGCCATAGCCATTCGATGATCGTTATACGTATCAATGGCCACGTTTTCTATTAAATTGATTGAGGGTTCTAAAGTCAAGCTATCCTCTGTTACTACAATAGCTGCTCCTAATTTTGTCAATTCAACTCTTAGGGCTTCTAAACGATCTGTTTCTTTAATTTTCAACGTATGTAAGCCCGTTAAATGACAACCAATTCCTAGTCCGAAACAAGTTACAGCGATGGTTTGTGCTATATCGGGCGAAGAATTCAAGTCGCAAATCAATGATTGTAGATTATAACTTGCTTCTTTACGAAGGACCATACTGTTGTCTTCAAAAATAGTGGTTACGCCTAAATCTTTGTAAATTTCGACTAAAGCGGCATCCCCTTGCAAACTATTTTGTTGGTAACTCGACAAACGAATTTCGGTTCCAATTTCTGACAAAGCCACTACACTAAAAAAGTAGGAAGCAGAACTCCAATCGGATTCTACAACAAGGCGTTGTGTTTTTGAAATTGTAGTTAATGGTTGAACTGTAATAATATTTCCTTCAAAAGAAGTTTTTACACCAATTTCATTAAGTAACGCTAAGGTCATTTTGATATAAGGAATTGAGGTGATTTCGCCAACTAAGGTTAATTCTATTCCGTTTTCTAGTTTTGGTGCTACTAATAAAAGAGCCGAAATATATTGACTACTTACATTAGCTGGTATACTGACTTTAGCATTTGAGATTTTTTGACCTTTGATGCGAATTGGTGGATAGCCCTCTTCTTTTTCATAAGTGATTTGGGCTCCTAACTGCCTTAACGCTTCTACTAAAACTTTAATCGGGCGTTCCGTCATACGTTGCGAACCAGTAAGAACAACCTCTTTATCTGGACTTACAGCAAAATAAGCCGTAAGAAAACGCATCGCTGTTCCGGCATGATGTATGTCTACTGTTGCGGTTTGATCTACTGGCAATACCCTTTGATCAAGTGCTTTTTGCATCACTTCAGAATCATCAGAATTAGAAGTATTTGTTAAAGAAAGGCTTGGATATAAAGCTTTCAAAAGCAACAACCTGTTGGTTTCACTTTTAGATCCTGTTATTGAAATAGTCGCTTTCAAGTCGGTTATTCTCGACTGTAATAATAAATTCATAGTACTAATTATGAGTGAGGAGTGAGGTACAATTTTTTTGTACTAACACTCTACTAATTTTGGATCGCAATTTACCATTACTCGATTACAAATCATAACTCCTTAACTATAAATTATTTTAATTTCTCGTTGTTTTTGTGACGATCTTTATCTCTTACCGATTTCAAATCCATTTTTTTATCAAAAGCGGTTTGTAAATCAATTCCGGTCTGATTGGCCAAACACAATACTACAAAAACTACATCGGCTAATTCTTCGCCTAAGTCTTTGTTTTTATCGCTTTCTTTCTCGGATTGTTCGCCATAGCGACGCGCAATGATTCTAGCTACTTCACCTACTTCTTCAGTGAGTTGCGCCATATTGGTCAATTCGTTAAAATAACGAACGCCGTGATTTTTAATCCAATTATCTACGTCTAGTTGTGCGTTTTTTAGGTTCATGCTTTGAATTTTAATGAATAACAAAGGTAACTAAACTTGGCAAAAGACAGAAGAAAATCCCTAATAGAACTAAAATCAAGATATTTTTTTCAGGACGATTTTCTCACTCAATTTACTGATCATCTTTTGATAAAATTCTTTTAACATTTCATAATAACTAGCCGGGAGCAACACTTTATTCACTTGAATCGTAACGCCAATTTGAATGGTATCCGCTTCATATTTGGAGTTGAATAAAAAACTAAACACCTCATCTTCAGCATTTATTTTTAGAGGAGAAGGCAAATTTTCGACGGTATATCCTGAAGGTATTCCTAGGGTAATAATATATTTTTCTTGTTTAGTAGGACCAAAGTATATTGGCATTTTTCGTTCTTGGGTTTGAAAAGGATTCGTCAATGATTTCAAAAACAATAAAGGATTTACGTATAATTTATCGCTAATCACGTCGAAAGCATGTTCTTGCTCAAAGGAAAATGACGCTGACAAGGGCTGTGATAAATTACTTTTTAAATTGGTGATATTGTACTCATTTATGGTCAGTCCTTTCGTTTGGTTTGCTGTTTTATCGATCAAATCATCCGAAGATTTTGTAGCATTTTGTTCTCTGAAGGCCAAGGCTTCATAATCCGTTTTTTGACTTTTAAAAGTTCCTTTTACAACTCCATTGCTTTCAATAGTTGCATTTACTGCCATTATAGATCTAGACATTGGACATTCCATCAAATTAATCTCGGAGGAAGTACCATCTGACTGAATCCTTCTCCCCGTCCAATTAATCAAGGGCAAAGGCAAAATATTCGGGGTTGTGAATTTATGAGCGGCATCCAAGAGATAGTTTTTACCATCAGCTAAAACCGAAACTATCACATAATTAAACCCGCTTCTACCAGGAAAAACAGGTATTCCATGATCTTTTGTACTTACTAAAACAGGATTTGCTTGAAGACCTATTAAGTTTAGCATATTTATCAGAATAAAATTAATTTCAGCTACATTACCTGTAGAAGCTTCATATGCTTTTTCAACGCCTTTATCAACATAAATACTGTTAGTTTTGTCCCAATTCATTTTATTTTGAACGTATTTGAAAACCGCTTGCATCTTTTCTGTTTGAGAAATTGCTCCTTCTACACACCTTTTCGTATCAGCTACAAAATACTTTCCTTTAAGTAACTCTTCTCCAAATTCTTTTTCTTTAAAAATGGTTTTAGCCACACCTTCCCAAGTGATAGAATAATCCTTGTCGGGCTTGTCTGTATAACGTATCCGTTCTAATTCTTGCTGAATTTTTGAAATATAATTATCGGTATTATCTACAAAATCTTCTTCCTTTGCCGCAGGTATATTTTGTGCAGTATATTGGGTGTTAATTTGTTTATAATTTAAATGTGAGGTTTGATGATGTTCATCATCAAAGGTACTTGAACCAAAAACGATTTCATTCTTAGTAGATACTTCATTAAACCCCGTTAAAACAGTTTTATAAATATATACTTCTGGAATTTGAGTCGTATACTCGAAATTATTCACTGGAATATCATATTGTAACAACATATCAGGAAATTTAAAAATGTTCTCTGATTTGTGTACATATTTAAACTCTATTACACTACCCACTGCAACATTTGGAAGAGCAATTGAGGCTTTTTTCCAGTTTTTATTGACTTGTTGTACAAAACTACCTTCACTATTTAGTTTTGTTTTCACCACCTTGCCTTGTACTAAATTATAGGAGATTACGTCTGAGAATTTAATAACATCGGGACTTAGCTCATCGTAGCCAATATAGTATGGGACTTCAAATGTGGCCCATTTTAGTCCTTCATTTTTATAAATTTTAATGCGGTATTTTATTTCGTGGTTAGCTATAAAGCCTTTGTCTGCGGCATAAGTAAAAAAAGTGCGTCCTTTTTTAAATAAAATCGCTGCCACCGCCGAAGTATCTTTGGGATGTTGCTTTTCAAGAAGTTCTTCTGGAGTTACTTTTCCTAATTGAAAGTCTTGAGCACCACAAAACAATGGGAGGCTCAAGACTACTAACACTATGATTTTTTTTATCATGACTAGGCTTTCTTCAAAACAATTTTTTCGTTCATTTTTTCAATTACTTTTTTATAGTATTCTTTTAAAGCATCATAATATTCAGCTCCAATTATCGATGATTTTATCTGATGTTGGGCCGAAATTTGAATCGTAGAACCTATCACATTAGTTAAAAATTTAAAACCTCCTAATTCATCTTGCAAAACCAAATTGATTGAAGCCGGCATAGTTTCCACACTATACCCTTCTGGAATTTGCAGATTAACAGAAAATTTATCCATAAATGGAAAGCTATAATCAATTGGAAAAGCTCTAGTTTCTTGTTTAAATGGATTTTCTTTATAGGTAAAAAACAACAACGGGTTGAGATAAATTTTATCCTGAATGATATCTGTTAAATGATCCGCTGAAAATGTCACTACTTCTGACACTGGCAAAAGCAGTTCATTTTCGTTATTCCTTTTATATTCGGTGACTTCAATTTTGCCGTTTTCGTTTTCAAATTTCTCTAAATACACGTCCTCTGTTACGTTTTTCACTTGATTACGATACACCAAAGCGTTATGATTGGTATAAGTATGTTGTGTTTTCCCTGAAATTTTACCTGTTGGTGCAATAGTATAGCTCATGGTTACGATATCATTAGACAATACTTTAGGCATTAAATCTACTTCTGTAGAGGTTCCATCTTTCCGAATTAATCGTCCGGACCAATTCAAGTCACGAATCGGCAGAACATTAGGCACACTATTTTTGCTAGTGGCGTCTAATAAAATCAAGTTTTCTGCTACCTCAACCGAGGCGATTACATGATTAAAAGCCGTCCTTGATGGAAACAATGCTATCCCATTATCTCGGGTACTCACCAAAACAGGATGCGCTTCTAATCCTGCAAAACGCAACATAGCGGTTAACATCAGATTGATTTCTGCCGTATTTCCTGTTTTATTCTTATATGCAATTTTCACACCATCGATACAGGAATATCCATAGTAGTCATTCCATGTCATAGTAGTTTTCACATGATTAAAAATCGCATTTATCTTTTCTTCTACTGAGGTTAATCCAGCTATAACAGGACGCAATGTTTCTTCAAAATAATCTGTTTTATTTAATTCAGCACCAAAATCTTCGTTTTCATAGATCGCTCTCGCAACAGATTCCCAGTTTGTGGATAAATTCTTGAAGGGTTGGTTGGGATAATGGATAGAAGACAATTCATGTCCCACACTAGTAGTATAATTATTAATATTATTCACATAGGCTTCTTCTTTTAGCGCTGGAACATTTTCGGCAACATAAGTTGTTTTGGTTTCTAAAAACACCAATTTTTCTTGTGAAGTAGAACCTTTTAAAGCACTTCTCCCTCCTTCATATGCTTCTTTATAAAAATAACTCAATGTTTTCTGAGAAGTTTCAACCGTTTTCTTCGGCATCAAATAACCTCTCATATTGGTTGTATACACAAAATATTCTGGAACATACGTTTTAAACTCCGAATAATTAACTGGAATACTTGTTTGAAAAGCCCAATCCGTTAATTCAGACAATCTCGGACTTTTTTTTCTGTAACTGTACTCAATTACAGACCCTTCTTTGACATTAGGCAAACTGATTTTTTTTATTGCCCAATATTTATTCACTTTTTCATCAAAAACACCATCGCTTTTAAGTTTCGTTTTTTCAATTTTTCCGTTGACTACATTATAGGTCACTGCATCCGAAAAAGACATACCCTCTTTAGCGCCACTATTGATAGAATAACCTACCTTTTTGACAGCCCAATCATAACCCTCTTTTTTGTAAATTTTAATACGGGTTGTAACATCGGTAATCATTGTAAACCCATTATCTTGACTGTATTCAAAATTCACTTTTCCCTTTTCAAATAGTATTGCCGCAACTGCTGCAGTATCTTTAGGATGTTGTTTCTCTTCGAGTTCAGCTAGAGTTACTTTTCCTAAGTCAAAATTTTGTGCTTTAGCGGTCCAATTGAGAGAGAGCAAGAGACAAAAGGAAAGTGTTTGGATTAATTTCATAAATTATAAGGTTTGGGCTACTACTATTTTGGCGTTATCATTTTGGGAGACTTGTTCTAAAAAGAGGCGATATTCTTCATATTCTTTATTTGAGTAATTGCCTGAATTGACAGTAAAAACCCTTTTGTAAATCAAACTAGTAGCGTCTTTCTTTTCGCATGAATAGCGGTATGTTCCGAATTTCGTTTTACTTTCAAAGGATGGAGGCATGAATTCCACCACAAAACCTTGGGGCAAGTGAATGGTAATTTCATCCTCATCTACAAATCCTCTGGCAATTTCAAAAGGCATTTTTCGGTTGCGTATTCGTTTCAAGCCCCCTTCATATTTGTTAAAAGCATTCAGGGTTATCATCATTTTTTGGCCTACAAAAGCGCCATAATTAGTAGCCGACAACTTAGCATTTTCTATAAAACGAATTTCATTTTTGTTGTTTTCGAAACTAATTTTATCTAGTTTCAAATTATTGATATTGTCCCAATATTCTTTGTAATGTTTATCTTTTTCATCAGGTTGCCATCGCTGAATCAACTCTTTGTTACCATATTGTGTTCCCGTTGAAACAATTTGAATTTCACCTTGAAAATCTCCATTGGAAGCTATCGAATAATTACCAATACTTCTTTGTGCATTTTCGATTGGAGTATAAATCTTGGTATGTACAATTTCTCCTCCCTCAGGTTTCACTATTAACACATCGCGATCATCTGTAAAATTAGCCTGAAAGCCAAAAGGATCCGTTTGACTTGTGCACTCTAACCAAGTGTAATGATCCCCTACAGGCAGGGCCAAAATGATGTGATTGCCTTGTTGAGAAACAAAATCTTTGGCAATGTTTCTTTTGCTTTTATCTCCAAAAACTTTGGTATAATAAGAAGTCACCCCTACTGATTTCAACAGCGCTTGGGTATAATTTGTCAAAGCTTTACAATCTCCATATCCTAAACGGTCTACATCTGAGGCCAACATCGGTTTCCATCCTCCAATTCCCTCCTGAATACTGATGTATCTTACTTTTTCTTGAACAAATGAATATACTTTTTTTGCTTTTATAATTGGGTCTGTTTCATTGCCTACTACTGCTTTTATTTTTAGTTGGGTGGCTTCTGAAATTTGATCGGTTCCTGCCAGAATTTTTTCGGCCCACCATTTCCCAAAATCTTCCCAAGTACTCGCATTTCCATCAATACCTTCTAAGTGAAAAGCAGTTAATCCCATCATTACATTAGGCATTATTGCCTCAAATTCCGGACTCAAATCTTCATATTTGACAGGAACTAAATTGGATGCCACATAACTTACTTCTGTGGTCGACTCATTGGTTTTTACGATGCTTTTATGGGCAAAATTGTTTTCTTTTTTCTTGAATCCTAAGTTTTCAGGAAACGACACATGCAACACACTCTTTTCCACGCCCACCGAATATTCCGGAATTGGAAACCACTGCGGAATAAATGCGGTAGAAATTGAACTGGTTTCGCAAGTAAAGATTATTGTAAAGGGATAATTAATGGGTGTATAATCTAAATACAACACGCGACTATCCGAAAAAAGTGTACCACCGTCAACAGCGCTATGGTCTTTAAAATCTTTTCGTTTAAATTTCTTGATTTCATTTCCAAAAGCATCTAGGACTATAGCTTGAATGTCTGAAATAGTAGTCGATTTATCATAATGAGCGAAAGCATCTATGGCATTCATACCCGATTCATTGAAAACCGTCACTACTCTTTTGCGGCTTACATTGATTTTTCTTTGAGAAACAATGTTAATTGCGACTTGGTTTAACCTATGAACCGCGTTTGCATTCGATTTTATACTGTCTGGAATTGAAGCTACTACATATTGGATCTCTTGAGCAGCCAGTGTATTGAGAAAGATGGTGGCTAAAAACAGTAAAAGAAATTTATATTTCATAAAACATATAGGGTTAAAAAAAACCAAAAATCGCAAAAAAAACTTCAACTCTCTACTTTTGAAGCATTTAATTCATATTGTTGTTTCTTTCAGTTTTGGCAACCAAATATATTGTAATTCTTAAAATAAAAAAATAATTTATTCTTTATTTTTTGAGTCCATTTGTATCGTTACTGGCCCATCATTTAACAATAAAATCTTCATATCGGCACCAAAGACACCGGTTTGCACTTTTTTATGTATTTCCTTTTGTAAATTTCGAACGAAATTCTCATACAAGGGAATCGCAATTTCGGGTTTTGCCGCTTTGATGTAGGAAGGCCGATTGCCTTTTTTGGTAGAAGCCTGTAAGGTAAACTGACTCACCACAATAATTTCGCCGTCAATATCCTGCACCGAGAGATTCATCACCTCATTTTCGTCTCCAAAAATTCGGATTTTGGAAATTTTCCCCACCAGCCAATTGATGTCTTCCTGATCGTCGGCCTCTTCAATTCCCACTAAAACCAATAGCCCTTTTTGGATATCGGCAACTACTTTGTTGTCAACTGTTACTGAGGCATGTGCTACTCTTTGGATTACAACTCTCATTACTCCCTCGTTTTATCACTAGCTTTTCTATCTTCATCGTACACATCGGTGCGGTAATGCTCATCGTCTCCTTCCAAAATCTTAAGGTAACTATTGTAACGTGACCAAGCAATTTCATCTTTTTCTAAGGCTGCTTTTATTGCACAGTGTGGTTCTTCTTTATGCAAACAATTATTGAACTTGCATTGCTCTTTCAATCTAAAAAATTCGGGAAAATAATCGCTAATTTCTTGAGGCTCCATATCTACAATCCCAAATCCTTTGATCCCTGGCGTATCAATAATACTAGCATTAAAAGACAAATCATACATCTCTGCAAAAGTGGTGGTATGTTGCCCTTGCTTGCTTGCTACCGAAATAGTTTTCGTTTTCAAATCTAAGCTCGGTTCCAAAGCATTTACCAAAGTCGATTTTCCTACACCTGAATGCCCCGAGAACATACTCGTTTTACCTATCATTAATTCCTTCAATGCTTCAACCCCTTTTCGTTCCGCAGCCGATACCCGCAAACATTGATACCCAATTTCTTGATATACATGTTGCATGTACAACTGTTCGTCTAAAGTGACTTCATCTAAAGTATCGATTTTGTTAAAAACCAAAATAGTCTCAATGCCATAGGCCTCTGCTGTCACCAAAAAACGATCAATAAAATTAAAAGTCGTAGGAGGATTATTGACGGTAATCAACAGAAAAACTCGATCAATATTGGCCGCAATAATGTGCATTTGATGCGACAAATTCACCGATTTCCTAACGATATAATTTTTTCGATCATGAATATGATGAATCGTCCCGGTTATGGTATCCGATGTTTCGTCTTGTTCATAATCCACCATATCGCCTACTGCAATGGGATTGGTACTTTTAATGCCTTTCATCCGGAACTTCCCTTTCATTCTGCATTCTATAAAATCGCCTTGCTCGGATTTCACGGTGTACCAACTGCCTGTAGATTTATAAACGGTTCCTGTCATATAGGATTTTTAAATTTAATTTACGCTTTTAGATTTATGATTTACAACCTAAAAGTTTTGCAAAGATAAAGGATTTATGATTGAAGAGTAACGATTTTAGATGTATGATTTTAGAGCCCTAGAAATAAACAAAAAAATCCCAAAACCTAGGCCTTGGGATTTATTAAAATCTAAATTTTATGACTTACAAAATCTGAAATCAAAAATCGTTAATCAAAAATCTGAAATCTTTATGAATTCAATACTTTATCTTGTTTGCTGATACTTTCTTGGTGAATTGCTTTGAACATTTTTAAAACAAACTCTTCCGAAAGTCCTTTCTTTTCTCCTTCCAAAATCATTTTCCCTAAAATTTCATTCCAACGATTGTTTTGTAAAACCGCTACGTTCGCTTCTTTCTTCACCTGACCAATTTCTACGGCAACTTTCATTCTTTTGCTCAAAAGCTCCAATAAATTAGCATCTAACACATCGATATTCGCTCTTAATTTACTCATTTTAGCCATAAATTCATCCGAAACATCAACCTGTTTTCTTACTCTCAAATCTTTGAAAATTTGTTTTAAAGCGTCTGGCGTTACTTGTTGCGCAGCATCACTCCAGGCGTTATCAGGGTCTGTGTGAGTTTCAATAATCATTCCGTCATAATTCAAGTCCAAAGCTTCTTGCGTCACTTCAAGGATCATATCACGATTTCCTGTAATATGAGAAGGGTCAATAATCAAAGGCAAATCTGGAAATTTGTTTTGCAATTCAATCGCAATTTGCCATTCTGGAATGTTTCTGTATTTTGTTTTTTCGTAAGTAGAAAAACCACGGTGAATCACTCCTAATTTTTCAATGCCAGCCATATGCAAACGCTCAACACCACCCAACCACAAAGCTAGATCTGGGTTCACTGGATTCTTAATCAAAACGATTTTATCTGTCCCTTTCAAGGTATCAGCAATTTCTTGAACAGCAAACGGATTGGCAGTTGTACGTGCCCCAACCCATAAAACATCAATATCATTTTCTAAAGCCAATTTACAATGAGCAGCAGTAGCTACTTCGGTTCCCATTAACAAACCTGTTTCTGCTTTGGCTTTTTTCAACCATTTCAATCCTATTTCTCCCACGCCTTCAAATCCACCTGGACGTGTTCTTGGTTTCCAAATTCCAGCTCTAAACACACTTACATCAGAATCTTTCAATTCGTGTGCAATTTTCAATACTTGCTCTTCTGTTTCGGCGCTACAAGGTCCTGCTATCACCAATGGATGCGTCAAATTGAACGCTTCCAACCAATTTCTCATTTCTTTTTTATTTTCCATCTTATTTTATGTTTATCGTTCGTTGTTTACTATTTATTGTTTGTACTATTACCTTGGGGGTTCATCCCATTCAAAATTTCTTTTATTTTATTCACACTCTGCATTTCGTCAAAAATTGCTTCATACTGTTCACTTTGCAATAAATCTTTAAAATTTGTCAAATTCGCAATGTATTCCTCTAAACTTTTCACTACATGCTTTTTGTTTTGTTTAAAAATAGGAGTCCACATTGCTGGCGAACTTTTAGCTAAACGCACCGTACTTTCAAAACCCGAACCCGCCATATCAAAAATATCTTGTTCGTCTTTCTCTTTATTGATGACAGTTTTCCCTAACATAAACGAACTAATGTGCGACAAATGCGATACGTAAGCAATGTGTTTATCGTGCGACTTCGGGTCCATATAGCGAATGCGCATTCCTAACTCTTTGAACAATTCGATGGCTTTTTCTTGCAACTTAAAAGTCGTTTTCTCCACCTCACAAATAATATTCGTTTTCCCTTGAAACAATCCTTTTATAGCCGCTGATGGTCCCGAAAATTCCGTTCCAGCAATAGGATGCGTGGCAATATAATTTCTTCTTCTTGGATGATTCGCTACCGCTTCACAAATAGGCATTTTCGTAGAACCCACTTCAAAAACAATGGTGTTTTCACCAATATGGTCCAAAACTTCGGGCAACACTTGCAACGCCACATCCACAGGAACCGAAACAATAACATAATCAGCATCGGCCAAATCCTGCATCGTAGCCACTTTCTCCACAACCCCAAGCGCCATCGCCTCTTGCAAATGGGCTTCATTTTTGTCCATTCCGTAAATAGTCGCTTCTGGGTGTAAGGCCTTTATATCCAACACCATCGAACCTCCAATCAAACCTATTCCTATTACGTGTATATTCATTATTATTTTTATTATTAGCTAATCCTGCTATCCGCTATATCTATTGTGGCGAACCCCGCCACAATAGGATACCGCTACTATCAGGGCTAGGTATTATCTGCTAAAAACGACGAATCGCTTCTTCAATTTTTTCTTCTTTTACACACAAAGCAAATCGGATGTACCCTTCGCCATTCGAACCAAAAATAGTTCCTGGTGTAATAAAGAGGTATTTCTCATACAATATCTTATCAATAAAATCCTCCGCCGATGTGATTCCTGCTGGGAGCTTCGCCCAAACAAACAACCCAACTCCTTCTTTGTACACTTCACAACCTAATTTCTCAGCCAATGCTTCGGTTAAAATCCTACGTTTTGCGTAAATCGCATTCATTTCGTCGAACCAAGAAGCATCACTCTGCAAAGCTGCAATAGCCCCTTTTTGAATGCCGTAAAACATTCCGCTATCCATATTACTTTTCACTTTCAATACGGCATCAATACAAGCAGCATTTCCAGATACCATTCCTACACGCCATCCCGCCATATTAAAGGTTTTGGACAACGAATTCAACTCCAGCACTACTTCTTTTGCCCCTTCCACTTGCAACAAACTCATAGGTTGGTCATTCAAAACAAAACTATACGGATTATCGTTGACCAATAAAATGTTGTGTTTTTGTGCAAAAGCCACCAGTTTTTCAAACAAAGCCAAATTTCCTCTGGCTCCTGTTGGCATATGTGGATAGCCAATCCACATCAATTTTACTTTAGCCAAATCCATTTTTTCCAAAGCCTCAAAATCGGGTTCCCAATTGGTACTTTCTTTCAAATCATAATATAGTGGCACTGCACCTACTAAATTAGTCACCGAAGTATAGGTCGGATATCCAGGATTTGGAATCAAAACACCATCCCCTTCATTCAAAAACGCTAACGAAATGTGCATAATTCCTTCTTTGGAACCCATCAAAGGCAAAATTTCAGTGGTGGTATTTAGGGTCACTTGGTAATTACGCTCATAAAATTCAGCCATAGCTTGTCTTAATTCTGGCAAACCTTGATAGCTTTGATACTGATGTGCATTTTCGTCTTGCATCGCAGCTGTCATTGCGGCAATCACAGCAGGAGCAGGTTTTAAATCAGGACTACCAATTCCCATATTGATTACAGGTTTTCCTTCGGCAGCCAATTGGCGCACTTCTCTTAATTTTGAGGAGAAGTAATATTCTTCAACTATCGCTAAACGTTGGGCTGTTGTTATCATTTTTTCCTTTATACTAAATTGGAATTTTTTATTTTCTCTTTTGAAGATTCAAGTAGTGGCTTTGTATTTGGATATTCTCCTAACACTTTAAAATAATGTGCCATAATCGAAACTAATGCTTTCGCCTTGGCGTAATCTTCATACTTTTCAAAAGTCACATCTACAAAAAAAGAATATTTCCAAGGAGTTTCTATTTTCGGCAAGGATTGTATTTTGGTTAAATTGAGTTTACAATCACTCATCACATTCAATACTGCTGCTAAACTTCCTCGTTTATGGTCTAATTCAAACTTGATCGACGCTCTATTTATTTTATCTTCAGACACAAACGAATTCTCTTTTTTGAGAATGACAAATCGGGTCATGTTATTCTTTATGGTTTGAATGGAAGGAGCAATAATGTCTAAATGATACATATCTGCTGCCACAACACTGGCTATTGCTGCAATTCCTTTCAGCTGATTTTGATGAATTCTTCGGGCAGTTTCGGCGGTATCTTTATCTTCAACCAATTTAATAGCGGGGTATTTTTTCAAAAAATCCATACACTGCAACAACGCCATCGGATGCGAATGTACCTCCTTGATATCCTCCATTTTTTGTCCCGGCAAAGCCATCAAATTTTGAAAAATATCCAAATAATGTTCACCAATAATGTGCAAATTATGCTTGTCAATCAAGGCGTAATTAGGAATAATTGGTCCCGCAATTGAATTTTCGATAGCCATAACAGCTTGATCGCTTTTACCATTCAATAAACTATCTACTAATTCTTCAAAAGACAAACACTCTTCTACCTCCACATTTTGATAAAAATAATCTTGAGCCACTTGGTGGTGAAATGACCCTTTAATTCCCTGAATTCCAATTTTAGTTCCCATATAGTCAAAAAAAAATCCTGATTTTCATCAGGATTGTATCGTAGTTTTATTTGTTTCTTTTTTACTTTCAAATAACCATAGCACAATCCTTACTTCTCAAAGAAGAAATAAAAAGTATAGCTAAAATAAAAACGGTTGTTCAACATGATGTTATTTGTTTTTCTGAATAAATTCTTGGCAAAGATAGCAACTTAATTCAAAATCTTAAATAAATTTTACACTAATCACTAACAAAAACGAATTTCTTTGTTAAATTAACTTTCAATTAACAATAATTAAAA
Source organism: Flavobacterium sp. TSSA_36 (assembly GCF_051547165.1). Taxonomy (NCBI): domain Bacteria; kingdom Pseudomonadati; phylum Bacteroidota; class Flavobacteriia; order Flavobacteriales; family Flavobacteriaceae; genus Flavobacterium; species Flavobacterium sp. TSSA_36. Next base: position 38,447 of record NZ_JBPTTP010000001.1, read on the forward strand.
AAAAGTCACATTATTCGCAGGTTTTTTAACAATTCTCTTGCCATTAAACGCTCACAAAACATTAATTTTTCATTTTTGGAACTCGCGAAGGAGTAGCATCACCACTTATGATTGACTGAGAACTGATGGCAATTGACTTAATGATCTCGGTCATGTTATTCATATCCAAGGTATTTACTTCATCGCTCACTTTATGATAATTGGGTTCTACATCCATTTTTGAGGTAGAAATGGTGTGAGCAGGCACCCCTAAAGCCGCTAACCTTGCATTGTCTGAACGGTAAAACAATTGTTCTTGAGGATATGGATCTTGATAAAAGTTAAATCCAGAACCTACTAAATTCTTCTGCAAAATAGTTCCAAAGTCAGAGCGCTCGAATCCTGTGATATAGGCTGAGTTGCGCCCCCATTTACTCTCCGTTCCTATCATTTCTATATTGAACATGGCCACTACCTGATCCGCATTGATCGCATTTGAGAAAAAAGAAGAGCCATAACCTCCCGTTTCTTCCCCGGTAAATGCAACAAAAATAAGCGTTCGTTCATTGTCATTTTTCTTTTTAAAATATTCTGCCAAAGTAATTACCGCTGTAATTCCCGAGGCATCATCATTAGCTCCATTGAAAATTGTATCCTTTCCAGAAGTTTTCATCCCTAAATGATCATAATGTCCTGAAAAAATAACATACTCATTCGGTTTTGATTTCCCTGGAATAATCCCAATTACATTATTGGCCTTTTTCCCTTTAATCAAAAAATCTTGACGATAAGTGGGTAATTCTTTATAGTAAGTCAATCCAATTCGTTTGAATTCATTTTCTATAAACGTTGATGCCCTTTCGATACCAGGGGTAAACATGCCACGACCTTCCATGGCATCCGAAGCTAATTCCGTTTCTATTCGAGTGACTTCATTTTCTGAAATTTGGTATTGCGCCTGAGCTAAAAAACTCAACATTAATGCGAAAAACAAACTAATCTTTTTCATTATTTTTTGATTACGGTTAAACATTTTCATTTTGTCTTAAGATCCAATTTTTTCCTTCAACAATTCTGGTTACCATCATTGAAGCTACAATATCACCATTAGCATTTAATAGTGTAGCTATAGGGTCTACCAATGTTCCAATAATCATTGCGGCAGGTAAAGCTTGTTCCATTGGAAAACCATAAACGGTAATAGCCAAAATCTCTCCTATATAGCCTCCATTTGGAATTCCACCTTCCACTACCGAAACTATTATGGTAATACCAATCATAGAAAGAATAGTGAATGGGTCCATAAAATCTTTTCCAAAAATAGCAAACATCACCACAATTTTAACAATCGAGGACATACTCGACCCATCTTTATGAATTGGAGCTCCCAAAGGAATTACCAAATTGCGAATATAGGCAGGGATTTTCATTTGCTCAGCTGCTTTTAAATTAGCTGGCATAGTAGCAATACTACTACATGTACCTAAAGCTGTAACCGAAGCTGTAATATTGTTTTTCCAAAACGTATTTACAGCTAATTTACCACCTGACATGTAAGCATAAATTGAAAAAAAGATGACAAAATACAAGATACAAACTCCATAATATACCGCTAAAGGCTTTGCATAAGCCCCAAAAAGTTGTGGCCCGAAAATCCCCACTTGATACGCAAAGTAAGCACCTAAACCAACAGGAGCCGTTTTCATGATTAAATTCAATACTTCTTTCATCACCTCGTTTGAAGCATCCAAAAAACGCGCAAATTCTTTCCCTTTTTCACCAGCTCTTAGTGTAGCAAAACCAATTAACAGTGAGAACAATATTAAAGCCAACATATTTTTTCTGGACAAAATTTCAAAAAAATCATTTACAGTAAACAACAAGGCAATAGGTGATTCGCTACTAGAATACAACGCAGTATCTGGTTTTAATTGAGAGGCAAACGCAGAGGTATCTATTGGAAAAGCCATCATAGCAAGAACGATAATGATGGCCGACACAATCACAGTGAACATAAAAATAAGAAACACCACCCGAAATAATTTTCCTAACTTATCCGATTTTTGCAAATTAGCAATTGAACTAGCTATCGTAAAAATTACCAAAGGTATAATTGCTGTGAATAACAAGTTTAAGAAGATATCCCCCAAAGGTTTAATGAATTCTACATCTTTACCAAAAACTAATCCGGCGATACTCCCAATTATAATACCTGCTATCAACTTTAATATGCTACTATAATTCTCTAAAAAACTTCCTGGGTGATTGTCTTCCATTGTCTTAAATACTTTTTGTGTAAATATAAAAATTCTCATCAATTTCAAATCTTTATCCTGTTTTTTTTTAGATCATTAAAAAATAGAATATTCAAACCCAAAAAATTTTTTTTCTAATTACTTTTGCAACAAAACCAATATCATGTCAATAAAAGTTACAAATTTATCTAAGAGTTACGGCTCCCAAAAAGCATTAGACTCGATTTCATTTTCGATATCGAAAGGAGAAATCGTTGGTTTTTTGGGTCCAAATGGTGCTGGAAAATCTACTTTGATGAAAATATTGACCACTTATCTAGCGGCTGATGAAGGCGTAGCCCTAGTAAATGATAAAAATGTCATTTCAGACACCAAAGAAGTACAAAAAATCATTGGCTATTTACCCGAGCACAATCCGTTGTATTTGGATTTGTATGTTAGAGAATATCTGGCTTTCAACGCCGATGTGTACAAAGTACCATCCTCTCGTATTCAAGAAGTAATAGAATTGACGGGACTAACACCCGAAAGTCATAAAAAAATAGGGCAACTCTCTAAAGGTTATCGTCAACGTGTGGGATTAGCCAATGCCTTATTGCATAATCCAGAAGTACTCATTCTTGATGAGCCTACTACTGGTCTAGATCCGAATCAATTGGTTGAGATTCGAAATGTGATTAAAAATGTGGGGAAAGACAAAACCGTTTTTCTGTCTACTCATATTATGCAAGAAGTAGAAGCGATTTGTGACCGTGTCATTATTATTGATAAAGGCAAAATTGTAGCTGATAAAAAATTAGAAGTTTTGATTGCCGCCGACAAAGAACAAGTCATCGAAGTAGAATTTGATTTAAAAGTAACCGAAGACCAAATCAACTCCATTCCACATTTAAAATCATTCATCAAAAACAGTGATTACCTATGGGAATTGACTTTTTTATCGAGTCAAGATATGCGTCCAACCGTATTCGATTTCGCTCACGACAACGGTTTAAAAACCTTGCAACTTAACCAGAAAAACAAAAATCTAGAAGCGGTATTTAGGGAGATTACGAAGTAGTGATTAGTTAGGCGACAGCATTCACGAAAATGGAGAATTCGAGACCATAACGCTAAATCTACAGAAAAATTTAGTAAATTTGGGATATTAAATCTGATAAAATGTCACAAAACATATCTATAGAATTTCCAGACTATTTAGCAAACTCAATGCGAATGAATAAAAGCGAATTTGGAAAAGAAATTAAAATTTCTGGTCTTGTAAAACTTTTCGAATTGGGTAAAATTTCATCTGGAACTGCCTCGAAAGTTTTGCAATTGTCTAGAATTGAGTTTTTAGAATTATTATCCAAATACAACGTTGGTTTTTTGAATGTTGAAGACTTAAATGAAGATTTACAAAATGCTTAAAGTTGTATCAAACACCACTCCTATTATTTCACTTTTAAAGATTGGTAAACTCAAAATCTTTAAAGATTTGTATGGCGAAATTTTTATTCCTCAAGAAGTATTTAATGAAATCGAAGCAGGGAAGAATAAAGAATTTTATACTGATTTATCTAAAATCGATTGGATAAAAATAGAAAAAATAAACAATGAAAAATCTTTGTCTTATTTTTTAGATTTAGATAAGGGAGAAGCCGAAGCAATTGTTTTAGCAACAGAAAAAGAAGCTGATTTAATAATTCTTGATGAATCTTTAGGAAGATTTCATGCTAAACATACAGGACTAAAAGTTACTGGAACAATTGGAATACTTTTAAAAGCTAAACAACTTGGGCATATTAATGAACTAAAACCTTTGCTTTTTGAACTAAGAACAAAAAACATATGGTTGAGTGATGGTTTCATTGAAAATGCACTAAAACTCGCAAACGAAAAATAAAACGAATAATCCACCATTGTATTCTATATTGCGAATGCATTCTTTTTCTAGCTTTCTCGAGCTTCTAAATCCGTTGAGATAACCATAAAACTTTTGATTAGAAGCTAGGACGACCTTCGCTTTCAAGAATTCGAGTCGTAAAACCAAGCGCTTCAAGCGAGAGGACTCTAGAGAAGCTTCTATAAAACGAACAAGATTATCAAGAGTAATTTTGTCTTCTAAACTACTTAATTGTAATTGCTGGCGGTAAATTCCTTGGATGTGTTGCTTATCAAATATGCAAAAAATCCTGTTTTGACAACAATGTTTTTGGCATTTGTTAAGAACCAAACGGAAGTTTTTTCACATACTGACGTTATCTGTACTTAGTGATTAATTATCAAAGCTAAGAACTAATCACTAATTACTATTCACTAGTTACTCCAAACTATCTTTTATCGCTTGAATCCAATCGTCAATAGTAGTTTCGTTAGTATTGATTGCAACACTTTTTGTCCCATAAGGTGCATATTTATCTGTTTTGGTAACCGAAAACAAACCTACTACTGGTAATTGAGCGGCGCTAGCCAAGTGCATCATTCCGCTATCAGCGCCCACAAAAACAGCTGTGTTTTTAAAAAATGCTGTGATTTCTCTAATGTCTTTACTGTAATAGGTTGGCGCATCAAAATTTATTTGCGACACATTTTCTACAGGCAACACTTCCAAAATATTGTAGTCTGGAAATTCTTTTAAGATTCTTTCATAAAAAACGGCCCACCATTCCACCGAATAACATTTAGCACCCGTGGCAAAAGTGAAAAGACAGATTATTTTTTTGGATGAAGGAACAATAGCGTCCAAAAGTGCTTTACCTTTGGCTATTTCTTCAGGACTTAGTTGCAAAAGCAAATTAGGAATTGGAGTACTAGGCACTTTCATCCCTACCGAAGCAAGAAAATAACGCAGATCATACACAGGATACTTTGCAATATGAGTATAGTCAGAAAATTGACTTGAAAGATCCGTTGCTTGTTCCCCAAAACATTTAAATTTTGCATCTACAAGTTGAATAGACAAACGACCTGACGAAGAATTTTTATCTGCATTGATGGCTAAATCGTACTTGTCTTTCTTCAGTTTCAACCAGCCCTTCATATAGTTTCCCAATTCATCAAAATGTTTTTTAGGCAAACGAATAATCTGATTTAAAGCCGTAAAATTTTCAAAAACAATGGGACCAAGATTTCCTTTTATAAAAACATCAATAGTTGCATTCGGAAAAAGTATTTGTACTTCTTGAACCAAAGGCGTAATTAATAATAAATTCCCTAAACGGTGATTGGGTCTCGAAATCAAGACTCTTTTAACTTGTAAGGGATCAATTGTTCCTTTATTAACATTCGAAGAATTGCCTAAACCACTTGTTAGGCTTTGCATAACGCTTCTTCTTATCCTATTGATTTTTATTTTTAGACTCATTGAAAAGTAAGTTTTAGCCAAAAAGAACACCTCTTTTTGGAACTGCAAATGTAGAACTCTTGGGTAATATTATCAGAAGAAAATAAAAATTTAACCGTTAGATAATTACTTTCGCAACAAACCAAAAAAAATACCCGACAAGCCAAAAGCGCATCGAGTACTTCCAATTGAAATAATATAACCCTTTTATTAAAAAATCTGACTCGCGATTTGTCTGATGTTTTCTGATTTTCCCATAGAATAATAGTGCAAAACAGGAACACCAGCGGCTTTTAATTCTATCGATTGTTGAATCGCCCATTCGATTCCAACTTGTCTGATTTCGGCGTTGTTTTTACATTTTTCTACGGCAGCAATTAAATCTTCTGGCAAATCGATACGGAAAATTTGTGGCAACACTTGCAAATGTCTTTCTACCGCAATAGGTTTTATCCCAGGAATAATCGGAACGGTAATGCCCATTTCTCTGGCTTTGGCTACGAATTCGAAATATTTAGCATTATCAAAAAACATTTGAGTAACGACATAATCCGCTCCTGCATCTACTTTTTCTTTAAGACGTTTCAAATCGGTTTGCAAAGAAGGGGATTCCAAATGCTTCTCAGGATAACCCGCTACACCAATACAAAAATCGGCTTTATTATCAATGTCCATTACCTCGTGCAAATACTTCCCTTGGTTCAATTGATAAATTTGACTTACTAAATCGGAAGCATATTTATTGCCTCCATTGGTTGGCACAAACGATTGCTCGTCTTTCATTGCATCACCACGCAAAGCCATCACATTATCAATACCTAAGTAATGACAATCGACCAACAAATATTCTGTTTCTTCTTTCGTAAAACCTCCACAAAGTACGTGCGGTACCGTGTCGACATTGTATTTATGCTTTATAGATGCGCAAATCCCCAAAGTACCTGGGCGCATTCTTGTCAACTTCTTTTCTAATAATCCATTCCCCTTATTAACATAAATAAACTCTTCACGAGAAGTGGTCACATCAATAAATGGTGGCTTGAACTCCATCAACGGGTCGATGTTATCGTACAATTCCTGAATGCTCTTGCCTTTTTGTGGCGGAATAATTTCAAAAGAGAACAAGGTTGCTCCTTTGGCGTTTTCTATATGTTGTGTTACTTTCATTTCCTTTAGTTTGAAGTTTAAGGTTTAAGGTTTAAGGTTCTCACGAACAACTTTAAACTTTAAACTTTAAACAAATTTTCAACTTTAAACTATTATTAATCAGCTATATTCGGATTCAACCATTTCATGGCAACATCTGTCGAAACATTTCTTCGTTTGGCGTAATCAATTACTTGGTCTTCTTTGATTTTGCCGAGTCCGAAATACTTGCTCTCTGGATTTCCAAAATAGTACCCAGAAACAGAGGATGCGGGCCACATCGCCATACTTTCCGTCAAAGTCACACCGATTTCTTCTTCAACGTTCAATAATTTCCAAATAGTCGGTTTCTCTAAATGGTCTGGACAAGCTGGATAACCTGGTGCAGGACGGATTCCTTTATACGATTCTTCAATCAAGTCTTCTTTACTCAACACCTCATCAGCAGCATAGCCCCAAATTTCTTTACGTACTTTTTCGTGTAAATATTCAGCAAAAGCTTCTGCGAAACGATCGGCCAAGGCCTTCACCATAATCGAATTATAATCGTCTAATGCTGCCTCAAATTCGGCAGCCCATTCGTCTACTCCAAAACCAGTAGTTACACAAAAGGCTCCCATATAATCCACTTTTCCACTTTCTTTTGGCGCAATAAAATCAGACAAAGCGATGTTGGGCGCTCCTTTGGTTTTTTGAGCTTGCTGACGCAAAGTCAAGAATGTTTGCAATGGATTTCCGTTTTCATCTTTCAATTCGATATCGTCGTCGTTGATTTGATTCGCAGGGAAAATCCCGTAAACACCTTTTGCGGTTAACTTTTTCTCCTCCAAAATAACTTTCAACATCGCTTGTGCATCCGCAAAAACCGAAGTAGCTTGTTCTCCCACTACCTCATCGGTTAAAATTGCAGGATACTTCCCGAATAATTCCCAAGTTCTGAAAAATGGCGTCCAATCGATATAAGGCACCAAAGTTTCTAAATCCACTTCTACGATTTGTTTGCCAATGACTTTGGGTTGTACAGGGGTAAAAGTATCCCAATCCAATTGCAATTTATTTTTTCTAGCTTCCTCGATAGACAAGAAATTTTTATCTCGCGAACGATTCAAGAATGTTTCTCTAAACGCATCGTATTCTGCACGAATATCGCTAGCATAAACTTTTCGGTTATGGTCCAATAAATTACCCGCCACGGTCACCGCTCTCGAAGCATCGTTTACGTGAATTACTGTTTCTCTGTATTGAGGCGCGATTTTCACCGCGGTATGCGCGCGCGAAGTAGTGGCTCCACCAATCATTACAGGAATTTTCATATTGCGTTTGTCCAGCTCTTTCGCCAAATACACCATTTCGTCCAAAGACGGCGTAATCAAACCGCTCAAACCAATAATATCCACTTCGTGCTCAATAGCTGCAGCAATAATTTTTTCTGGAGGCACCATAACACCCAAATCGACAATCTCATAATTATTACAAGCCAATACGACTGAAACAATATTTTTTCCAATATCGTGAACGTCGCCTTTTACAGTAGCCATTAGGATTTTTCCGTTCCCAGATTTGTCTCCAACTTGCTTGGCGGCTTCAATGAAAGGTAAAAGATAAGCCACTGCTTTTTTCATCACACGTGCCGATTTTACCACTTGTGGCAAAAACATTTTACCCGAACCAAACAAATCGCCCACGACATTCATCCCTGCCATCAAATTGATTTCGATTACTTCGATTGGTTTTTCGGCGGCCAAGCGTGCTTCTTCTACATCAATTTCTATAAAAGCATCCACTCCTTTTACCAAAGAGTGCGTGATTCTTTCTTGCACCGTTCCATTACGCCATTCTTGTATTACCGCTTCATTTGTTTTGGAACCGTCTCCTTTTACATTTTCAGCAAAATCCAACAAACGCTCTGTAGCATCATCGCGTCGGTCCAAAATCACATCTTCAACGTATTCTAATAAATCTTTTGGAATCTCATCGTAAATCGACAACATTTCTGGGTTTACAATTCCCATAGTCATTCCGTTTTGAATCGCGTGGTACAAGAAAACCGAGTGCATCGCCTCTCTCACCACATCATTTCCTCTAAACGAAAACGACACATTACTCACCCCACCACTAATATGTGCGTGCGGTAAATTTTCGCGAACCCATTTAGTCCCTCTAAAGAAATCCAAGGCATTCAAGCGGTGTTCTTCCATTCCTGTAGCCACAGGAAAAATATTCAAATCGAAGATGATATCTTGTGGTGGAAATCCAATTCCCAACAAAATATCATACGAACGCTGGCAAATTTCGATACGTCTTTCGTAATTATCGGCCTGACCTACTTCGTCAAAAGCCATCACAATCACCGCCGCACCATAGCGTTTGATTAAGTTCGCGTGATGAATGAATCGCTCCTCGCCTTCTTTCAAAGAAATCGAATTCACGACACATTTTCCTTGCACCACTTTCAAACCCGCCTCAATGATTTCCCATTTCGAGCTGTCAATCATAATCGGCACACGCGAAATATCTGGTTCGGCCGCAATCAAATTCAGGAATTTGGTCATAGCATATTCGCCATCCAACATTCCTTCGTCCATATTGATATCGATAATCTGTGCGCCACCTTCTACTTGTTGGCGCGCAATATCCAGCGCCTCATCGTATTTCTCTTCCTTTATCAATCGAAGAAATTTTCGCGAACCCGTCACATTGGTTCGTTCCCCCACATTCACAAATACGCTTTCCGGCGTGATGATTAAGGGTTCCAATCCTGATAATACTAGGTTTCTTCTTTTTTCTGCCATTTCTTTATTTTGAGTTACTCAGTTGCTTAGCTACTAAGTGATTTTCTATTCTATATTTTATCTCCAGCTCGTCTTCAAAACTAAACTGGGTTTTCTTTTTTATTTTGGGCGTGTCCCAAGGGCCGGGCTATCCGTTCCAAGTCCTCGACCAATTCCGTTATCACTCCATCGGTCTGTGGGCTTTCCACTACTATCCCTCACGCAATTCTGCATACAACACCATTTTTGTTTCAATGAAACGGTTCCGTTTTTATAATTCACAACGGAATGAATTTTCCTCTTACATCCAACGGATTAAAATCCGTTGCTACAAAATGAGTCGTTCCTACGGAACTTTTATTTTACTAGTTGGGTTGCATTGCAAATGCTTTATCTGCAGTTATCATTATAAAAACCAGCTATTTCAAAAATATGGTCCTTAGTAAACTCTTTACTTTTAATTTTATCACTCAATTCTTTACAATCTTTAAAGCATTCGGAAGCCATTATTCTGAATGTTTTAAATGATGAATATTCATAAATTAATTTAGGAGTTGTTTCATTATTAAAAAAACAGTAATAATCAGAATATCGATTTAAATTTAAATTTCCTTTAAAATTAACCATACTAATTTGACCTCCTACACCTGGCCCCATCGAGAAACCACCACCAGAAGGAAAATAAACTCCATAAATTTTAACTTTATCATTTTTGACAATCAATTCTGCCAAAACATAATTTGTTTTATCACCTGTATCACCTTCTAAACAAAGACTTTCTACAAATATATTATGTTTATCATTCTTTTTTTTATTGTCATAAACAGTGAAATTAACGGATTTTATATCCATAAAATTAATTGTTCTACGATTTTTCTTATCCGAATCTTTAAATTCTAAATCAAAATTAAAAGCACGGGCAAATCCATTTAGAACATCTCCATTTTTAAAAATTATTTCAGCTTCTACATATTTGGTTGCGCCAAATTGAGAATAACTAAAATCCACTAGGAAGATTAACAATATAATTGTAAAATATTTTCTCATTTTCTAATAGTTGAATTTATTACTTATAAAACAATTGAAATCTTTCAGAATAAATCTAAATCAACTGCATTGTTTTCAAAAATTTTGAAGAAATTACATCACCGCAGTCGAAACCCTAGGCTTGTATTCCTTGGCGATATCGGCAATTAATTTAATGTGTTCTGGGGTGGTGCCGCAGCAGCCTCCTATGATGTTAATTAAATTATCTTCTAAATAAGAACGAATTTGCGCTTGCATTTCCTCAGGTGTTTCGTCGTATTCTCCAAAGGCATTCGGCAAACCTGCATTAGGATGCGCCGAAATATTGAAGGAGGTGTTATGCGACAAGGTTTGCAAATACGGCTTGAGTAAATCGGCACCCAAAGCGCAATTGAATCCTACACTCAACAACGGAATGTGCGAAACCGAAATCAAGAAAGCCTCAACGGTTTGTCCAGAAAGGGTTCTTCCTGAAGCATCGGTGATGGTTCCAGAAACCATAATCGGTACATCGATGTTGCGTTCTTCTTTGACTTCTTCGATGGCAAAAAGTGCGGCTTTGGCATTCAGCGTATCGAAAATAGTTTCTACCAAAAGAATGTCAGAACCTCCATCCAACAAGGCTTCGACTTGTTGCTTGTAAGCGATGCGTAAATCATCAAAAGTTACGGCGCGGTATCCTGGGTCATTCACATCGGGCGACATACTTGCTGTTCTGTTAGTGGGTCCAATGGAACCCGCTACGAAACGCGGTTGGTCAGGATTTTTAGCGGTGAATTCATCGGCTACTTCTCGGGCTAATTTAGCGGATTCGTAGTTGAGTTCGTATACCAAATCCTCTAAGTGATAATCGGCCATTCCGATAGTGGTTCCTGAGAAAGTGTTGGTTTCTACGATATCGGCTCCTGCCTCAAAATAGGCAGCGTGCACGGCTTTGATGGCCTGTGGTTGCGTGAGGGACAATAAATCATTGTTTCCTTTTAATGGATGCGGAAAATCTTTGAATCGTTCGCCACGAAAATCTTCTTCGGAGAAATTGTAGCGTTGCAACATTGTTCCCATCGCTCCATCGAGTACGAGAATTCTTTTTTTAATTTCTTCTTGTATTGTTGACATACTTTTATTTACCGCTAAGGCGCTAAGGCGCAAAGCTTTTTTTATTTATATTTTCTGTTACGCCTCTGCTTGAGGGAATACATTGCTTTTTTGTTTCTAAATAAGCCTATTGCCAACTCTTTAGCCCCGATAGCAACGACATCCTTTTATGCTGGGGTTCAGCATAAAAGATATAGTGGATAGCGGGAACGTTGATGCCAAAAAAGCGGCAATGATGCGCTCATTCAATTATTTAAAAATGTATCGGGAAAGGGGTTTGAAAAAATACGAGACTGTATTTTGTTGTTATCTATCCGCGCTATGCTTGGTAGAATGTAGCACCTTCTTTAAAAAAGTAAAGGGTTGCTAAGGTTTCATCGGGTCTTTTCCCTCCGCCTTTCGTGATAACTTTCAATAAAAATAGGAACGGTGCAAAGTAACGACATAACGCTAACAATTGCAAGTGTTTTTTTTAAAGATTCTGAGTGACTAAGTTGCTAAGTTTCTAAGCTAAAAAAGGTTCTGAATTACTAAGCTTTTTATTGAACTTAGCAACTCAGAACCTTTGTGACTCAGTAACTTTTTTTTACACAATAGCTTTCACTACTGCTTTTGGCGCTTCTTTACGAGTACCGTCGAATCCGTCAACACCTGAAACGGTGGTGTATTTCATCACATATTTTTTACCTGGATTGATAATTTGGTAAGCCGCTTGGCACATTAAAGTGGCTTCGTGGAATCCGCAAAGAATCAATTTTAATTTGCCTGGATAAGTGTTTACGTCTCCAATGGCGAAAATCCCAGGAATATTGGTTTGATAATCTAAAGCATTGTTTACTTTGATGGCGTTTTTTTCGATTTCTAATCCCCAATCGCCGATAGGTCCTAATTTTGGAGTCAATCCGAAAAGTGGAATAAAATAATCGGTAGCGATGGTTTGCTTAGCGCCTTTGTCGTCTTCTACCACTACAGATTCGATATGTTCGGCACCATTTAAGCCTACTACTTCTCCTGGAGTTATCAATCTGATTTTTCCAGCAGATTTTAATTCTTGTACTTTCTCTACAGAATCTAATGCGCCACGGAATTCGTTACGACGGTGAATCAAAGTTACCTCTGATGCTACATTCGACAAGAAAATACTCCAGTCTAAAGCAGAATCTCCTCCTCCAGCAATCACAACTCTCTTATCACGGAATTTTTCTGGATTCTTGATAAAGTATTTAATTCCCTTGTCTTCGTAAAACTCAATGTCTTCGATTAAAGGTTTTCTAGGTTCAAAACTTCCTAAGCCTCCTGCAATAGCAATAACTGGAGCGTGGAATTTTTTCCCTTTGTTAGAGGTTACAATAAAGCTACCATCTTCTTGTTTTTCGATGGTTTCTGCGCGTTCTCCTAGGGTAAATCCTGGTTCGAATTGCTTGATTTGTTCCATTAAATTATCCACCAAATCTCCAGCTAATACTTCTGGAAATCCTGGAATATCATAAATAGGTTTCTTAGGATACAATTCTGATAACTGTCCGCCAGGCTGTGGCAAGGCATCCAAAATATGACATTTTAATTTTAATAATCCTGCTTCGAAAACGGCGAAAAGCCCTGTTGGTCCTGCTCCTATTATTAATATATCTGTTTTAACCATTTTTTTTTATTTATACTTATTACTTCTTTTTTTTCATTTTGTACGGGCAGGTCGCGACCTGTCCCTACGGTGTTCAAATAAACGATTAATTCATTTGAGGATTCGTGATAAATATCACTTAGGTATTTTTTTATTGTGATGGAGGACAGGTCGCGACCTGTCCGTACACGTATTATTTACTATTTTTTAATGCCTCGGTGATTTCATTCATACGTTGCACCTTTTCTTCAAAATTACCTTTCAACGTTTTGCGATATTCATTCAGGTTTTCGACCATTTTATTCACATCTTCAGGAATGACCTCTTCAAAAAATTCTCGTAATCGCTTGGCGGTTGTCGGTGATTTTCCGTTCGTTGAAATGGCGATTTTCACATTGCCTTTGGTCACAATTCCACCCAAATAATAATCGCATAAATCGGGTGTGTCTGCAATATTACAAATCAAATAACGCTTTCTGGACAAATCATACACGCGTTTGTTCACCTTCAAATCATCCGTGCAAGCTATTACTAAATTACGCTTGCGAAGCATCCAACGATTGAATTTTTTTGGTGTCAGTTTTACTGAAGGATGTTTTAGGGCCAAAGCTTCCAACTCGGGAAGAAATCGCGGTGCGACTACTTCGACATTCGCATTTGGGCTTGATTTCAACATAAAAGATAACTTTTCTAAACCCACATTTCCGCCACCAACAATCAATACATTTAATTGATGTAGTTTTAAAAATACGGGATATAATTCGTTTCTTTCCATTGTTTATTTTTTTTGGGGTCAGGTCACCACGACCTGACGGTTTTGTTTTAGGTCAGGTCACGACCTGACCCTACGATGAATTCCTCGTAAAAACCCTTTAATTTGTTGCTTTCTTTTACCACTTCGCCAATTACAATGATGGCGGGATTGCTCAAATTATGCGTTGCTACAACAGCTTCTATCGTATCAATAGTTCCTACTCCAATTCTTTCTTCTGGAGTCGTTCCGTTTTGAATGATGGCAATTGGCGTTTCACCTTTGCTTTCCTTTTGAAACAGGGCAACAATTTGCGCCAATTTACTCATTCCCATTAAAATCACCACCGTTGCCGTTGATTTGGCTGCTAGCTGAACATCATCTGATAATTTTCTTGCCGATGTTGTACCAGTAATTACCCAAAAGCTTTCAGATACACCACGTTTTGTCAACGAAATCCCCTGATAAGCGGGAACCGCAATTGATGATGAAATACCTGGAACGACAAAGGTAGGAATTCCAAAGCTTTCAGCGTGCTCAATTTCTTCACTTCCACGTCCAAAAATAAATGGGTCACCTCCTTTTAATCGAACAACGTGACCATAAGTCAAGGCATTATCAACAATTAATTGATTGATTTGCTCCTGCGAATAGGCGTGACTTCCTTTGCGTTTACCTACAAATATTTTTATGGAAGATTTTGGCGCAAACTCCATTAACTCTTCGTTAGCCAAAGCATCATACAAAACGACATCGGCTTCGGCCAAAGCTTTTACTCCTTTGATAGTTAACAAGTCTGGATCACCAGGACCTGCACCCACTAAGGTAACTTTAGGAGCCCCACCTCGGCCCTGCCCAAAAGGGAGGGAGGAGGAACTATTTCCTGTTATTTTATAACTCATCTTGTTTTTCTTTAATTTTTAGACAAATCCGCTGCTCTGTATGTTTCGATTGTTTCAAAAAAAGCAGTTGCTGTCGCAATATAATCTTTAGCAAAAGTTTCAGATGGTTCGTTTTCTTTTATTTGATAGACCAATTCTTTAAAGGAAGTGGCTAATTGTATTTTATTCGTTTCCACAAAAACAGTATCAAACAAATCTATGATTCCTGCGTGATGGTTTGTTTTTTGGTTTTCGGCTAATAACAAAGCTTTGGCTCCATTTACAAATCCAGCGTAGGCCAAATAAATAGCATCCGCCCATTTTTGATCCTCGAACGCTTCTTGTGCAAACGTCAATTTATCTTTGGCTTCGTATAATAAAGTCGCTACTAAATCAATCACAACACCAGCACATTCACCCACTCCTACTGCTTTCACATAATTATCGGCATTGCCCCAATCTACAAAATCAGCTTCGGTTAAATTGGTCACATCAGCCAAAGGTTTCAAAAATTCATAGAAATATTTCTCGCCTTGAGCATCATAATAGTTCAAGAATGATTGTCCGTTGGCATTGGCTTCAAAATCATTCAAGATCAATCGTAAGGCTTCTGGACCACGACGGCTCGGAATTTTGATTACTTTGTCAGAAAAACGTCCTTCGCCATTTCCTAAATTTCCTCCACCTAATAATACTTGTAACGCTGGCGCAACCAGTTTACCTGCATTGATAGACATTCCTTGAAATCCTATCTCAGCCATATTGTGTTGCCCACAAGCGTTCATACAACCACTAATTTTGATTGTGATTTCGTTAGAATTAGTATAACTTGGATATTCTGTCACTAAAACTCTTTCCAACTCATCTGCAATTCCCGTACTACTTGCGATTCCTAAATTACAAGTATCTGTTCCTGGACAAGCGGTAATATCTGCAGTGCTATTGTATCCTAAGGCAACAAAATCTAATTTGGCTAATTCTTGATAGAAGAAAGGCAAAGCTTCTTCTTTTATATGACGAATTAAAATATCTTGACGCAACGTAAAACGCAATTCGTTGGTTGCATAATTCTTAATTAAATCAGCCAATTGTCGGGCTTTATCAATATAAAAATCACCAAGAGCTACTTTGATTCCGATAGCCACATAACCCGCTTGTTTCTGCGGAATAACATTGGCTTTTTTCCAAGCTTCGAAGGCTGCGACATCATCAATCACAACTTGTGGAGCATCCAATACTGGAGTTGGAATGGCATTTTCGAAAGCTGTAGTATCAATTTCAACTACTTGATGCGAAAGGGCTTTTTTCTCTTCATCAACCAAACGCAAAAATTCCTCTTTTCCGATTTCCTTGATCAAGAATTTCAATCTCGCTTTCAATCGTTTGGCTCTTTCGCCGTAACGGTCAAAAATTCTCAAAATCCCCTCCGTGGTTGGAATGATTTGATTGACAGGAATAAATTCAGATAATAATTCGGCGTGATGAGGTTGAGATCCTAGTCCACCACCAAGCATTACTTTGAATCCTTTTTCCCCATTAACCACCTTTGGAATAAATCCTAAATCGTGCAAATAACTCAAAGCCGTATCTTTATCAGAAGAAGAAAAAGACATTTTGAATTTACGCCCCATTTCTTGACACACCGGATTTCTCAAGAAAAATTGGAATAGTGCGTGTGCATATGGAGACACATCAAAAGGCTCATCTGGATCAATTCCAGCAGTTTCGCTAGCAGTAATATTTCTAACGGTATTCCCGCAAGCTTCTCTTAAGGTAACATCATCTTTCTCTAACTCGGCCCAAAGTTGTGGTGTTCTATCCAAACTCACGTAATGAATTTGAATATCCTGACGCGTAGTGATGTGCAAACGTCCTGTGGAATATTCTTCAGAAACTTTACAGATACGTTGCAATTGCTCACTCGTTACTTTACCAAAAGGTAATTTGATACGAATCATTTGCACGCCTTCTTGACGCTGACCGTATACACCTCTTGCTAAACGAAGAGAACGAAAACGTTCATCATCGATTTTTCCATCGCGGAATAAAGCAATTTTTCTTTCTAAATCGATAATATCCTTTTGGACAATCGGATTCTCTATTTCGGTTCTAAAACTTTCCATTTTTATTTAGGCTGTTAGCTATTGGCTTTTAGCTTTTAGCTGATTTGTATATCTGTTTCTATTCTTTGCCAAAGGCTATAAGCCAATAGCTAACAACTATTTTATAAATCCAACGCCTGCCGTGGTGTTGGTTGCAGCATCAATTAAAATAAAAGCTCCATTTGATTTGTTATCGTTGTAAGCGTCAAAATAAATGGCTTTGCTCAATTTAATGGTTACTTCTCCTATTTCGTTTATAGCCAATTGAGTTGCTGGTGTCACTCCAGAATAATCGGTTGCGATTACGTTTTTCACACTATCAATTTTAGCCAAAACTCTATTGGTGTTGTGTTGC
Source organism: Flavobacterium sp. TSSA_36 (assembly GCF_051547165.1). NCBI lineage: Bacteria > Pseudomonadati > Bacteroidota > Flavobacteriia > Flavobacteriales > Flavobacteriaceae > Flavobacterium > Flavobacterium sp. TSSA_36. Next base: position 55,754 of record NZ_JBPTTP010000001.1, read on the forward strand.
ACAAAATACTTTGCTCCTGCCACTAATTTTTTGCTATCCATCCAACAAACAGTTGTTGTGATGTCTTTTTCAATTCTAGTAAGCTCGCTTGATTTTACAATCATATCGCCTCTTGTTACATTGATGTCATTTTCCAATTCGATTGTAATAGAGGAACCAGCAATAGCTTCATCGTATTGCTTATCGAAAAAGTGAATGTTGGTTACTTTAGATTCTGTTAAAGAAGGTAAAACGGTTACCGCATCGCCTACTCTAATTGAATTTCCATATAATTTTCCTGCATATCCTCTAAAGTCATGGTAGTCCTCCGTTTTTGGACGAATAACAGTTTGTACTGGAAAACGAGTAATGCCATTTTCATAAATATCATTCGGTTCCAAAGACTCCAAATGTTCCAAAACGGTTTGACCAGAATACCAAGGCATATTTTCTGATTTTTGAGCCACATTCCCACCATTGATGGCACTTAGCGGAATATAACTTACATTTTGTTCTTTAAAAGCGCTTTTCGCGTTCAAGGCTTGAAAATCGGCTTTAATTTTATTGAAAACTTCTTCCGAATAATCCACCAAATCCATTTTGTTAATTGCAACAATAACATCTTTTACACGCAATAAATTATTGATGAAAAAGTGACGGTAGGTTTGCTCAATTACTCCTTTTCGAGCATCAATCAAAATAATCGACACTTGCGAAGTCGAAGCACCAGTTACCATATTACGAGTATATTCTACGTGGCCTGGTGTATCGGCAATGATGTAACTTTTTTTGGCAGTCGAAAAATAAATATGTGCTACATCTATTGTAATTCCTTGCTCTCTCTCGGCCACCAAACCATCCGTCGCCAAAGAAAAATCTAGGTAATCGTATCCTTTTTGCTTGCTGCTTTTTTCTATTGCTTCAATTTTATCGGTAGTCAAGGATTGTGTATCGTATAATAATCTTCCGATTAACGTACTTTTCCCGTCGTCTACACTTCCTGCTGTTGCTATTTTTAAAACTTCCATTTATTTTTTGTTTAAAGCTTAAGGTTTAAAGTTGTTTAACTTCCTCCTTACATCTTTTAATTTTTAAATCCTTAAATCTTTCAATTGCTATTCTAAAAGTACCCTTGTTGTTTTCTTTTTTCCATAGCGGCTTCCGAACGTTTGTCATCGATTCTGGCGCCTCTTTCAGAAATGGTAGAAGAACGAATTTCTCCAACTACTTCAGCAATAGTGGCTGCATACGACTCTACTGCGGCGGTACAACTCATATCACCAACGGTTCTGAAGCGAACAATTCGTTCTTCGATTTGTTCGTCTTCTTCTTGGTACACATAAGGAGAGTGTGACCAAATTAAACCGTCTCTCAAAAAAACTTTTCTTTTGTGTGAAAAATAAATCGAAGGAATCTCGATTTGCTCTTGTTCGATATAACTCCAAACATCCAATTCGGTCCAGTTTGAAATTGGAAAAACACGAACGTTTTGACCATTTTCAATTTTACCATTCAACAAATCAAACAATTCAGGACGTTGGTTTTTTTCATCCCATTGACCAAAATCATCACGAACCGAGAAAATACGCTCTTTAGCTCTGGCTTTTTCCTCGTCTCTACGGGCCCCACCGATACAAGCATCGAATTTAAATTCTTCGATAGCATCCAAAAGTGTGGTGGTTTGCAATGTATTTCTACTAGAATACTTTCCTGTTTCTTCCACAACTTTACCTTCGTCAATGGCATCTTGTACATTGCGAACGATTAATTCTAATCCTAATTCTGCTACCAATTTATCTCTAAACTCGATGGTTTCTGGAAAATTATGTCCCGTATCAACATGCAATAGTGGAAACGGAATTTTTGCAGGAAAAAATGCTTTTTGTGCCAAACGCACTAGTGTAATCGAATCTTTTCCTCCTGAAAAAAGCAAAACAGGTCGGTCAAATTGAGAAATCACTTCTCTGAATATGTAAATAGCTTCGCTTTCTAAAGCATTTGTTTTTAATACTGAACTCATTATTTTTAGTTTAAGAGTTTAAAGTGTAAAGTGTAAGGTTGTTGCAACCTCGACTAAAATCTTACCACTATTATTGTTTTTTTTTCTATTCTCTGTTATTCTATTTTCTAAAATCTGCTTCTATTTTTGGTGCAACCCACATTCTTTGTGACTGGATTCCCAAGACCATCTTCCGGCTCTAATGTCCTCTCCCTCAGCAATAGCTCTCGTACAAGGTGCACAACCTATGCTCACAAATCCTGTTTTGTGCAAGCTGTTTTGTGGCACATTGTTGGTATCAATATATTCTTGAACCTCTTGTAAACTCCACTTCAACAAAGGATTGAATTTGATGATATCAAAATGGGCATCGTACTCAAAAAGGGCTAGGTCGCTTCTATTTTCAGATTGTTCTGCTCTTAAACCAGTAATCCAAATTTGATTCCCAGCCAATCCTTTTTTCAATGGCACCACTTTTCGAATAAAACAGCATTCTTTTCTGTTTTCTACCGATTCGTAAAAGCTATTGGGGCCTTTAGTGTTCAACAAGTTTTCTACTTGACTCGTTTCTGGATAGAAAGTCTGAATACTCACTTTGTATTTCTTTAGCGTCTTATGAAAAACATCATAAGTTTCTTGAAACAACCTTCCTGTATCGAGGGTAAATATTTTTATCAGCAATTCATTGGTTGCGATTAAAGCCGTGATTACCTGGTCCTCTTGCCCAAAAGAAGTTGAGAAAACTACTTTTTCAGGAAATTCAGTAGCCAAAAAAGCGAAGGTTTCCTCGATCGAAAAGTTTTCGGTTTTCTTGATTAATTCTTCTACTAGTAATGTACTCATACTTTTTTAATTTAAAATCTATTACCCTATCGGTTTTATAGATTACTATGCAAAAGTAATACTATATTTTAATAATCAAAACTTTTTAATAAAATCTACTATAAATTTCATAGCATTGATTTGAGTCATTGGTTGAATTGCAATTGATCATGACAAAGAATCCAATAAATCATAAAAACTTCAAGTAACAAGCGAACAATCTCATTCATGAATATCAGGAAGGCATCAAATCTTCTGAGTATTAAACCTTAAAACCAAGGCACTTTATAAAATTCTAATCTTTAAGCAATTAAACAATTCACAAATCTTATCGAAATTGAATTAATTCTAAAGTTATTACGTAAATTTGCAAAAAATTTGAACAATCAATTTAAAAAATAAATGAGTACAGCAACTATGCCTTTTGTGGCTTACAAAGTGAAAGACATTTCCTTAGCAGCTTGGGGAAGAAAAGAAATCGAATTAGCAGAAGCTGAAATGCCTGGTTTGATGGCGCTTCGTGCAGAATACAAAGACGAACAACCTTTAAAAGGAGCTCGTATTGCAGGATGTTTACACATGACGATTCAAACCGCAGTTTTGATTGAAACTCTTATTGCACTTGGTGCTGAAGTAACTTGGAGTTCTTGTAACATTTTCTCTACCCAAGATCAGGCTGCTGCTGCTATTGCTGCTGCAGGGATTCAAGTGTACGCTTGGAAAGGTCTAAACGAAGAAGATTTTGATTGGTGTATCGAGCAAACGTTGTTCTTTGGTGAAGACAGACAACCTTTAAACATGATTTTGGATGACGGTGGAGATTTGACTAATATGGTTATTGATCGTTACCCAGAATTAGTTGCTGGAATCAAAGGATTGTCTGAAGAAACTACTACTGGTGTTCACAGATTATACGAAAGAGTAAAAGCGGGAACATTACCAATGCCAGCGATCAACGTAAACGACTCTGTTACTAAATCTAAATTTGACAACAAATACGGTTGTAAAGAATCTGCTGTTGATGCAGTTCGTCGTGCGACTGATATTATGTTAGCTGGAAAAAGAGTAATCGTTTGTGGATACGGAGACGTAGGAAAAGGAACGGCTGCTTCTTTTAGAGGTGCTGGATCTATTGTAACGGTTACTGAAATTGATCCAATTTGTGCTTTACAAGCGGCGATGGACGGTTTTGAAGTGAAAAAATTAGATACTGTTATCGCTACAGCTGATATCATTATTACCACAACTGGAAATAAAGACATCGTTTTGGGTGCTCATTTTGAAAAAATGAAAGACAAAACTATCGTTTGTAACATCGGACACTTTGACAACGAAATTGATATGGCTTGGTTGAACAAAAACCACGGTGCTTCAAAAATCGAAATCAAACCGCAAGTTGACAAATACACTATCGCTGGAAATGATATCATCATCTTAGCAGAAGGTCGTTTGGTAAACCTTGGTTGCGCTACAGGCCATCCAAGTTTTGTAATGAGTAACTCATTTACGAACCAAACATTGGCTCAAATCGAATTATGGAAAAACAGTGCCGCCTACAACAATGAAGTGTATATGTTACCAAAACATTTAGATGAAAAAGTAGCAATGTTGCACTTAGCCAAATTAGGTGTGGAATTAGAGACTTTACGTCCTGATCAAGCAGAATACATTGGAGTAACTGTTGAAGGCCCATTTAAGCCAGAATATTACAGATATTAGTAGTAAGAATTAAGTACTAAGTATTAAGATAAAACCCTTGCAGGAAACTGAACTAAATTCAGTTGTACTGTGAGGGTTTGTTGTTTCAAAATGTTAATTTGCTTATATTTGTAACTCCTTATAAAATAACAGTATGCAAGTTTTAGTAGAAATTCCCGATAGTAAAGCAGCTTTTGGTCTTGAAGTATTGCGTAATCTTGCGTTTGTAAAAAAAGTAAATCCAATCACCCCTGAAAAAGTTACCCTTTTTGAAGATTTAAAGGAAGCTGCTAAAGAAGTGAAATTGCACAAACAAGGAAAAATTAAGCTAAAAACCGCTCAGGATTTGCTTGATGAGTTATAGTATTTTACCAACCCATCTGTTTGAAAAAGAACTAAAACGATTGGTTAAAAAATTCCCATCACTAAAGTTTGAGTTTAAAGAACTCATTGAAGAAATAGCCAAAAATCCACAAGCAGGAACTTTTATAGGCAATAATTGTTATAAAATTAGAATAGCCATTGAAAGCAAAGGAAAAGGAAAAAGTGGAGGTGCGAGAGTTATAACTTATGTGTATGTTGAAAGTGAAACTGTTTATTTACTTACAATTTACGACAAAAGTGAAAAAGAAACCCTAAAACCCAATGAACTCAAAATGATGATTGCCAATTTGGATTTAGAATAGAACCCTTGCAGTACTGTGAGGGTTTTTTAATATATTCTCCTTATAATATTATCGTTTAGAATCTTCCATCAAAAGAAAGAAATCACTCAGTTTCATACCAAAATAATCGTATATTTTAAACAAAGTAGCAACAGTAATGTTCTGCTTTCCTTGTTCAATTCTAGCTAAATGAATACCTGTATCAAAATAAAAAACTATTGACTGAAAGTCATCAAGGTTGTAACATAATTTCACTGCAGATTCACAAATTATTTTAATTATTAATCTTTTAAAATCTGCGAATCTGCGGTGTAAAAATTTTTAGAAGCTAAAGCAAGATGCACTGAAAGTGCATAGTTTTAAACTCTATTTGAGACCAATAAAAAAGTCAGGTAAAAAAACAGCTGTTTTAAGAATTGAAAAGATATTTTTGGAATTAGAAATACATCCAACAACTGGAACTGTAAGCCTGAAAAACTAAAATACAAAACCGAAAACGTATGGTCTAGACAAATTAACAAAAAAGACCGATTAGTTTACGAAATTATCGACCACGAAGTCGTAGTAATCATCATTTCAGCTTTAGGACATTATAACGACAAATAAAATATAGGAAAACGATTTGCATACTTTAACAACCCTTGCCAATATATATGGTTTTTTTTTTGGAAAAGAGAGTATCGTAAACCCTACATAATCAACCTTACCCCTCCTAAATCTGCCACTCTATAAGAGAAACGGTCACCTGGTGATCCAATAAACATGAAATTTTTTGGGATTCCCCATTGTTTCGATAAATCATCGATAATCTCAGGTCCAAAAACCCCTTCAAGTTCAACAAATTCAATATCAATTTCAGGATAAGCTCTATCTAAGACTTCTACATCTTTAATCAACAAATCATTGGACTCTGAACTATTTTTAACATTCACGATTTTTAATTTTTTGGTAGATTCATTGTTTTGCACATATTGCATTACTTTGTTTAAAATAGCCACATCATCTCCTTTAGTAAAAAAAACAAAGGTTTGCGAGTTTACACTAGTATGCATTTTATTCAAATATCGATTACTCAAAACCACCACCCGTCGCAAAGGTTTATAAAAATACTCTAAAGCATCAATACTCACTTTGATCAACATGGAGCGATTCAACATAATACTTACCAGAAGAAAAGCAGGCACTAAGTAACTAACGAAAGTAAAAAAAGAATTGGTGTTCAATTTGATATTTCCAAAAAAAGCTACAATTATAAAACCTACGGCTACAACAACGGCAAAACCCCTAGCTTTTTCAGGCCTTGGAAGCTTTCTTCGTTTTATTTTCAACATCAAATTTCCAATGCCAAACAAAGCCATCACCGCTAAAAAAGAAAAAGTATAGACTCCTGCCAAAGATTCTAAATGTCCTTTAGTAACAAACAAAACAGAAACACACAGAATTAAAAAACTGATAATGATGCGATAATTCGCGCCGTTTTTATTTTGTTTTAAAAAATAATTAGGCAAAACTCTATCCAAAGTCATTCGATTTAACAAGCCCGAAACCCCTACAAAAGAAGTTAAAACAGCACCACATAATACTAAAACCGCATCGACCGAAATCAAAATTGCCAACCAATTCCCACCGGTTGTATGCCCTAAATAAGCCAACAAAGATTCTTTATGCGCACCCACTTCGGTCAAAGGAATAATACAAATTAAAAGCAAGGCTAAAACAGGATTAAAGAAACTTACTATACCCCACATATTACGCAATGTTTTTCTAAACACCCCTTGCTCTTGCTCTTCCACAAAATTAGAAGAACTTTCAAAGCCTGAAATTCCTAACATGGCAGCTGAAAAACCAAAAAATAAGGCATTAACAAAACCACCGGCCCGTAATGGCATCGACCAATTAATATGAAAAGTTTCTAACCCATTCCCCATTAAATACCAAAGAGAAACAAGCACCAAAAGACTCAAAGTAAAAAGATGAATAATAAATATAATTACCGCTACAAAAGCCGATTCCCCTATTCCCATTATTGCTAGTCCTGTAAAAGCAATCAAAACAACCAAAGTAGCCATAGTAACATTAATACCTTCAATAATTCCTTGTAAATAATGCATGGCTTCTATAGAGGAAATCACTGCTGTGGCCATATAAGAAAGTACCGTTAATGTGGCTGCCAAAGAAGCCAATCGCTTTGTCGAAGTATTCAACAATACATTGTAAGCCCCACCATTTAAAGGAATCGCACCCACAACTTCTCCATAAATTTTTCTAAATAAAAATAATACTAACGCTACAACCAATAATGAAATCCAAGCAAATTGCCCCGCATACATAATCGTCAAGGCAGACACATACAAACAGGAAGAACTGATATCATTACCGCATATTGCAGTCGCTTGTAATTCGTTTAATTTTTGATGCAGGACTTTCTTCATTTTGCAAGTTTTCAATTATTATTTACTAAAACTTAAAAATACACTCATTTTATTGGAAGCTACCAAAAAAGCGTAAACTTTAATAAAATTAAAACATTTTGAAACAAATACTCTTTTTTTAACAAATCCACAACAAACATTACGATCTAAAAACGAGGCATTTAAAAACAAACCCCTTATATTTATCATTCTAACTCAGTTTACGTATTCCATCATTAACCACACGCAACATGACAACTAGTACTCACTTCTTTTTTAAAAATCCATTACAAGTGATTTGCACATTATGGTGTTATTTATTCCTATATTCTGCATTGATGAGTCCTACCCTTTGGGCACAGCCCAGAAAGCCTAAAATTGCTTTAGTACTTAGTGGAGGAGGCGCCAAAGGAATTGCCCATATTCCGATACTTCAAGTACTGGATTCTTTGAACATTGTACCTGATTTGGTCATAGGCACCAGTATGGGTAGTATTGTTGGAGGCTTATATTCCATAGGATATTCAGGAGATAGTATTGCAGCTATCGCAAACCGGGCCAATTGGGACGAACTTCTAAAAGGTAAGGTTTCCTTAAACAATGTAAGTGTTGAAGAAATGAGTGAATTTAGTCGGTATTTAATTGATATCGACGTTAAAAACTACAAACCTATCATCAAAACATCCTTATTAAATGATCAAAATCTCCGAGAATTCCTCTCATTGATTACCTATCCTGCCTATAATATTTCAAATTTTGATCAGTTACCCATTCCTTTTCGAGCGGTTACAACCGATATACTGAATGGTCAAACTGTCATTTTAAATGAAGGAGCTATAGGTATTGCTATGCGTGCTAGTATGTCAATTCCAGGTGTTTTCAGACCTATTCCTTATAAAAATACGGTTTTAGTTGATGGTGGCATTCTTAACAATTTCCCCACTGATATTGCCAAAAGTATGGGTGCCGACATTATAATCGGAAGCGATGTGGGTGATGACAAAATCACGATAGAAAAACTTGACAATCTCTCTACATTAATATTTCAATCAGCTATGCTCACCAGCAATTTAAACAATGAAAAAAACAAAAAACTTTGTGATATCTTGTTCAGTCATTATCCAAATCTAACCTTTTCAACAGGCGATTTTAATGCCAGCAAAGAAATTTACAAAGAGGGAAAAATAGCCATCAAACAAAACATTCCAGCCTTACTAGCATTGGCAGAAAAACTAAAACAATATCCCCAAAAAAAACCACAACTACCTGACACAAATAGAAAGTTTGTATTAGATTCCATTGTTTATCACAATTTTAGTGCAGCTAATCTATCATTAGTTGAAAAACGTTCAGGAATCAAATCCGGGAATGACTATACAATCGACGCAATTACTAATGGTGTACAAAAGGTAATGGGCACCAATTTATTCAATCAAATAAATTTCTTAACTTTTTCTAATGGAGGAAAAAATTATTTAACATTAAACGCCTCAGAATACTATAAAAGCCAAATCAAAGCCTCGATTCATTTTGACACTTTTAGAGGTTTTGGTGCTATTGTAAATTATACAGGCAGAAATATTTTAGGAGAATCCTCACGCATTTTACTCACCGCCGATATAGCACAACAACCTAGGATAAGAGTCCAATTTCAAAACATCTTTGGGAAAGAGAAAAATTGGTGGTGGCGTTCAGAAGGATATGGGCATTTTTTAACACAAGATGTTTATATTGGAAACAAAAAAGCCGATAACTTACAATATAATGCCTTCCATTTTGACAATCAAATCAATAGAAACATCAATGCTTTGAAAAGTTATTTTGGTGCAGGACTTAACTATCACTTCACTCACTTGCGCCCTAAAACGTATCCTGGATTCAATACTGTTTTCACATTGAATAGTTACTATTTGAACCAAATAGAAATGAATCTACACTATTCTACCAACAATCTTAATAAAGTATTTTTTGCCTCAAACGGGAACAAGTTATATGTTGAACTATCAAGATCCATTCATCAGTCGATTGATTTAAATTTCCTCAATAAAAGCGCAAACTATAGCGGCAGTACTAACCCGTTTACCAAATTTAGTTTTACTTATGAAAATAGAATCCCTCTAAAAAATAAAGTATTAATCCTCGAAGCTAGTTCAGGATTACTCTTTGAAGATGCCTTAAAAAACAACCAAATTTCTATCTCAGAATTTGGATACCCTGCAAAATACTTTATCGGAGGTTACACCCAAAATCCTTTAAAAAACAGTGTAACTTTCGCAGGACTGAAAGAAAATGAACTCAACAGCAGTCAATATGTTAAATTAAATTGTAGTCTTCAAACTAATATAGCGTCCAAAATTTATTTAATCCCCCATATCGATGTGGCCTCAGTGGGTTTTCAGGACTTTAGAGAATTCAAGAATCATTTTCTTTCTCCAAAAGGCAAATGGCAAGCCCAAGAAAGCACTAGCTTACTTGTTTCTGCCGGAGCTACGATTTCCTACAATACATTTCTTGGCCCTATTATATTTGACACTTCTTGGGTCAAAAACAACAATTTGAATTTCTTTTTTAGTATTGGATTACTATTCAATCCTTCATAAAAAAAGCCTGTCAATGACAGGCTTTAAACATAAAATTCATAATTTCTTATGCTTCAAATGGAAGTACAGAAACGTATGATTTGTTGTCTTTTTTCTTTTGGAACTTCACAACTCCAGCTACTCTAGCGTGTAGGGTGTGATCTTTACTAATGTAAACATTTTCACCTGGATTGTGTTTAGAACCTCTTTGTCTTACGATGATGTTTCCAGCAATAGCAGCTTGACCACCAAAAATCTTAACGCCTAAACGTTTTGATTCTGATTCTCTACCATTCTTCGAACTACCGACACCTTTCTTGTGAGCCATGACGTATGAGTTTAAATATTGTTATTATTCTTTTGTATCTTCTTTTTTAGCCTTTGGAGCTTTTTTTACTTTAGGAGCTGGCGCTTCTTCAGTGGTAGCTTCAACAGCTGCTTTTTTTGGAGCTGCTTTTTTAGCGGTTCCTCCTGCAGTAATACCTTCAATTACAATTTGAGTAAGATATTGTCTGTGACCATTTCTTTTTTTGTATCCTTTTCTTCTTTTCTTTTTGAAAACGATAACTTTATCTCCTTTTAAGTGTTGTAACACTTTAGCTTCTACTGAAGCACCTTCTATAGCTGGGGCGCCTAAAGTTACATTTCCATTATCGTCTAATAAAAGAACTTTGTCAAAAGAAACTTTTGAACCTTCTTCATTAGCCAAACGGTGAACATAAACCTTTAAGTCTTTGCTTACTTTGAATTGTTGCCCTGCTATCTCTACGATTGCATACATACCAAATTGATTTATTGATTTTTAAGGTTGCAAATATACAACTAAAAATCATTCCTGCAATTTAAAGTCTAAAAAATATTCAACTCCTTCTTATCAACTGATTTTTAAGGACTTTACACAAATACAACAGTTGTTAAATTATTCTAAAAACAAGATATTTTTTACAATAATTCATAAAAAAAAGTACATTTGGTGTAACGATTGGGATTGAAAAATAACTAACCTAAAATAAAACTATAAGTAACCCTATGAAAAAAACAATAATGGCTTTGAGTAGTGTATTGATGCTTGGAGGTGTAGCCTCCGCCCAAAAAGTAGCTTATGAAGAGTATGATTTAAACAACGGAATGCATGTGATTTTACACCACGACCCGTCTGCTCCCGTTGTAATTACTTCCGTAATGTATCATGTAGGCTCTAAAGATGAAAGTCCCGACCGCACAGGTTTTGCTCACTTTTTTGAGCATTTGCTTTTCGAAGGAACGCAAAATATCAAACGAGGAGAATGGTTTAAAATTGTCACCTCCAATGGTGGGGTAAACAATGCCAATACCTCTGATGATCGAACCTATTATTACGAAGTATTTCCTTCTAATAATTTAGAATTAGCCCTTTGGATGGAATCCGAAAGATTATTACATCCAGTAATCAACAAAATTGGGGTAGACACTCAAAACGAAGTGGTAAAAGAAGAAAAAAGAACCCGTATGGACAATCAACCTTATGGAAGATTTCAAGCGGTAGTCAAAGAAAACATCTTCAAGAAACATCCGTATCGCTGGGCTACTATTGGCTCAATGGAGCATCTTGACGCTGCAACACTAGAAGAATTTCAAGCATTCAACAAGAAATTCTACATTCCTAACAATGCCGTTTTGGTGGTTGCGGGAGATTTCAAAAAAGATGATGCGAAAAAATGGATCGAACACTATTTTGGATCCATTCCAAAGGGAGCACCGATTAAAAGAGACGTTTTTGTAGAAGAACCAATTACCGAAACCATAAAAGCCAAATTTGAAGACAACAACATTCAAATTCCAGCTATTGTGGCGGCCTACAGAACGCCTTCAATGAAAACCCGCGATGCTCGAGTTTTAGACCTTATTTCTTCTTATTTAAGCGATGGTAAAAGTTCAAAATTGTACAAGAAAATCGTTGATGAGAAAAAAATAGCCCTTCAAGTAGGCGCTTTTAGCAATAGTCAAGAAGATTACGGTATGTATATTTTATATGGCTTACCCATGGGGAGTAATACCGCTACCGATATTTTAAAAGAGATTGATGATGAAATTGCAAAACTACAAACGGAATTAATTTCTGAGAAAGATTATCAAAAACTACAAAACAAGTTCGATAACAATTTTGTGAACTCTAATGCTTCTATTGAAGGTATTGCAGAAAACCTAGCCAGTTACTACCTACTTTATGGCGATATCAACCTGATCAACACAGAAATCGAAATGATACACTCTATTACTAGAGAAGAAATCAGAGACGTTGCCAAAAAGTATTTGAACCCTAATCAACGTTTAGTTTTAGATTATGTACCCGCTGCTGAAAAAACCAAATAAAAGAACCATCACTATGAAAAACATACCCATTCTCTTAACCCTATTTTTTGTCACAGGAATTATGCAAGCGCAAAATAGAACGCAACCCACACCCGGAGCCGCTCCGATAGTACAAATCAAAAAACCACAAAGCTTCGTTCTGAAAAACGGACTAAAAGTGATGGTCGTTGAAAATCATAAATTGCCTCGTGTAGCTTTTACCCTTACCCTCGATAACCCTCCTTTCGCAGAAGGCAACAAAAAAGGAGTAGACGATCTTACAAGTAGTTTATTGGGCAATGGAAGTCAAAAAACTACCAAAGACAATTTCAATGAAGAAATTGATTTTTTAGGAGCAAACCTTAATTTCTCTTCCCAAGGTGCCTCGGCAAGTACGCTATCTAAATACGCCGGTCGTGTTTTAGAACTTCTGGCAGAAGGCGCGTTGACTCCAAAATTTACTCAGGAAGAATTCGACAAAGAAAAAGCAAAAATCATCGAAGGATTAAAAGCTAATGAAAAAAGCGCAGAAGCCATTTCTGGTCGTGTAGTTGATGTTTTGGCTTTTGGAAAAAACCATCCTTCAGGCGAGTACTTATCAGAAGAAACTTTAAAAAACGTAACCCTTGCGGATGTTCAGAACAACTACGCCACCCGATTTGTACCTGAAAACGCATATTTAGTAGTAATTGGAGACATCAAATTCAAAGAAACAAAGGCTGCAGTTGAAAAACTTTTTGGAAAATGGGAGAAAAAAACCATCACCAAAGAAAACTACACCGCTACCCCAAATGTAGCACAACTACAAATCAACTTAATTGATGTGCCTAATGCGGTACAATCCGTTATTTCCTTGGTAAACACTTTACATTTAAAAATGAGTGACCCCGATTTTTTCCCTGCAGTGATTGCCAATCAAATTTTGGGCGGCGATTTCAATTCGTATTTGAATATGAATTTGAGAGAGCAACACGCGTGGACTTACGGCGCTAATTCGAGTATTGGAAGCGGAAAATATGTCACCAAGTTTGTCGCTACTTCTGCCGTTCGTAATGCGGTTACTGATAGTGCTGTGGTAGAATTCATCAAAGAAATCAAAAAAATCAGAACCGAGAAAGTTTCTGAAGAAGTGTTGAAGAACGTAAAAGCTGGATACATTGGACGTTTTGTAATGCAAGTTCAAAAACCACAAGCCGTAGCACGTTACGCCTTAAACATCGAAACAGAACAATTGCCTGCCGATTTTTACGAAAAATACATACAAACCATCAATGCAGTCACTGCAGACGACATTCTTCGCGTAGCCAATAAGTATTTTCTTCTAGACAACACTCGCATTGTGGTGGTTGGAAAAGCAAGCGAAATCACCACTGGTTTAGAGAAACTACAATTACCGTTGTACTTTTTTGACAAATATGGGAATGCCATTGAAAAACCCGTAGCCAAGAAAGAAATTCCTGCGGGAGTTACTGCCAAAAGCGTTTTGGAAAACTACATTAAAGCTATTGGTGGTCAAGAAGCTTTAAAAAAGGTAAAATCAATAGTAACTGTTGCATCTGGATCCGTTCAAGGCACACCTGTTGAAATGACTTCCAAAATTACATCAGACAAAAAATTGAGTGTAGAAATGAAGGCTGGCGGAATGACCATGATGAAAAGAGTATTAGGAGACAAATCAGGATACGCCATGCAACAGGGTCAACGTAAAGACCTTTCAGCAGCAGAGTTTAAAGAAAAGAAAGCCGACATGAATCCTTTTGACGAATTACCTTTACTTGATAAAACCGGTATCAAATTAGCAGGGATCGAATCCATCAACGACACCGATGCCTACGCAATTAAAGATGGCCAATCAACGCTTTATTATGACACAAAAAACTTCTTCAAAATCGCAGAAAGCAAAACTTCTGAAAGAGGAACTCAAACCACCTTTTTTAATGATTACAAAGAAGTTAAAGGAATAAAATTTCCACATACCACAATAATGAACATCGGAATAGAACTCAAACTTACTACCTCCGAAATAAAAATCAACGAAGGGGTAACCGATGCCGATTTTCAATAATTACAACTTAAATTACAACAAAAAAGACTGCTTTCATCGGCAGTCTTTTTTGTTGATGCAATTTTGGCCTTGACGCTCAATCTTTTTAACTTAAGCATTTCAAGACGTCGTTTTGTCATTCCGAAGAATGAGGAATCTCAATAGTGACTCACGTTATGTGATTTCTACTTTGTCGAATTGACATGAAAACACCTATTTCCTTGCCGACAAATACACTCCAACCAAAACAATAAAAGCGCCAAAAAGCTGCACAGCCGTCAACATTTCATGATCCAACATTCCCCAAAAGAAAGCCACCACCGGAATCAAATACGTAACCGAAGTAGCAAAAACAGGCGATGAAATCTGAATGAGTTTAAAGAAAATAATATTCGCAATCCCCGTTCCTAACACTCCCAAAATTAAAATATACAGTACCGATTCTTGAACAGCCGCCCCATGAGTCATAGAGAAAAAATCTGTAGTATACAACACGGTCAACGCTGGAAAAAGCAAGACCAAAAAATTACCCGTCGTAATACTCAACGGAGGCAAATCAGATAAATATTTTTTAATCAGGTTGACATTGGTCGCATAACAAATCGAGGCAATGAGTACTAAAAAAGCATAATTATAATTTTGATTCGGATGATGCACCGCGCCATTCCAAATCAACAAAGCACTACCCACTAAACCAATCAATACACCAAAAATTTGATTGCGTCTAAAATCCAAACGAAAGAAAAGCGCCCCGATTAACAAAGTGTTCAAAGGCGTTAAGGAATTCAAAATAGAACTTATCGAACTATCAATTTGCGTTTGCGCAATAGCAAACAAATAGGCCGGAATAAAAGTCCCAAACAACGAAGTTAAAGCAATAAACTTCCATTGATGGTGTGGGATTTTTTTCAAACTTCTAAAGCCAATCACTAACAAAAAAAGCGCAGCAAAAATAATCCGCAAGGACCCCAACTGAAAAGCGGTTAAACCTACTAACCCCTTTTTGATCAATATAAACGAACTGCCCCATATAAGAGATAAAAGCAGCAAATAGCCCCATTTGAATTGTTTTGATTCCATCTATTGTATTTTGGTTCAAAATTGTAATTATTTTGGGAATTTCAAGCTGTTTTTTTGATTAATTTTGACCCAAAATACATTTTAAGCTCATCTAAATCAATACCAATGAATAGAACTAAAACAATTATAGCTATCGCCATTGCAAGCATCGTTATGATAAGTTGCAAAAAAGAAACCGAAGCAGTAAAACCACAAGCCACTGCTGCCGAAGCTCCTGTAGCAAAAAAACCAATTACTGCCGAAAATCTTCAAACCGCCAGTATGTCTATTGAAGGAATGACTTGCGCTATGGGGTGTGCTAAAACCATTGAAAAAAAATTAGCCGAATCCGAAGGCGTGGAAAAAGCCACCGTTGATTTTGACAAAAAATTAGCCACTATTTCATTCGATAAAACGGTTCAAAATCCCGAATCTTTAACCAAAGTCATTGAAGGAGTAGCTGATGGCAAAACGTATAAAGTTGTAAATACTAAGTCCTAATCAGAAAAAATCTTAAACAAAAAAGCATTCGCCATCAACGAATGCTTTTTTTTATGCCCTTACTAATTCATCGTTATCAAGTCAATCGTTTTTTTTCATTCAAAAGAACGAAGCATCACACAAAAAGGAATTCCCAACAGGATTACTCCCTTGTTTTCACCTGTACTACAAACCATTAGAGCTCGTGTTTGAAGTGTTGCCTTTCCTTTTTCAAAACAATCACGACCGACTCAAAACTTGAACCCGATGAACATCCAAAACGATACCGATGAACGGACAAATCGACCGCGGTCGATTGATCATTTGACCGCGGTCAATTCAACGGTTCGTCCTGATGCGTTTTTATAACGAACCGTATCAGTTGTAAAAGTGATGAGGATGAAGTTACAATGCCCTTATGCTAGACTTTTAGTAAAGCCAAAAAAAACACTGATAGTTTTCATGTTCAATTATAAAAAAGGAAGATTTTATGTAATAATTTTTAAAAAAAAGATATATTTGAAAAACGAGAACGAGAAATCAAACTTCGCCTATCGATCCAATTTTGGGTGTATATATGAAAGTTTGTTTCGCTTATAAACAAGTTGGCAGCAACCTTAAAAAATTGACGTATGAAAAAAAGATTTTTATTAACAGGAATATGCGTATTATTTGCAATTGCTTTATTTACAAACTGCAAAAATGATATTAGTAAACCAAATATTGTAAAAATAACACCTGAAAAATATTTAAACCTAAAAAATAAAATTAACAAAAAAACTATTATTCATTTTTGGTTTTCTTATTGTTCTCCTTGCATAAAAGATTTTCCTGAACTATTAAAAATAAGTAAAGAAAATAATATCGATATTATAAATGTTAGCTCTGATAAAAGTGATAGTAAAATGCAAGACAATCTTGAAAAAGTTATGTCAAAACTAAATGTTAAAGATTGCTATATAATTGATTATGACAACTTATATCCAAACGGAACAAAATATATTGATATATTAGGAGATTTTGCAAAAAAAATTGAGCTAAAAGAATACACTAATCCATATTACATATTAATTGATGCAAGCGGAAAGACAATAATTGCGACCGAAGAAATAGAAAAGTTAAAAAAGCAAATAAAATAAAGGCATCTGCCAACACACGCTACAAGCAAGCTGGGCAATTGGCTAAATTTGAAAATAGTTTGTATTTGATAGATTTGTTTTTAACCGAAAGATTACGCATCTTTAATCCCAGCCTGCGTGTAGCGCGGGAACGTTAGCCGTTATTTTGGAGCGACAGAAAATCAATAAAAAACATACAATTATAAAATGAAATTATACTTAAAAATGATTACATTCTTCATAGTTATTAGTTTTCAAAAAACGCAATCTCAAACAATTGATACTTTGGTTGATGTTGGAAATCATAAATTACATTTCAATATTATAAAAGGCAAAGGAATTCCAATTCTTTTTGAGGCTGGTGGCGGAAGTGATGGTACAGTTTGGAATTCTATTTTAAAACCTATTGCAGAAATTACAGGAGCAACTTTAATTACTTATGACAGAGAAGGTTTTGGAAAAAGCACGATAAATACTTTAGAAACAGAAGTTTCAAAACACGGAATATTAAACAGCATTTTGGATTTAGAAACTGGATTAAAAAAATTGGGTTATAACAAAGAAATTATGTTAGTTTCTCATTCTTTTGGCGGTTACTTTTCAACTTTATATTCGGTAAGAAATCCAAACCTTGTAAAATCAATTGTATTAATTGATGTGAACCATAATTTTATGGAAAAGTTTGTGGAAAGTGATTTAAAAAAACAAGAAAAACTTATTCCAGAATGGAAGAAATCTAATCTTGGTTTATTTTATATGGCTTCAAATATTCGCGAAACCACACAAATGATTAGTAAATTATCAATTCCACAATATATTCCAGTAGTAGATTTTATAAATGGAATTTCACCATTTAAAGAAACTGAAAAAATAGAATATTGGAAAGAATGTCATAAAAAGTTTGTTGAAAGTCATCCAAAAAGCATTGGAATTACTGCATTTGAATGCGGTCACGGAATTTGGTTTGATAATCCAAGTTTAGTAATTACAACAATATCTAAAAGTTATGCTGAAACATTAAATGAAAAGCAAAAAATAGAAGTTTATGAACGTACTCTAAATTATGCAATTAGTTCATCAAACAATGTAAAAAAAGAAAATAGTGCTTACATACACTCGGAAGACTACCTAAATAATTTAGGGTATGAATATTTAAACAAAAACGAAAATGAAAAAGCTTTAGAAATATTCAAATTAAATGTATTATTAAATCCTTCAAGTGGAAATGCTTATGACAGTTATGGAGAAGTTCTGTTGAAAATGAATAAAAAAGAAGATGCAATTAAAATGTATAAAAAGTCAATTGAACTAAATCCCGAAAATGAAAATGGGAAAAAAGTAATAAATGAACTTTCAAAACAATGATAAATAAAAAAACAACGGCTAATCGAGTAGACAGCTCCGCTAGAAACTAACGGAGTGCAGCTCTCACACCACCGAACCCTTCGACCTTGCTCAGGACAGGCCAAGCGGGTCATGCATTCGGCGGTTCGCAAAATGATGGGTTAAGTTCGATGTATGCATCGGCTAAGGATTAATACCCTCGTAGTTTTAGTCGTTTCAAAGTAATGGTCGTATTCAAAATAGGTTCACTACGAAAACTTTGATAAAACGAACTGGATTATCAAGAGTGATTTCACCTTCAAAACTACTTATTTGTAATTGCTGTCGGGAAATTCCTTGGATATGCTACATATTAAACATACGAGAAATCCTGTTTTAACAATACTGTTTTGTTATATTTGTTAGTAACCAAACGGACGTTTTTTCACAGACTGACGTTAGCAGAAAGCGCAAAACGCGCGTCATGAACCCCACTAAAATAAGAAAATTTAATCATTAATATAATATTTCATCCATTTGAAGTATTTTTGTAATAGACTTAAACTGGAGCTAAATCTATATGAAAAATATTGACAAAAATAGTTTAGAAAACGCATATCGATTGTTTGAATCGAACGATATTGACAAGATAGAAATCGGCACCACAAAAGGCCTCAAAGAAATACACCACTATCTATTTCATGGTTTATATGATTTCGCTGGAGAAATAAGAAAACTCAATATTTCGAAAGGCGTTTTTAGATTTGCAAACGCTTTATATCTCAATGAAATTTTAGTAAAGATCGAGCAAATGCCAGAAAATAATTTTCATGAAATTGTTGCTAAATATGTCGAGATGAATATTGCTCATCCATTTATGGAAGGTAACGGACGATCTATGAGAATTTGGTTGGATATGATTTTAAAAAATAGACTTAAGAAAGTTGTAAATTGGCAATTCGTTGATAAAACTCTTTATTTACAATCAATGGAGAGAAGTCCTATTAATGATTTAGAATTACGGACTTTATTACAAGAAAATCTAACTAACGATATTAACGATAGGGAAATTATCTTCAAAGGAATTGAACAGTCCTATTATTATGAAGGCTACGAAAAAGATGAAGAATAAAATCTTTAGGGAAAGCGCCATCTGCTAGTCGAGTAGACGGCTCCGCTAGAAACTAACGGAGTGCGCCTCTCACACTACCGAACCCTTTGACCTTGCTCAGGATAAACCAAGCAATTCATCCCGATAAAAATCGGGATTATCTATAGTGATTTTGTCTTCTAGACAATTCATTTTCAGTTACTGACAGGAGATTACTTGGCTGTGTTGCATATTAAACATACGATAAATCCTGTTTTAATAACAGTGCTTTGTTATATTTGTTACGAACCAAACGGACGTTTTTTCACGGACTGGCATTAGCAGATATAGCCCCGAGGACAAAATATTACAACGAAAAATCTAAATAATTATGGAAACTAAAAGTTGGAAAGAAATTAAAAAGGAAGTTTACGGCGAAAAAGGAACGGGAAGACGCGATGAACTTGAAAGAGAATTTCAAGGTTTTAAAATTGGTTTACTTTTGAAAAAAGCTCGTGAAGAAAAGCATTTGACACAAACTGAATTAGGCGATTTAGTTGCAAAAAAAAGAGAATTTATTTCTAGAATTGAAAATAACGGAAGTAATTTAACTCTTAAAACTTTACATGAAATAGTTGAAAAAGGACTTGGAGGAAAAGTAAAAATCCAAATAGAACTATAAAGCTACATCTGTCAACAGCCAGAATTTCGTTGCGGCTGCAAGCCTAACAATGAATGGAAATCTTCAAATATCAAAACAAAGTAACATAAGTTAAACTCCAGTTGCACAGCCTTTCGCACCTCTCGCACTTGAGGTTGTCGATACAAATTTTGATTACAATTCAAGAGACAAGTGCGTCTCTTTTATTTTGGAGTAATTCCCAATGTAATTTTTAAGTGTTTCTCTTCACCTATTTACATACGCATCTTTGTTTCTTTGCTACAATCCAGTAGCCTCAGAACGGCGAGATAGATAGAACGTTCAGCAGGAGTTGTGAAGGAGAAAGCAATGGTTATGCTCCTAAAACTACTTCCACTTTAAGGTTTCGAGCAAGCGTTTCATGTCGTCGCGTACAAAACTCGCAGCGGGCATGACCGAATCAAAATTAGGTTTAGCGTAAAAATAAATGGATCCGGTTACGAAATGGCGGGTGCTATCGGTGGCGTAAAATTGTGAGTTTGTAGCGGCGTTGCCTTCTACTTGATAAAACATGCCGTAGACTTTTTGGTCGGGATTAATAAAGGGTTGTTCCAAAATATCATCGGCTTTAATGACATGTTCGTAGGTTAATTTTTGGGCATCACGAAGCAATTCTTTGATGTTATTTTGTACGGGTTTGTAGGTGAGATAGATGGTAGCTTTCATTTTTGGATAAGTGATAGTAAAGCCGCAATTGGACTGTCCTGATATCACTGCGGCATCGTTCCTTTCGAAACTAAAAGGGCATTGATTTTGAAAACTGATGTAGGATGCTTCCGGATAATCCAATCTCAAATAACCGGAAGGTTTGGGTAACACCTCTTTTTTGCACCCTGTTACACTCAATACTACTACTACAAAACCTATAAAAACTGAACCTATTTTTCTCATTCTTTTTGGAATTTCAACTGCCTTTAGAAAGGCAAATCGTTGATGGGCAAACTGCCATTTGAGGGGTCAAAGTTAGTATTTTTTGGTGATTCTTGAGGAGTATTTAGTTTCTGTTCTTGTTCTTTTTTGGTAGATAAAAAGGTAAATTCGGTAACTTGAATTTCGGTGGTAGATTTCATAGTACCATCTTCGGCTTGCCACTGACGTGATTTAATGCGACCTTCTACGTATATTTTATCGCCTTTGGAGAGGTATTTTTCGCAGATTTCGGCAGCTTTGTTACGCACCACCAAATTATGCCACTCCGTAGAGGTAATTTTCTCGTTGGTGGTTTTATTAATATATACTTCATTGGTAGCCAATTGAAAGCGGCCAATACAATTGCCGCCTTCAAAATAATGCATCTTAATATCGTCTCCAAGATGCCCAATTAACATCACTTTGTTTAATGTTCCGTTCATGATTTTGGTGGTATTTCAACCAAAGATACATTATTTTTTAGAACTATTTTGAAGGATTTCATCTTCAATAAAATTATGAATCACGATAGGAAACGGAAAGGTTTTTAATTGTTTTATAGTTATTCCTTCCTCCAAAGCAACCTCTAGCTTTACTTTCCAAAACTTGATATGCAAATGTTGATGCGATAATTTATGCACTATACCAATAGAATTAACTTCATGAATACTTACCACTGAACTTCCAAAAGAAGTATCGTTCTGAATTAATGGCGCAATAGTTTCAAATGCTTCTTCTTGCAGCGTTTCTATCAAAGGAAATTCATATAAATTAAACCAAATCCCTTTGTCGGTGCGTTGTTGCAATTTGGTATTTCCGTTGCTATCGTTCACAACTATATAATTAAAGTAGCGATGAGTCACTTTTAGTTTTTTGGATTTCACAGGCAACTCGCCTACCAATCCTTTTTGTAAAGCCACACAATTGCTGTTAAAAATACAATTTTCGCAATCCGGATTTTTGGGCACACATTGCATTGCACCAAATTCCATAATAGCTTGATTAAAAAGTGCAGGTTGGTCTTTCGGCAGTAATTCGGCAGCGAGAGCGGTAAATTCTTTTTTGGCTTTTCCTGAACTTATATCCGTTTCGATTCCGAAAAAACGGGAAAGCACACGATATACATTACCATCAACCACAGGCACAGGTTCATTATAAGCAAAAGAAGCAATAGCAGCTGCGGTATATTCGCCCACTCCCTTTAATTGTAAAAGTCCAGAAAACGAGTCAGGAAAGACACCTTGGCATTCGCTTACAACATATTGAGCAGTTCGGTGTAAATTTCTAGCTCTGGAATAATACCCTAATCCTTGCCAAAGTTTAAGCACTTGTTGTTCCTCAGCCTGAGCCAAATCATAAACAGTAGGAAAAGACTCTAAAAAAGAATAAAAATAAGGCGTGCCTTGCGCTACACGGGTTTGTTGTAATATAATTTCTGAGAGCCAAATAGGGTAAGGATTCGCTGTTTTTCGCCATGGTAAATCTCTTTTATTTATTAAATACCACTGAATTAGAACTTTATGAAATTTCATTGTAAATTATTTGTAAGCAAAAGTAAAAGTTTATGTAATTAAATTTTAACGAATTAGGTTGATTTATTGTTTTTTAAATTCATATATTTGCAACCTCAAAAAAAATAATACAACATATTAAATAGGAAAGAAAATGACGAAAGCAGATATCGTAGCGAAGATTTCAGAAAAACTAGGTCTTGAAAAAGGAGATGTTCAGGCGACAGTGGAGACTTTTATGAATGAAGTGAAAATTTCATTAGAAACTGGAGACAATGTGTATCTAAGAGGTTTTGGAAGTTTTATTGTAAAAACTAGAGCAGAAAAAACAGGTAGAAATATTTCCAAAAATACTACAATTAAAATTCCAGCACACAACATTCCTGCATTTAAACCTGCAAAAGTGTTTGTTGAAGGAGTTAAGACAAATAACGAAGCAAAATAAAATATTAATTAATCATAAAATCTTCAAGATATGCCAAGTGGTAAAAAAAGAAAGAGACATAAGGTAGCAACGCACAAACGTAAAAAAAGAGCGAGAGCTAACCGTCATAAAAAGAAAAAGTAGTTTTAAACTACTTTTTTCTTTTTAAAAGTTCATTGAAATTTGGGAAATTTCAAAAATTCCAAAAAATAAAATCCAAAATCCAAAAAGCAAGAAGTCACTATTGGAATTTGGAATTTCAGGATTGGAATTTCAACTTTCCCTCCCGGGTCAAACCTGTTAAATATTGTTTAATCCATCCTTACAATTAGCTATTAGCCATTAGTCATTAGTCATTAGTTGCCAGCAAAGTAAAATTTGCAAAACAACGAATACTAAATACCAATAGCCAAGAGCCAAAAAGTTCGGATAAAAATGTACAGCGTGAATAAAGAATTAATTATTCGTTCGAGTTCCGATGCCGTAGATTTTGCCTTATTAAAAGATGGAAAACTAATTGAATTACACAAAGAACAAGAAACCAGCAATTTTCAAGTAGGCGATATTTTTATTGCCAAAATAAGAAAACCAGTGGCTGGACTCAACGCTGCTTTTGTAAATGTTGGCTACGAAAAAGACGCCTTTTTACATTACCACGACTTAGGTCCTAATCTTGCTTCCCAACTGAAATTCATAAAACTTGTAAGCGCAGGTAAAATAAAAGATTTCTCCCTAAAAAACTTTCAGTTTGAAAAAGAGATTGATAAAGATGGCACCATTACTGACGTTTTGAATGCCAATCAATCCGTATTAGTACAAGTAGTCAAAGAACCTATCTCAACCAAAGGCCCAAGAATTAGTGCTGAACTATCCTTGGCTGGACGTTTTATTGTTCTTGTCCCCTTTTCTGATCGTGTTTCTATTTCTCAAAAAATAGAAAACAAAAAAGAAAAAGACCGACTCAAAAAACTAGTACAATCCATCAAACCAAAAGGCTTTGGCGTTATTGTTCGCACAGTAGCCGAAGGCAAAAATACAGCCGAATTAGAAAAAGATTTGCAGAACCTGCTCAGCAGATGGACTGCAATGTGTAAGAAATTACCAACTGCTCATCATCCGTCAAAAGTATTGGGTGAGCTCAACAGAGCCTCCTCTATCCTTCGCGACGTGTTTAATGATACCTTTAGCGGTATTCAAATAGATGATGAAGAGTTGTACCAACAAACAAAGGAATATTTGCAAGAAATTGCACCTTCCAAACAATCTATTGTCAAGTTTTATCAATCGAAAGACACACCTATTTTCGAGAAATACAACATAGAGAGACAAATCAAAACTTCCTTCGGAAAAACAGTTTCCATGAGTAAAGGAGCTTATTTGATCATTGAACACACTGAAGCCCTTCACGTTATAGACGTTAATAGCGGCAACCGTTCGAACAAAGCTACCAATCAAGAAGACACCGCAATGGAAGTAAACATGATCGCCGCAGCCGAAATCGCAAGACAATTGCGTTTGAGAGATATGGGAGGCATCATTGTAATTGATTTTATCGATATGGCCAATCCCGAAAATCGCAAAGTCTTATTCGACTTCCTAAGAGAAGAAATGAGCGATGACAAAGCCAAACACAAGATCTTACCTCCTAGTAAATTTGGATTAGTTCAAATTACCAGACAAAGAGTAAGACCAGAAGTCAATATCAAGACTAGAGAAGAAGATCCTAACAATGAGCATGGCGAAATAGAAGCGCCAATCTTAATCATTGACAAAATCACTCTCGATCTTGAAAGACATCTAAAAACCCACAAGAAAGTGGTGCTTAATGTACACCCGTTTGTGGCTGCCTACCTCAGTAAAGGTTTTCCATCCTTGCGTTCAAAATGGTTTTTTGAACATAAGAAATGGGTAAAAATCATACCACGTGACGCTTACACGTATTTAGAATACCATTTCTACGATGAAAAAGGAAATGTTATTGAAGACTAAAACAAATAAAAACCGCTATTCGAAAGAGTAGCGGTTTTTTTGTGTCTTTTTTTTGGCTACAAATTTCAAGTAAGTGGAAAAACTTTGACGGCAGCTTGGCTAACTTTTTTTACCGCTGATTTTCAAAGATTAAAAAAGAGTGAGATAGCATTCACAAATTATAATTGATTCTTATTCGTCAATGTTCTTTTTATCCTTTTAAAATTCCAAATGATAAAAAGGCACGACACCAACAATCCATTACCAATGAAATCTGATTGCATAGGTAAGGAAACGGATGTAGAATAGTAATGG
This sequence comes from Flavobacterium sp. TSSA_36, assembly GCF_051547165.1. NCBI lineage: Bacteria > Pseudomonadati > Bacteroidota > Flavobacteriia > Flavobacteriales > Flavobacteriaceae > Flavobacterium > Flavobacterium sp. TSSA_36. The sequence continues at coordinate 81,179 of NZ_JBPTTP010000001.1, forward strand.
AAAACACTTCAAAACCAAACTACTATCCACTCCAAAAAAAAAGAGGAACTAAATCCTCTTGAAAATTATAAAATCTATTTACGACAAGCCAATAGTACTGGAAGTTGAGTGGTTTCGTTCAACACGGGTTTCATTGTTCGGCTTGCCGTTGCAACGAACCCTAGCTGTTTGGCAGTAGTTATTTTTCTTCTTTTTGGATTAAGTTATCAATTTCTATTTCCAATTTCGGTAAGTGATTGATTAAGACTGACCAAATATTCTCGTCAGAAACATTATCATAAGCATGAATCACATGATTTCTAAGACTAATAATTGCTTTTGCGTTTGATATTTGCTTTACAAAAGTATCATCTCGTGTAATAATTCGGTTGATGGCTTCACCTATAATTTCAAGATTTCTTTCAATAGCCCTTTTGCGCATTAAATTATTTCGATATTTGAAAAAATCTTTCTCTTCATTATGAAAGAATTCGTTTATTTCATCAATAGACATTTTTATATCAAACAACCATTTAAGAATCCTTTCATCCATAAATTAGTTCTTTTGATTTGTTGATTGATTTAATTAAGATTGGATTTTTTAAAGTCTGCTCTTCAAGTAAGTCAACTTCTCTACCAAATAAAGCCTCTAGTTTTTCTTTGAAGTTTATGTAATTATCAAAATATTTTGAATGATCAATTTGCTTAAACTTTACTAATAGATCAACATCGCTTTTTTCGTTAAAGCTGGAATTGAGGGATGAACCGAATAGATACATTTTTTCCACGTTGTATAGTACACACAGCTTTATTAAGTTATCTATATTATTGTCAATAATCCCCATACTGCAAATTTAAACAAAAAAATATTTTAAAATCGATTCGTCGAATAATTACCGCCAATCGAGTCACGCAAGGGAATTTCACTCCTGCGTTCTCACTAAATTGTGCATGAAAGTCTCCCTTCACTCGGCTTTTCATAGTAGTAAATCACCCTACTGCACTTACATTTAGGGACATATCAATTGACCAACTGCTTCAAAACAGGCAATTTACACCCGGTAGCGGTTTTTGACCAGCGTGGGCCACCTACTTGGTTTCTTGACAGTAGCCAAAATCCATTCCCCATGAAAGTCAATTTTACAGATAAGGGCAGGCAAGAAAAATAGTAATGGAAAACACTTCAAAACCAAACTACTATCCACTCCAAAAAAAAAGAGGATCTAAATCCTCTTGAAAATTATAAAATCTATTTACGATAAACCCATAGTACTGGAAGTTGAGCGGTTTTGTTCAACACGGGTTTCATTGTTTGGCTTGCAGACGCAACGAACCCTAGCTGTTGTAGTCAGTGGTTATTGTTTTTCGTTTGTTTCTAACAACCAATTAAACACGTTTAAATGTTTTATTCCACTTCTATTTTGGGTAAATCCGTCGGTTGTGAGTAGAAATTTTGGATAGTTGTCATTAATTTTTTCTAAGGCGCCAAATTCACGTTCTATAGTCTTTTGATTGGTCATTTGCCAAGCCACTTGATAATAGGCAATATCGCCAGTTTTGGTTTTACAAACAAAGTCTACTTCGCTGTTTCGGCTAGTACCTGTCCAAATTTTATTACCTCTACGAAGCAATTCCAAATAAACAACATTTTCTAAAATATGTCCCCTGTCGGTGGTGCGTTCTTTACCTGTAAACATATTGAGTAAGCCCATGTCTACCAAGTAATATTTTTCCTGTGTAGCTAATTGTTTTCTCCCTTTCAAGTCAAAACGATTTACTTTGTAAAACACAAAACTTGCCGTGAGATATTCCAAATATTTTTCGACGGTGGCGTGATGTACACTTTGTCCATCTTGTTTTAAAATTGTTGAGATATTATTTGGCGAAAGTGCATTTCCCACATTGGAAGCTACAAATTTTACGATGTTTTCAAAAGCCCGTTTGTCATTTATTTGGTGGCGTTGTGTGATGTCTTTTTCAATAATGGTAGTATAAATAGCTTCCAAATATTCGTGAATTTTATCGTAACCCTCTTCCCGTAAGGCAACGCCTTTGGGCAAAGAAGTTTCGTTTATATAGTCGAAAAATAAAAGCTCGTAATTCAAATATTTGTTGCTCGTATCAACACTTCTTGCAGTTAAATATTCATTGAATGAGAAGGGTAAAATAGAAATTTCGATGTATCGACCGCTCAACAATGTAGCCAATTCACTACTCAACAAAAAAGCGTTTGACCCTGTAATGTAAACATCCACATTTTGGGTAGCAAAAAGTCCGTCCACCAATTTTTCAAATATTGGAATGTTTTGCACTTCGTCCAAAAATACATAGTTGGGTTTGTCTGCTTGTAACTTCTTTTTTATGTCAAAATAGATATCATCCCAATTCTTACCTACAAAATTTTCGGGTAATTCAAAATTGTAAAATTGGATTTGTCGTTTACCAATACCTGCTTTAAGTAATTGTTCCCGATACAATTGCAAAAGTGTAGATTTACCCGACCGGCGTAAACCGCTAACGACTTTTATAAGATCTTTATCTTTATAGGATAGTAATTTACCGATATATTCTTTGCGATTGGTGTAATTTTCCATAAATCAAATGTATGAAAAAATATCGAAACTTGTAAAAATTGCAAGTTTCGATATTTTATATTTGACAAAAATTGATTGTCGTTAAATTTGTCCATATAACCATCACTTCCTCTTCTGTGCAAAAAAACGCTTCATCAAAGTTGCGGCTTCTTCTGCTAAAACACCTCGGACTACAGTAGTTTTGGGGTGTACTTGTGTTCCCATTTTTTCATACCCGCGATGTGTATCACTGGCGCCAAAAACAATTTTAGAAATTTGACTCCAATACAAGGCTCCGGCACACATTTGGCAAGGCTCGAGCGTCACGTATAAGGTGCAATCTTTCAGATATTTACCCCCTAGAAAATTGGCTGCTGCTGTTATCGCTTGCATTTCGGCATGAGCTGTAACATCGTTGAGTAACTCAGTCAAGTTATGCGTTCGGGCAATGACTTTGTCGGCCACTACAATAACGGCTCCAACAGGAATTTCACCTTTTTCAAAAGCCATTTCAGCTTCTTGCAAAGCTTTTTTCATGAAATATTCGTCGGTGAATGGGTTTATCATAACTACAAAAATAGTATTTAACTAAGAGCCTACTTTATTTTTATTTTAAAAAGTGAAATGAGTATAACCTCTTGAGAGAATCTGAAAAAATAGTTTTACAGCAGCCTATTTCTCTTCAATCTCTCTTTGGCTTCAACAACTAATAAATGTATTTTCTCTTCAAATTCTTTTTTTGGAGGTAAATCTGTCCAATATTCGGCAACCATAATTCCGTCTTTGTGCATTTCGAGCAGCTCTATTTGCTCTCTACTACTTTCGGCACAAAGAATCAACCCTATAGGCGAGGCTTCTCCTTCTTGTTTTTCGTATTTGTCTAGCCATTTGAGATATAACTCCATTTGCCCTTTGTATTTGGCTTGAAATTTTTCCATTTTTAATTCTATAGCAACCAATCGTTTTAACTTTCGATGAAAAAAAAGTAAATCTAAATTAAAATCTTCCTCATCTATAATCATTCTTTTTTGGCGTTCTACAAAAGTAAACCCCTTACCTAATTCGAGTATAAAAGTTTCTAAACCGTAAAGTATAGCCTGCTCTAAATCTTTTTCTAAAAAGGTATTTTGCAAACCCAACAAATCTAAAATATAAGGATCTTTGAAAGTGTTGAACGGAATTTGTTTAGATTCGATAATTTGAGCATCGGCAATACTCGTTCTTTCATAAGCTTTTAAAGCAATTTGCCGTCTTAATTCTCTAATTCCATACAAATTATCTCCTGCATTTTGTGCGTAAAATAATTTGGCCTCCATTGTTTTTAATGGCAATAATTCTACAAAATGTGACCAAGACAATTGTCGTGTTAGTGGCGCGACAAATTGAAAATCTGTAAATTGTTCGGCAAACTGCATCATACGTCGCAAGTTTCTTAATTCAAAATTCTTTCCGTATCGTTCTTTCAATTGTGTCGACACTGTCGACACAATTTGTTTTGCATAATCAGCTCGTTTATTTTGTAGAACATCTTGATTAATACGGTTACCAATCTGCCAAAACAAAATAGTAACAGCACTATTCGCTTGTGCCGCTACTTGTTGCTTACTTTGCTCAATAAGATGCGACAAATCAATCAATAAATCATTTTCTTTAACAGATAAACCTTTGGTGTTTTGTGCCATTACTAAAGTTAATAATATGAAGACTACAATATACTAAAAGAAAAGTATCGAAAACAGTAACCGCCTAAAAAACTAGGACATTCGCTTTTAAAAAAAGTTAACCCACAATTAGACCCATTGATACTAATTGTCATCGCAACTGAAATTGATTGTCACGAATTTCAAGAAAGTGGAAAAACTTTGAGCGCAGCTAGGCTAACTTTTTTTTTTACCGCTGATTCGCTGATTTTCAAAGATTAAAAAAATGTTAGATAGAATTTTCTAGCAACAGTATTAATTCGTGTCAGTATTGTATTTTGAATTTAAAAATGGGAAAACCAAGCGTAGCGTATCTTGAACTCCTCTAAAAAAAATAGAAACTCGTGAAAAAAGTTCTTGGTTTTGAAGCAGACATCGAAGATTACATTTGGCCAAAACAACAATATTAAAAACAAATGAAATTCATTCACTGAACTCCCCTAAAAAATTTAAAATGGTGACGTAATTTAGTTGTAGTAGATTTCTAATGCGGAATCTGGGTTAATGAGAATACCCTGCTAAAAAACTCACTTTTTGAGGTAATTCACAAAAATAATCACTTCAAATCTAGTAACCCCCACTTTTAATAAGTAAACAGTTGAAAATTGAACTTGTACATACTATTGAAAACCAAAATTAAATTTAAAACCGTAAATTCGCTTTTTAATAAAAAATGAAAACCAAATTACTCGAACATATCAACTCTCCCTTTGATTTACGCTTACTCAATGAAGCACAACTCCCTTTTTTGGCGCAAGAGTTACGTGATTTCATTATTGCTATTGTGGCGGTAAAAGAAGGACATTTGGGCGCAAGTTTAGGTGTAATCGAATTAACTATTGCGTTGCATTATGTCTTTAATACTCCCGAAGATTTACTCGTTTGGGATGTAGGTCATCAGGCTTACGGACATAAAATCCTAACCGAAAGAAGGGCTGTTTTTCATACAAACAGGCAACTTGGAGGCATATCTGGTTTTCCTAAAAGAAGTGAAAGTGTGTATGATACCTTTGGCGTAGGCCACTCTTCTACTTCTATTTCGGCAGCTTTAGGCATGGCGATTGCTTCTTATTTGAAAGGCGATTTCGAAAAACAGCATATTGCCGTGATTGGTGATGCTTCAATTGCCAGCGGAATGGCATTTGAGGGCTTGAATCATGCGGGAGTTACAAAGGCAAATTTATTGGTTGTTTTAAACGATAACGCTATCGGGATTGATCCTAGTGTGGGTGCACTCAAAAAGTATCTCACCTCAGTAAAAGAAGGAAAGAATCCAAGACAGAATAATATGATTCGGTCTCTAAATTTCGATTATTCAGGTCCTATAGATGGCAATGATATTTTTGCTGTTATTAAAGAATTGAAACGCCTACAAAAAATAAAAGGACCCAAATTTTTGCATGTAATTACCACCAAGGGCAAAGGATTACAACAAGCCGAAGAAAACCAAGTTATTTATCATGCTCCCGGGAAATTCGATGCTTCGACAGGTGAAATTCATGTAAAATCTAATGAAAACCTACCTCCAAAATACCAAGATGTTTTTGGTTTAACCCTTTTGGATTTAGCGCGAAAGAATGAAAAAATCATCGGAATCACACCCGCCATGCCATCGGGAAGTTCTCTTAAATTTATGATGGATGAATTACCGGAACGCGCTTTTGATGTGGGTATTGCTGAGCAACATGCTGTCACCTTGGCCGCAGGAATGGCTACGCAGGGCATGATTGTGTATTGTAACATCTATTCTACTTTCTTGCAAAGAGCCTATGATCAGATCATACATGATGTGGCTTTACAAAACTTGCCTGTTATCTTTTGTTTAGATAGAGCAGGATTGGTTGGCGAAGACGGCGCTACGCATCATGGTGTATTTGACTTAGCGTATTTAAGATGCATTCCAAATTTAACCATTTTTGCTCCGTTGAACGAAATTGAATTACAAAATATTTTATACACCGTACAATTAGGAATTGACCAACCTATAGCGATACGTTATCCTAGAGGACGAGGTGAATTTATCGATTGGCAAACACCTTACCAAAAGATTCCGTTCGGAAAAGCCCTATGTCTAAAAAAAGGGACTTCAATTGCGATTCTTTCAACCGGAACTATTGGCAACAATGCAGCGAAAGCCATAGCGACTTTGGAAAATAAAGCAGCTTTTGCACAGTATCATTTTGGCTTCATAAAACCTTTGGATGAAAACTTACTTCACGCTATTTTCAATCAATTTGAAACCATCATCACTCTTGAAGAAGGGGTTTTGGTAGGAGGATTTGGAAGTGCTATTTTAGAATTTGCCGCAAAAAACAGCTATTCAAAACCAATTAAAACAATAGGAATCCCTGATTTTTTCATAGAACATGGATCTGTGAACGAATTACAACAAGAATGCAAAATTGACGTTAAAAGTTTGAAAGATTTTTTTTCATCCTACAAATTGAGTTAATTTGCAATTACTAAATAGTTCATAATGAAATTTATACAACATCCTATCTTATTGTTTTTTTTATTAAGCTTTTCTTTACATATTTATAGCCAAGAAATTCCTACTTCAGAAGATACCAAAGATTCTTTGTTATTACTAACCCCTACATCAAAGCCGACATTCAGACCTTTTGTAATTCCAAAAACACTTCCCCCATTAAAAGCACCAATTATTAAAAAAACGTCTGTTAATACACTAGGGATTTCAAATTGGAGAAAAACAAATAGATTAGGATTTGACATTACCCAAATATCATTTTTAAATTGGAATGCAGGAGGTACAAGCTCCATTTCAGGCTTGATAAAAGGAAATTTCACAAGAATATATACGCGAGAAAAATTCAAATGGCAGAATGAATTAATTGTTCGCTATGGTCTCAACAAACAAGACGGAATTGAATTACGTAAAACAGATGATGTGATACAAATCAATTCCACTTTTGGTTACCGCAGAGATACTTTGACGAATTGGTATTATTCTGCAAAATACAACTTCAACACACAATTTACCGACGGGTATTCTTATCCAAACAAAGAAGTAGCTATCTCTCGTTTTTTTGCTCCCGCCTATGTTTTTATGGGATTAGGTGCTGAAAATATAGACAAGAAAAAAAAATACTCCTACTATATTTCACCTTTTACGATGAAAAAAACCTTTGTTTTGGATCAAAGACTAGCTGATCAAGGCGCTTTTGGTGTAGAAGGAGCTATCTATGATGAAAACGATGTGATGCTCAGGAGAGGAAAAAAAACCAAAACAGAATTAGGACTCTTGTTGCAATACCAAATTAAAAAAGAAATATTCAAAAACATCATTCTAGACAATCGTTTGGTATTGTATTCCGATTATTTAAATCATTTTGGGAATGTGGATATTGATTGGAATATTCAATTAGAATTAGTGGTAAACAAATACGTAAAGGCTAATATAGGCACTCAAATCATCTATGACGATGACATCAAAAACAAAAAAGAAATTGACGGCGTTCAAATCACTGAGGGGCCTAAAATGCAATTAAAACAAGTTTTAGGAGTTGGATTAGCTTATGAATTTTAATTACTAATTTTGCTTTCTTCCTTGTAAAGTTTCATATATTTTTAGCGCATTACCATCTGTCAACATCGAAATATAATGACAGATGTGCAACAAACGTTCGTAGAGATTTTCCTTCTCTAGCTGGTGCTTTTCTGGAAGCATTTTTAAAATCAATTGGTCATAATTAGAAGTTTTTCCTTCAAATTGATTATTGAAAGCTACAATAAATTTATCCAAAAGGGTTTGTATAATTTGATACCCCACTAATTCCTTTTCTATAACTTCTCTACTCTGATAGATATTCTTGACACTGATTTTGATGATATCATCCATTTGTGCTTTGTATTTGCTTTTATCCATCAAAGCAAAAGGGAAATTGCCTTCCAAAATACTGTTTTCGTTTTCAATAAAAACTTTAACGGCATCATGTATCAAACTTCCTATGGCCAAGGCACGCAAGTAGCTAATTCTGTCTTCTTTCGTTTCTAATGTCTTATATTTAGAAGCATCAATACTGTCTTTTACCAATTTGATTAAATATTCTAATGCAAAATCTTCTGAGATTAATCCCAAATTAATGCCGTCTTCAAAATCAATAATGGTATAACAAATATCATCAGCAGCTTCGACCAAATAAGCTAGAGGATGTCTTTCGAAGCCAACGTCTGGATTGCTTTTATTGGGAATCATTCCCATTTCTTGAGCTACTTCTTGAAAAAAATCTTTATCGGTTTGAAAGAAACCATATTTTTTGTCAGCAATGTTTTTGGTAGGCTTTTTTGGCAAACTTTCTTTTGGATATTTCATAAAAGCACCTAAAGTGGCAAACGATAATCGGATCCCTCCCTCAACTCCAGGACGAGAACTATTCAACATCGAAAAACCATTGGCATTACCTTCAAAATCTACTAAATCTTGCCACTGTTTGGGACTCAATTGATTTTTATAGTGTTGTCCTTTTCCAATTGAAAAATACTCTCCAATTGCTTTTTCGCCAGAATGTCCAAATGGGGGATTTCCAATGTCGTGAGCCAAAGAAGCCGCAGCAACAATGGCTCCAAAATCATTCATTTGATAACCATGAATATCTTGTAAGTATGGATATTTTTCGATTATTTTTTTTCCAACCAATCTTCCTAAAGAACGTCCTACCACTGAAACCTCTAGACTATGGGTCAAACGGGTATGCACAAAATCGGTTTTGGATAATGGAATTACCTGAGTTTTGTCTTGCAAACTTCTAAAAGCAGACGAAAAAATGATTCGGTCATAATCTACTTCAAACCCTAAACGAGTTTCATCTTGTTCGATGCGCAAACGCTTTCCTGTGTCGCCTTGACGTTTTAATGATAATAATTGTTCCCAGTTCATTTTACTTTGTGCATAATTAGTTGTCAAATATACAAATACGATTGGTTTTATATTTCTATTCGGATAAATCCTGAGTATGATTCACAATAGCGTCTTGAATCACATTGTTTTTCACTGATTGGAGCAAATGATTTTTTGCCTCGGCAAAAGTAAGGTCATACAAACGCTCCATTTTTTGAAATTGTGGGGGATACTTTTGCAGTAAGGTGTCATAATAGATATCTAAAACGGCTGAGTTGGGTGCGGTAAACTCGAGTTGCAATTCAAAGCGTCGCACTAAGGCTTCATCTATCATTTGAATTTGATTGGTAGCAGCAATTAAAACAGAATGACTCGGAAAACTATCAATTAACTGAATAATGGAATTGACCACGCGTTTCATCTCTGTATTGTCTTTGTTGTCATAATCCCTTATTTGTCCTAAAGAATCGAACTCATCAAAAAACAACACCGCACTTTCGTACTGCACTTCTTTGAATAATCCTTCGATATTTTTGGAGGTTTCTCCTAATTTAGACGAAACAATTCTTGACAAATTAACAATGATCAATTTTTTATCCAATTTTTTAGCAATGGCTTTGGCAGTCATGGTCTTACCACAACCTGTTTTGCCGTAAAGCAGCATTTTATTGGCTACAGGTAAATCATATTGCTCGAGTACTTTTCGAAATTGATACTCCTTCAAAAATTGATTAATTTGTTGTGAAACGGCTTCATTAAAGACAACATCTTCAAGGAGGACATTACTTCGATCCGTAAAATATAATAAACTCAAGGGGATTGGAATGTTAAAAGGTTTAACTTATAAACCAAGTCTTTTTGACCAGTTTTTTGGAGAGCGAGAGGTGTGAAAAACAGCGGTCTCAATATCAAATAATACTTCTTTTGTAAATTGAATCTCACGCATTATCTAATCGTTTTCAAATGCGATTTTACGGACTCCCATGAATACAATTCAGATTTATCTTCTTCTAAATTTTGAAGTCGAATATCCAACTCTTTTTGTATTTCATCAGAGATTTCTAATTCGTTTTTAGCAATACTATCCCATAATTGCTCTGCGAAAACAATTTTTTCAGCATTACTATATTTTGAAAAATCCTTGATTTTCATTTATAATAATTATTTGAATGGTCAATTACTTATTGGAAACAGTTAATTTATACTAATTTCATTAAAAGGGAAAAACCTATTTCAATTTGCTTTAGCACAAATTTATCTTACTTCATTCAACATTTCTTTAAAAATTAAAATTAAAGGTCTTATAACATATATTAAAAAAAAAGAAATTAAAAACACAGAAACAATATTGTTTTTGATACAATAATCTATATACTTTTTTAACAAAATTAAATTATATGTATCACTATTGTACTCACTGTAAGGGTAAGTATTATTAGCAAAATTATAAAAATTTGATTCTATCGAATTAAAATCTAAAAAATATTTACCGTTTGTAACACATAAAAAAAATATTGTTCCTAAGTTAATTGAAGCAAAAAAGAAGAAAAAACATAGTTCTTTTTTACCTTTACTTTTATAATATGTTAATTCCAATGTATTCATTGTTTCTAAGTACTTATTTACAAAAAAAACAAGTACTGTTGGAATGCTTAAATAAATTAAAAATCTAGTTAATACTATTTCACCAGAAAATAAAATACTATAATGGACAATATTATTGTGATATGGTACAAAAAAAACAAAAACCAATAAGATTATTGAAATATAAACTAGGAATGTGATTTTTTGAAAAATATTTAATTTCATAATGTAATTTTAGATTAAAAAAGCCATCTATTTTGATGGCTTTTCTGATTTATTAATTTAGAAGTTTATTTCTTTCTTCAATTGCACTTAATTTTTCTTTTTTTGCATTTAATAATTCAAGGATTTTCTCTTTAATTTCAGTGTTTTTATATGGGATTTCTTTATTAATTTCATTCATTCCATTAACTAAGTAATTTTTCAGAACACCTTTCTGTAAATTGAATTTATCAATATCTTCTTTAAATTTTAAATCTACATTGTAGATTGATGTCGGAAATTCAATATGTATTTTATTTTTATTATCAAAATATCCTTTTACATTGGGATTAACTTTGAAATCAATGGGTTTATTTAATAATAAACTCTTAGTACCACTCACTAAATCTGTACATAAATAGATAGTTCCGAAAAATAAATCACCATCATAATCCACTCCATTTGTTTTTAAAAAACATTCTGAAACAGGCTTATTTTTATTAAATTCAATTACAGTCTTATCTATATCAAAATTCAAAGGTTCTAATTCAAATTTTTTGAAAATATCATCATAGTACAAGATGATATTTTCTTCAGTAATAATTGTTAATTTTTCAATATCGTTTTCAATTTTTTTTTCAATTTCTTTTTTTACATCGATATTTTTTTTGCTAAACAATATTTCCATTTTTTCTTTCTTAAAATTTTTAAGACCCACACATTTCACAGTCGTCTGGCCCTGCGTTTTTGGCCAATTCGATCATGGCTCTGTATTCTTCAGGAGTCATCTCCACCGTTTCTACTTCAACCGCTTCCAAAGGTCTTGCTTTAGGTTTACTTTCTGGAATTGCCTCTTCTTTTTTGTCATTATTCAACGTGAACTTAATAGCATCTACTGCTGCTTTGGTTCTCAAATAGTACATTCCTGTTTTTAATCCTGATTGCCAAGCATAGAAATGCATAGAAGTTAACTTTGAGTAATTAGCATCTTGCATAAACAAGTTCAGTGATTGAGATTGGTCAATAAAATAACCTCTTTGACGAGACATATCAATAATGTCTTTCATAGACATTTCCCAAACAGTTTTGTACAAGTCTTTTAAATCTTGCGGAATGGAATCAATATTTTGAACCGATCCGTTATGTCTCATGATTTCTTGCTTCAACGTTTCATTCCATAGACCACGCTCTACTAAGTCATGCAATAAATGTTTGTTTACTACGATAAACTCACCAGAAAGTACACGTCTAGTGTAAATATTAGAAGTGTAAGGTTCAAATGCTTCGTTGTTCCCTAAGATTTGAGAAGTAGATGCTGTTGGCATTGGTGCAACCAATAGTGAATTTCTAACACCATGTTGCATAACTTCTTTTCTCAAAGCAGCCCAGTCCCATCTTCCAGACAACTCTTCGTCATTTAGTCCCCAAAGATTGTGTTGAAACTCCCCTTGAGAAATTGGTGAACCTTCGAAAGTAGAATAAGGACCTTCTTCTTTGGCCATTTCCATTGAGGCAGTAACGGCCGCAAAATAAAGGGTTTCGAAAATTTCTTGATTCAATTTCTTTGCTTCATCGCTGGTAAAAGGCATTCTAAGCAAGATAAAAGCATCGGCTAAACCTTGTACACCCAATCCTACCGGACGGTGACGCATGTTAGAGTTTTCAGCTTCTTTTACTGGGTAGTAATTTCTATCAATTACTTTATTCAAATTACGAGTTACTCTTTTAGTTACATTGAACATTAATTCATGGTCAAACTTTCCGTTTTCAATGAACATGGGTAAAGAAATAGAAGCTAGGTTACATACCGCGATTTCATCTTTAGAAGTGTACTCCATAATTTCGGTACACAAGTTTGAAGAGCGAATCGTTCCTAAATTTTTTTGATTCGATTTACGGTTAGCGGCGTCTTTGTATAACATATAAGGCGTGCCCGTTTCGATTTGAGATTCTAGAATTTTCTCCCATAATTCTCTAGCTTTGATGGTTTTTCTACCTTTACCTCTGTTCTCGTAGTCCAAATACATTGCTTCAAATTCATCGCCATATACGTCATATAAACCTGGACATTCGTTAGGACACATCAACGTCCAGTGTGCGTCTTCTTGTACACGTTTCATGAATAAATCCGAAGTCCACATCGCGAAGAATAAATCTCTGGCACGCATTTCTTCTTTTCCTGTGTTTTTCTTTAAATCTAGGAACTCAAAAATATCAGCATGCCACGTTTCAATATAAATGGCAAAACTTCCTTTGCGCTTTCCTCCTCCTTGATCTACATAACGAGCCGTGTCGTTAAAAACACGCAACATAGGCACAATTCCGTTTGACGTTCCATTGGTACCACGAATGTATGAACCTGTAGCTCTCACGTTATGAATAGAAAGTCCAATTCCTCCAGCAGATTGAGAAATTTTAGCGGTTTGTTTCAACGTATCGTAAATTCCGTCAATACTATCGTCTTGCATCGCCAAAAGGAAACAAGAAGACATTTGAGGTTTTGGAGTACCCGCATTAAACAAGGTTGGCGTAGCGTGCGTAAAGAATTTTTTAGACATTAAGTCGTAGGTTTCAATAACCGATTCCAAATCGTTCAAATGAATACCAACAGAAACACGCATCAACATGTGCTGTGGGCGTTCTACAATTTTGCCATTTATTTTTAACAAATACGAACGTTCTAAGGTTTTAAAACCAAAATAATCATAGTTAAAATCACGATTATAGATAATGTGTGAATTCAGAAATGCCGCATTATCCATGATTACTTGATGTACTTCATCTGAAAGCAAAGGTGCTTTTTGACCATTTCTTGGGTTTACATAATGGTACATTTCGTTCATGGTTTCGGAGAACGACTTGTTGGTGTTTTTATGCAAATTAGATATCGCGATACGAGCGGCTAATTGGGCATAATCCGGATGCGCAATGGTCATAGAAGCAGCTGTCTCTGCCGCTAAATTATCCAATTCTGAAGTGGATACACCGTCATACAAGCCCTCGATTACGCGCATGGCTACTTTTACAGCATCTACTAAATCATTCAAACCATAGCATAGTTTTTTAATTCTATCTGTGATTTTGTCGAACATTACCGGCTCTTTGTGGCCATCTCTTTTTACTACGTACATAAGTTTTGGTTTTAAAAAACAGCAAATCCCTTTGCTATTTTAGGGTATTTGTAATCATGGAATTGGGAAGCTAATCCCCGGTTTTTACTATTTTACCGCGAAGACGCTATGGCGCAAAATTTTTAGAAAACTAAAAAAAGCAACCATTTAATCTTTGTGACTTTGCGGTGAAAAAAAAATCTAAAATAAACCAAAGCGCAAAGGCGTAAAGTATTTAGAAAGCTAAAAAAAGTAACCCTAATAATCTTTGTGACTTTGCGTCTTTGCGGTGAAAAAAAAAATTAAAAATCAGCGTCGAATGAAATCTTTTGCGCGTCACTATCCGTGTTCATCACGCCTGCTTTTTGATATTCTGCTACTTTTTTCTCAAAGAAATTGGTTTTTCCTTGCAATGAAATCATGTCCATGAAATCAAAAGGATTGGTGGTATTGTATTCTCTTTCGCAACCTAACTCAACCAATAAACGATCGGTTACGAATTCTAAATATTGTGTCATTAAACCTGCATTCATTCCAATCAAACTTACTGGAAGGGATTCAGTGATAAACTCTCTTTCAATAGTTAAGGCATCTACAAGAATTGCTCTAATACGCTCTTTAGGCACTTTATTAATCAAATGATGATTATGCAAGTGCACGGCAAAATCACAATGAACGCCTTCATCACGAGAAATCAACTCGTTAGAAAATGTCAATCCTGGCATTAAGCCACGCTTTTTTAACCAAAAAATAGAACAAAAACTTCCAGAAAAGAAGATTCCTTCTACAGCAGCAAAAGCAATCAATCGTTCAGCAAATGAATCGGATTCGATCCATTTTAAAGCCCAATCTGCTTTTTTCTTGATGGCTGGAAAAACTTCGATTGCAGTAAACAACTCGTTTTTCTCTATTTCATCTTTTACATAGGTATCGATTAATAAAGAATAGGTTTCGCTATGAATATTTTCCATCATGATTTGGAAACCGTAGAAAAACTTAGCTTCAGCATATTGCACTTCATTTACAAAATTTTCAGCTAAATTTTCATTTACAATACCGTCAGAAGCTGCAAAAAAAGCTAAAATGTGTTTGATAAAATATTTCTCATCTTCACTTAGCTTATTATTCCAGTCGTTTAAGTCTTGCGATAAATCTATTTCTTCTGCAGTCCAAAAACTGGCTTCCATTTTCTTATACCATTCCCAAATATCATGATGCTTGATTGGAAAAATCACGAAACGATTTTTATTTTCTTGTAAAATTGGTTCTAAATGTGACATTTTATTGTTTCTTTTTTTGTTTTTTTTAGAGAAATTGAATCCATCTGGGGATTACAAAGGTTGTGAAATATTACGTGTTTTAAAAGCCAAACTTATTCACAATCCCTTTGAGTTTTTAACAAAAGGGATCGTTTCAAAATTTAAAATTTTGATTTTATAAGTGATTGATTTTTAGGTATTTGAAATTTACAAAAATCACTGAAGTGCCGTAAAATATAAGATTTTAGAAAGTCACTTATAAGAGGAAAAAGTATTTTTTTGAACTTATTTTTTCAAATCGTTGGCAACTTTTTCAAGCTCCATGTACCAGTTTTCACCAAAGCGTCTAATCAGCGCCTCTTTCACAAACTTGTACACCGGAACCTCGAGTTCTTTGCCCAAAGAGCAAGCGTCATCGCATATGTCCCATTTATCATAATTGACCGCTGCAAAATCAGTAAAATCTTTCACTCGGATGGGATACAGATGGCAGGAAACAGGTTTTTTCCAATCAATTATTCCTTGATTGTAAGCTTGTTCGATGCCACAAAGCGCTGTTGATCCATCAAAAATAACATACGCACAATCTTTATTTTCAATTAGCGGTGTTTCTAAATCACCATCTGTCCCTTTGAGCCAAGTACCTTGCGCCTCAATAGCTTCGATGCCCTGCTTACGCAAAAAAGGTTTTACTTTAGGATAGATTGTTTCCAGAATTTTAGTTTCTTCAATACTCAAAGGAGCTCCAGCATCACCATCAACACAACAAGCACCTTTGCAAGCCGATAAATTGCAGACAAATTCTTTTTCGAGTATATCTTCGGATACGATGGTTTTTCCTAATTGAAACATGATGGACTAGTGCTTTTAATTTTGGGCAAAGTTAATCAAACCCAAGCACACGATTTCTATTTAATTGTTCTTTAACAATTGTCCTTCCTTCAGACACAAAAAAAGCCCACACATTGGACCGCTATCCTATTGAATCATAGTACAAAACTAGGCTACACCTAGAAATTTAATGCTGAAAAACGTTTTATTGCGATAAATCATCAAAAATAGCTACAAATTTTTACCTTTGAACACAAAAAAAGGATATGTTAGAATTCAATTTGAGAGAAGTAGCTACCGTAGGCATGGTGTTATTTGCTGTTATTGACATTGTAGGTTCTATTCCTATTATCATTAATTTAAGAGCCAAACACGGTCATATTGAATCAGAAAAAGCTTCATTAGTAGCGGGTTTAATCATGATCGTCTTTTTATTTATAGGAGAAGAATTTTTGAGCTTAATTGGAATTGATGTTCATTCTTTTGCTGTAGCAGGATCTTTTGTACTATTCTTTTTAGCACTAGAAATGATATTAGGGATTCATTTGTATCGTGACGAAGAGGCGAATTCTGCTTCAATAGTTCCAATCGCTTTCCCACTTATTGCAGGGGCAGGAACGATGACTACACTACTGTCTTTGCGTTCCCAATTCCATACCATAAATATTGTAACTGGAATTATATTAAATATTGTTTTAGTGTATGTCGTTTTAAAATCCTCTGGTAAGATTGAAAAAATGCTGGGTAAAAATGGCCTTGGAGTGGTTCGAAAAACTTTTGGAGTAGTACTTTTGGCCATTGCTGTTAAATTATTTGCCGCTAATGTTAAAGCCTTGTTTGTCTAAAAAAAAAATCTATAAATTTACAAAGATAATACCTTAACACCCTTTTTTAGTCACTCATAATCAAAGTGTTGTTACATTAAATAAAAATACCATGAAAATTTTTACTTCTATTTTAATTTTTTTAGCTGTTGCATTAATCATATTTAACATTACGATGTTAGATTTTTCACAACCCTTAGAAGGGAAAAGTGCTGTCGCTCTTATTGGGGTTGGCGCTTCTTTTTGTGCGGTTTTGATTCTTCTAATCTTCAGAATTTCTAAAAAAATAGAAGAAAAAACAAAGGGCCATTATTAATGTTTGATGTTTTAATTATTGGCGGTGGCGTTTCAGGAATGTCTTGCGCTTTGGTTTTAGGTTCTGGACAAAACAAACCTTTTGTTTCTAGTAAAAAAATTGGAATTTTTACCCATCAAAAAGCCTCTTCACTACAAGAAGCCTTGTTTAATAATGCCTATGGGATTCCAGCAGGTACGTTGGGAAGTGAATTGTTAAAACAAAGCAACTCGCATTTAGCCACTACTTATCCCCATATTCTACAAATTCCTGATGAAAAAGTAGTAAAAATAGAAGGATATTATCCTGATTTTAAAGTCTTCACTAATAAAAACACCTATGCTGCCCGAAACCTTGTTGTAGGCATTGGTTCCGCTAACACCTTTGCGATTGAAGGCTTGCTGCACTTTGTGGAACCTCATAAAAAAGCCTTGCCTGAGAAACAACGCATACAATTGCGAAATACAGACCACAAAGTAACAGAAGGTATTTATGTAATAGGTACACTCGCAGGTTGGAGAAGTCAACTAGCCATTGCAGCTGGAAGTGGCGCCTCCGTAGCAACAGATATTCTTACATTGTGGAATAACGGTGTACAAACGCATGCGCACGACAGTATTCGGTAAAGCTATTTTTTAGTCAACACTTTTTTAACCATCTCATCTTGTTTCAAGACAATTTGATAAAAAAAGTCTTCCCCAAATAATTGTCTGGCAAATTCGGCCTTGATATATTGATTCACTGCTACTTTACTTTTTTCCAAAGGTAGCAACAACCCGTTCTCTTTGAGATAGTTTTGGAATAAATTAAAATACCTTTCAGTATTGAATTGTACTTGAAACTCCTTAAAAATCAGCCCTTGGAACGCTTTGCGATTCTGATCTAAAACTTCAAAAACAAAATGCCCCACCATACCTGATTGCACTAATAAAGAAGTACTTTCTTCTCCTTTTTCAGCACTAATTGGTACAAAAACATCTGGAACGATTCCGCCACCTCCATAGACTAATTTGCCTTTTTTGGTTTTGAATTTCAAAGTATCTACTACCTTAATACTGTCTTTGTGATACAATTCGCCATTCAAAAAACGATGTTCTGATTCTTTAAAATAATCAGCATTCCCTTTAGCATAAGGTTTTTGAATAGAACGCCCCGAAGGAGTATAATATCTCGCCACTGTCAAACGCACGGCAGAACCGTCTTTAAAATCCATTTCGCGTTGCACCAGTCCTTTACCAAAAGAACGACGTCCAACTATGGTGCCGCGATCGTTATCTTGTATCGCACCTGCCAGAATTTCGCTTGCAGAAGCACTATTCTCGTTGATTAAAACGAATAATCTACCCGATTCAAAATTCCCTTTTTCTGTAGCGAAGGTTTTTTCTATCGTTCCACTTTTACTTTTGGTAAAAACAATCAAGTCGTTCTCTTTCAAAAAATGATCGGCTATTGCAATGGCTTCTTCCATATATCCTCCGCCATTGTCACGCAAATCTAACACTAGGGTCTGCGCACCTTGCTTTTTTAATTGTGATAATCCAGAGTTAAATTCGGCAAAGGTAGTTTCGGCAAAGCGGTTGATTTTGATATAACCCACCGTAGGATTCAACATCAAAGCCACGTCAACACTTTTTAGCGGAATTATAGCTCTCTTTATTTTGAATTTCAATTTCTGCTGCGTAATTTTTCTAAACACCGTCACTTCAACATCAGACCCTACGGTTCCTTTTAGTTTTGCAAAAAGGCTATCACTAGGCAAATGTCGTCCGAATAATTTGGTTTTTCCGGCGTATAGTAATCGGTCACCTGCTTGTATTCCTGCTTTTGCCGAAGGGCCATTAGCAACAGGTTTTATGACCGCAACGGTGTCTTTGTACATGTAAAAATTGATCCCAATTCCTACAAAATCACCTTTCATACTCTCAGCAACTTGCGCTTGTTCACTCGGCGGAATATAAACAGAATGCGGGTCTAACTTGTCCAAAATAGTGTCTACTGTCAAATTCACAATAGAATCCGTATTGACCTTGTCTACATAGTCATTATTGATGAAATCAATCAAAGCATTCAACTTTGATTTGGAAGCATTAGAGGCTATCCCTCCTGGATTTCTTGGAACATTGAGCCAACCGCCAATACCTACGCCAAGTGCTAAAGTCGCACTCAAAAGAATCGGGAGATAGTGGTTGTGTATTTTCATTTAATCTTCGAGATTAGGCACATGAATGACCTCAACGCCTGCTTTTATTAAAAATTGTATTCCAGAATCATCACGATATCCGTTTTGGTATACCACTCTTTTAATTCCAGATTGGTGAATCAACTTACTGCATTCTTTACAAGGAGAAAGCGTGATGTACAAGGTGGCTCCTTCGCAAGACTGTGTTGAGCGTGCTACTTTGAGAATGGCATTCGCTTCGGCATGTAGTACATCCCAACGCGTTAATCCTTCGTCGTCTTCGCAACAATTTTCAAATCCTGAAGGCGTGCCGTTGTAACCATCCGAAATAATCATTCGGTCTTTTACAATGATGGCTCCCACTTGTTTGCGTTTGCAGTATGACAACAAACTCCATTCTCTTGCGATTCGTAAGTAGGCTTTGTCGTATTTATTTAATTTTATTTCGTTCATTTTTATCGTAACCAAAATTCACTTTCAACAATCATGGGAAGCACTACACCGATTATAAAAGAAGACATGACCAAAGTCCAATCTCTTTTTGAAAATCTAAAAACTGTTTGTACAATATAAGACAGTACCAAAACTACAAAAACTACCGCAATCTGCGCTGCTTCGATTCCTATAGCGAATTCGCATAACGGTAATAATTTGGAATTGGCCGTTCCGCCTAAAATCGTCTTGAAATAATTAGAAAATCCTAAACCGTGAATGATTCCAAAGAACAAAGTGATGAAAAACACCAGATTAATACTCTCTTTTTTGCTGGACTTCCCAGCGGTAAATAAATTAAACAATGCAGTAATCAAAATCGTAATGGGGATCAACAACTCGACAACGTTGACTTTTATGGCGATAATACCGTAAACTGACAGAAATAATGCCATGGTATGCCCTAAGGTAAATAAGGTAACTAACCACAAGATGCGTTTCCAATCATTGAACGAATAGGGTACTGCTAAAGCGATTAAAAATAATACATGATCATAGGCATGAATATCTAAAACGTGACGTAAACCGATTTGAAAATAAATCCAAAATTCTGACATAGGTAATTGTATAAATTTGATTAAGGGTGCGTAAACTTACAATAATTTTTGAAAAGGAGCTGTTTGAAAATTGGCCACGAATGCACTAATTTTTTTTTAAAGTTTAAAATTGAAAGGCATTAATTTTCATCTCTCTCGGGATTTAGGTTGAATAAAGTATTTGATACTACTAATTTTACTAGCCCATAGTAGATTATTTCAACCCGTTATTCCTACTTTTTTAAAAAAATTCGTATCTTTAATACAACCATAAAAACAACGATTATGTCAATTTCAGATTTATTTGATAACGAATTCAAACAACGCAACAAAGGTCATTTTTCAGCTATTGTTCGTGTAGCGGTAGCGGATGGCCATACTTCTGCGGAAGAACAAGCTTTTTTGGACAAACTGGCTTCTCGCTTGGACTTCTCTGCCGAGGAGTACCACGAAATTTTAAAAAACCCCTTGAACTATGATATTAACCCACCTTATTTGTATGTGGAGCGGCTAGAAAGATTGTATGATTTGGGTCGGATGGTTCATGTGGATCATCAACTGGGCGATAAACAAGAGCGACTGTTAGTGCGTTTTGGTTTGGCGCTAGGCTTTACTCCTGGAAATGTGGGTTATATTGTAAATAAGGCACTAACTCTACTTGATAAAAAAGTAGAGTTAGATACTTTTATCTTTGAAATGAAGAATATGAATAAATAGTGATTAGTGATTAGTCATTAGTGAAAAATATTTTAAAACAGAAAACCGGTGGCTTTTTACAACTACCGGTTTTTTTATGCTTACAAAGAAGCGAATTGTTTTTCTTATAGCCCTGATCGCAGCGGTATCCTTTACTGCCGGGGTTCGGCAGTAAAGGATACCGCTGCGATCAGGAACCCATGTTTACTGAAAATGCCTGATGTTTCGCTTCTAATTATTTTTTGCTTTTGCCATAAATTCTTCGGCTTTTACTACCATATTGTAGCTACCGCAAAAGAAAGGTACTCGTTGGTGCAACTCTGTAGGCTGGATTTCCATGATGCGACCAAAACCATCCGATGCTTTGGCACCAGCTTGCTCAGCGAGGAAAGCCATGGGATTGCATTCGTAGAGCAATCGCAATTTTCCGTTGGGCGCTTTGGAACTGGTAGGATACAAATAAATTCCGCCTTTAATCATATTACGGTGAAAATCAGAAACCAAACTTCCGATATAACGTGAGGTGTACGGGCGATCGCCTTCTTCGAGCTGGCAATATTTAATATAATCTTTTACCCCTTGTGGAAAGTGTACATAATTCCCTTCGTTGATGGAATAAATATTTCCATCAGGAGCGTATTTCATGTTAGGATGCGACAAATAAAAGGTTCCGATGGCGGGGTTCAGGGTAAATCCGTTTACGCCATGTCCGGTGGTATAGACGAGCATAGTGGAGGTGCCATAAATGACATATCCTGCGGCGACTTGATTGATGCCTGGCTGCAAGAAATCCTCGATGGTTACTGGTGTTCCGATGGGGGTTACGCGACGGTACACGGAAAAAATTGTGCCTACTGACACGTTTACATCAATATTAGAAGAGCCATCAAGAGGATCCATTAATACGACATATTTGTTGTTGTGACTGCTGTCCGAACCTTCTACGGTGATGAAATCGTCGTTTTCTTCGGAGGCGATACCGCATACAATTTCGCGATTGATTAGGGTTTGAATAAAAATGTCATTGGCATAGACGTCTAATTTTTGTTGGTCTTCGCCTTGAATGTTTTGTTCTCCTGCAGCCCCTACAATATCTACTAGTCCGGCTTTGTTTACTTTGTAGTTCACTACTTTGGCTGCAAGGCGGATGGAGTTGATGATTCGGGATAGCTCTCCTGAGGAGTATTGAAATTGGTTTTGTTTTTCGATGATAAATTCACCTAAGGTTTTGTTGCGTTCTTCCATTACGAAATCGTTGTAGTTAGTTTGAGGTAACAAATATCGGTTTTTTTGTGAAAATGAATTCAATATTATTTACTTAGTTCAACACTATTGTATCTTTGCGATTAAATTGACAAAAAAAATGTATTTTTAGCGGTGTTTTTAGACAATTTAGAAACTAAATATCAAAAATGATGACAATACGAAAAGGAGAAGCTACTGACATGCAAGGTGTTTTAGCATTAATAAAAGAACTCGCTGTATTTGAAAAAGAGCCGGAAGCAGTTGTGATTACTGAGGCGGATTTGATCAGAGATGGTTTTGGTGAAAATCCTTTGTTTTCTGTTTTTGTTGCTGAAAAGGAGCAAGAGATTGTAGGCATCGCTTTATATTATTATCGCTATTCTACTTGGAAAGGGAAAACGATTCATCTAGAAGATTTGGTGGTGAAAGAAAGCATGCGTGGGACTGGTCTTGGCTCTGCACTTTACGCGGCCATAATGGAGCAAGGTAAAACCGATGGCGTGAGAAGAATCGAATGGAATGTTTTGGACTGGAACACCCCTGCTATTGCTTTCTATGAGAATTCAGGCGCCAAAGTTTTGTACGATTGGAGCGTAGTACAAATGGATCAAAACGGGATTGATGCCTTTTTAGAAAAAAATAAATAACCAAAACATACGTCTTACTGTACTATTGAATAGGGCAAAAGACTGATTTACAATTTAAGATGATAGCATGAGAGTTTTTAAATTTGGAGGAGCTTCTGTAAAAGATGCGGAAGGGATAAAAAATGTACACCACGTATTAAAAACTGTGGGATATGATGATGTTTTATTGGTGGTTTCGGCCATGGGAAAAACGACGAACGCATTAGAAGTCGTGATCAAAAATTACTTTGACAAATCGCCAGAATTAAATTCGTCGGTTCAAGAAGTAAAAAAGTACCACAACCAAATCATTTTGGATTTGTTTGAAAACGAAAATAATCCTGTTTTTAGCGCAGTAAACTTGTTGTTTGCCGAATTAGAATACTTCTTAGCGCACAACAAGTCTCCTAATTACAACTTTGTGTATGATCAGGTGGTGAGTTTTGGAGAATTGATTTCGACTACTATTTTGAGTTATTTCATGAACTATATGGAAATCGAGACACAATGGGTAGATGTTCGCAATTTGATTAAAACCAATGCTAACTATCGTGATGCCGAAGTAGATTGGGAGCAAACCAAAGTGAATATTACCAAAACCGTCAAGACCAAAACCTTGAATATCACCCAAGGATTTTTAGGATCGGATGAAAATCATTTCACAACCACTTTAGGAAGAGAAGGATCGGATTATACTGCGGCTATTTTTGCGTATTGCTTGAATGCGGAGAGTGTAACGATTTGGAAAGACGTTCCAGGAGTGATGAATGCCGACCCAAGGTATTTTGAAAATGCGAGTTTACTAAATCAGATTTCGTATCGTGAAGCGATTGAACTAGCTTTTTACGGCGCCACGGTAATTCACCCGAAAACCTTACAACCTTTACAAAAAAAGGAAATCCCATTATATGTAAAATCCTTTATAAATCCTTTATTGAAAGGGACTTCTGTCTCTAAAGGAGCTGATTTAGAACCTCAATTGCCTTGTTTTATTGTAAAACGCAACCAATTGATGATTTCGCTCTCGTCTATTGACTTTTCTTTTATTATGGAGGAAAACATTAGTGAAATCTTTGCCTTGTTCCATAAGTACAAAATCAAAGTGAACTTGATTCAAAACTCGGCCATTAGTTTCTCCGTTTGTGTAGAGGACAAATTTGAAAATTTCACAGAATTGAATAGTATTTTATCTAAAAAATTCAAAGTTGAATTTAACGAAGATGTGACTTTGTATACCATTCGTCATTTTAACGATCAAGCCGCTAAACTGGTAGAAGAAAATAAGCTAGTCCTACTCAAACAAGTCAGTCGTGAAACGATGCAAATCATCACCAAAGAGACTTTATAAAAACAAGAAAGACCATTTTAAAGCAGTTTTAAAATGGTCTTTTTTTTATTGAAAATAAATCGCATTAATTACAAAACAGCTCGCTTGCTAACTCCTCAAAATCTTCTCCATAGCTTTTCCTTTAGCTAGTTCGTCGACCAATTTATCTAAATAGCGGATTTTCTGCATCAACGGATGTTCGATGTCTTCAACCCGATAACCACAAATCACTCCTGTAATTTGGCTAGCATTGGGATGCAATTGAGGCGCTTGGGCAAAAAAAGTTTCAAAATCTACTTTCGTTTCCATTTGGCGTTGCAAGGCTTGTGGTGTATACCCTGTTAGCCAACAAATAATTGCATCAAGCTCTTCTTGGGAGCGATTTTTTTTGAGGACCTTGGTTAAATAATGCGGATAAACACTCGCAAAAGTCATTGCAAAAACGCGTTCATAATTTTTAGGATGTGCCATAATTTTGAAGTAGATAAATATAGTAACTAGCCAATTGGTTCCCACAATTCTACTTTATTCCCTTCCGAATCTAAAATGTGAACAAATTTACCATAATCATAAGTTTCAATTACATCCAAAATTGTCACTCCTTCTTTTCTTAATTCTTCAACCAATCGTTCCAAGTTTTCTACTCGATAATTGATCATAAAATCTTTAGTAGAAGGTTCAAAATAGTTGGTCTCTTCTGGAAACGGTGACCACTGAGTTATACCCTTTTTGGTACTTTCTTCACTTTCTAGCCATTCAAATGTGGCTCCATAAGGATTGGTAGCTAAACCAAGATGCTTTCGATACCATTCTGTTACTTTTTGTGGGTCTTTACATTTGAAGAAAACACCACCAATTCCTGTTACTCTTTTCATTTCCTTACTTTTTTTAATTATTATATCTAATTATAAATCAATTATTTATTTTCTATTTTTCTCAATGTAACGCATTGTACAAATTGAATAGTGCTAGCAATCCTATAAAGAATTCTAGAATTCACTATCTATAAAAATACAATTAAAATTATCACTACTTAAACCACAATCCATCAAATTATTATTCCCTACCACTATTCACTATTAAATACTACTTTTGAACATTGGACGTTATCGTAACTATGTGGAATAAAATTGTGTTTCTTGGAGTCTTCTTTTGGCTTTCTGGCGTATACGCGCAGGAAAATCAGTCGTCCTATCGCACTAAACAAGTCCGAATCACGACAGATACCATTTGGCTAGAAAAAACCAGTATCAATCCGAGTTTTTTTAAAATTACAACCGACAATAAAGAGACACTTCCCACCACAAACTACAGCGTGAATTTTGAAAAAGGCTATTTGCTGTTACAATCTATTTCGACACTTACCGCCGAAGAACTAACGGCTCAGTACCTAAAGTACCCCGATTTTTTAACCAAAACCTACCAAGTCTACTCGGATAGTCTAGTGGTTAACAACGAAGCGCTGAAGGGTACTTTATATCAAATGGCAGAAACGAATCCTAAAAAAACAACACCTTTTGATGGGCTCAATACCTCTGGAAGCATCACGCGAGGAGTTACGGTGGGTAACAATCAAAACGCGGTGCTCAACTCGAATTTGGATCTGCAAATCAGCGGTAAACTCTCCGACAAAGTCAGTATTAGCGCCTCGATTCAAGACAGTAATATTCCGCTACAAGACGGAGGCTATTCGCAAAGACTGGATCAGTTTGATAATATTTTTATGGAATTGTACAGCAAGGATTGGAGAGTCCGCGGAGGCGATTTATTTTTAGAAAATCGAACGTCTCAGTTTATGAATTTCAACAAAAAAGTACAAGGTTTGAGCACCCAATTCGATTGGAGCAACACCGAAAAACATACCAAAATCGAGGCTGCTGTTGGTTTGGTCAGAGGACAATATGCCAGAAGTGCATTTATTGGTCAAGAGGGCAATCAAGGTCCTTATAAACTCAAAGGCAATAATGAAGAAGCCTACGTATTGATCGTTTCGGGTTCAGAGCGTGTGTATGTCAATGGCAATTTGCTAAAACGTGGAGAGAACAACGATTATGTGATGGATTACAACGCGGGTGAGTTGGTCTTTACGCCTTTATTCACCATCACTTCCGAAATGCGAATTGTAGTCGAATACCAATTTACAGACCAAAACTACACCCGAATTGTAAGCTATGGAGGTGGACTGCACCAAAACAAAAACTGGAGTTTTGGTAGTTATTTGTATTCAGAAAGCGACTTGAAAAACCAACCCGTGCAACAAAGTTTGTCCAAAGAACAAGTTGCCATTTTACAAAATGCGGGCAACGACCCAAGCAAAATGAATGCGCCATCGGCCTATGAAGATTCGTATTCTGAAAATAAAATCTTGTATGAGAAAAAAAGTGTCAATGGTATTGAATACTTTGAATTTTCAACCAACGACCAAGCTGTTTTGTACAATGTTCGCTTCAGTAAAACAGGACCAAATCAAGGAAATTATATTCTAAAAAACTCCGGAGCAATTGGCCGAATTTACGAATACATAGCGCCCATCAACGGGATTTTACAAGGAGAATATGAGCCAACGATTCCGCTCATTGCTCCCAAAAAAATACAAATCGCTACATTTTTAGGGCAATATCAGCCGAATGAAAAAAGCAGTACTGATTTTGAAATTGGCGTGAGCAACAACGACCAAAACTTGTTCTCGAGTCTTGATGACAATCAAAACAAAGGATTAGCTGCAAAACTCAACACCAAGCAACGTTTGTTTACCGGAAAATGGAATTTGGATTTCATAGGCAATTACCAATACATAGCCGAAAGCTTCAAAACCGTAGAACGATTGTTCAACATCGAATTCAATCGAGATTGGAATTTGGGCACCACAACCACTGGTAATCAAAGCTTCTGGACTGCAGGAATCCAAAGCGAATGGAACCCAAACTACAAAGGAGCGCTAAAAGGCAATGCGTCTTATCAACTGGAAAAATTAGATTTTACCGATTCTTTTTCTGGGCAAAAACACCGCATAATGGCGCACTTCCAGCTTCCGAATTGGCGTTTTCAAAACCAAACCAGCGTACTCAAAAGTGATAATTTGTTGAGCACTTCAAATTTTGTTCGCCAACAAACCCAAGTCCGTTTTCACAAAAAGAAAAATTGGGTGGGTGCTACTTTCCGTTTAGAAGACAACCAAGAGAAAATCAAAAGTACCCAAACCTTCACGCCCATCAGCCAGCGTTTTTCAGAGATAGGAGGATTTGCAGGTCGCGGCGATAGCACCAAAGTTTTCGTGGCTTTGGGATATTTGCAAAGAGTCAACGATAGTATTCAAAATGGCGTGTTACAACGCGTCAACCATTCGCAAACCTTTAGCTTAAAATCGAAAGTTTTTCAAACTGTCAAAAGCGATTTGTCTGTTTTTGCCAATTATCGTGTCTTGGAATACACCAATAACTCGGCACAAAAAGAGCCTTCACTCAATTCGAGAGTGGTCTACAACGACCGTTTTTGGAAACAATTGGTACAAAGCACCACGGCCTATGAAACCAATTCGGGTTCGATTGCCCAACAAGAATTTACCTTTTTAGAAGTCAATGCGGGGCAAGGAGTGTACGCTTGGAACGATTACAACGGCAACGGTATCCAAGAATTACAAGAATTCGAAATCGCACCTTATCCTGATTTGGCCAAATACATTCGCGTGTTTTTGCCTAACCAAATCTTTATCAAAACCCATCAAAATAAGTTTTCGCAATCCCTAATTATTAACCCAAACCAATGGCAAAACGAAAAAGGGTTCAAAAAAATAGCCTCCTATTTCTACAACCAAACCTCGTTTATTATGGACCGAAAAATTAAAAACGAAGGCGGGAACTTCGATTTGAATCCGTTTGGAAGCCCGAAGGACGATGTTTTGGGACTCAACTCTGTATTCAGAAACAGCTTATTTTTCAATCGAGGCAAACAAAAACACTCGGTCACTTACACCTATTTGCAAAACAAGTCCAAGAGTTTATTGTCCAATGGCTCACAGGAAAACAGCAATGCCTCGCACCAACTGCAATACCAACATTTGTTTCAAAAAAGTTGGTTGTTGAACTTCTTTACCAAAACATTGGAGACCGCCGTGGTTTCCGAAAATTATGCTGAGAAAAACTTCGACATCAAAGGCTATCAAATCGCTCCAAAAATCAGCTATTTGTTTTCTAAAAACGCCAGTTGGGAATTGTTTTATGAATTCCAACACAAAGAAAACCAACTTGCTCAAGCCGAAACCCTGCAACAAAACCGATTGGGAACCGCCTTCAGTTATGCGCGCAATGCCAAATTTACCCTCAACGGCGAACTCTCTTTTTATCAAAATCAATTCGATGGTAATGCACAATCTGCCGTAGGTTTCCAAATGCTCGAAGGCTTACAAACCGGTCAAAACCTGACTTGGCGTGTGTTATTGCAAAAAAACATCACCCAATTTCTCGACATTAATTTCAACTACCAAGGCCGAAAAAGCGAAACCAGCGCAGCCATCCACACCGGAAATGTACAGTTAAGAGCTTATTTTTAGGACAGCTATAAATTGTTATAACATATAAGTCATTCAAGTTTTATTTGGAAAAAAACAAGCAAAAATAGCAGTCCAATTAAGCAAAGTCAGAGAAACTTGAAAACAATAGCCTCAACTTTTATGAACTTATATCCACTACTTCACAAAGTGATATCCTCAAAATTTTCAAACTTATTTGACTTATATGTTAAAAATAAAACACTACAAATAACAGCTATAAATTGTTATAACATATAAGTCATTCAAGTTTTTTATTGACTTTTTTGAACCATATAAGGAATTGAAGGGCATATAAGAACCCAAATTGCGCAATGTTCGCAAAGAATAATGGACTTTTAAACGATTAAACTCTTAAACCTTAAAACGATTAAACTTACTTGACTTATATGTTAAAAATTAAATAATCAGGAGAGCCAACAAAAGGCTTTTTCAGCCATCAGGGATTCCTGCTATCCACTATATCTCTTGTCTTGTTTTAAGGACAAGGCAAGAGGATGCCGTTCCTATCAGGACTAAAAGCAAAATTGAGGCATTCTTGCCAACAGTAACACTAAGATTTTTAGAACTTTATATCTAATTCCGAAAAATAATTAGTAGTTTTAGTATTCCATTAATTTAAAAAAACCAAAACTATGAAAAGAATACTGATTTTATGTTTCTTGTTTATCGCGTCCAACACCATTTTCGCTCAAGAAACAGCTACCAAAAAGAAAACTACCCAAGCTAAAACCGAACTTTCTGCTGCCGAAAAAGAAGCCAAACAAAAAGCAGCCAACGAAAAACGAAAAGCAACCATAGCCGCCAAAAAAGAAGCCGAAGCCAAAGAAGCTGAAGCTAAAGCTGCCAAACAACAAGCCGCTAACGAAAAAAGAAAAGCAACTATAGCTGCCAAAAAAGCCGCCGCCGAAAAAGAAACCGTTGAAAAAGAAGCTAAAAAAGCCACCGCAGCAGCCAAAACCGAAAAAACTACCAAAGCAAAAAAAGAAACTACTGCCACCAAAAAATCAGCCGAAGTTAAAGTAAAAGAAACCACCGAAAAAGCACCAAAAACTCCAGACAAAGTAACCGGTGAATACAACGGGAAAAAAGTATATACAGGTCCTAGAGGCGGAAGATATTACATCAACAAAAACGGGAATAAAACCTATATCGAAAACTAGTTTTTCTCGTAAATCACAGTATTTCAAAGGCTTTCTTTTTACAGAAAGCCTTTTTTCATATAAACAGTTGTTAAATTAAACTTTTCATAATAGTTTATAAACTTAACAAAATAGAACTATTGCTACCTTGCGCGGGATATACATTCCTAATTCGATAGTAAATGACATTGGATTCAAGTTCAAAAACGATACTCATTGCGCCATTAAACTGGGGCTTAGGCCACGCCACCCGTTGTATTCCAATCATTAAAGCTTTACAAGAAAACAATTTTACGCCCATCATCGCCTCGGATGGTATAGCACTCGAATTGTTGAAAAAAGAGTTTCCATACATCCAAATGTTGGTCTTACCTTCTTATCAAATAGAATATGCAAAAAACGGCAAAAACTTCAAATGGAAACTCATTCAAAGTTTACCACGAATGATTGAAGCCATCAGAGAAGAGAAAAAATTAGTGCAAAAATGGGTCACCAAATACGAAATAGATGGCATCATTTCGGATAATCGCTTAGGTGTGTTTAGCGCCAAAGTACCTTCTGTTTTTATTACCCATCAATTGAATGTAATGACAGGAAACACTACTTGGTTTACTAGCAAATTACATCAAATCATCATTAAAAAATACAAACAGTGTTGGGTCCCCGATGTGGCTGGAACACCTAACCTAACAGGCGATTTGGGCCACTTAAACGGAAAACCTTTTCCCGTGCGTTACATTGGTCCACTAAGCCGCTTACATAAAAAAGAGAGTCCAAAACTATACGATTTGATGATTATTCTTTCGGGGCCAGAACCTCAAAGAGGCATTCTAGAAGAAAAATTAACCGAAGAGGTAAAACGCTTCAAAGGCAAAGTGGTTTTCATCAAAGGAATCATCGAGAAAACACAAGTTAAAGAAATTGTAGGCGACGTAACATTTTACAATTTTATGAATACCCGCCAATTGGAACAAACCTTCAACGAAAGTGAACGCATCCTTTGTCGCTCTGGCTATACTACCATTATGGATTTGGTAAAACTAGGCAAAAAAGCCTTTTTTATTCCCACTCCCGGCCAATACGAACAAGAGTATTTGGCAGTCAAACTAGACCAAGAACGCATCGTTCCGTTTGCCAATCAAGAAGATTTCACCATTGAAATGCTGTCAAAAATTGCCGATTACAAAGGCCTTTCAGAAATGAATACCACGATAGATTGGGAGGAACTTTTTGAGGTTTTTCAACCCATTAAAAAAGAATAAGGCATAGAAGAAGCATCCATTTTGCCTTAGCAAATTTCTTTTTCTTATATGCCTTTACAATTTAAGAAACTACTCTTCTCCTGAAAGATCAAATTTCTCGTGTTTGATAATCTTAGCGTGAACCATAAAATAAACAGATTCGGCTACATTGGTGCAATGCTCAGAAATACGTTCTAAATGTTTCAACACCATCACCAAATTCGTTCCAGAAACTACTACTTTCGAATTGGATTTCATTTCGCTGATGATTTGATGAACAGTGTCATCTATTTTGTATTTGATAGCTTTGTTCAAAACAAAAATTTCCCCAATAATACTTTCATCTTTAGTAACAAAACAAGCATTGGTTTTAACAACAACTTGAACGATTTCTCGCGTCAAATCTTCAATCGCAAACTTAGCAATCAAATCGTGTTTGTCTTTGATACTCTTGGTTTTCTTGATAATACTTATTGACAAATCACCTATACGTTCTATCTCATTACTAATTTGCATAGCCGACATTATAAACCTCAAATCTGAGGCTACTGGTTGATGCAACGCAAAAATATTTTGACAAATCTCCTCGATTTTTACATCCAATTTATCAATTTTATGTTCCGTTTTTTTGACTTCTTTGCCCTCAATCGGTTCAGATAAAATAGCTTTTACAGCTTCCCCAACTTGCGTTTCAGCCAAAACACCAATCTTGGTGATGATGTCTCTTAATTTTGTTAATTCTATTTCAAAATGTGTCATCCTCTATTTTTTTAGTTTAAAACGTTAATCGATTATCGGTTAAACAAATTGCCGATTAAACAGTTAAACAATTACCCAAATCTTCCTGTAATATAATCTTCGGTTTGTTTCTTCTCAGGTTTAGTGAAAATATCTCTAGTTTTACCCATTTCTATCAATTCACCCATATAGAAAAATGCGGTATGATCACTCGTTCTTGCCGCTTGTTGCATATTGTGGGTCACAATAATTATGGTGTACTGCTCTTTCAATTCGTGAACCAATTCTTCAATTTTTGAAGTAGAAATAGGATCAAGCGCACTAGCTGGTTCATCCATCAAAATAATATCTGGGCTCACCGCCAAAGTTCTAGCAATACACAATCGCTGTTGTTGACCACCAGAAAGTCCCAAAGCCGACTCGGTTAAACGATCTTTTAATTCCTCCCAAATTGCCGCCTTTCGCAAGGAAATCTCAACGATTTCGTCCAACTGCGCCTTGTTTTTAATGCCATTAATTTTAGGACCATATGCGACATTTTCATAAACAGACTTCGGAAAAGGATTTGATTTTTGAAAAACCATTCCAATTTTCTTTCTAATATTAACCACATCTACATCCTTATCATAAATATCAACACCTTCCACCAGCATTTCTCCAGTAATTTTAACGCCTGGAATCAAGTCATTCATCCTATTAATACATCTCAAAAAAGTCGATTTTCCACAACCCGAAGGACCGATCAAAGCGGTAACTTTGTTCGAAGGAATTTGCAAAGAAATCCCATTCAACGCTTTCTTCTCCCCATAATACAACGACAAGTCTTCTACCTGTATTTTTATATCTTTCATAATAATCTTTACTTCAAATTTTTAAAATAAGGCATTTAAAATATAAGTTGGGCGTGACCCCATTTGCAAAAGGCTTCCTTCAGCAACCCGTTAGTTTGCGCCTTTCGCAACTGCGGTCGGGCTATACGCAGTACTTCGGTACTTTGCTCCTATCCCAATGCCATTAAGTTAAGAAAAAAGACTCTCGATTTTGTCATTCCGACGAAGGAGGAATCACACAAGCTGTTCACATTATGTGATTCTTCGTTCCTCAGAATGACAAAAAAAACGCTTAACTTAATGACATTGGTTCCTATCCCTCACGCAAAAAACATTACTCTTTCGCCCTTCTTCTAATTCTAGATCTTATCAATACCGCTACTAAATTCAGTGACAACGTCAAAATCAACAAGACCAAAGTCGTAGCAAATTGTATAGGCATCGTTTTCTCCACATCCGAAGATTGCGTAGACATAATATAAATATGATACCCTAAATTCATAAACTGATCACTCAAAGAACCCGGTAGTGATGCTAAGTAGTATGCCGCACCTGTAAACAAAATCGGCGCTACCTCTCCAGCACCACGACTCACAGCCAAAATAGTACCGGTCATAATTCCAGAGACAGAACCTGGCAACACTACATTTTTGATGGTTTCCCATTTCGTAGCGCCCAAAGCCAAACTCGCTTCACGCAATTCTCTTGGGATGGTTTTTAACGCTTCTTCCACCGACACAATGATTACCGGAAGGGTTAATAAAGACATTGTCAAACTCGCCCATAAAATATTAGGTTGTCCCCAACGCAATTGCCCTCCGTTAAAAACGGTATCAGCACCCGTACCTACAAATTGAATAAAAAAGCCCAATCCAAACAACCCAAAAATAATTGAAGGCACCACCGCCAAAGTACGAATGGAAAAACGAACCGCAGCAGCAAATTTTGAATGCTCACTCGCGTACTCTGTCAAATACAAAGCGGTAATGGTTCCAAATGGCACCGCTGCAATCGACATTACAATTACTAAAATAAAAGTTCCAATCAAGGCGGGAAAAATTCCACCTTCGGTCATTCCATTGGTAGGAAAAGAAGAAATAAACTCCCAAGAAAATTTAGATCTTCCCTCATACACTATGATACCTAAAATAATAAATAAAATAGCGATGATTAAAAGAACAGCCAATTGGGTAATCCCAACAACAGCTTTTCCTTTTAAATCTCCTTTTTGGTTACCAGTGCTCAAAAAAGGATGCTGTATTTCGTTTGTAGAAGTCTCCATACTTTATTTTCCTTGAAATTTTTTGATCAATTTTCCTTTTACATAAAACTCTGCAATCGCATTCAACCCAAAAGAGAAAATAAAAAGCAGCGATCCAATAAAAAACAAAACGCTATAATGGGTTTCACCAAATACCGTTTCAGCCATTTCAGAACCAATGGTAGCGGCAAAAGTACGCACACTTTCAAACGGATTCGCCGATAGCAAAGCGGCATTACCCGTCGCCATCAAAGCAATCATAGTTTCACCAAACACACGACCAACACCCAATAATAAGGCTGCGAAAATTCCTGGAGTTGCTGCTGGTAAAGTCACCAAAAAGGCCGTTTGCGATTTACTAGCGCCTAAGGCCAAACTGGCTTCGGTAAACGTTTTTGGAACTGCCGAAAGCGCGTCTTCAGAAATAGTATAGATAATTGGTATAGCGGCCAATGCCATCGCTACACCCCCGACAAATGCATTCAAACGAGAGTCATACCCAAAAACATCTTGAAAAAAAGTTGCCAACACCATCAACGCAAAAAAACCAATCACCACAGACGGAAAAGCGGCTAACATTTCTATAATAGGTTTAATGATTTCTTTTCTTCGCTTGGTGGCAAAACAAGAAGTATAAATTGCCGCCAAAATGGCCAAAGGACCTGCTATCAGCATAGCAATAAGGGTCACTTTTAATGTTCCGACCAATAAAGAAATCAAACCAAAACGTGGATTGTAGGATACGGGCACCCATTCTGCTGAAGCAAACGTACTCCACGTTTTATCAGCCCCTTCTTGATTGGGTTTGGCTAATTTAGTTTCTCCCTGATTTTCAACGGCCAGTTCTTCTATAGGTTCGCCATAAGTTTCTGGCTGTAAATCGGTCGACGCTGCTTCTGTTGGAGACAAATCTTCTAAAGGTGCTCCGTAGGTTTCGGGCGCTAAATCTTCAGTGGCTCCGCCATAGGTTTCGGGTTGTAATGTAGTGGCTTTTACTTCGGTTTTCTCAACTTTTTTAGTTGAACTAAAAAGCGGCAAGGATTCCTTGAAAACAAAAATAAAAATCAAGAAAATAATAGCAATGGATAGAAAAGCTACACTAGAAATTATCTTTTCGGCTAAAAACTCAGACCATCGGAATTGTTTTTTTAGCTGCTCTTTGGTAAACGCGGGGAGATAGGAAGGATCCATATAGTTGCTGTTGCGTTAAAAAAAACTTCCTACAATAATTGAAGGAAGTTTAGCGTTGTGTTTATTTCAAAGGGTAATAGCCAACTTCTAAAATAATATTTTGCCCTTCGGCACTCAAAATCCAATCTATAAATTTTTTGGTGTCACCGGTCGGTTTTTCTTTTAAATACATAAAAAGATATCTTGAGATGGGATAGGTTTTATTTTTAATGGTGGCCTCAGAAGGCAAAATACCCCTACTCTTAGCGTCTTTTTTTACTTTACAATCTTTTACGCCATCTGCATAAGCTGCTCCACCATAACCTATTCCAAACTTGTCTTTTTTTACGGCATTCACAATCGCGGCGGTACCAGGTAAAGTTTGACAACTACGTGCGAAATCTGTTTTTACCACATGATCTTTAAAAAACTCGAAGGTACCCGAACTACTTTCTCTTCCGTACAATTGAATTTTGGCATCTATACCTCCTACTTGTTTCCAATTGGTGATTTCCCCAGAAAAAATAGCCGCTAATTGAGCAATCGTTAATTCATTGACTGGATTCGCATTATTCAAATAAACGGACAATCCATCTTTTGCACAGGCAATTTGAATGCTATTATTGTTGTATTTTGATTTTATTTTCTCGATTTCTTCTTGACTTATTGGCCTACTTGAATTGGCGATCACTGTAGACCCATTGATTAAAGCAGCAATACCTACTCCGGATCCACCTCCTGTTACTTGAATGTAAATCCCAGGGTTTTTCTTCATGAAGACTTCGGCCCACTTTTGTGACAAAATCACCATTGTATCAGATCCTTTTATGGTGATCCGTTTAGGAATAGAAAATGAGCATGAAAACAATATCACAATAAGTAACAAAGCAATTCTTCTAAAATGCGTCTTATACATTGGTAGCAATAAATTTAAATTTTTCACAAAAATAAAGCAAAATCCAACAACACTTGTTACATTACTTGCATTCTACAAACATCGAATTGACAAAAATTCACCTTCTATTAAAATAAAACCTCCTAAAATCCTCACTATAAACCCAATAACTAAAACAAAAAAAACTCCTCGAAATACGGTCCAGAATTCATTTGAAAAATTCGTTCACAAGTGTAATGCTAAGTACCAGAGGACGATCCATAATTCCCATTCAAAAGGTCATTTTACTACTACGACTTCTGAAAAATACTGCCGATTATGTAACAAAATCTTCTATACTTCAAGTTCTTTATCGGTTTCAAGTATCGGTTTCGGCTTCGCTTTTTCTAAGGTAAATGAAAATTCAGAACCAATACCATATTCACTTTCAACATAAATTTTTTCTTTATGAGCCTCAACAATATGTTTAACGATAGAAAGTCCAAGACCAGAGCCGCCTTCAGATCTTGACCCGCTTTTATTGACGCGATAAAAACGTTCAAATAATCTAGGGATGTTTTGATTTTCAATCCCTTCGCCATTATCTGTTATTCGAATTAAGATTTTTTTACTGGTCAAGTTGACTATGGCTACTTCGGTTGTACCCCCTTCTTTTCCATATTTTATCGAATTTACAATTAAATTTTCTACGATTTGTTGGATTCTGTCTTTATCTCCATAAACATAAACAGGTTGAATGTGATAATTCTCAAAAGAAAGCGAAATTTTCTTTTTATCTGCCTTCATTTCAAGCAAATCAAACACATTTTGGATGACTTCAACGATATCAAAATTTGAAAACTCTAAATTCAAATCTCCCGATTCTAATTTGGTAATCATGTCCAAATCTTCCACAATATAAATCAAGCGCTCCACTCCTTTTTCAGCTCTTTTGATATATTTTTTTCGAACAGATTTATCATCAATCGCTCCATCCAAGAGGGTTGACAAATACCCTTGTACCGTAAATAGGGGCGTCTTCAGTTCATGAGAAACATTCCCTAAAAATTCTCGGCGATAGACTTCACGCACTTGCAACATTTCAATTTCTAACTTCTTGTCTGTGGCAAACTTTTTTACTTCCCGCGTCAAGGTCTCCATATCGGTTGTGATGGGTTGATTCATAAAAGAGCTTGATTCTAACAAAGCCACATCGTCGTATATTTTCTTTACTCTTCTATAAATGAAGCGTTCTACTCGGTATTGAATGACCAAAAAAGAAAAAGCATAAGTGCCTACAAATGCCAGTAATGCGTATGAAAAAATGAGTGTTGACCCCGGCTTAAAAAAAGCTTGAAGCAATGTAATAGAAGCCATCGCAACAAAAATACTAATATACAATGCTGACTTTATTGCAAATTTATAAGTCTTTTTAAAATTGATTTTTACCATATTTTTTTATTCTAAATCAATAGTTTTATGTTTAATTATGAGTAGTCTAGTTCACTACTAGAAATACAAAAATCACAAAAAACAACCAATTATCCAGTTATTATTTGTGATTTTATCAGATGTTAAGAAATGTAAGCGAAATTTATGTATTACACTTCAAATTTATATCCCACTCCTTTTATCGTTTTAAAGAAATCATCTCCGATTTTTTCTCTTAATTTACGGATATGAACATCAATAGTTCTTCCTCCTACTACTACTTCGTTGCCCCAGACTTTATCTAAAATTTCATCCCTTTTGAAAACTTTTCCTGGCTTGGAAGCTAACAAATAGAACAATTCAAATTCTTTTCTTGGTAGCGCAATTTCGATATTATCCTTGATTATCTTGTATTCTTCACGATTAATTTCGATACCCCCTACATTCAATGTTTCGCTGTTTTGCTCTTTTTCTTTCAATCTTCGCAACAAAGCTTTTACTTTACTTACCAGCAATTTGGGTTTGATGGGCTTGGTGATGTAGTCATCTGCACCTGCATCAAAACCAGCGACTTGAGAATAATCTTCACTTCTAGCCGTTAAAAAAGTAATGATAACATGGCTTAATTCTGGAATTTTACGAATATTTTCACAAGCTTCCATTCCGTCCATTTCAGGCATCATCACATCCATGATAATTAAATCTGGGATTTCCTTTTTAGCTTTGGCCACCGCTTCCTTACCATTACTAGCTGTTACAATTTGATAGCCTTCCTGGGAAAGATTGTAACCTACAATTTCTAAAATATCCGGCTCATCATCAACTAATAAAATCTTAGTGCTTCTTTTTTTCATAAAAAATGATACAAAATCTATTAAAAACAAATCAAATTTAGGCTTTTATAACTACAAAAACATAAAACGATGGTAAATGTAGCCATAAAGAAATCATTTTTGAAAACGGTTTTTAAGGACTTAACTTTAATTTAACTTGTTAACATTTATGTAATAGTAATAAAACACAATGTTAATATACCAATAACATCGACTTTACCACTAGGGTACTATTTTTGCCCCAACAAACAAAGACAACACAATGAAATTAAAATTTTTGATCCTATTCTTATTTTTAAGTACACTTGGATTTTCACAAAGCAAAGGAACTATTACTGGTATTTTGTCTGATAAAGATGCCAATAATCAACCCTTACCATTTGCTAATGTAATTTTGAAAGGAACCAAAATTGGCGTAAACACCGATATAGATGGAAAATACTCTATTAGTGTATCTCCAGGTAGTTACATTTTACAATTCAGTTTCGTAGGTTATGAAAACCTAGAAGTTGCCGTAAATGTTAAAGCAAATGAAACCTTAACCATCAATAAAGCAATTGGATCTGGGAGCTACAAATTACAAGACGTAGTAATAAAAGCGACAGCTCCTAACCGAGAAAAAGAAACCGCTTTGCTACTAGAGCAAAAAAATGCAGTAGTGATCAAGCAAAGTATCGGTGCACAAGAAATGGCTCGTAAAGGAGTGAGTGATGTTGAAGAAGGATTAACCAAAATTACTGGGATTTCTAAAGTAGGTTCAAGAGGACTTTTCGTTAGAGGATTAGAAGACCGTTACAACAACCTATTGATTAACGATTTAGCTGCACCTACAAACAATCCATTCAAAAAAATCATCCCTCTTGATTTATTCCCAACGGATATCGTTAGTGTAATAGACGTATACAAAACGTTCAATCCGAATTTATATGGGGATTTCGCAGGTGGAACTTTTAATATTGGGACCTCTAAAGGAAACAAAAGTATCACAAAAATAAGCATTGGTACTGGCTACACTACCAACAACAATTTACGTAATTTCCTTATTTCTAAAGATGCAGACGGATCAAAAGGCTTTTTTGGCTTAACAGGAAAAGACAGAGCGCTACCCAACTTTTTAGGAGGAGTGCCCGCAAGTTATACTTTTACACCACAACAATCTTTAGAGTCATTCAAAAGTGGGTTTGATGTAACTGAATCAAAAAGCCCATTAAACATGAGCATCGGATTACTTCACTCAGAAAAATTCAACTGGAATGATGGTTCAAAATTTTCATACCTATTATCTATAAATAGCGACAACAGCTATACTTACAGAAACGGTATCGAAAGAAATTTCATAAACAATCAATCAGGTTTTGTTTACAGAAACGATTTTATCAATACTGAATACCGCTACAAAACAGCTACTTCTTCTTTATTAGGTTTAAATTATGCTTCAGATAGACTTAATTTGACTTGGAATAATTTTTACATCAGAACCACTGAAAACCTTATCAAAGATCAATTTGGTTTCGCCGATTTAACAACTAACAACAATAAAACGCTGATAAGAACAAATCAGTTAGATCAATCCAATTATTTTAACTCACAGTTATTAGGAGAATATGCTTTAACAAAAGACAAAAATCAAACAATTAAAGCAGGCGGCTCTTTTGCCAAAACATCCTACCAACAACCGGACAGAAAATTCTTTTCCGGAACACTTACAGGAGAAAGTCTTTTAACTTCCATTGCAGGTAACAACTTCATCAAACAATATTTAGACATCAATAGTGACATCTATTTATCCGGCTTAATGGAATATAATTTGAAATTTGGTAAAGAAGAAAAACAAAACAAATTGAGCATTGGCTATAATGGTAGTGCTTCTTTAATGCAATCCTCTTATCGATTTATAGCTCCGGTAAACAACTTTGCACCAAACAGCTTTAACGTAACGCTAAATAGTTTAGACGCTACTTTAAACAACTACTTGGAACAAAACGCCTTTGCCTTCAGAGAAAGTTCTAATGCAACTTACAAAGCAAAATTAAGAGACTTATCTAATGCAGGATATGCAAATGTTTTACTTAAATTCGGGGAAAAATGGGAAGTTAATGGAGGTCTTAGAGGAGAATATACACTAAGAGAAACCAAATACAGATTACAAGGTTCATTCCAAGATCCATTTGAAATAGTTACTAAAAACAAACTATACATTTTACCGTCTTTAAACGTAAAATACGGGGTAACCGAAAATGCTAATTTGCGTTTTACAGGAAGCAAAACATATACAAGACCTGTAATAATGGAAGCTTACCCTATAGAATATGTTAATCCAGACGGAACATCAACAAGAGGAAATCCATTTTTGGTAAACAGTGACAATTTAAACTATGATGCTAAATTTGAATTATTCCCAACAGCCAAAGAAATGGTAGCTGTAGGTATTTTTGGTAAAAATTTACAAAATCCAATAGAAAGAACTTTTATTGCTAATGCGGCTAACTCAACCATTACCACTTACCTTAATTCTGAAAAAGCAAATATCTACGGTGTCGAATTAGAATTCTTAATGGACGGGGCTAGAGTAAACGAAACCTTAAAAGATTTTTCTTTTGGTTTTAACACCTCATTAATGACCACAAAAGTAACGGTGAGTCCCGTTACTGTGAATCCTGACGGAAGCGTAATCAACTCTATCGAAACTCATAAAACAAGAGACCTTCAAGGGGCTTCAAAATGGTTAATTAACTCTGACTTGAAATATCAATTTTCATTTAATGAAAAATGGGAAAATACTTTATCTCTTGTATACTCCGTTTTTGGTAAAAGAATTTATGCTGTTGGTACTGGAGGTTTAGATCACATTTACGAATTACCCGTTCAGCAATTGGATTTTGTTTGGGGAAGTAAATTAAACGATCATTTTGATGTGAAATTTGTAGCCAACAATTTATTCAATCCTTTGATCAAATTTGAACAAGGAACAGACGGAACTTCTCCTATAGCAGAACCTTCAAATCTTATTTCAAGCTACAAAAGAGGTGTGGGCTTTTCTTTAAACTTAAGCTACACTTTTTAAGAAAAAAAATAATACCAAAAACTAAAACCGGTTCCTACCGGTTTTTTTTGTACCCACCCACTTTAAATATAGTATTTAGAACCCAAAAAACGCAAAATATGCTAAGTTTTTTTTAGCCCAACAGCGCTACTTAATGTTAGTATAAAATTCAAAAATACAAACCCTAAACCCTTTAAAACCCTAGGTACTTTACAATAATTTTACCATTAAGTATACAATTAGTAACTCTATTTTAATACTAGCATAACTTCAAAATAGAACAGTCCGTATACATTTGTAATATAAAATTTAACAAACAAACCAATGAAAAAATTACTTTTAAGTTTAGCAATTATCGCTTCAACTTTTACCGCTTGTACTAGTAGTGATGACAACACCACTGTTACACCTGTTACTGGAGAAATTACAGGAAAAATTACTGCAAACAAAACATTCCCTCTAGGGACTTATACATTAAAAGGAATTGTAAAAATCGAAAGTGGAGTTACTGTAACTTTCGATGCTGGTTCAACGATTACAGCTGACAAAACCACTGGTGATAATGCCTTAGTAGTACTTAACGGAGGAAAATTAATCATAAACGGAACTGCTAGTCAACCAGTAGTTTTCACTGAAAAATCTCAAGTTCCTGGATCTTGGGCCGGTATCATCATGTATGGTGATGCTCCAATCAAAG
Organism: Flavobacterium sp. TSSA_36; assembly: GCF_051547165.1. Lineage (NCBI taxonomy): Bacteria > Pseudomonadati > Bacteroidota > Flavobacteriia > Flavobacteriales > Flavobacteriaceae > Flavobacterium > Flavobacterium sp. TSSA_36. The sequence continues at coordinate 123,300 of NZ_JBPTTP010000001.1, forward strand.
CAATTGGAGGCGTAACATCATCAACTTCTGAAGACGGAAATGCATTACCTTACGGCGGAACAAACGCAGATCACGATGGTGGTTCATTAAAATATGTAAGAGTAGAATATGCTGGAGCAAAATTAGCTGACGGTACCAAAGAAAACAATGCATTTACTTTTTACTCTGTTGGAGCAAAAACAGTTCTTGATCACCTTGTAGCTTACAAAGGTGCTGATGACGGATATGAATTTTTTGGAGGAACTGTTAGTATGACCAATGCTATTTCTTACGGTAACTTTGATGATGCTTTTGACTGGCAAGATGGATGGCAAGGTAAAAACAATTCTAACTGGTATGCTTATCAAACTGTTAAAGGAAACTTCGGAATGGAAATTGAGTGTTCAAATAACAACAATGCATTTTGGCCTAAAATCACAAACATCACTTTAAAAAGAGAAGCTGGATGTACACCTGAGGTAGCTGGAGATGTTCAAGTTGATGCTTTCCAATTCAAAAAAGAAGGAAACGGAGAATACAGCAACATCATCATCGACGGATACGGTGATTATACTGAAGGAGCTACCATCTATAAAGGAGCTGCTGTAAAAATTCAAGATGCAACTACTAACACGAACCAAGTTAATGGAGGTAGAATAATTTTAACTAATGTTAAAATGTCAAACACTTCACAAACTACTCCTGTAGGAGCCACAGCTGCCATTGTAGTAAGCTTCCCTGCTGCTAATTTTGTACCAAGCGCTACGGCTACTGGAGCATCATTAACTACTGGAGCTTGGTCAACAGTAAATGGAGTGAATTTAATCAAATAATTTCAGGTTACTTTCTTTGTATGTCAAAAAATGTCTTTCAACTTTGAAAGGCATTTTTTTTTATTTTATATCTATTAAATTTTTATCTTTACTGTAAAATCAAAGCTGATGGTAAAAAACTACTTTTATATTATTCTTTTATTGGGCCTGTTTTTTTCCGTGAGCGTTTCAGCTCAAGAAGCTAAACAACAACCAAAACTACAAGACAATACTTCCATTGAAGGGTTGAGTTTGTACCCAAATCCTGTAAGTAATGGTAAAGTATACATTTCAACCAAAGAAGATTTAGAAAAAGAAATCACCATTTTTGATGTTTTAGGAAAAAAAGTGTTGCAAATCCAATTAAGCTCCAGAGAACTCAATGTCTCATCGCTTTCACCAGGTGTTTATATCATAAAAATCAATGAAAATCAAGCCACAGCCACACGAAAATTAATCATTAGGTAATCCTAAAATAAAGTACACTAAAGCTCCAATTCAGTTGGGGCTTTTTTTATTCCATCTTCAGAGCATTCGCTTTTAAAAATATCCACCACGAATTTCAAGAAAGTGGAAAAACTTTGACCGCAGCTTGGCTAACTTTTTTTTACCGCTGATTCACTGATTTTCAATGATTAAATAAGTGTTAGATAGAATTAAAATGTGTTTTAATGACACTGATTATGACTTTTGCTGGAATTCGTGACATTCAATTTTAGTTGCGATGACAATTAGTGTCAATTGGTGTAATTGGTGGCTAATTTTTTTTTAAAGTGAATGCCCTGTTCCATCTTCAATATAAACCAAAAAAAAGAGCAAAAAAGCATACCTTTGCAAAAAAAATACGGCATTGGTCTCAAATTCTGATCTTTTTTCAATTTCCAACCAAAAGCAATTTGAAAAAATCGCTTTAAAAACCTTTCGTTATCAATACGAAAACAACTTGGTGTACCAAGAATTCTGTGATTTATTAAAAACCAATGTTCAAAAGGTAAAAACACTACAACAAATTCCATTTTTACCCATTCAGTTTTTCAAAAGTCATACGGTTGTGAGCAATAATGAAACTCCTCAAGCTATCTTTACGAGCAGCGGAACTACAGGTATGATTACCAGCAAACATTTGGTTACCGATGTAACTCTTTACGAAGAAAGTTATCGTCGAGGTTTCTCTCAGTTTTATGGCAACATAGAGGATTATGTCGTTTTGGCCCTTTTACCTTCTTATTTAGAGCGCGAAGGTTCTTCCTTGATTTACATGGTCGAAGATTTAATTCAGTTATCCAATCAACCCGAAAGCGGTTTTTACCTCAACAATCATGATGAACTGATCGAAAAATTAATCGCATTGGATAACGCAGGACAAAATGTAATTTTGATTGGCGTCACCTATGCTTTGCTGGATTTGATTGAGAAAAGAAAATTCCAACTCCAGAACACCATCATCATGGAAACGGGCGGTATGAAAGGCAAGCGCAAAGAAATGATCCGTGAAGAATTGCACGAACAATTATGCGCTGGTTTTGGTGTTTCTAGTATTCATTCAGAATACGGTATGACCGAATTACTCTCACAGGCGTATTCCCTTGGAGAAGGCGTATTTGAGTGCCCCTCTTGGATGCAAATCCTAATTCGCGACACCGAAGATGCTTTAAGTTATATAACCAACGGAAAGACTGGAGGAATCAACGTAATTGACTTAGCCAATCGTAATTCCTGCTCCTTTATTGCGACTCAAGATTTGGGCAAAAAAAATCCCAACAACTCTTTCGAGGTATTGGGACGTTTTGATCATTCGGATATTCGTGGGTGTAATTTGATGGTGGTGTAAATCTACAATACTAACCCCGTCAAATTACTCGTAAATTTCTTTTCTGTGACCTAAATCAATAACATCAATTAGAAGAATGTTATCAAAAATTTCATAAATCACTCGGTAATTTCCAATGCGAATTCTGCATCCTTTTCTTCCTTTCAATTTCTTATAACCTTGCGGACGAGGGTTATCCGCTAAATCGTAGATTTGTTTTTTGATCGCAGTATAATATGGCTCATTTATTTTTACTAAAGCTTTCAAAACTTTATTTCTAAATTCAATTTTATAAGCCATTGCTTACAGGGCATTCGCATTTAAAAAAAGTTAGCCACAAATTACACCAATTGACACTAATTGTCATCGAATCTGAAATTGAATGTCACGAATTCCAGCAACATTAATAATTCGTGTCATTAAAACACATTTTAATTCGTGATTCATTAGTGAATTCGTGGTGGATATTTTTAAAAGCGAATGCCCTGCATTACTTAGCTAATTTTCGCTTTTCTTCAATAATTTTAAAAGCATCATCGATAGAAATACGAAAGCCATCATCCTCTCTTTTTGCTTCGTCATAAAGACGTACATCCTCTAACTCTTCCAATCTTTCAATCAATTTATTGTACTTTTTTATAGACAACAAAACGGCAGTTTTATTTCCCTTTTCGTCAGTCAAAAATTGAGTTTCCATGGCTATGTTATTTTTAATAAAGTTATAAAATTAAACTACTCTAATCACAAAATAATTCTTCTTACCACTTTGCAACAAGACAAATCGATCATTGATTAAATCGCTGGCCGTCAACACAAAATCTTCTTTTATTTTATCTCTATTTACAGAAATGGAATTGGCCGTCAAGGCTCTTCTTGCTTCTCCATTCGATTTAAAGAAACCTGTTTTTTCATTTAAAACCGTAATGATATCCAAACCGGCTTGCACTTCATTTTTGGCAATTTCTGCCTGAGGCACACCATCAAAAACCTCTAAGAATGTAGCTTCATCTAATTGTTTCAAATCATCGGCTGTTGCATTTCCAAACAAAATTCCAGAAGCTTTTATCGCATTTTCTAAATCTTCCTTAGAATGCACCATAATCGTGATTTCTTCGGCTAATTTCTTTTGTAACAAACGCAAATGCGGCGCTTCTTGATGTTGAATCGTCAATTCCTCAATAGCTTCTTTCGTCAAGAACGTAAATATTTTGATATATTTAGCTGCATCAACATCTGAAGTATTCAACCAATATTGATAGAATTTATAGGGAGAAGTTCTAGCGGCATCCAACCAAATATTCCCTCCTTCGGATTTTCCAAACTTAGTACCATCGGCTTTGGTAATCAACGGGCAAGTTAAAGCATAGGCTTTCCCTCCATCAATTCGGCGAACCAATTCCGTTCCTGTGGTAATATTACCCCATTGATCGCTACCTCCCATTTGTAGGGTACATCCTTTGGCTTTGTATAAATGCAAGAAATCATAACCTTGCACCAATTGGTATGTAAATTCTGTAAAAGACATTCCCTCGGCCGCTTCGGAAGTCAAACGCTTCTTTACGGAATCTTTCGCCATCATATAATTCACCGTAATGTGCTTTCCGATATCGCGAATGAAATCTAGAAACGAAAATTCTTTCATCCAATCGTAATTATTTACCAATTCGGCAGCATTATCATTATTTGAGGTAAAATCTAAGAAACGAGCCAATTGTCCTTTGATCGCTTCTTGATTGTGACGCAAAGTCGCTTCATCTAATAAATTTCTTTCATTTGATTTTCCAGAAGGATCTCCAATCATTCCTGTGGCTCCACCTACTAACGCTAATGGTTTATGCCCAGCTAACTGAAAATGTTTTAACAACATTACGCCCACCAAATGACCAATATGCAATGAATCGGCAGTTGGGTCAATACCCACATATGCCACACGCATTTGCTCCAACAAATGTTCTTCGGTGCCTGGCATAACATCGTGGAGCATCCCTCTCCAAGTCACTTCTTCAATAAAATTTTTCATTTTTTTCAATTTTCACAAAGGTAACAAATTCATTGGCAATGGCAATTTGAAAATTCTAAAGAAATGAAAGACTTTGCACCTTTGCCACAAAAGAGTATCTTTGTCTTTATGATATTAGTCACAGGAGGAACCGGCTTAGTAGGAGCACATTTACTACTTCATTTAATAGAAAATGGCGAAAAAGTTCGTGCCATTTATCGATCCGAGGCGAAACGTTCTCAAACCAAAGCCTTGTTTTCTTATTATGAAAAACCTCTTTTGTATTCACATATTGAGTGGATACAAGCTGATATTTTGGACATTCCAACCCTAGAAATTGCTTTTCAAGACATCCAACAAGTGTATCATTGTGCCGCTTTAATTTCATTTGATCCCAATGAGGAGGAAATTATCCGAAAAACCAACATAGAAGGCACCGCTAATATTGTCAATTTCTGCTTGGCAAAAAAAATCATAAAACTTTGTTTTGTAAGCTCAATTGCTGCCCTAGGAGATTTAGCTGCTCACGAAACTGAAATCACAGAAACCACAGAATGGAATCCTGAAAACTCGCATAGTGATTACGCCATTTCAAAATATGGTGCAGAAATGGAAGTTTGGCGCGGTCAGCAGGAAGGTTTAGAGGTGATTATTGTAAATCCGGGAGTGATTTTAGGGCCTGGTTTTGCGAATCAAGGAAGTGGCACCTTGTTTACGGCCGTTAAAAAAGGACTGCAGTTTCACACCTTAGGCACTACAGGATTCATATCCGTGTTAGACGTTGTAACGATCATGTGTCGTTTAATGAAGAGTGACTGTCACAACGAGCGCTTTACTCTAATTGCAGAAAACATGATTTTTAAAGACATTCTTTTCCAAATTGCGGATGCTTTAAAAGTAAAAAGACCGACACGATATGCCAGTCCTTTACTTACTACTATTGCTTGGAGATTAGATGCTCTTTTAGCGATTTTGCATATCAAAAAAGCTACTTTCAATAGCGCTACTGCTAACGCTTCACATAGCAAAACCTTCTATTCTAATGCTAAAATAAAATCCGTTTTAAACCCAAGTTTTATCAATATTGCAGACTATATTCAAAAAATAGCCACTACTTTTTAAGCTTATTTCACAACCTTCAAAGCATTTGAATGTTTTCTTTTGATAATCCTTTTATGCTTTGCAGCTTGTTGTCGTTTGATGAGTGTATCTAATGTATTGCTTTTGTCTTGCAAACGTTTTTCAACTTCAGCAAACATATTTTTATAATCTTCAATGGAAGCCGCATAAAATTTATTGTTTTCAACAAACTGTAAGCTATCAATTTTATATTTTTTAAAGACAAATTCCTTTGCCCCAACTTTCTCATAATCTGATTTGGAATACATCTGATATTTTGAAGCCTCTAACAGCGCCAAATCATAATAAATAGCAATCATGACCGCACGTTCAATAGGTTTTTTGGGAGGCTTAACCATCGGGGCCTCTTTACAGCCTACAAGAACAGATAGGCCAAGCAAAAAAAACAGTACTTTTTTCATCTTTTATCTTTCAAACAATAAGCGTTTACCGGCTTTTATAGTACTTACTTTATCATTACTATAAACCAGTTCTCCATTTACAAAAGTATGCGAGATTTTAGATTTAAACGTATAGCCTTCAAAAGGAGACCATCCACATTTAGCTAAAACATTTTCTTTGGTAACTGTCCAAGGAGCTGCTGCATCTACCAAAACTAAATCTGCAAAATAGCCTGGTTTAACAAAACCTCTTTTTTCTATTTGAAACAATACGGCTGGATTATGACACATTTTTTGAACTATCTTTTCCAAACTTATTTTACCTTGATGAAAGGCTTCAAAAAGTGCCACAACTGCATGTTGAACCAATGGTCCACCCGATGGCGCTTCAGCATATTTTTTATTTTTTTCGTCTAAGGTATGCGGAGCGTGATCTGTAGCAATAACATCTATTCGGTCATCGTTCAATGCTTCCCAAAGTGCCTCGCGATCCTTGGCTGTTTTAACCGCAGGATTCCATTTGATAAAATTGCCTTTGGTAACATAATCTTCGTCGCTAAACCATAAGTGATGCACGCATACTTCAGCCGTGATTTTTTTCTCTTCTAATGGAATTGCATTAGTAAACAGCTCCATTTCTTTGGCTGTTGAAAGATGAAAAACATGCAATCTAGCGCCTGTTTTTTTGGCCAAAGCAATAGCTCTTGACGACGATATATAACAAGCTTCCTCACTTCGTATCAAATGATGTGCTGTCACAGGAATATCCTCCCCATATTGCGCTTTGAAAATCGCTAAATTATTTTTAATAGTAGCTTCATCTTCACAATGTACGGCGATTAATAAAGGAGTACTTGAAAATATTTTTTCCAAAACGACTTCATTATCTACCAACATATTCCCTGTTGAGGAGCCTAGAAATATTTTAATTCCCGCTACATTTTTAGGATTGGTTTTCAAAACTTCGTCTAAATTATCATTAGTAGCTCCCATCATGAAGGAATAATTCGCAAAGGAAGACGCAGCTGCAATTTGATATTTTTCCTCTAAAATCTCCTGAGTCACCGCATTCGGAATGGTATTAGGCTGTTCGATGAATGAAGTTATTCCACCAGCTACTGCTGCTCTAGATTCCGACTCGATATCACCCTTATGCGTCAGTCCAGGTTCTCTGAAATGCACTTGATCATCAATTGCGCCGGGGATAAGATACTGTCCCCTAGCATCAATTATAGTACAATCCTCATCGGGATGCATCTCGAATGAACCAACTTTAACGATTGTATCCTCTTCGATATAAACATTTCCTTCAAAAATCGAACCTTCATTAACTATTTTAGCATTTTGTATTAGAATTTTGTTCATCTGTATCTGTTTTAAAGTCTTCCAATTAATTGACGTAAACGAAGCGATATTACTCCAAAAACCGCTTCAATAATAATAGAATTACTCATTTTTGAGACCCCCTTAGTTCTATCGGTAAAAATAATAGGAACCTCAGAAATTTCAAATTTATTGCAGTACGTTCGGTATTTCATTTCAATTTGAAAAGCATAGCCTACAAATTTAATTTTATCCAAATTAATACTTTGCAAGACTTCTTTTTTGTAACAAACAAAACCGGCCGTAGCATCATGAATTTTCATTCTGGTAATCCAACGCACATAAACCGAGGCAAAATAAGACATCAAGACGCGACTCAAAGGCCAATTTACCACATTAACACCCGTTACATAGCGTGACCCAATAGCCAAATCAGCTCCACCAAAATGGCACGCATCGTATAACTTTTCTAAATCATTAGGATTGTGCGAAAAATCAGCATCCATTTCAAAAATAAATTCATATTGGTGCGCAAGGGCCCATTGAAATCCGTGAACATACGCCGTTCCTAATCCAGATTTTTCCTTACGTCTTTCTAAAAATAATCTTCCTGGATATTCTTCTTGTAACAAAATCACCTTTTCTGCCGTGTGATCCGGGGAATTATCATCAATAATTAGAACGTGAAAGGCCTTGTGTTGCGTAAGCGTTGCTCTAATGATTTTTTCAACATTCTCAATCTCGTTATAGGTGGGGATTATAACTATACTATCATTCATATTTGTAGCAATTTCACGGCAAAAGTAACCTTTTTAAAACATTTGATTCATATTAAATCGAGAATAAAAAGATTGCAACAAAAAATTAGTAATTTTGTGAACTATGATGGAACCTGTACTGCAACTGAGAATAATTGAAAATAAAGACTGGGCGACCGCGCTATTTGTAGTGTCGCTAGTATTAATTGCTTTGACCAAATCAGTCTTTGAAAATCGGTTTAGCGATTTTACCAAATTAATCTACTCTGATAAATACATCAAATTATATCGCGATAGCAGTCATTTGATGAGTGGATTCACCTTGACACTTTTTGTCGTTCAAATCCTGTCATTTGCCTTTTTTTTGCAACTTTTTTTGAGTTATGATGGTCGCGCTTCCAAATCAGATTGGATGTTGTTTATCCAATTGTTCACTTTTATTACGTATTTCATTTTGTCCAAATTCTTGATTGAGAAGATCATCGCTACCGCCTTCAAAATAGAAGACTTCATGGAGCAATTTAATCTCAAAAAAGTAACCTATCGCACCTATATCGGACTCATTCTTCTCCCTATCGATTTGATTCTGTATTATTTTGATGCCTTTTCAAAAAACATTTTTTTACCCATTTTTACTATCTTATTGATAATTAACACCTTCACTTACCTGCTCACAATAAAAAACTACCAAAATTTAATTATGAGTAAATTGTTTTATTTTATTTTATATCTTTGCGCACTTGAAATAGCACCCTATTATTTTATGTATTATTGGTTTACAAAAGGGAATACTTAGACAACATCAACTATGAAAGTGAAAACAATTTTGGTGTCACAACCAGAACCTAAAGTAGAGAACTCTCCTTACTTTGAGTTGCAACAAAAGCATAAAGTAAAAATTGATTTCAGGCCTTTTATTCATGTAGAAGGTGTCAGCGCAAAAGAAATTCGATTACAAAAAATCGATTTACACAATTACAATGCCATTATTTTAACCAGCCGTAATGCGGTAGATCATTTTTTCAGAGTAGCTGAAGAAATGCGTTACAAAGTTCCCGAAGATTTAAAATATTTTTGTCAATCAGAAGCTATTGCATTCTACCTTCAAAAATATGTGGTATATAGAAAACGTAAAATTTACGTTGGACCAAAAGATTTCGCCGATTTATCTCCGTTAATCAAAAAGTACAAAGACGAGAAATTCTTGCTTCCAGCTTCTGATCAATTAAATGCAGATATTCCTGTAACATTGAACGCACTGAAAGTAGATTGGACTCCGGCTACTTTTTACAAAACTGTAATGAGTGACTTATCTGATTTGGCCGATGTTTATTACGATGTTTTGGCTTTTTTCAGTCCAACTGGAATCAAATCATTATACAAAAACTTCCCTGATTTTGAGCAAAACAATACAAGAATTGCCGTTTTCGGAAGCACTACTCAAAAAGAAGCTTTAGATTGTGGGCTGCGCGTAGACATTATGGCACCAACTCCAGGAACACCTTCAATGACTATGGCCTTAGAAAAATACATCGCAGAGGTTAACAAAGGAAAATAATACATTCAACTTTCAAAATATAAAATCCAAATTCCAATTAGTAAACGGAATTTGGATTTTTTTATATCCTCAAATTTGATTTTAACTTCAAATCAAAACTAAAATCATTATTTTAGTTAAAAATTATAATATGAAAATCAATTCCCTTATAGTTGAAATTGACGGAATCGACAAAGAAATTTTGCGTTACCTCATGGAAGATGCCAGAAAACCCATTTTGCAAATTGCTAATAAAATTGGAATTTCGGGAGCGGCCATTCATCAACGACTGCGCAAACTCGAGCAATCTGGGGTAATTTCTGGATCAAAATTCACTGTAAACCATAAAGTTTTGGGATATAACACCATGGCCTTTGTTGGTGTCTATCTCGATAAAGCCGCCCGAAATCTAGAAGCTGTACGGGATTTAAAAAAAATTCCAGAAGTACTCGAATGTCATTACACTACCGGCAATTGGTCTATTTTGATTAAAATCATTTGTCGTGATAACGAACATTTAATGCAACTTTTGAATTCAAAAATCCAGACGATAGAAGGCGTTTCCAGAACCGAAACATTTATTTCGCTAGAGCAGCAAATAGAACGACAGATACAACTCTAAAAAATATCAACTTTAAAATTCCAAATTTCAAATTTCAAGTAAAATAAAAAATTCCAACCTCAGACTTCGAGATTGGAATTTGGATTTTATATTTATTGAATTTTTCTCTTCTACTCTCTTCTGCCTCCCATATAAATGGAAACGTAGTACAACAAAGTCGCAATAGATCCCAAAGCCGCTACTACATAAGTCCTAGCTGCCCATTTTAAGGAATCTTCGGCTCCATCATACTCGGCAAGATTGAGCATGTTTTTATTTTTCAACCAAGCCAAAGCGCGATTGCTAGCATCATATTCTACGGGTAAAGTAACAATAGAAAATAAAGTTGTTGCTGCAAAAATCACAATACCAATCAACAACAAGCTCGGAAAGGTTTTAATCATTAGAATTCCTGCTAACAAAATCCATTGCACAAATCCAGAAGCCACACTTACAATCGGCACCAATTTGGAGCGCATTTGTAACCATTCGTACCCTACAGCGTGTTGTACGGCATGACCACATTCATGCGCCGCCACAGCTGCCGCTGCCGCATTACGTTGATTGTATACCGCCTCACTCAAATTCACAGTTTTATCTACTGGATTATAATGGTCCGTTAATTGTCCTGGAGTCGAAATGACACGAACATCATAAATTCCATTATCTGCAAGCATTTTTTGAGCAATCTCCGCACCCGACATACCGTTTTGCAATTGCAATTTAGAATAGTGTGCAAATTTACTCTTCAATCTTGAACTTACTAACCAGCTGAAAAGCATAATGGCTCCAGCCAATATTAAATAACCACTTCCCATATTTTTGTTTTTTAGTTTATATTTTTTGTCTCAGTTGTTGACAACAATTTACGAACCAAATTTGAAAAATGCCATTTTGACACGAGTTAAATATTCTATAAAAAAAATCCAAATCCCAATCGTGAAATTGGAATTTGGATTTTTTAAAGTTAGAATTTAATAATTTACCCTACCAAGTTAATGATTTTTCCTGGCACAATAATCACTTTATTTGGCGTTCTGCCGTCTAATTGTTTTTGGGTTCTTTCGTCTTGCATTACGATTTCCTCGATTTGTTCTTTCGTTAAATCCAAAGGCAATTTGATGGTGAAACGCATTTTTCCATTGAAAGAAACTGGATATTCCTTCTCGCTTTCGACCAAATGTTGTGGGTCAAAAACTGGAAACGGAACTGTTGCAATAGACCCTTGGTGACCTAACAACGACCATAACTCCTCAGCGATATGAGGCGCATAAGGCGAAATCACAACCGCCAACGGCTCTAAAATAGCACGAGAATGACAGTTTTGTGATGACAATTCGTTGACACAAATCATAAATTGTGAAACCGAAGTATTGAAAGAGAATCCTTCAATGTCTTCTGCCACTTTTTTGATGGTTTTATGTAATGATTTCAAGTTGTCTTTGGTAGGTTCGTCGTTGTTTACAATCAAACCATTCTCATCAAAATACAAACGCCATAGTTTTTTCAAGAAACCAAAAACTCCCGAAATCCCTGCAGTATTCCAAGGCTTGGCTTGCTCCAATGGCCCTAAAAACATTTCATACAAACGCAACGTATCCGCTCCGTATTCTGCACAAATATCATCGGGAGTTACCACATTGTATTTCGATTTTGACATTTTTTCAACTTCACGACCTACTATGTATTTGCCGTTTTCATCTAATATGAATTCAGCGTCTTTATAATCTTCTCTAAACTGTTTAAACTTCTCAATATCCAATTCATCTGAAGCATTAACAAATGAAACATCAGTATGAATAGGTTGTACATTTTGTCCATTGATTTGATTTTTCGAAACAAAAACATTTTGCCCTTCTAATCGATACACAAACGCACTCGTTCCCAAAATCATCCCTTGATTAATCAGCTTCTTGAATGGTTCTTCGGTTGGAGCAAACCCCTTGTCTTTTAAAAATTTGTTCCAAAAACGAGAGTACAACAAGTGACCCGTTGCGTGTTCGCTTCCGCCAATGTATAAATCTACGCTTTCCCAGTATTTCAAAGCTTCGGCAGAAGCAAACTCGGTTTCGTTTTGCGCATCCATATAACGCATCCAATACCAAGAACTTCCTGCCCATCCTGGCATCGTATTCAATTCTAAAGGAAAAATGGTTTGGTTATCTATCAACTGAGTACTAACCACTGAACACTGAACACTATCCCAAGCCCAAACTGCTGCGTTCCCCAAAGGAGGCAATCCGTCTTCGGTTGGTAAATACTTCTCCACTTCAGGCAAAACGATTGGCAAATGTTGGGCATCAATCATTTGTGGCAATCCGTTCACATAATATACAGGAAAAGGCTCTCCCCAATAGCGTTGGCGCGAGAACACCGCATCACGCAAACGGTAATTGATTTTCCCTTTACCTTGACCTATTGCTTCAAGTTCGGCAATAACTTTCTGAGTCGCTTCTTTGTAACCTAAGCCGTTCAAGAAATCAGAATCGATTAATTGAAACCCTTCTTTGGCGCCATAAGCCGCTTCTGAAATGTCTTGGTCAAAAATATTTTTGATAGTTGGCATTCCGTTTTGACCTTTGAAGAAATTTGCAAAAGCATAATCTCTTTCGTCTCCACAAGGTACCGCCATTACGGCTCCAGTTCCGTAACCCGCCAACACATAATCGCCAATCCAAACTGGAATGGGTTCTTTGGTAAACGGATGTTCTGCATAAGCCCCCGTGAACACTCCCGAGATCGTTTTTACATCGGCCATACGCTCTCTTTCGGAACGTTTCGCTGTTTTTTCAATATAAGCTTCTACGGCTTCTTTTTGTTCAGCAGTTGTGATTTCAGCCACCAATTCGTGTTCTGGAGCCAAGGTCATAAACGTTACTCCAAAAATAGTATCAGGTCTGGTTGTAAATACGTCAATACTTGCTTCGTGATTTTGCACATTGAAAGTTACCATCGCTCCCACCGATTTTCCAATCCAGTTGCGTTGACTTTCTTTGATACTTTCGCTCCAGTCAATATCGTTTAATCCTTGCAACAAACGTTCTGCATACGCTGAAATTCGCATACTCCATTGTGTCATTTTCTTGCGAATCACAGGATAACCACCACGCTCCGAAACGCCATTTACAATTTCGTCATTCGCCAAAACTGTTCCCAATCCGGGACACCAGTTTACTTCGGTTTCTGCCAAATAGGTTAATCGGTATTGTAATACTATTTTTTGTTGCTCATCAGAAGAAAATGCGTTCCATTCCTTAGCTGAAAAAAGAGCAATGTTATCATCACAAACAGCATTTACGGTAGCATTTCCTTCTTTTTCGAATATAGCTATCAAAGTCGAAATATCTTCGGCTTTGTCGGTTTCGTTATTGTACCAAGAATTGAACAATTGGATAAAAATCCATTGCGTATGTTTGTAATAATCAGGATTGGATGTTCTCACTTCTCTGTCCCAATCAAATGAAAATCCAATTTTGTCTAACTGTTTTCGGTAACCTGCAATTGCATTTCCTTCTTTATCAACTCCTCCGTCTATATTTACACGTGTCGTATCTTCTGGACGTTGTCCTGTTTGAATGGCATATTGTTCAGCTGGTAATCCAAAACTATCATAGCCCATGGGATGCAAAACATTAAACCCTTGGTGTCTTTTGAAACGCGAATACACATCTGATGCGATGTACCCCAGAGGATGCCCAACGTGTAATCCCGCTCCAGAAGGATAAGGAAACATATCCAAAACATAATATTTTGGTTTATCAGAGTTGTTTTGCGCTGCAAAAGTCTTGTTGTCAGCCCAATATTGTTGCCATTTGGCTTCGATTTCGTTCGGATTGTATTTCATTTTTCGAGTTGCAAAGCTAAAAAGTAGCTGAGTTTCTAAGTTTTAATAATAAAATTTTAAAACGCAAATTTACATTTATTGTACTAAAGTTGAAAGTTTGGGCGTTATTAACTTCAAATAAAGAATTTGTTTGTTATTTTTACGCCATAATTAAAGTATGCTATGAGTTCTAACTTCGACAAATTTCAAAAACGCAGGTTAATTTCCTCTTATTTTTCGGTGGTATTGAGTGTTTTCTTGGTCCTTTTCCTGTTGGGTATTTTGGGGCTTTTCATCGTCAATTCTAAAAAATTAGCCGATGATTTTAGAGAAAATATTGCCATGACCGTTTTCTTCAAAAAGGAAGCTAACGACAGTACTTTTCAAGCTTTTGAAAAAGAATTAAAAGCCGCTAAATTTCCGAAACAATTTGTTTTTGTTTCCAAAGAAAAAGCCGCTAAAGAGCATACGGATATTATTGGGGAAGATTTCTTAACATTCTTAGGGGAAAACCCCCTTCAAAACTCTTATGACATCAACTTAAATGCTGAGTATGTAGAGCGTGATAGCATTAGTAGAATAGAAAGTCATTTGCGTAAAAACTCAAAGATAGCCGACATTGTTTACGACAAGCAATTGGTTAATCTAGTCAACGATAACATCAAAAAAGTTAGCATGTGGATTTTAATCATCAGTGGTTTCTTGACTATCATTGCCGTTTTATTAATTAACAGTTCGTTGCGTTTATCTATTCATTCTAATCGATTTATTATCAAAACGATGCAGATGGTGGGCGCAACCAAATCATTTATCCGAAAGCCTTTTGTGTATAGAAGCATCAAATTAGGAATGATTGGCGCTGGACTTGCCATTATTGCCTTATTTTCAGTACTAATGTATATTGAAACAAACTTTCCTAACTTAGGCATTTTAGAAGATCCCTTATCGATTGGACTGATATTACTAGGCGTTTTTGGCTTAGGAATTTTGATTACATGGTTGAGCACCTATTTTGCCACCCAGCGTTTCTTAAACTTAAGAACAGACGATTTGTATTAGTATTCAAAAACCACTACCCTTAAAAATATTTGATAATAGCATTAGTTGACATACAATGAAAAACAACGAAACAAAAAAAGAATTTCTTTTCGAAAAAACCAATTATCGTATTTTATTGATTGGAATTGCTGTCATTACAATTGGCTTTATTTTAATGTCAGGCGGAGGAAGTGATGATCCCGCAGTTTTTAGTGATGCCATTTTCGATTTCAGAAGAATTCGTTTGGCACCGACTACGGTACTCATAGGTTTTGGAATTACCATTTATGCAATTCTAAAAAAAGTTACACCTAAACAATAAAACAAGGAACTGACGATAATTTTAAAAAATAAATCTAAGGATTTATTTTTTTTTTGAACAAAACACCGTTTTAAAAAACAAAACCCATGAATACATTACAAGCGATTATCCTTGCCATAATTGAAGGTATAACCGAATTTTTACCTGTTTCATCAACGGGACACATGATTATTGCTTCGTCGTTTTTTGGAATTGCAGATCAAGATTTTACGAAATTATTCACCATAGTGATTCAATTAGGAGCTATTTTATCAGTAGTGATTTTATATTTTAATAGATTTTTTCAAACTTTAGATTTTTATTTCAAATTATTGGTTGCGTTTATCCCTGCCGTAGTTTTAGGATTGTTACTAAGTGATTTTATTGATGGTTTATTAGAAAATCCAGTAACTGTAGCCCTATCACTTCTAATTGGTGGTTTGATTTTACTAAAAGTAGACCAATGGTTTAACCACACCAGCACTGAAGAAGAAAAAGAAATCACCTATCAACAAGCTTTTAAAATTGGGCTGTTTCAATGTCTGGCCATGATTCCGGGAGTCTCCAGAAGTGGGGCAAGCATTGTGGGCGGAATGTCGCAAAAACTTTCCCGCACTTCTGCTGCTGAATTTTCATTTTTCTTGGCAGTTCCTACCATGCTTGGAGCTACTGCAAAAAAATGTTACGATTATTATAAAGCAGGATTAGTGCTGAGTGACGATCAAATCAATTATTTGATTATTGGCAATGTTGTCGCTTTTATAGTAGCTTTATTAGCCATCAAAAGCTTTATTGGTTTTTTGACTAAAAACGGTTTCAAAGTTTTTGGTTATTACCGAATATTAGCCGGGATTATCCTACTTGTTATTCATTTTTTCATTCATCCTCTGACTATCATCTAATGACTACCGAAGACTATTTAGAAGGACAAATTCTTTTAATCGACAAACCTTTACATTTTACTTCTTTTCAGGCGGTAAATAAGTTAAAATATTTATTGATTAACAAAGTAGGTTTGCCCAAAAAATTCAAGATTGGCCACGCCGGTACTCTAGACCCTCTTGCGTCAGGATTGTTGCTAATTTGCACTGGAAAATTTACCAAACGCATCTCCGAATTACAAGGGCAAGCCAAAGAATATACGGGTACTTTTCATATTGGAGCCACTACTCCATCCTACGATTTAGAAACGGAAGTAGACCAACACTTTCCTACCGCACACATCACTGAGATATTAATACACGAAACGGTGCCGCAATTTTTAGGCGAAATTGATCAAAAGCCCCCTATTTTTTCAGCAATCAAAAAAGAAGGTGTTCGCTTGTATGAACATGCTCGTGCGGGAGAAAGTGTTGAAATTGCTAGCAGAAAAACTACGATTCACGAATTTGAAATCACTAGAATTGCCCTTCCTGAAGTTGATTTTAGAGTCGTATGCAGCAAAGGGACTTACATTCGCTCTTTAGCTTTTGATTTCGGAAAAGCCTTAGCCTCTGGCGCACATTTAACCGCATTACGCCGTACCAAAATTGGTGATTACGATGTTTTAAACGCTATTACTCCTGCTATTTTTGAGGAACGATTAAGTACATAAAAAAAAACACATGACAATTTCTTTCTCAGAACTTGTGATGTGTTTTAGAAAACGAAAGTACTTTTACATCATACTTGCTTTTTTTTAACGGATGGGGCTACACCGTGGATTAATAATGAATTGTCGTTTTTCCACCAAAAAGGATTGAAGAAACGAAATCATAAAACTTTTCAAACAGCTTTTTCATAAGGATGTTTTTTAAATTGTGAGACACTATTTTTAAACACCAATAAAAAAGTAAATCAATTGAATAGACCTGGATAGCTTTGGCTAATTTACAATAATTATTTGAAAAATGTATATAAATTCAGCACAATTTTACTTTAATATTCTAAAATAAAGGCAATTACAATTAAATCACCACACTAGCAATGTCCTTGACCATTAGACTCATAATTTCATGTTGAGTAGTGACTCCTTTGTCGTGTAAATACCATAATTGCAAATCGGATTTCGCTTTTTCATCTACAACTCCATGCTCCTTTTTGTAATTTATGATCAATTCGGCGGCCTCTTTTGGTCGAGGTCCCCAAGTCCCAACCAATTCAGAAGTAGATTTTTCAATAACAATCAACTTAGGTATTGCTCTTGCATTATTGGTTAAAAAATGCTGCATCAAATCTTCGTTATCATCTCTAAAAACAACTCTCAAATCAATTTTATCGGTTTCCAACGCCATTTTGTTCATGATAGGTAGTAACTGAGCAGCATCGCCACACCAGCCTTCAGCCAAAACCAACCAAATGTATTCGTTTTGCAATCCCTGTAATTGTTCAGCAATGGCTGGATCAATTTTTATTGTTTTATCCAAACGATTCATTCTCGTTTCATTTAAAGAGCTATAATGAGTTAAATCCTCTGATTGTTCATTTCCAGAAGACTTCCCTTCTTTTAGTAAATCAGTCACTCTTTTTCTATAATTAATATAAGTATAGCTATGAAATAATGCTTGGGCTATTGATGTTTTCATTTTCTTTCTATTTTTATGCAAAATTAACCCTATCTTCTCAATAAACGTGTGATAAAAATCACCTACAAAAAACATCCCCTTTTTCATGACAAACAATTCAAAAAAAATAGGTCTAATATTATCCGGAGGTGGCTCCAAAGGAATTGCTCACGCCGGTGTTTTGCATTTTTTGAATGAAAAAAAAATCGTCCCTACACAAATAGCAGGAACAAGTGCAGGAGCTATCGTTGCGGCTTTGTATAGCAGCGGGAAAACCCCTTTGGAGATCTTAACCTTCTTTAAATCCATTTACTTTTTTCATTGGAAACATTTCACTTTTTCAAAAGCGGGATTAATAGATCCCAATGCCTTTAAATCCTATTTTTCAGCTCTTTTCAACGACACTTTGCTAGGCGAATTAAAAATCCCCATCGCTCTAACCGCCACCGATATGATACAGGGAAAACTTACCGTTTTTGGCCCCGAAACTAAAGTCATTGACGCTATTTTAGCTTCGAGTGCTTTTCCAGGCGTGATGTCACCTTATGAAATTGGAGGCAACTTGTATAGTGACGGTGGGATTTTAAATCATTTCCCAACCGAATTATTGAAAAATGAAAGCGATTTTATCATTGGTGTGTATGTGAGTCCGTTACAAAAAGTAATTGCTAAAGATCTTACAACGATAAAATCTGTCACTACCAGAGCTTATGAATTGCTAACAGCAAATTCAAGTTTAAGTAAATTCGAAGACTGTAATTGGCTAATCGAACCGGAAGAATTATCGGCTTATAGTACTTTCGAAACCAATAAAACCAAAATGGATGCCATTTTTAAAATTGGCTACGAAGCCGCTCAAAAAAGCTATGAAAAACTTAATGTAGATATTTAAGACACATTATTTCAGAAAAATTAGAATATCGCTATATTTGCACCAAACAATTCAACAAATAATGAAATACAAAAGAATCCTTCTCAAATTAAGTGGCGAAGCTTTAATGGGTGATTTGCACTACGGAATTGATCCTAAAAGATTAGCAGAATACGCTAGTGAAATCAAAAAAGTGCATGCGAAAGGCGTAGAAATTGCTATCGTGATTGGTGGAGGAAATATTTTTAGAGGAGTAGCAGGTGCTAGTTCAGGAATGGACCGCGTTCAAGGTGATTATATGGGAATGCTAGCCACTGTAATCAATGGAATGGCGTTGCAAGGAGCATTAGAAGATAACGGAATGAAAACCCGTTTGATGACTGCTTTAAAAATGGAATCTATCGCGGAACCGTATATTAAAAGAAGAGCCGATCGTCATTTAGAAAAAGGACGTATCGTGATTTTTGGAGCAGGAACAGGAAATCCCTATTTTACGACAGATACCGCAGCCGTTTTGCGTGGAATTGAAGTAAACGCTGATGTGATTTTGAAAGGAACACGCGTAGACGGAGTTTATGATTCCGATCCAGAAAAAAATGCAGGAGCCATCAAATTTGATTATATTTCATTTGACGATGTGCTAAGCAAAGGACTAAATGTAATGGACACTACCGCTTTTACATTAAGTCAAGAAAATAAATTGCCAATTGTAGTTTTCGACATGAACAAAGATGGTAATTTATTAAAAATCTGCGAAGGCGAAAACATAGGAACCGTAGTTAATATATAAGTTTATGGTTAAAGGTTTGTAATTCATAGTTGACTGCGAACCACCAACAACAAACAACAACATAAGATTATGACTGAAGAAATTGAATTTATATTAGATAGTACAGAAGAATCCATGGAGGGTTCTATTGCGCATTTAGAGAAATCATTTTTGAATATCCGCGCAGGCAAAGCGTCTCCTGCAATGCTAGGAAGTGTTTTTGTAGATTATTACGGGTCTGCCTCACCGCTTTCTCAAGTGTCGAAAATTAGTGTACCCGATGCGAGAACTATTACTTTGCAACCCTTTGAAAAAAGCATGTTGCACCCAATAGAAAAAGCAATCATGATCGCTAATTTAGGCTTCAACCCGATGAACAATGGAGACGTAATCATCATTAGCGTTCCGCCTTTGACAGAAGACCGTCGTAGAGAATTGGCTAAACAAGCCAAAGCCGAAGCCGAAGACGCCAAAATTGGAATTCGTAACGCTCGTAAAGACGCCAATACCGATATTAAAAAATTAGAAAAAGACGGTACCTCGGAAGACATTTGCAAAAGTGCCGAAGAGCAAGTACAAAACTTAACCAACACCTTCATCAAAAAAATCGATGAATTACTAGCGGTTAAGGAAGCCGAAATCATGAAAGTGTAACTTTCTACAACTAACATAAACGAAACCGTCTCCAAAAATATCTTGGAGACGGTTTTTTTGTGCTATTTTTGTCCATCTAATACAAAAAATCGCTTGGGTTCAATATACACGCTTATGAAGCAATTGAGTTGGTTGTTGCTACTTTTTACGTTCTCAGGGCACGCGCAATTCCAATGGAATGGTTTGGTGAAGGACGCAAAGACCAATCAACCCTTGCCTTTTGCGAGCATTACGAGCAACACAGGTGTACAAACCATCTCGGATGTAGATGGCAAATTCCAACTCTTGAGCCCCAATCCTATTTCGGATTTTACGGTTTCTTATTTGGGTTATACACCCTTCCAACAAATCATCACGCCCAACAAAACGTTTTATGTAGTGGCCTTACAAGAAAAGTCCAATGATTTAAATGAAGTGTTGATTCCCAAAGAAAATGAGGCTTTGCAAATTATTCGAAAAGCCATAGCAGCTAAAACAGTCAATAATCCACAGCAAAAAAACAATAGCTTTTCGTTTAAATCCTATAACAAACTCCTAGTTACCGCCAATCCCGACTCAATTAATGGGAAAATTGATTCGGTTTTTGTAGACAAAACGTATGGTAGAGAATTGGTAAAAGTAGATTCTTCCAACTACAAGTTTAAAGAAATCATAAGCAAGCAGCATTTGTTTCAAACGGAGAAAGTATCGCTTTTTCAGTACCAAAATACCCACTTAAAAGAAGTCATTTTAGGAACCAAAATGGCTGGATTCAAACAACCGATTTATGAAATTATTGCGTTCAATTTGCAATCTTTTTCGATTTATGAACCCAAATATGAGTTGTTTGAAACCAAATATAATAGTCCTATAGCCGATGACGCGCCAGAGTATTACAACTACAAACTACTGGATTCAGTAGCCATTGACGGCAGGACTACCTATATGATTTATTTCAAAAACAAGAAAAAGAAAAATGCTGCAGGACTAGAGGGCGTTTTGTATATAGACACAAATTCTTATGCGATTGCTAAAGCTATTATGCGCATAAAAGGCGTGTTGGACATCAGCGGGACTCACGAATTTGCGTATTTGCCTACCGAAAAAATTTGGTTCCCCTCGGCCAAGACGTTCCAAATTGTGAAAGGAAAAAGCGATGATGACATTAAGATTCTTGGCGGAACCATACAGTTTGATGGCGATATTGAAGAAGGATTCAAACCGCGAAAAAAAGAAGCTACCGATATTAGTTATCTGATTTCCAAAAGCTACAATTTTGATATAGCATACAACAAAGCTGTCCAAATCAAACAGCCAATGATAGCCATTGACATTCAAGAAGACGCTATCAATCAATCGGATGATTTTTGGGAAATGTATAGAAAAGAAAAATTGGATTTGCGCAGTCAAAAAACCTATGCTGCTGTAGATAGCATTTCGATAAAAAATGGCATTGAAAGTAAACTGCTCTTTGGTAGAAAAATCATCAATGGATATGTGCCCATTAGTGTGATTGATTTTGATTTAAGGAAATTTGTGAGTTACAACAACTACGAAGGTTTTCGAGTGGGCGTGGGTGGCATTACCAATGATCGTTTTTCTAAAAAATGGAAAATTGATGGCTACGGCGCTTACGGCACAAAAGACGGGACTTTTAAATACAGTTTAGGCATCGGCACCCGCATCAATAAGTTCTCGAATACTTGGTGGGGCGTTTCATTTACGGATGATGTGCGAGAAATAGCGAGTACCACTTGGACTGTTGACCGAAGAGCGTTCAAAATTTATGATCCAAGACCTATCAATATTAGTACTTTTTACCATTATCAAACGTGGAAAACGGGCGTAGAAACCAAGTTTATTCCAAAAACGGAAAGTATATGGGAACTCTCAAACACTTTTGTGGAGCCAAAGTTTAATTATGCCTACAATCTAGATGGCAAACTTTTTACGAAATACAATTTGACCACGGCTATGGTTTCCTTGCGTTGGAATCCGTTTAGTGATTATATGCAAACGCCAACGGGAAGAATTGAAACCGAGAAAAGGTATCCCAAATTTACGTTTCAGTTGACCAAATCGTTACCCAATGTAGGCAACAACGATTTTGAGTTTAGTAAAATCGATTTTAGAACCGAATATCAAAAGAATTACTTGAACGGTCAAAAAACCAGTTTGCTCTTTGAAGCAGGCTATACTATAGGCAACTTGCCGTTGACGCATTTGTACAATACCTCGCCGAATAATTTGAATAAAGAAACGATTATTCAGCGTGTGACTTTTGCGGGTAAAAACAGTTTTGAAACGATGTTTTTTAATGAGTTTTTCTCTAGCAAGTTTGCTTATTTTCAGTTCAAGCACAGTTTTAATCGCATTCTTTTGTTGAAAAAAGTGAAGCCCAACTTGGTATTGGTGAGCCGAATGGGATGGGGTGATATGGAAAAACCAGAACAGCACGTTGGCATTAACTACAAAACCCTACGCGATGGCTATTTTGAATCGGGAATTGAGTTGAACCAAATCTTTAATGGCCTAGGCTTGTGTGGTTTTTACCGATACGGTCCCAACCAATTGGCCAAATTTGAAGACAATATTGCAGTTAAAATTAGCTTTGTTTTGAATTTGGGATTCTAACTTAGTTTCCGTGTTAAAAGAATTACTATTAACTCAACGCATTCAAAAGTCCTTTTGGTTTAGCTATGTTTTTTTCATAAAAGGCAAATCCTATCTTCTGCAAAGGCACTTTTTTTTATTTAATCAATTTCAATTTATGGGTTAATCATGATCTATTTTATAATTGCTGTACATCTTTTATAAAAAAGATATACAGAAAAGAATCAAGTTCTATACATCTTTTGCATAAAAGATGTATAGGAAATATTTTTTACTTCATGATGAAACAAAAAAAGGATCCGGAACAGTCAAAAAAAAAGACCTGACCATCTTAATCTATAATTAAACCCAGAATCCGCATTAGACTTCGTAGCGAGACTGAATTATTCAATAAAAGCAAGAGCTCACGGACTATTTTTGAAGAAGGAAACAACGTTCAGTGAATACCTATAAAAAATATAAACCAATGAGCTAATACTTTTGTATTTTGAATTTAAAAATAGGAGTACGTTCTTGGTTTTGAAGAAGAAATTTATTCACTGAACTCCGCTAGAAAAATATTAAAAATAGTGAAGTAATTTAGTCGTAGTAGATTTCTAATGCGGAATCTGGGTTAAATGTAACGTAACATGCGGTGCGGGTTTGTAATGTAATTGGAATTTCCATAAAAAAAAGCGTTTCAAAACAAATTGAAACGCTTTTTTTGTCAGGAGATTAAAATACGATTATGGTTTTAAAATCAGTACAGAAGGGACGCCACTTAACCAAATACTTCTGGAGTCAACTAGAGCTTTCCAACTTTCGAGACTGATCATCATGACATCTTGTTCGGCTAAAAATTCTTTTTTAATGATTTTTTCACTGTGCAAAGTGATGTAATTTGGAAATTTTTGTTCTAATGAACTTATGGCGCTTCCTATCACAAAATTGGATTTGATGTGACCGTTGACGTCTAAAACGACTACTTTAGTTTTGTTATTATGAATAAGCTTCTGAGCATAATCTATCAAAAAAGCATCTTCAGCATTAAAAATAGGGAGAAAAACAGTATTTACTTGCTGCAAGTCTTTGTCAATCAAAATCCCTACAGGCATTTTAGCTTTAAGCAAAATTTGCCGAGTTCTTTCGTCAAAAGGAGAGTTGGCAAACAAGCCTTCTTTTCCAGTGAATTTATCCATTAATCGCTCTGGATTTATGATTCTTGTGGTAAAACCAATGACTTTTCCGAGCAAAGTTCCTTCAAAAATAGATTTCCCGAGTCCTACTAATAATAAGTCGTATTCCCCTTGATTGGCTGTGTCTGTGATTTCGGATTCGATATCTAAAGTGGCTTTAAAAAGAGTGTTAATCTCTTGTTTTAAAAGCTTAGATTCTTCTTGAATCGGTAGAAAAGCGGCTGTTTCTTTATCTTCAATGGCAAACGAATGCATCTCGTTACTCAATGACAAATGCATAGCGGTAACCGAAGCATCTTTTTGTTTGCGGACTAAGGCATTGGCCAAGCGAAGCAATGATTTCCCCTTTTCATTGTTTCCAAATGAAATTAAGACGCGGTATACCTTGGGCTGTTCTATTTCCTCACTCTCAACATCGTCTTTAGTTTTGAAAATAAAATTGATCAAATTTAAGGCTGGTCCGGTCATAAAAGTAGTGACCAAAGCCATGATAACCATCATAGTAAAAACTGCTGGGGTCAAAACTCCTAATTCAAGCCCAATGTTGAGCACGATAAGTTCCATCAATCCTCGAGTATTCATTAAGGCCCCGATAGTAAGGCTATCACGCCAATTTTGGCCCACGAATTTGGCTGCTAAAGCGCTACCAAAAAACTTTCCTACTACAGCTACCATAATAATAAAACCCGTTACTCGCCACAAATAGGGATCGTTGATTAGTCCAATTTCTGTTTTTAACCCCGTGAATACAAAGAATAAAGGCAAAAGCAAGATCACCGATACATCTTCTACTTTTTCGATGAAATGGATTCGAAATTTAGGAACTTCTGGCATGATAACTCCTGTCATAAACGCCCCAAATAAGGCATGTATTCCAATCACTTCTGTGGCATAAGACGCGATGATGAGGGTTACAAAAAAGATAGCCACCACAGGTTTGCTAATGGCTTCTTTGGTGCCATACAAATCTCCAATTCGCTTCAAAAAAGGTTTTACAATTAACAACATGATAAGTACAAAGCCTATCGATAGCGAGATAACATATAACGAACTTACAAAAGAGCCTGCCTTAACAATCGCAATAACAGCGGCTAACAAACACCAAGCCGTGATGTCATCGGCCGCGGCGCAAGTGATTACTATCGCGCCCAACTTGGTTTTATGAATGCCCCGTTCTTGAACAATTCGCGCCAAAACAGGAAAAGCAGTGATACTCATTGCAATTCCCATAAACAAACTAAAAGACAGAAATTTTACGCCTTCTGGAGCAAACTGATCGTAGACATAATAGGCCAAACCAATTCCGAGTGTAAATGGAATTACGATACTGGCATGACTAATGACCACTGCCTCATTGGCCTTGTTTTTCAGCACTTTTAAATCCAATTCCATCCCTATCACAAACATAAAAAGGATCAAACCTATTTGGCTTAAAAATTTCAAATTCCCCAAAGAAGCTTCAGGAAAAAGCACTTGAGAAAACTCTGGAAAATAGGTTCCTAACAAGGAAGGACCTAAAGCAATTCCAGCAATTATTTCACCAATTACAGAGGGCTGTCCGATTTTTTTAAATATCCAACCAAAAATTCGGGCTACCACAATAATCGTGATAATTTGTGCTAATAATATCGCCAAAGGCTCCTGAAAACTGTGCTGCATAGCGGCTATAAAATCCAACCAAGCATCTTTCGAGCTGACTGCATCTTTGGTAACAGCTGCCTTTTCTAGTAATTTTCCGTTTTGAATGATCCAATACATCAGTACCGTGAATCCTCCTGTAACGATGACATAAAAAATGGAATTTCTATACTTCTTCATCTCAATATTTTAATAAGTAATGAACGACTTCTTCTAGCAAAGATGAGAAAATCAAAGGAAAGAACGACATCACTTCCAAAAATAGTAACCAAAAAATAATAGTTTTGACAAATACTTGAAAAAAATTTCACATGACACTCAGGAATCCTCCTTATTTATCCTGCTTTCGTTACCTTTGCGCACTTTTAAATACACAAAATGATTAAATGGTTTAGTTTAGGATTTTGGGAATTAATCGCCCGTATCGTCCTTAGAAATAGAATTTTAATGATTACAATCATTGCAGCTATCACAGTTTTCTTAGCTATGCAATGGAAAAACATTCATTTCACGTTTACCGAAGCGAATATGTTGCCTGATGACAACATTGCGAATGTAGAATACAATGCCTTTTTGGACAAATTTGGAGAAGAAGGCAATTTGATAATTATAGGAGTAAAAGACTCCACTTTTTTCACGCCAAAAGCCTATGCCGCTTGGAGTAAATTGATGAATACCATCAAAAAAAATCAGGAGGTAGACTTGGTGGTTTCGCTCAATGATTTGAAAAAACTACAAAAAAACGAAGCTTTAGAAACATTCGAATTGGTTCCTTTTGTAGACGAATCGAAAACTCTCAATCCAAAATACCTGCAAACCATCAAAAAAGAGTTGTTCAATGACCTTCCCTTTTATGAAGGATTATTATTCAACAAACGGTCTGGAAGTGTTCGCTCAGCGATTTATATGGACAAAAAAATCGTGAATACTAAGGCTCGTAAAACCTTTGTTTTAGAAAAATTAATCCCAGCGATAACCACTTTTGAAAAAGAAACCAAAATTGACCTTCGCGTTTCAGGGATGCCTTACATTCGAACGTTGAATGCCAAAACGATTACGGACGAGATTAGTATTTTTATTGGCGCTTCGTTATTGATTACTTCTTTATTGTTTTTCTTCTTTTTTAGAAGTTTCAAAGCGACTTTAATTTCTATCGTAATTGTTGTGATTGGAGTAATGTGGTCGTTTGGTTTTCTGGGACTATTCAATTACGAAATTACTATTTTGACGGCTCTAGTTCCTTCCTTAATCATCGTTATCGGCATCCCGAATTGTATTTTCTTGACCAATAAGTACCATCAGGAGTTTAAAGTACACCGCAACAAAGCCAAAGCGCTTCAGAGAGTTACTACCAAAATTGGAATGGCTACTTTGATGACCAACTTGACCACAGCCATTGGTTTTGCCACTTTTGTAGCTTCGAACAATAATTTACTGTTAGAATTTGGCGTGGTAACTTCCATCAATATTATGGCTTTGTTTTTCTTGAGTTTAATATTGATTCCTATTTTTCACAGTTACTTGAATCCACCCAAGGACAGACACCTCAAACATTTGGACAGAGGTTCCGTGAAAAAATTTATGGATTGGATTCTTAGAACCATCAAAACCAATCGTTTCTCAATTTATGTCGCTTCTGTCGCTTTGCTAGTGTTTAGCATTATTGGTATTTATGAGATGCGCATTTCGGGAAGTTTGATTGAAGATATGCCTAAAAAAGAAGCATTCTTTCAAGATATAGTTTTCTTCGAAAAAGAATTTGATGGTGTGATGCCACTCGAAATAATGATTGACACCAAACGTAAAAAAGGAGTGATGAAACTATCTACTCTAAAACGTATGGAAGAACTAGAAACTGCGATTGAGGAAATTCCCGAATTATCGAAACCTATTTCGATTGTGAATTTGGTCAAATATTCCAAACAAGCTTACTATAATGGTAATCCTGATTATTATGAATTGCCAACGTCACAAGAACAAGCTTTTATCCTTTCGTATGCCAAAAATGCTACAGCCAATAGCAAAGAAAATTTAATGAAAAGCTACGTGGATAGCAGCGGAAGATATGCCCGAATCACCACGTTTATGCGCGATGAAAACGGTGATCAAATTGCCAAAATCGAGGCCGAAATTAGAAAGAAAGCCGACAAATTGTTTCCGAAAGAACGCTACAATGTCATCATAACTGGGAAGGCTTTGGTGTTTCAAAAAGGTACGGGTTACTTACTCGACAACTTGCTATCGTCGCTGATTTTTGCTTTTTTTCTAACCGCTCTTTTGATTGGTTTCATGTTTCGTTCGCTCAAAATGGTGATTGTGGCTATTATCCCGAACCTATTACCTTTGTTTTTAACAGCAGGTTTAATGGGCTTTTTGGATATACCGCTAAAACCCTCAACTATTTTGGTTTTTGGAATTGCCTTTGGATTATCGGTAGATGATACGCTGCGATTCCTATCGCAATACCGCGAAGAATTGAAGAAGAACAACTGGAAAATCAAAAAATCAGTGTATGCTACGTTTAACGAATCTGGATTGAGTATGTTTTATACATCGATTGTGTTGTTTTTTGGATTCTCGGTATTTATGCTCTCTAGTTTTGGAGGTACAATTGCTTTAGGTGGATTGATCTCGTTGACGCTGTTATTTGGTATGTTGTCGAATTTGATGTTGCTCCCCGCTTTGGTATTGACTTTGAATAAAACCTTGGCCAATGAACAAGAATTTATTGAACCTAAGATTGACATCATCGAGCGTACTGATGAAGAGATTGATTCGCTCACTAACGATAAAAAATAAATAGCTGTTTATGAGAAAGATAGTATACGCATTGGTTTTTATGGTCTTAACGCTTGGTGCTTTTGGCCAAACGACGACAATTTACTTGATTCGTCACGCCGAAAAAGTAGACAATTCTAAAAATCCTGATTTGTCTAAAGCAGGTTTGGAACGCGCTGAACATTGGAAAACGATTCTAGCGCAAGTTCCGCTAAAGGCAGTGTACAGTACTGATTTTTTGAGAACGGTACAAACCGCTACTCCGACAGCTACAAGTAAAAATTTGCAAATCATAAAATATGACCCCAAAACTATCGACCTTGAACAACTCAAAAAAGATTACAAAGGTCAAGCTATTTTGATTGTAGGTCATAGCAATACAACGCCTGATTTGGCAAATAAAATCATCAATCAAAAGGTATATGCGCCAATCGATGATACAGTTTTTGGAAATTTATACATCATTACGATAAGCGGGAATGAGCTAAGTCATCAATTGTTGCAAGGGTTGTAATCCTAGAAACGACTGGTTTCCCCGACTGCCCTAGCCCCGATTGTAGTGGAAATCCTTGTGAAAATAAAGACTAATTTTTCTTGACGAAAAAGAGCGACCAGCGGAAGCTCCTTTTTTGGGGTAGAAAAATAGTATTTATGGAACAAGATTGTAACGAAAAGCGGGAAATAGCTCCTAGGCATTTGTAAAAAAGTTAGCCACTAATAGCACAAAACGGCACTAATTTTATAAATTTTAAACATTGAATTGCACTAATTATATCAATCTTAAGAATTCGTGGAATACAAAACGGTTAATAATTAGTGTTTATTGGTGTAATTTGTGGCGGAAATTTTAAAAGCGAATGTCCTATAGCTCCTAAAAAATAAACACAAAACAATTATATTTGCATAACGCTTAAAGCACCGATTTTTGTTTTGAGCGCGTATTTAAATCTAAAAATCTAAAATTAAGATGAAACACACAAAAGTTAAAGACTTATTAAACAGTACTACGATACTTCAGGAGGTTAATGCAAAAGGATGGGTGAGAACGTTTAGAAATAATCAGTTTATTGCGCTGAATGACGGGTCGACTATCAATAATATTCAGTGTGTGGTTGATTTTGAAAATACACCAGATGAGACATTAAAACGCATTACGACTGGCGCTGCCGTTTCGGTTATTGGCGCGTTAGTAGAAAGTCAAGGTGCTGGTCAGAAATATGAAATTCAGGTAAGACAATTGGAAATTTTGGGTGACTCGGATGCGGAGAAATTCCCAATGCAGCCTAAAAAACACTCTTTGGAATTCTTGCGTGAGAATGCGCACTTGAGAGTAAGAACGAATGCTTTTGGTGCGATTATGCGCGTGCGTTCGGTTTTGGCTCACGCTGTGCACACGTATTTTCAGGAGAAAGGTTTTGTGTATGTGAACACGCCAATTATTACTGGTTCGGATGCAGAGGGTGCAGGTGAAATGTTTAAAGTGACCGCTTTGCCTTTTGACAATACACCAAGAACGGAGGAAGGAAAAGTAGATTACAAAAAAGATTTCTTTGGTAAAGAGACCAACTTAACGGTTTCTGGACAACTGGAAGGTGAAACGTTTGCGATGGCGTTGGGTCAGATTTATACTTTTGGTCCTACGTTTAGAGCTGAAAATTCGAATACTTCTCGTCACTTAGCAGAATTTTGGATGATTGAGCCAGAGGTGGCTTTCAATGATTTGGATGACAATATGGATTTGGCTGAGGATTTCATTCAATTTGTGATTAAATATGTAATGGATAAATGTCCAGAGGATTTGAAATTCCTAGAAGGACGTTTGCTAGAAGAAGAAAAATCGAAACCACAAGCTGAAAGAAGCGAAATGGCTTTGTTGGAGAAATTGAACTTTGTATTGGAAAACAATTTCAAACGCGTTTCCTATACGGAAGCCATTGATATTTTGAGAAATTCAACTCCGAATAAAAAGAAAAAATTCCAATATATCATTAACGAATGGGGCGCTGATTTACAATCAGAACACGAACGTTACTTGGTGGAAAAACACTTTAAATGTCCAGTGATTTTGTTTGATTATCCTGCCAACATCAAAGCATTTTACATGCGTTTGAATGATAATACAGAACCTGGAAAAGAAACAGTTCGTGCCATGGATATTCTTTTCCCTGGCATTGGAGAAATCGTAGGAGGTTCACAAAGAGAAGAACGCTACGATGTTTTGGTAGAAAAAATGAAAACCTTAGGTATAGACGAAGAAGAATTGTGGTGGTATTTAGATACTAGACGTTTTGGTTCTGCAGTACACTCAGGTTTTGGTCTTGGTTTCGAAAGATTGGTATTGTTTGTAACTGGAATGACCAATATTCGTGACGTAATTCCTTTCCCAAGAACACCAATGAATGCGGAATTTTAAAAAAGTTTACTGTTGTTTAAAATGGTTTAAAGTTGTTGCCTACAACACAACAACTTTAAACCTTTAAACCTTAAACCTTTAAACTATTAAAAAAAATGCTAAAGCAATTTTTAAATTTAAAATTATCTCAGAAATTATCTCCTCAACAAATTCAGTTGATGAAGTTAATTCAATTGCCAACGCAAGCCTTTGAACAACGGTTGTTAGAAGAAATGAACGAAAATCCAGCTCTAGAAGCAGGGAAAGAGGATGACTACGAAAAAGACGAGTTTGAGACCGAAGACTACGACGATTATGATGATGCAGAAGCCGATAGAATAGAAGCGGATGATATCAATATTGATGATTATTTAGGCAGTGACGACATCCCGGATTACAAAACACAAGTCAATAATTACAGTGACGACGATGAGGAACGTGACATGCCTTTTGCGGCTCCGATCAGTTTTCATCAAGACTTAATTAATCAACTCAACACCTTTATTTTAGAGGACGAAGATCGTCAAATTGCTGAATTCTTGGTCGGAAGCATTGATGATATGGGATACATTCGAAGAAGTATTCCAGATATTGTAGATGATTTAGCTTTTACACAAGGGATTTATACCGATGAAAAAAATGTAGATCGATTACTTCACGTTATTCACGAATTGGAACCCACAGGAGTTGGTGCTAGAGATTTACAAGAGTGTTTGCTTTTACAACTCAAACACAAGACCCCAACAGAAAACATAGCTATCGCAATAGACATTATCGAAAATCAGTTTGATGCGTTTACCAAAAAGCATTACGAAAAATTGATACAGAAATACAATGTTTCTAGTGAACAACTCAAAAAAGCGATACACGAAATCGAGAAACTCAACCCTAAACCTGGCAGTTCTCTGGCGGGAAATAACAGAGTTACCGAAAATATTGTTCCTGATTTTGCCATCAGAATTGTGGATGGTGAATTGGAATTAACCTTGAATGGGCGAAATGCTCCATCATTGCACGTTTCTAAGGACTACCAAGAAATGATGCAAACGTATAAAGATTCTAGAGACAAATCGACTCAACAAAAAGAGGCAGTTCAATTCATCAAACAAAAATTAGATTCGGCGAAATGGTTTATTGATGCGATTCGGCAACGCCAAGAAACCCTTTTTGTGACTATGAATGCGATTATGCATTACCAAGAAGAATTTTTCCTAGATGGCGACGAAACCAAGTTAAAACCAATGATTTTGAAAGACATCGCTGACTTGGTTGGTCTTGACATTTCGACCGTTTCTAGGGTAGCCAATAGCAAATATGTAGAAACACCCTACGGCACCAAATTGATTAAAGAATTTTTCTCAGAAGCCATGATGAACGATCAGGGCGAAGAAGTTTCTACATTGGAAATTAAGAAAATTCTAAAAAACACTATCGAAGAGGAAGACAAACACAAACCGCTTCCCGATGATCAATTGGCCGAGATTTTAAAAGAAAAAGGCTATCCGATTGCCAGAAGAACCATAGCCAAATACCGTGAACAACTCGATATTCCGGTGGCGAGGATGAGAAAGAAAATGTAGTAGTTTGTTAAGCTTCACCCATTGTGAGGCTTCACTAACTATTAATAAAACTAAGCAACTCTTTTTTTGTAATTTACCCAAAGCAAAGAATTATGATAACGGATAGTAACGAATTAGACCTTAATAAGACCTACTCTTATGCCGATTATTTAACTTGGCAATTTGATGATAGGGTAGAGCTTTTGAACGGAAAAATATTTAGTGTAGGATCAACCCCAAATACTACTCATCAAAGAATATCTAGGGAGTTAGCAGGTGTACTTTATAATTTTTCCCATCCACGTTCTTGTAATCTTTTTGCAGCACCTTTTGATGTAAGACTCATTGATAGTAATAAAAAATCAAAATTAGACAAAGAGATTTTTACTGTAGTACAACCCGATTTGTGCGTGATATGTGACGATTCAAAAATTGATGAAAGAGGTGCCATTGGAGCTCCAGATTTGGTAATTGAAATTTTATCGCCTGGAAATTCCAACAAAGAAATGAAATATAAATTTGATTTGTATGAAGAAGCGGGAGTGCTAGAATACTGGATTGTGAACCCAGCTGATAAAACTATTTTTATTTATATTCTGAAAGAAAATCAATTCATAGGAATGCATCCACTAATTGAGGAAGATACGATTCAGAGTAGATTATTTCCAAACTTAGATTTTCAATTAGCTAAAATTTTTAATTAAAAAAAGCTAATTTTCACTATATGCATTACATCAAAAAATAGGACTGTCCGTAACTCATACCAACAGTCTAAATAATGACAATATACTTTGCGTCTCTGCGCCTTTGGGTGGAATTGGGCTCGCAAAGTCGCGAAGACGCAAAGATAGAAAGGATTATATTTGTGAAAAACATTCAACAACTAATTTATTCTGTGAAATGGTACTAGTCACGGATAGTCATATAAAAAAATGCCTCTAAAACTTTTAGAGGCATTTTTCATTTTCAATAACAAATATTATTTCAAAGCCTGCACTTTTGCTTTCACTTCTTCTTCAGTTCCTTCAAAAGTTTGAGTGGTAGTTTTTCCATCTGTTGTTGTGGTCACCGTTGCTTTGGTTTTTCCGTTATCATTGGTCATTTCCACACGAACATCTTTCATGGTAGTCACTTTGATGGTTTGTGTTTTTTCGCCCACAAATTTTCCATCAGCATCATACATTGACAAACATTTGGCAGTACATTCCTCAGAACATCCATTTTCTTTGCACATTGCGGCACATTCATCTTTAGTCATTGTTGCCATTTTTGCTGGATCGCATTTGCCCGAGGTGCACATCATTACTACCTCCTCTTTACCAGCACAACAAGCAGGTTTTGTAACCATATCGCTATGTCCACTGCCTAGGATAGGAGCAATCACTAATCCAATTAAACAAGTCAATTTAATTAAGATATTCATAGAAGGCCCTGAAGTGTCTTTAAACGGATCTCCAACTGTATCTCCTGTAACAGCCGCTTTGTGTGCATCAGAACCTTTATACGTCATTTCTCCATTAATCATTACACCCGCTTCAAAAGACTTTTTGGCGTTGTCCCAAGCACCTCCTGCGTTGTTTTGAAAAACCGCCCAAAGTACACCAGAAACTGTTACACCAGCCATATAACCCCCTAACATTTCAGCAATCAATTGGTTGTTATCTCCGTAAACTAATTTCCCTAATAACACAATGGCGATAGGAAACCCAATGGTTAATATGCCAGGCAACATCATTTCACGTAAGGCGGCTTTCGTTGAAATTTCCACACATTTACCGTATTCTGGTCTTCCTGTTCCTTCCATAATTCCAGGAATTTCTTTGAATTGGCGACGTACTTCATACACCATATCCATCGCTGCTTTACCCACAGAATTCATCGCTAAAGCAGAGAAAACTACTGGAATCATTCCTCCGACAAACAACATGGCCAAAACAGGAGCTTTAAAAATATTGATGCCATCAATTCCTGTAAAAGTTACATAAGCAGCGAATAAGGCTAATGAAGTCAAAGCCGCAGAAGCAATCGCAAATCCTTTTCCAGTGGCTGCAGTAGTATTTCCAACAGAATCCAAAATATCGGTTCTGGTACGCACTTCTTTTGGTAATTCACTCATTTCCGCAATTCCACCAGCATTGTCTGAGATAGGACCAAATGCATCAATAGCTAATTGCATAGCGGTAGTTGCCATCATCGCAGAAGCGGCCAAAGCCACTCCATAAAATCCAGCCAAAGCATAAGTAGACCAAATAGCGGCTGCAAACAATAAAACCGTTGGAAAAGTAGAAATCATACCCGTTGCTAAACCAGCGATTACGTTAGTTCCAGCCCCTGTAGATGATTTTTGCACGATAGCCATTACTGGTTTTGTACCTAAACCTGTGTAATATTCTGTTACTGATGAAATGGCTCCGCCAACAAATAATCCAATTAAAGAGGCATAGAAAACTCTCATTGAAGAAATGTCTTGAATTCCTTCACCAAAGAATGACATTTGCATTGTTTCTGGCAACATCATATCGATCAAGAAGAAACAAGCAATAGCAGTTAAAACAATAGATACCCAGTTTCCAATATTTAAAGCTTTTTGCACTTGTGCTTCTTTAGCATCATCACTACTGATTTTTACCAACATCGTTCCGATGATAGAGAACAAAATTCCGAAACCAGCAATTGCCATCGGTAGTAAAATGGGACCAATTCCGCCAAAGGCATCCTCAATTTTTCCACCCATATCTTTAATTACGTAGTTTCCAAGAACCATTGCCGCCAAAACTGTCGCTACGTAAGAACCGAATAAATCGGCTCCCATTCCGGCAACATCTCCTACGTTATCTCCTACGTTATCCGCAATAGTTGCTGGATTACGAGGATCATCTTCTGGAATTCCAGCTTCTACTTTCCCTACTAAATCGGCACCTACATCGGCAGCTTTGGTATAAATTCCACCACCAACACGGGCAAACAAAGCAATAGATTCAGCACCTAAAGAAAATCCAGCTAAAGTTTCTAGAACAATTGTCATGTCTTCAGTAGAAGTCCATTCTCCGTTCATAAAGATTCTAAAAAAGACAATAAAAAAACCGGTCAACCCTAAAACAGCTAAACCGGCCACCCCTAATCCCATTACGGTTCCACCACCGAAAGACACTTTCAAAGCTTGAGGTAAACTAGTACGAGCGGCTTGAGTTGTACGAACATTGGTTTTGGTTGCGATTTTCATTCCCATATTTCCCGCCAAGGCTGAGAAAAAGGCTCCAAAAACAAATGCAATTACAATTAATAAATGAGTTTTTACACCAGGCAAAAAAGTAATCCCTGCCAATACAGCACTTGCAATAAGCACAAATACTGCTAATAATTTATATTCTGCTTTCAGAAAAGCTAAAGCCCCTTCATAAATGTAATCTGAAATCTCCTTCATTTTGCCGTCACCAGCATCTTGTTTGAGCACCCAGGCTCGTTTTGCAGTCATGAACAAAAGTCCAATAATTGCCATGACAATTGGCACATAAATCATAAATGTATTCATAAATAAAATGGTTAATTGATTAATTATTTAAACTCGTTACAGACGAATTTAAGCAAAAAAAAGCAACATGCCTTGCTGCATGTTGCTTTTTTTATAAAAAATAGCGGGTAAAATTATTTTATACTAAATAATCCCTCAGGTTTATTCTCAATTGCATCAAAACGATCCGTGCATTCTTTGATGATGGCATACGCTTCATTTACATCCCCCCAACCTTCAACGTCTACTTTTTTATTTTCTAAATCTTTATACACTTGGAAGAAATGTTCAATCTCTTTTAACAAATGTGGATTGATGTCTGATAAATTTTCTAATGAGTTCCAAATAGGATCTGAAACAGGCACACAAATTACTTTCTCATCCGGCCCTTTATCGTCTGCCATGTGGAAAACACCAATTGGTTTCACTTCCATCACGCAGCCAGGAAAAGTAGGTTCGTTTACTAAAACCAATACATCCAATGGATCCCCATCTAAAGCTAACGTTTCCGGAATAAATCCATAATCCGCGGGATACATCATAGAGGAGAATAACATTCTGTCGAAGCGCATTCTTTTGATTTCAAAATCATATTCATATTTGTTTCTACTTCCTCTTGGAATTTCGATCAAAACATCGAAAGTTTTTATTTTGTCTGCAGTCATTTTCTTTTAAGTCTTAGCTTTTTATAATTTTTTTGCAAAAGTAGACAAACCCAACGTTTTTACAAGAAAAAAATAAGGATAATGCATCTATATCGTTTTCGCTGCTTAAGGATTATAACTTACTTTTCGATTGCGTTTTCCTAAATAATGATGCCATAACAAATAAGTGGCAAAAGAACGATAAGGAGACCAGGATTGCGCCAAAAGTTCCATCTCATGTTTTTCCTCAAGGCCAAATAATTCCTTCATAGTGTTTACTACTGCGATATCTCCAAGCGGAAACAAATCAGGAGCTTCAAGTGAAAACATCAAATAAATATCGATAGTCCAGTTACCAATGCCTTTTATTTGGATTAATCTTTCGCGAACCACTTCGGCAGAAAGTGAGGACAATTCTTCCAGAACCAATTCTTTGGAATGGATCGCAGAGGCTAAAGCTTTAATGTAGGTTGTTTTTTGACGGCTCACCCCAAAAGTTCGAATTTGTTCATCGGTTAATTGCAAGAGTTTTTCTGGATGTATCGCACCTACAGCTGATTTGAGCTTCAAAAAAGTAGCCTTAGCTGAATCAATAGAGACCTGTTGTTCTAGAATCAAGAGCACCAAGGTTTCGAATCCTTCAGGACGTTGTGGAATGATGGGCAGACCGTAATTTTCGACTATGGTCTTAAAAACAGGTTCTTGCGAAAGTAATCGAGCGAATGGTTCTTGCATAGCAGATAGTATTTAGTCAAAGAAAGCAGTAGCCTCAATTGGAATTTCAAAGCCTTGGGACAAGTCTAGAGAAATAGCGAACCACTGAATTATTTTCTAAAAATTAAAACCGAATGTCCCTTTGACTGTGAAATTTTGCGCCTCTGGTAGATCGCGATAATTACCTCGCCAACCAAAATCAATTCTAAACACTTTTAAAATATTGCCAATTCCAGCACTGTATTCCCAATAGAACTTCTCAGGAGCAAGGTAAGCAATTCCGGAAGCGTTAATGGCTCGATTCGCATCAGAGATGGTGCCATAAACCCCTTTTACACCAACAACCTCTCGCCAATTGAGTTTTCGCATGAATGGTATTCTCGCAAATAAACGCCCTTGGAAATTGTGATTCCATTGTAAGGTGACATATTGATCGCTTATAAATTCGTAGAAATTCAAATTATTAAAAGTGTTTTCGATGCTAAAATACGTTTGGTTTCCAGGTATCACACTCATAAGCCCTAACGGAATTGTTCCAAAAGTTTTTCCTGCCTCTAGAATCAAATTCGTTCTTCCGAGAGGACCAATAACGAAGGGTTGTTTATAATACAACTGAATTTTGTCGTATTTGAAGTCACTGTTTAAAACACCTTTGAATCCATGGCTATAATTGATAAAAATACGACTATATGGATTGTCTACAACATCGCGTTCTACACCAAAGCCTATAGTTTGACGTTTTGGGGTAAATTCGATTTGAAAATTAATTTCAGATTGCTTCAAATCGCTTTTGGTTACTCCCAAAGGATTACTTGCTGAAGGCAAAGTAGTGTAATAATCTAAACTAAAAACAGGAGATGCTGAAACTAATGTTCGATGAGAGAGTCCCGTTGAGAACGTCCAGTTTTTGATGGGTTCGATTTCAAAAGAAAAGTTCGTCAAATTAATATTTGTTAATTTTCCGTTGTTCCCAGTTGTGAAAAGCGCTGATGATGCAAAACTTCTCCCTAAAACATCATTTGTTGTGGTAAGACTTGCCCCAATTTGCTCCACATCTCGTCGATTTCCTGCTGAGAGAATGATTCTGTTTTTTTTATCCACCATCCACTTGCCTGAAATTCCGTATTTGAATTTATTATCCTCAAAACCATAAGCTGTGAATCCTTGCAAACGCCAGGTATCGTTTGGACCAAAATACGTTCTTCCACCCAATCGCAAACGAATTCCCTCAACGTCATTAAACCCAAAAGTGGAATACACGTCACCAAAATCGAAATTATTAAATTCTACATAACCACTCCCTAAAATGGAAACCAAACTGTACAACTGCTTAAAACGTTTTACATTTTGTAAGGTGTCTAGCATTTTATAAATACCTTTTTCGTCTTTGGAAAGCTTTTCAAATCGATTTTCATTCCAATAGTCCTCAGAGCGATTGTAAACCGCGTTATCAATAAAATTCACCTCCTCTTTATAAAACTTTTCAGGTTTAGGCTTATTGAATTCATGATTGCGATAATAGGAAGTACGTTTTCCATAAACACCTTTAGACTTTTCTTTTTTATTTAAAGCAAAATCCGACATCAAATAATCTTTGGTCAACAAAAATACTGAGTCGTTCATGACTTCAAATTCTTGTTCTAGATAAATGTCTTTCACCCAGTTAATATTGGCACTTTTAGTTACTGCCATATTTATTTTTTTGATAGCAAAAGTAGTGTCATTTACCCAAAAATCGCCTTTAAAAGTCAATTCGTTTTTACGTCTAGGATAGAAGACAATATTGAAACACCATTTGTTATCGATGTAAGCACTGTCTTTTAGAATGTAATTGTACACATCAATTCCGGTTTTTGACAAAGGGCTTGTAAAACTTTTATCAAAAAAAGTCAAGTGATTGTCATACACATCATAAGTGGAATACAAGTCTTTTATAAAACCGAGTATTTGTTGATTTCCGTTGAAACCAGAGGTTTTATTCGCCTTATTGATTTCTTTGATTTTTTTGAGGGTGTTATCTCCGTAAACATCATACAACGCTTCATTGATAAAAATAGGAAGATAGGTTTTTCCCGTAATTTTAGAAGTATCCACTTGATTGAAAATAAACTCCATGCCTTTGAAAACCTTATTTTTCATCATGGCACTATCAATAGAATTCATATCAAATTCTATTTTTTCATACTTTTCCATTTGGTATTGTTGGAATTGATAGAGTCCGTTTTGTCGCTTTCGTTCCCAAATTTTGCGCAAAATATCGAGTGCGGGATTGTTTTTTTTAGAAGTCTTCCCAGTAAAAATGACTACTTCATTCAGCTCTTGCATTTCTTTCAATACGATTTTGAAATTGTAATTTACCGCCTTTTCTAGCGTAATTTCTTTATCAGAGAATCCTGCTGAGGTAATCACAAGAACAGTATAATCATTTGGAGATTCAATATAAAATCGTCCATCTTCGTTTGTCACAATTCCAGTACTCGAATTTTTAAAAACGACATTGGCAAACGGAATAGGTTGATTCGATTTATCAACCACAATACCGCTTACTTTGGTTTGAGCCACTGAAATATTAGCACCAACGATTGCAATAAAAAAAATGTAAAATAAAATTTTTTTCATAATAAAAAAGGCTTCAACGAACCTATTTCGTTGAAGCCTCAAATATAAGGATTAGAATGCAAGTAGTAGCTACAACAAACGGTTTTGACTGTTAAAAAACTACTGATAAACGCTTCCTATTTTTTGTATAACACTTTTTTGACTGCTTTTACTACATCATCAGCATTAGGCAACCATTCTTTTAATAGAACAGGAGAATAAGGTGCTGGTGTATCGGCAGTTGTGATTCTCTGAATTGGTGCATCTAAGAAATCAAAAGCTTGCTCTTGAACCAAATAAGTAATCTCTGAAGACACACTAGCAAAAGGCCAAGCTTCTTCTAAAATTACCAAACGATTCGTTTTCTTAACCGATTTCAAAATCGCTTCTGTATCCATTGGACGTACCGTTCTCAAATCAATAATTTCACAAGAAATTCCTTCTTTTGCTAATTCATCTGCCGCTTTGAACGCTTCTTTGATAATTTTTCCAAAAGAAACGATGGTAACATCAGTCCCTTCTCTTGGGATATCAGCAACTCCAAGCGGGATTGTGTATTCTCCATCTGGCACTTCGCCTTTGTCGCCATACATTTGCTCTGATTCCATAAAAATGACAGGATCATTATCGCGAATGGCTGATTTCAACAATCCTTTAGCATCATATACATTTGAAGGTACTACAACTTTTAGACCTGGAGTATTCGCAAACCAATTCTCGATAGCTTGAGAGTGAGTCGCTCCTAATTGTCCAGCAGAAGCTGTCGGCCCTCTAAAAACAATTGGAATATGGAATTGCCCACCCGACATTTGACGCATCTTGGCAGCATTATTAATAATTTGATCAATACCCACCATACAAAAGTTGAAGGTCATGTATTCTACAATCGGACGACATCCATTCATGGCTGAACCTACCGCAATACCTGTAAAACCAAGCTCTGCAATAGGAGTATCGATTACTCGTTTTTCACCAAATTCTGCCAACATTCCTTTCGATGCTTTATAGGCACCGTTGTATTCAGCAACCTCTTCACCCATTAAGTATATGGACTCATCGCGACGCATTTCTTCACTCATCGCTTCGCAAATCGCCTCTCTAAATTGTATCGTTCTCATATTATAATATCTATGTGTGTTTTTTCGAACAGCAAAAATAAATATTTTAAACTACTTTAAAGCATAAAATAGGTTTAAAATTATCAGGAGCTAATTACTTCGTCTGTTCGCTTTGCTCGTGTCCAGCTACCCGCTCTATCTCTCGTGGCGAACCAAGCCACTAGAGGATGCCGCTCCTTTCTGGGCTAGGGCAGTGCGTTCAAAAGATGTTATTTTTGAATGTAATAAGCAGCTATTTAAAACAAATGAAAATAAAATTGTTAGAAATAATGTAAATACAATCAATAATGAATCCCCTGTGATTGTTTTTGGCTTAGTTTAACCAGCGAATACAGACCCTGCAGCGAAATCGTAATAGTTTTTTAAAAAATAGTATGCATGCATAGTAAATATTCCAATTATTATTTTAAATTTGTCAAGCTTTATCAAAAAAAACAAGTCTTATGAAAATATTAGTTTGCATCAGTCACGTTCCTGATACTACTTCAAAAATCAATTTCGTTAACGGTGACTCAGAATTCGACACCAATGGCGTTCAATACGTTATCAATCCAAATGACGAATTTGGATTAACAAGAGCCATCTGGTTTCAAGAACAACAAGGCGCAACCGTAACTGTTGTAAATGTTGGTGGGCCAGACACAGAACCTACTTTAAGAAAAGCATTAGCTATTGGAGCCAACGAAGCCATTCGTGTAAATGCTACTCCAACAGATGGTTTCTTCGTAGCCAAACAATTGGCAGAAGTAATCAAAAATGGCGGATACGATTTAGTAATTGCTGGAAAAGAATCTTTAGATTACAACGGAGGAATGGTTCCTGGAATGATTGCAGGAATCCTTGGGTACAACTTTTTGAACTCTTGTGTAAGTGTTGCTGTTGATGGAACATCAGTAACTGCTTCAAGAGAAATCGATGGTGGAAAAGAAACTGTAGCTACCACTTTACCCTTAATCATTGGTGGTCAAAAAGGATTAGTTGAGGAGAAAGATTTGCGTATTCCAAACATGAGAGGAATTATGACTGCAAGAACAAAAGCGTTAACTATTTTAGAGCCTGTAGATGCTAATGTAGCTACTAAAGCAGTAAAATTTGACAAACCAGCTCCAAAATCTGCAGTTAAATTGGTAGCAGCGGATAATTTGGATGAACTAATCAGTTTGTTACATAACGAAGCTAAAGTAATTTAGTATTCAGTAATCAGTTTTTAGTGTTCAGTTTAAAAATCTAAAATAATTCAGTTTTAAGTCTCTGTTTTCAGTTGCAAAACTTTAAATCTTAAACTTTTAACTTTTAAACAAAAAAATCATGTCAATACTAATATACGCAGAATCTGCAGAAGGAAAATTTAAAAAAGTAGCATTAGAATTAGCTTCTTATGCGAAAAAAGTAGCTGAAAGTTTAGGCACAACGGTAACTGCTGTTACTGTAAACGCGGGAGATGTTTCGGAACTATCAAAATATGGAGTAGACAAAGTTTTAAAAGTTACCAATAGTCAATTGGATGCTTTTTCAGCAAAAGCTTACGCCGATGTAATTAAGCAAGCTGCTCAAAAAGAGAATGCCAAAGTGGTTGTTTTATCTTCTACAACAGATAGTATTTATTTGTCATCATTGGTAGCGGTTGGTTTAGAAGCTGGTTTTGCCTCAAATGTTGTAGGTTTACCATTAAGCACTGCGCCATTTCAAGTAAAAAGAACGGCTTTTTCAAACAAAGCGTTCAATACAACTGAAATTACGACAGAAGTTAAAGTGTTAGGAATTGCCAAAAATTCTTATGGTATTTTTGAAAATGCAAGTTCATTAGCTGAAGAAGATTTTAATCCAACCATCGATGCTAACGACTTTGGTGTAAAAGTGACTTCAGTTGAAAAAAGTTCAGGAAAAGTTTCTATTGCCGATGCTGATATTGTAGTGTCAGCCGGACGCGGAATGAAAGGTCCAGAAAACTGGGGAATGATCGAAGAATTAGCAGGTGTTTTAGGCGCTGCAACAGCTTGTTCAAAACCTGTATCCGATTTAGGATGGAGACCTCACGGAGAACACGTAGGACAAACAGGAAAACCAGTTGCTACTAATTTATACATTGCAGTAGGTATTTCTGGAGCGATTCAACATATTGCGGGTATTAACTCTTCAAAAGTAAAAGTAGTGATCAATAGCGATCCAGAAGCCCCTTTCTTTAAAGTTGCTGATTATGGAATTGTTGGTGATGCTTTTGAAATTGTACCTCAATTAATCGAAAAATTCAAAGCGTTCAAAGCACAACAATCATAATTATTAGTGTTCAGCTTTTAGTCGTTAGTCTTATAAACTATCGCTTAACATTTTACAATGAAGAAACACTAACGAATAATAACTTAGTGCAAATTTAAATCACAATAAGGCTACCTAAAAACATGAGAATCGTATCTTTGCTTTAGGTAGCTTTTTTTTATGCCTTTTTTTGATTAAAATTGCACCTTTAAAACACCAAATGACTAGCAAAATTAGTAGTTGTTTTTTATAAAAAAAACATGAGTTTAGTAAAATTAACGATCAAAGGAATATCTTATAGCCAAACTCAAAACGGAGCGTATGCTTTGATTTTGAACGAACTAGACGGCGAACGCAAATTGCCAATTGTAATTGGTGCTTTCGAAGCGCAATCCATTGCCATTGCTTTAGAAAAAGAAATCAAACCGCCCCGTCCTTTGACCCATGATTTGTTTAAAAACTTTGCCGAACGCTTCGATATCGTAGTAAAGCAAGTAATTATTCATAAATTAGTGGACGGAGTCTTCTACTCCAGTATCATCTGCGAAAGGGATAAAATAGAAGAAATTATTGATGCCAGAACCTCCGATGCCATCGCATTGGCACTCCGATTTAGCGCTCCAATTTTTACTTACAAAAACATTTTAGACAAAGCCGGAATCTACCTCAAATCCAATCCAAATCCATCAGCTGACCCAGAAGCGGATGAAATTGATAGTATTTTATCTAACCCACAAACTTTTGGACTGAGCGAAGAAGCGAAATCCTCAGGATCCGCATATGCAAGCTATAGCTTGCAAGAACTGAATGTGCTGCTAGATCAAGCAGTACTGAATGAGGATTATGAAAAAGCAGCTACCATTCGTGACGAAATATCCAA
Source organism: Flavobacterium sp. TSSA_36 (assembly GCF_051547165.1). Taxonomy (NCBI): domain Bacteria; kingdom Pseudomonadati; phylum Bacteroidota; class Flavobacteriia; order Flavobacteriales; family Flavobacteriaceae; genus Flavobacterium; species Flavobacterium sp. TSSA_36. Next base: position 167,493 of record NZ_JBPTTP010000001.1, read on the forward strand.
AAGATAAAACAATAGGGTTATTTTAAGTCACTTAATCATATTCTTATGAAAACAAAGCAACTCTTTTTGGGTTTTCTACTCGTTTTGGGCCAAGTAATGGTTGCGCAGGAGTATTATTTGCATTGCGGCTCTATTCTAGATACAAAATCAGGCAAATTACTACCAAATAAAACCATTGTAGTTGCCAAAAACAAAATCATAAAAATACAGGAGGGTTTTGTTTCCAAAGTCAATCCAATCGATATTGAGGTGGATTTAAAAAACAAATTCGTTTTACCGGGATTGATTGACCTTCATGTTCATATTGAAGGAGAACTTAATTCCAAAAGTTACGTTTCAAAATATATAGACAACGAAGCCGATGTCGCCTTTCAAGCCGTGAATTGTGCTGAAATTACATTATTGGCTGGTTTTACAACTGTCCGAGATTTAGGAGGAACAGGCGTTAATGTTTCTTTACGAAATGCCATCAACAAAGGGGTAATCAAAGGGCCGAGAATTTACACAGCAGGAAAAGCTATTGCCACAACAGGAGGTCACGCCGACCCAACAAACGGCAGCAATAGAAAACTTGTAGGCGATCCAGGACCACATGAAGGCGTGATTAATTCTCCAGAAGATGCTGTAAAAGCAGTAAGAGAACGCTATAAAGAAGGCGCAGATGTTATTAAAATTACTGCAACTGGAGGCGTATTAAGTGTAGCCAAAAGCGGAAAAAATCCACAATTTTCTATTGAAGAAATAAAAGCAATTACGACAACAGCCAAAGATTATAATATGCTCACCGCCGCACACGCTCATGGAGATGAAGGAATGCAAAGAGCTATCCTTGGAGGAATCAAAACCATTGAACATGGGACATTTATGAGCGAAGAGACCATGGAGCTCATGAAAAAATATGATGCCTACTTAGTACCAACGCTAACAGCTGCAAAAGAAGTAGAAAAAAATGCTGAGATTCCTAACTTCTATCCTGAAATCGTAGTGCCCAAAGCTCGTGAAGTAGGCCCACAAATTAAAGCCACCTTTGCCAAAGCCTATAAAAAAGGAGTGAAAATTGCCTTTGGAACCGATGCTGGTGTATTTCCCCACGGAATAAATGGTAAAGAATTTGGCTATATGGTAGAAGCAGGAATGCCTGAAATAGAAGCCATTCAAGCCGCCACCCTTACTAATGCACAATTGCTCGGAATTGATAAAGAAGCTGGACAATTGAAAGCAACTTTTTGGGCAGATATCATTGCAGTCAATGAAAATCCACTCCAAAATATTAAGACACTAGAGGACGTTACTTTTGTAATGAAAGACGGAAAAATATATAAAAATCAGTAATACTAAGGAAGCACTACCATGAAACAATACCATGACTTAGTGAAGCACGTTTTAGAAAACGGCACACAAAAAGGAGATCGAACAGGAACAGGCACTAAAAGTGTTTTTGGGTATCAAATGCGTTTTGATTTAGCCGAAGGATTCCCCATGGTAACCACCAAAAAACTCCATTTAAAATCAATCATACATGAGTTATTGTGGTTTTTAAAAGGAGAAACCAATATTGCCTATTTACAAGAAAACGGAGTGAAAATATGGGATGCTTGGGCAGACAGCAAGGGCGATTTGGGACCTGTTTATGGCCATCAGTGGCGCAATTGGAACAGTGAAGAAATTGATCAAATCTCCGATTTAATTAAAGAATTAAAAGCCAATCCCAATAGCCGAAGATTATTAGTTTCTGCATGGAATCCTTCAGTATTACCAGATACCACAAAATCTTTTGAAGAAAATGTAGCCAATAACAAAGCTGCATTGCCTCCCTGTCACGCTTTTTTCCAATTTTATGTAGCCGATGGTAAACTTTCCTGCCAATTGTACCAACGTAGCGCTGATATTTTTTTAGGAGTTCCATTTAACATAGCTTCTTATGCCTTGTTAACCATGATGATTGCTCAGGTTTGTGACTTGACTCCTGGTGAATTCATCCACACTTTTGGTGATGCCCATATTTACAACAACCACTTTGAACAACTTGAGTTGCAGCTTTCTCGTGAGCCGAAACCATTGCCCAAAATGGTTTTGAATCCAAAAGTAAACGATATTTTTTCCTTTACATATGAAGATTTTACCTTAGAAAACTATGAGCCATATCCTCTTATTAAGGGAAGTGTAGCGGTTTAGTTTTTATCTTAGTACTATTTAGTTGTAAAGTTCTAAAACAGAATTTTCTGTACCAGCATAATTATTCCAAATTAATCCGTCAGCATCAGTATCATTGATGTAAGTTCCGTCAATTAAATATTTAAATTCAAATGTAGTGTCTTTCGGCAAGTCAAATACGCCCTTGAAAGTGCCATTTTTTAATTTCATCAAAGTGCCTTCTTGCGTATTCCAATTGTTGAAATCGCCAATAACAGCTGCAGATTGCGCTTCTTTTGCCAAAATTGAAAAGGTTACTTTACATAATGGTTTGGTCTTCACAAATTGTTTTTTAATAGCCATAATAGATTGATTTTTATAATTTTACAACAAGTTATACAAAATATACCGTACAACAATTGGCTCATAATGATTTTTATGAATTCTTGAAAATAGTGGCATAGAAATTTTGTACCCTATTATTTTTGAACATTAAAATTTTGTAATTCAGAATTTTATATTTTACTATATTGCGTTTTAAACCAGTAGGATTTCAATAATTTAAAAAATATTTTATCTTTAAATAAAAAAATAATCATTATGGATTTAGAGCAACATGAACAATACGAATATGCTAGAAAACGAATCAAGCAGAAAAAAAGATTATATTATCATTTTGTGCTTTTTGCGTTGAGTAGTCTTTTTTTAATCATTGGATATCGCTTTTTTGATTTGGGTATTACTAATAACTGGTCGCTTTGGGCCATTACCCTATGGGCTTTTTTCTTTATCCTTCATTTTATCAAAGTTTTTATCACCGATCGTTTTATGAATAAAAATTGGGAGCGAGATCAAATTGACCGTTTAGTCGCCTTACAACAGAAAAAAATTAGTCAATTAGAACGAGAAATGGAAAACGATTCAAAATAACTAAACAAATGATTATACTTATTGCTGCTATTGCAGAAAATGACGCCTTAGGAAAAAATAACGATCTCATTTGGCATTTACCAAACGATTTCAAACGGTTTAAAGCCGTTACCTCTGGGCATCATATTATTATGGGACGAAAAACATTTGAAAGTTTTCCAAAACCATTACCTAACAGAACCCATGTCATTATCACTAGAAATGAAGCTTATCATCCAGAAGGTTGTATTGTAGTAAATTCTATGGAAAAGGCCTTAGAAATATGCCCCAAAGAGGCTCCCATTTACGTAATCGGAGGTGGCGAAATCTATGCTTTAGCCATGCCTTTTGCCGATAAACTGGATGTAACTCGAGTACACCATGAGTTTGAAGCCGATACCTTTTTTCCGAAAATAGATCGTACGAAATGGGAATTAGTAAATACCGAAAAACACAGCAAAGATGAAAAACATCAGTATGACTATTCTTTTGAAACCTACACTCGAATTCTTTAATACTGTTTTATAAAAACTAATAAAGCCTTAAAAACAAAATGTTTCTTAGGCTTTTTTAGTGTCAAAAACCCTAAAACATTTTTCCTGCCAAAAAGTTATCTATAATCTTAGCCATAGCAATAGAAATGTAAACTTAAAAACTATCTTAAACCCAGATTCCGCATTAGAAATCTACTACGACTAAATTCTTCTTCAAAACCAAGAACTTACTCCTATTTTTAAATTCAAAATACAAAAGTATTAGCTCATTGGTTTATATTTTTTATAGGTATTCACTGAACGTTGTTTCCTTCTTCAAAAATAGTCCGTGAGCTCTTGCTTTTATTGAATAATTCAGTCTCGCTACGAAGTCTAATGCGGATTCTGGGTTAAATTAGTATAAATCTTGTCCTAAGAAAAGGCCGCAGCATACTTCAGGAGCTACAGGTCCTCCCCTTTTTAAATTCAAAACACAAAAGCAATAGCTCATCTGTTTATAAAGAATGATTGGGTTTCACTCAACGTGATTTCCTTTTTCAAAAATTGTTCAAACCCTCCATTTTTTTTTTGATAAAACACTTACGTTACAAATTCTAACATGGTTTCTAGGTTACATCAAACAATACATTAAGGTTGTACCCTGAAAACATAATGTCGCCCAAATGTTGTTAAAATATAAAAATCAGAAAAAACTCAGATAAAAGATTTAGAAATGTTAAAAATATTTACATTTGAAAAAACTTTCTGAATAAAAAAAGAACTAGATCATGCAAAAAAAAATAATTTATAATTCATTATGAAAAAAATAATTATTCTTTTAATTTTCATTTGTTTAAGTATTTCAAGTTGTACCTACGATTTTTCGTCAGACAATTTTATTGAAATCTCAAAACCTGAAACAATACAAAATAATATTGACCTATCTAATTTTAAAAATTTAGATACTATTAATGTCTCAAGTCAATTAAATTATACTTTCAAAGGATTACCGAATCAAATTTTAATAGAATCTAAATTATATATAGATAACAAGAGTTATCAAATGACCATGGATGGAAATCAAGGGATATTCTTCATAAACCCTTCCACACTTGAAGATGGAATACATATAATTAAAATTGAAAATAAATTTACTTCAGGAACAGGAAGTATTGCAGACCAAATTCAAAAAGAAATTTTAAGTTCAACTCAAGAGTACAAATTTATTGTTCATAGAAACCCCTCTACTCCTCCGGGTATTACCGAAGCAATAATCAAAGATGGAAGTATCTATGTTAAATGGGGAGCCATAAACAACCCTGAATACAAAAAAGCTTTTCTAAGTATCAAATTCAAAAACAAAGAAATCAAAATTCCGTTGTCAAGAGCAGTGCTTGAAAGTGGTTTCTATAACGATACAAAAACGGTACTGTATGAGGGCAGTTTTAACCAACCAGATTTTGACTCCTATTCGAAAGTTACTTATGCTATAGTTTTTGAAAGCCCCTATGTAGGATTAAATGGCACCAATAAATCTATTGATTATGACAAGTCATGGTTTACTGTGAAAATTGCATTAATAAATAGTGATAGTTACAAAATAATTTGGTCTGCTCATCCATTGTATGCAAATTTCAATGAAATTGAATTCAGATCAGGATATACTACTTTCATGGGGTCAAACAAAGGAGGAGAATATATAGTAAACAGTCCTTACATTATAGGGTATGAATATGATATTACCACACAAATCACAGATTTAGACAACAACTACCTTCCGTATTATACTTTTAGAAATGTCGGCATAGAGGGAAATAGTGTCATGAATTTTGATTTTCACTCCTATTTTTCTAAAGAAATCCTTTACAACCCCAGCACCAATCACTATTATTCATTAATTCTTGAAAGGAATTCAACGGGATATTTTAAAATCTTTATTTATGAATTTTCTGAAAAATTGATATTCTTGTCGAAAAAATTTATTGCTGATTATAACTCTCCAAGACACGAGCGATTAAAATTTTCTTTAGACCCAAGCAGTCATAATTTCTATGTCGATGCTGATCACGGTTCGTACACAATTGAAAAATCAAATTTAAGTATCATAAAACAATATATTGGTCAGCCATTTTCTGCTTCCTCAATTTTAAGAAATGATAAATTAGTGATTACCGATGGAAACAATATTAAACTTTCAAATATAACTTCCAATATTCCAATATTCTCGGGCATTGCAAGTAGCTGCTACCTATCTCGTGATGGCAAATATCTCTATATTAAAAACCAGACCTATAATACAGTGTTCAAAATCGAAAACAATCAACTTACTAAACTAGTAGACATAAATTATAACTCATGGAGAAACAATATAGATATTGAAGATGATATTTTATATTATATGAATAATAATCAAATAAATATTGTAGATCTTAAATCTAAGATTAGCAAATCATTTACTGTTGGCTCGTATGATAACATGTACTTTGATGTTATTTCTCAAAAAATACTTTTTGCTCAAAATAATCGATTCGCTATATATGACCTATCAACTAGTACGATAAGTTTGTTTTCATCAGAAATAAATAAACAAGCAATTGGTGAATTCTATCAGGAAGATACTGAGTATTTTCTGAGAATCAGAAACAAAAAACTACTACACTCCAAAGGATTTGCTACAGATCTAAATTAAAATATACATGAAAAAATATTGTTTCTTACTCATTTGTATTTTGCTAAATTTTAAAATTCAAGCCCAAAAAATTGAATTTTTTAGCGATGCAAACTTCGGTATACCCTCAGCAAAATCATTGAAAATATTTCACGATGAACTGGTGCAGCAAGCTAATTTTGAGAATTTTAAAACTAAAGAAAATTTCAATAACTATTATGGATTCACTTGTGGCCTTCGATACAATAGCAATTTATCCGTTTTCTATAGCAACAAAGTAACTGGGGCCAAATCGTCTGTGGCAGATTATTCCGGTTATGTCCGACTTACCAATGAGTTATCTGGGCACACCTTGGGACTAATTTATCAAAAGAAAATTAACCCACAAGAAAAGGGATCATTAATGGTAAGCTTCAAAAGTTTTGTAACTAAATCAATATTGAAATTAAAATCTCAAAGTACTATATTAAATGTAACCGAGGAGAGTCAAATTGATTTTAAGTCTATCGATTTTGGAGTAGCTGCTGGAGTAGCTTATGAATATGACTTACATTTTGTAATTTTAAGAGCTTACGTTGATTTAGAAGCTTATGCCTATGGCAAGCTAAAGATTAAAGAGGGTGATTTTAAAGATGGCCATTTAACGAATGCCGAAGGAGAAAAAGTTATAACTGGTTGGTCTGGTGTCGCTACTGGTCTTGGCGTTTCAATCCCTATCCTAAAATAGTGCAATATACCTGAAAACGAATCATAGTATTCCGTCAGAAATGACACACTAAAATAAAAAAGCCTTAAAAACAAAATGTTTCTAAGGCTTTTTTTTGTGGAGAAGATGGGGCTCGAACCCACGACCTCTTGACTGCCAGTCAAGCACTCTAGCCAACTGAGCTACATCCCCATGACTATGGCGCAAATATAGTATTTTAATTATTCAATACACAAATTTATTGCCTACAAAAATGTTTTTTAAACCAAAAAAGAGGACTGTTACTACAATACAATTATCTTTACACTTAAAAACAAAGTATGTCACAAATGATTGCCTCAGGCACACTTAACACAACGATTGCCAATGGTATTGCCACACTTACCTTTGGCAACCCCGCCAGCAATTCTTTTCCTAAAGCCCTTTTGCAGCAACTCACAACCGTGATTCAGGAAGTAAGTACTAATGATGCCGTTCAGGTGGTGGTACTACAGAGTGAAGGTACAGGCGTTTTCTGCGCAGGTGCCTCATTCGACGAACTTTTGGCAGTCAGCAATGAAGCCGAAGGAGCAGCCTTCTTTTCTGGGTTTGCTAATGTCATTAATGCAATGCGAGCTTGTCCGAAAGTGATTATTGGTCGCATTCAAGGCAAAGCCATTGGTGGTGGTGTAGGTATTGCTGCTGCTTGTGATTATACCTTGGCAACTCGTCAGGCAAGTATCAAATTATCAGAACTTGCCATCGGAATTGGCCCTTTTGTGATTGAGCCTGCGGTGAGTCGTAAAATAGGAAAAATGGCGATGTCCCAAATGACCTTGGCGGCTCAAGAATGGAAATCGGCTGAGTGGGCACAGCAACAAGGTTTGTATGCTGCTACTTTTGAAACGCTTCCGGAATTAGACGAAGCCGTGCAACAAATGGCCACACAACTAGCGAGCTATAATCCAAAAGCTTTACTCGAAATCAAGAAAGTGTTTTGGGAAGGTACCGATCATTGGGCAACTTTATTGCTAGAACGCGCCGCGATTTCAGGACAATTGGTACTTTCTGATTTTACCAAAAACGCTTTACTTCAATTTAAAAAATAGCAAGAATGACACCATTTTCTTTGATTCAAAAAGCAGATGTAGCTCAAAAAATAGCCCAAGCTCCTGACAAGAGCTACGAAATAGGAGTGGTAATTGGCTCGTATTTGCCTTTCGTTGTTTTGGTAGGATTTGCGTATTGGATGTATTACCGAGCAAAAAAAAGAGACTAAAACCGCTAAAATTCCTTAAATTTGCTGCCAAATTCAATACAGATGAGTAATATCAGAATCACCAAAAAATTTAGTTTCGAAACCGGTCATGCTTTATATGGTTATGATGGGAAATGCAAAAATGTACACGGACACAGTTACAAGTTATCAGTAACCGTAATTGGCGCTCCGATAACCGATCGATCGAACGTAAAACTAGGAATGGTGATTGATTTTACCGATTTGAAAAAAATTGTCAAAGAAGAAGTAGTCGATCAATTTGACCATGCTACCGTTTTCAACCAAACGACTCCTCATATTGAATTGGCTAAAGAATTAAAAGATCGTGGGCATCATGTGATTTTGGTCGATTATCAGCCTACAAGCGAAAACATGATTGTTGATTTTGCGGCAAGAATCAAAAGTCGATTACCGCAAGGAATTACCTTATTCTCTTTAAAATTGCAAGAAACCGAATCTTCTTTCGCAGAATGGTTTGCCAGCGATAATGTATAGGAATAGATAACCCTATGGGTAAAATTCAAATAAAATAAAAACTTAACCACACTTCGATGCCTCAGTGCAGGCTAGAGATATAGATTAATTGTAAATCAACATAGAAAAAACAGAAATAGTTCTATTTTCCACAATAGATGAACTATGTGAATAGTAAAATGTCTATTTTTTCTCTTAAAAAACTACAAATTCTATGATTCTATGTGGTAAAAAACAATTTAACCTAACGTTTCTGGACCAAATTCCAAATTAAATTGCATGACTTCAATCTCCAAAAAAATATATTTCGCTTCTGATCAGCATTTTGGTGCGCCTACGCCTGAGTTGAGTTTTCCTAGAGAACAAAAATTTGTAGCTTGGCTAGACGAAGTAAAGAAAGATGCCGAAGCTATTTTTTTATTGGGTGATTTATTCGATTTTTGGTTTGAATACAAAACCGTGGTTCCCAAAGGATTTGTTCGCGTTTTAGGTAAATTGGCCGAGATTCGCGATAGCGGTATTCCGATTTATTTTTTCGTCGGGAATCATGATTTATGGATGAACGATTACTTTGAAAAAGAACTGAATATTCCGGTTTTTCATGACAATCAAGAATATACTTTTCATGGAAAAACTTTTTTGATTGGACATGGAGACGGAAAAGGACCAGGCGATTTGGGATACAAACGCATGAAAAAAGTGTTTACGAATCCATTCTCAAAATGGTTGTTTCGTTGGTTGCATCCTGATCTTGGAGTTGGACTAGCACAATATCTTTCAGTAAAAAACAAATTAATTTCTGGAGCGGAAGATGTTACTTTTTTAGGCGAAGACAACGAGTGGTTAATTCAATATGCCAAACGAAAACTAGAAACCAAGCATTACAATTATTTAGTTTTTGGACACCGCCATTTGCCTATGAAATATACCGTTGGTGAAAACGCTGAATACGTCAATCTAGGCGATTGGATTACTTATTTTACATACGGCGTTTTTGATGGTGAAACTTTTGAGGTCAAAACATTCAACTAAATTAAAGTGATATGGAGCCAATAGATTTTGATACATTAGATTATCCTGTTGGGAATTCCGTCAAAGAATGCCATAGCCAGTATGGATTGAATTTTCAAAATGGGCATTTTTATCTTCCTGAATACTGTCCTTTTGGAGACTTTTCTTCTTTTGAAAATGCAGCTTCTATCTTAGAGCAGTATGCCCAAATTACTTCTTCTTTTTACATTTTTGGCAGCTTACCTGAAGTCCCGTCAAGTATAGAAAATAAAGGTGAATTACTTTGTCGTCAAATGATCCTAACGACTAGAATTAAGCATCCTATTACTGAAACTATCATCAAGCTAGGTCCTGAAAAGTTGGACGATTTGTTGGGTTTGGTGCGTTTGGTTTATCCAGAGTATTTCAAACCTCAAACAGCAGCTATGGGAAATTATTATGGGATTTATAAGCAAAACCAGTTAGTAGCAGTAACTGGTGAGCGCATGCAAACGAACGATTTTATAGAAGTTAGTGCTGTAATTACGCATCCAAATCACACCGGAAAAGGCTATGCAAAACAGTTAGTAACACATACTGCAAACGCCATTTTTGATCAAAATAAAATTCCTTTTTTACATGTTTCGGATCAAAACGCTGCCGCTATTCACGTATACGAATCTTTGGGATTTTCTACTCGAAAAAAAATAAGTATTTGGCATTTGGTCAAAAAATAGGTTTTCTGTTTTATGCCTTTTCAATTTCCTCTAAATCTTTTTGTAAATCTAATTTTCGGAAAGAAGGCATGAATGTACCCATCCCGAGAACTATCAACAACGTCATACATCCTCCAAAAACTACCGCAGGAACGGTCCCCATTAATTTGGCAGTTAAACCACTTTCAAAAGCGCCTAATTCATTGGAAGAACCTACAAAAATTGAATTAACCGAAGCTACTCTTCCACGCATATGATCTGGCGTTTTGAGTTGTAAAATAGTGGAACGAATCACCATCGAAATACCATCAACAACGCCACTAAAGAACAAGGCCAATAACGAAATCCAGAAGATAGTAGAAAGTCCAAAAATGATGATGCAAACACCAAATAAGAAAATAGCGGTTAGCAATTTCATTCCAGCATTTTTATTTACTGGAACATAAGCGGTGAAAAGCATGGTTAGAATTGCACCTACCGCTGGGGCCGCTCTTAAAACACCAAAACCTTGTGGGCCGACTTGCAAAATATCCAATGCGAAAATAGGCAATAGCGCTACTGCTCCACCAAACAAAACAGCGGTCATATCTAAGGTCAAGGCTCCAAGAATCATTTTGTTATTGAATACAAATTTCACTCCTTCTTTTAGACTTTCTAAAACAGGTTCGCCAATTTTTGGATTTAAAATGGGTTTCTTTTCAATGAATGTAAGACCTATTAAAGCCGCAAAAGCAAAAGCTACCACTAGTGCTAATGACCAATGTACTCCTATGAAAGTAATCGAAAACCCTGCAACCGCAGGACCAATAACCGAACCCACTTGCCAAACCGAACTACTCCAAGTAGCGGCATTAGAATAAGCTTGTTTGGGTACGATTAAGGCTAAAAGCGAGAAAATCGTTGGTCCTAAAAAAGAACGTACAATACCACCTAGAAAAACAAAAAAGTAAATAAGATAGAGTAGGGTCGTTGTTTGGAAATGTGCAGAAAGGGAGGGTAATGTTAAGCAAAACAATCCTGAACTTATAAAAAGAAAGCCAAAAATACATTTAATGAGCATGCCTTTTTTTTCATTTTGATCCACGATATGACCCGCAAACAGAGCCATGGCAACCGCCGGAATAATTTCCATTAAGCCAATAATCCCCAATGACAAAGCGCTTTTTGTTACTCTATATACCTCCCATTCAATGATAATAAACTGCATGGACCATGCAAAAACCATAGCGAATCGGATAAGTAAAAAAATATTAAATTCTTTATAGCGAAGGGCTTGATAAGGGTCGTTTTTTGTTTTCATTTTTAGTTTCTAATGTCTTTCAATCGCAATTGTAATTCTATTTTGTCATTCCATTCGTTTTCGTCAATACAATAAGCTGCCTCGAACGGTTGTTTGTTTTTTACTATTTCATGTTTGTTTCCTAATCCAAAACCAATGGCTGGAATTCCTTCTGAATTATTTTGGCGCACAAAAAGTTTCAGATGCTCTTCTTCTTTTCCCATAGGCTTCCCGTAACCAGTATCAAAGACATTGTTGGAAACAAAAATAGGCGTCATGTTTTGAGGGCCACAAGGCTCAAATTGTTTTAGAATGCGTGTAAATTTAGGGGTTATTTCTTCAAAATGAACAACAGCATCTATAGAAAGTTCGAGTTGTAGTAATTCGGGGGCAATGGTTTCTTGAACAACTTTTTCAAAAGCTTCCTTAAAAGCGACATAATTTTCAGGCTTTAAAGTCATTCCGGCCGCATACATATGACCTCCAAATTGTTCCAAATGTTCCCCACAAGCTTCGAGTGCATTGTACACATCAAATCCTCTTACTGAGCGGGCCGAAGCGGCATATTTATCGCCACTTTTGGTAAACACCAAGGTGGGACGATAATAGGTTTCTATCAATCGAGAAGCCACAATCCCAATCACACCTTTGTGCCAAGTTTCTTGAAAAACTACCGAAGTAAATCGGTTTTGTTCTCCATTTTCTTCAATTTGGAGCAATGCTTCTTTTGTAATTTGTTGGTCCAAGCCTTTGCGCTCCTGATTATAGATTTCAATTTCTGAAGCAAACTGTTGCGCCTGTTCAAAATCAAATTCGGTTAACAATTCCACCGCATGATTCCCGTGTTTGATGCGACCCGCAGCGTTGATTCTCGGCGCTATAATAAAAACGACATCCGTTATATCGAGCGTTTTTTTCTTGAGTAGATGGGTCATCGCCTTAATTCCTGGACGAGGATCGCTATTAATTACTTGCAGTCCAAAATATGCTAACACCCTATTCTCTCCAGTCATCGGCACTATATCGGCACCAATGGCAGTGGCGACCAAGTCAAGATACGGAATCAAATCATCAATGGTTTGGTTGCGGTTTGCTGCCAGCGCTTGAATGAGTTTAAAACCAATGCCACAACCACACAATTCATCATACGGATAGTGGCAATCTTCTCGTTTCGGGTCCAAAATCGCTACGGCATCAGGTAAGTTGTCACCAGGACGGTGGTGGTCGCCAATGATAAAATCGATATTCTTTTCTTTGGCATACGCCACGTGATCTATAGATTTTATGCCACAATCTAGCGCTATAATTAGCGAAAATCCGTTGTCATCTGCAAAATCAATACCTTTAAACGATACTCCGTAGCCTTCATTATAACGATCTGGAATATATGTCGCAACATTAGAATAAAAACTTTTCAAATAGCCCGAAACCAAAGAAACTGCCGTTGTTCCATCCACATCATAATCTCCAAAAACCAAAATATTTTCCTCGTTTTCTATCGCTTTTTCAAGTCTTGCCACCGCTTTATCCATATCTTTCATCAAATACGGGTCATGCAAATCGTTTAATGAGGGACGAAAAAATTGTCGGGCTTCCTCAAATGAAGTGATGCCTCTTTGCAGTAATAATGAAGCAATCGTTCCAGAAACTTGTAAGGCAGTCGCTAATTCATTTATTTTTTCTTCTTCGGGTTTGGGTTTGAGTGTCCAACGCATGCTGTTTTGGGTTTTATAACTTGTTAATTAGGCGTATACTTTATTTTTTTAGGAACCAAAGCAAAAGGTTTTTTCAGGAAACACGGGTCCCGCTATCCGCTATATCTTTGTTTTTTTTTTAAGGAAAAAAACAAAGGATACCGCTACTATCGGGGTTAAAGAGCCACAAATTGCCTTTTTGTTGGCATTTTAAATGTGCTTTTTAAGTAACTACAACTATTTATTGGTACATTTTCTGAGCAAAATAGCTTCTGAATAAGTCTTACCTCTTTATGCTATTTTCTTTATTCTATTTAATACAGAAACCCAAAAAGCCAAACCGGAATCACATTTCCCGCACCAATTTCAATATTATCCTTTGCAATAAAGCTGTTGTCAATATTTTGAATCTGAATTTGTTTTTTGTTTTTTCCACCAATCTCAAAAGTATACTTTTCATCAATCAAAAAGTCACCTTGATCGGCTAAATGAATAACTGCCAAATTTTTAAATTGATTTACAAAAAAGGTTTCTCTTAAATTGCCCACATTTACGTTTTCCTTCGCTAAGGCATACATCAAATTCGTATTGTTCAAAAATAATTTTTCGGGTTTTGTAAGTGCGCCAATTCCTTTAGTTGGGCGGTACAGTTCGTTGACCAAACCGGCTCGTTCTAATTGTTTTATAGCTTGAATTAAAACCGCTCTCGATGCGCCAATTCTCTCGCTCAATTTAGTGATATTTGGTGTAAATGGAGCACTTGTAGCGATAGCAAAAAGCAGTTTTTTGAGTTTAACAATCAATTCGTAGCTAATATGGTCTACTGCATTGATGTCAATTTCGATAATTAAATTGATCGTGTTAATCAGTTTTTGATGGTACAACTTACTGTTTTCTTTATAGTAAGGGTATGCGCCAAACTCTAAATATTTCAAAAATAATGGAATAGGTTTTATTTGTTGCAAAAGGCTACTCGCAATTTCAGTATGATTTTCTATGATAGTAGTAAAATCCAGCGATTGTAAGTCAATTCCCGTTTCAAAAACAATGAATTCCCGAAACGACATTTCTTTCAAATCATAACTCACCGCTCGTCTGCTTAAATCCGATTCTGACTTGTAGATTTCAAGCATAGAGGAGGAGGTAAACACCACTTTTAATTCTGGAACATCATCATAAATTAGTTTTAACTCTCTCGACCAATTGGTATATTTGTGTACTTCATCTAGTAATAAATGTGTTCCTCCAATCTTTGAAAAATTTTTTGCTAAATCAATTACCGTATTTTCGATAAAAAACAAATGATCCAAACTCACAAATAATGTAGTTTTTACATTCAAATGTTTTTTTATATGTTGTAATAATAGTGTAGTTTTTCCTGAACCTCTTGCGCCTTTTATGGCAATCAATTGATTGTTCCAATCGATTTCATCTATCAAATACCGCTGAAAATCCAAAGAAGTTCGGGCTATTTTTTGCTGAAATTCTAATAAAAGATTTTCCATTTTATGCTTTTTAAGAAACAAATATATAAAAATTGTTATTTGTAAATAACATTATTTGTTATTTTTGTTATCTACAAATAACAATTTTTATAATAAATGTTATCTGTAAATAACAATTATTGTTGTTTCAATATCAAAGGCTCTCCATAAAAAGCAATACCATCCCAGCCCGTTTTCATAAAATTACGAATGTTTTGATGGTCTGTGCCTTCTGGATTTTTCAAGACATCTTCAGTATAATAAGCCCCAAAACAAGCTAATGTAGCTTCTGGAGACAACTGCTGTAATTCAGCAAAAGCAAACAATTTGCAAGAGCCGTTATTCTCGTTTGCGGCATTATGTTGTAAGCCGTTTTCGAAGGCTGTTGGTTCAAAATCATAATTGGCTTCAATAACAGCAATAGTTTCTTGAAAGGTAATCGCGTTTGGGGTGTTTTTTACTTTTTCTAAAAAGGCAGTTAGGCTCATATTTTCGATTTTATGGTTCTTCTGTAAATTTACTTTTTTTGTTTTCTTTGGTTATCGGTTTTCCACCAACCACCACTACGATTTCGCCTCTTGGTGCGGTTTTTTCAAAGTGCGTTAGTACTTCTTTTACCGTTCCGCGAACATTTTCTTCATGCATTTTAGATAATTCTCTCGATACACAAACAGGACGGTCTTCACCAAAATAAGTAATAAATTCACTTAAAGTCTTTACTAATTTGTGAGGAGAAACATAAAGAATCATCGTTCTGGTTTCTTCGGCCAAAGCCAAATAGCGGGTTTGTCTGCCTTTTTTATCAGGTAAGAAACCCTCAAATACAAATTTGTCATTAGGCAATCCACTATTGACTAAAGCAGGTACAAATGCGGTTGCACCAGGCAGACATTCTACGGCAATACCATTTTCAATACAAGCTCTAGTGATCAAAAAACCTGGATCTGAGATGGCTGGTGTTCCAGCATCCGAAATCAAAGCGATGGTTTCTCCTCCTTGCAATCGACTAATTATGTTTTCGATGGTTTTGTGTTCATTGTGCATGTGATGGCTGTGCATGTGCGTGCTAATCTCAAAATGCTTTAGCAATTTGCCACTGGTTCGGGTGTCTTCGGCCAAAATCAAATCGGCTTCTTTAAGAATGCGTATCGCTCGAAACGTCATATCTTCGAGGTTGCCAATTGGAGTAGGTACAATATATAGTTTAGACATAGTTTAAAAAGTTAAAACACGAAATCCGTTCTAAAACGAAGTTCGTGTTTGATGATTGCTTGCTGAAATGATTACTAAAAAGGTGGTCTACAAGAATTTTTTCTCTACCATTTCCATAAAACGATTAGCATAATCGTCTTTGCCTTCCCAATTGTTGTACTCAGGCTTTATCATTTCATCAATAAACGATTTGGTTTCATAGAAATTATTAAAGCTATTCAACTGACTCAACACACGGTTGTAATCTTCATTGCTATTTCCAAAAAGATGTTTTACAAAACCAATGCGATCATTCAGGTCAATTGAAATTCCTTTGCTTAATTTATCGTTTAGCGATTTTGATTTGATTTCCTTCTCTTCGGTTAGAGTCGCTACTTTATCGAAAGCGATGGTGGCTTTTGCGATTTCTGCATGCTCTTTTTTTACAAATTGCGCATCGGCAAAACTTCCTCCAAGCAAATCTTCAAATGAAATTTGCACCACCTCTTTTTTAGGGACTATTTCATTTGGATTTTCAATTTCTATTTTTTCTGGTGTGACAGCTATTGCTTCAAATAAAGGAACAAACGCTTCTGGAGTAGCTACTTCCCCAAGGATTACATCTGGAACAGGATTTAAAGATTCAAAAAGACTAGCTTCAGGAGCAATTTTCTCTAGAATGTCTTCCTCAAGAGCAATCGCTTCTGTAACGACAGCTTCGTTTTCATCAACAGCGTCTACTCTTACTTCTATCGGTTCCATTACGGTTTTGATTTCGGATAAATCAAAAGCTTTTTCTATTTCAGCTTCAAGGGAAGCTTGCCCGATAGTAGGTTTACTTTCCCCTAAGTTTTCTTCGACAAACTTTAAAATCGCCAGTTTTTCGTATAGTTTTTGGGTTTCTAAGAACAGCACATTCACATCCGATTTGTTTTTAAGTTGTAGAATTCTGTGTGCAATGCTAACTAAATCAGCCTCCAATCTTTTTTTCATAACTTTTGGAATTTATAATGAATAGGGTGTGTCTTTTTTAATAAATTTGTGCCGATACAAAGTAATAAAAACTATTCATTTTTAAAGGTAGAAAAATACAAAATGTTTCTCGAAAATACAGTAAATCATAAAGAACAATTTGGTTGGATCGAAGTCATTTGTGGCTCCATGTTTTCGGGTAAAACAGAAGAACTCATTCGTCGCTTAAAACGAGCGCAGTTTGCCAAGCAGAAAATAGAAATTTTTAAGCCGTCCATTGATACGCGTTATCATGAGGAAATGGTAGTGTCTCACGACGAGAATGAAATTCGTTCTACGCCGGTTCCCGCAGCGGCTAACATCATGCTTTTTGCGCAAGGCTGTGACGTTGTTGGTATTGACGAAGCTCAATTTTTTGACGATGAAATTGTTGCTGTTTGTAATGATTTAGCCAATCAAGGTATTCGCGTGATCGTAGCGGGTTTAGATATGGATTTCAAAGGAAATCCTTTTGGTCCGATGCCTGCTTTGATGGCTACTGCGGAGTATGTAACCAAAGTACATGCGGTGTGTACTCGGACAGGTAATTTAGCCAATTATAGTTTCCGAAAAACAGACAATGACAAATTGGTCATGCTGGGAGAAACAGAAGAATATGAACCTTTGAGTCGTGCCGCCTATTATCATGCGATGCATGAGTCAAAGGAAAAATAATAAAAAAGCTTTGCATCGCAAAGCTTTTTTATTAGATATAACTATTGACTATCTTCACCATCTGTGATCTAAAACAATCCGTTGAGTTCTGCATCTATGCGGTTGATAATATTCCCCAAGTCTTCAGGATTATCGACAAAATTGATATTATCAACATCAATTACCAAAAGCTTTCCTTTCGTATAACTTTGAATCCACGCTTCGTAACGTTCGTTCAAACGGCTCAAATAATCGATAGAAATAGAGTTTTCATATTCGCGCCCGCGTTTGTGTATCTGACCCACCAAATTAGGAATAGAACTTCTTAAATAAATCAACAAATCAGGAGGTTGCACCATCGTTTCCATCAATTCAAATAAAGAAGTATAATTTTGAAAATCTCGATTGGTCATTAATCCCATCGCGTGCAAGTTGGGCGCAAAAATGTGCGCATCCTCGTAAATGGTGCGGTCTTGAATGATTTTTTTGCCGCTTTCCCGAATTTGCATCACTTGGCGAAAACGGCTGTTCAAGAAATAAATTTGCAGGTTAAAAGACCAGCGTTCCATTTGGTGATAAAAATCGTCTAAATAAGGATTATCTACTACATCTTCATAATGCGGCTCCCATTTGAAATGTTTCGACAATAATTGTGTTAAGGTTGTTTTTCCTGAGCCTATGTTTCCTGCTACTGCTATATGCATTACGGTAGTATGATTTTAAAATTATAAATTCCTTCGGTGGTAAAAATAGCTAAATTTTGGGCTAAGTAATAGAATTTTTCAAACCTTTTTTCAGGGATTTGAAGCGGAATATGGATCCATATTTTGTCTTTTTGTCGGCTCAATAGCGTTATTTTTTGGCCTACATTATAAAGTATTTGATTGGAGCTGATGATTTGTAGTTGGTCCGCATTTGGAAATTTTCCTAAATTCTCGATGGCGCCAAATAGCGAACAAGAGTAACCTTCTCCATTGTCATCCATCCAGATAAAGGAATTGAAGTCTGTGCTGTAGTTTTTGATTTTCCCCGACAGCGGCGTACTTATGGCTTTGTACTCGTTTTTGAGATAGTCATACAATCCAATTTGTTGGTTGAGGTTGTTGTAGACCCACAATTGGTTTTGAGAAGCAATACCCACTGCCGTAGCATTGATTGGCGTAGGGTGCTCCGAAAAATTAATTTTTTGACTTTCGTTGAGTTGGTTGTCTAATAGGATTACGGTGTTGAAATCCTCATAAAACAACACTATTTTGAGTGGATTTTGAAGGTCAACTTTGGTAATTTTTCCTAATGTCACGTTTTTGTATTCCCAGTTTTCAGAGCCTTTGCTTTTCTTGAAAACGTTATTTTCTATTGTGTAAACATACTCAAAGGCGTCGCAAGCCAAAAACGTGACTGTTTTGGGAGCGACTTCCATTGCTTGCATTGGAATCCCTTTGATTTGGGAGTAGCATTGGGTTAAAAACGAAAATGCTATTAAAAACATCAAATACTTCTTCATTTCGCTAATTTACAATTAAACCTTTTCATTTTTCTTAAGTCTATAGTTATTTATAAACTAATGCTGTAACAAATGAATTTGAATCTCGTCTTATTGAAAAATTTGGAAACTATGTATAAAATTATTTTGCTTTTGACGGCGCTTGTATTGAGTAGTATTGGGCTTAGAGCTCAGGAATTTCAAGGGATGGCAGTGTATGAATCTAAAACGAGTACCGCTGATTTTAAGACCAGAATGGAAGGAAATAAAAACATTACGCCCGAAATGATGAAAAATATCGAGGACCGAATGAAAAAAATGTTTGAAAAAACATTCATTCTGAATTTTGATAAATCGGCGTCAATTTACAAAGAAGAAGAGAAATTAGATGCTCCAGGACAAGATGGCGGCGGCGGAATGCGAATGATGGCTTCTATGACTGGCGGAGGTGGAACGTATTACAAAAATGTAAAAGATAAAAGTTATACAGTCGATAAAGAATTTATGGGAAAAGAGTTCTTGGTTAAAGATACGCTTACCAACTTAAAATGGAAAATGGAAGGTGAAACGAGAGTAATTGGCGGTTACAATTGCTACAAAGCGACAGCTGTTCGTCCGGTTAGTAAAACCGATTTTAGAAATTTTAGACCAAGAGACGAGAAAAAAGACGAGACTAAAAAAGATGCCACTGAGAAAGCGGGCGAACCAAAGAAAACCAGCTTTATGGATGAATTAGATATCCCCAAAGAAGTTACGATAACAGCTTGGTACACTCCAGAAATCCCAGTAAATCAAGGACCTGAAGGGTATTGGGGATTACCTGGTTTGATTTTGGAAGTTAACGATGGCAAAACCGTGATTTTGTGTTCTAAAGTGGTTTTGAATCCAAAAGAGAAAGCAGCTATAAAACCAGCCACTAATGGTAAAGTAATCAATCAAAAAGATTTTGACGAAACGGTGATCAAAAAAATGGAGGAATTCCGTGAGATGAATCGTGGAAGAGGCGGAAATAATGGCGGATTTAGAATGAGAATAGGAGGTTAACACTTCTCGTCAGTTTAAAAATAACAACAAAAACAAAATAATACTGCCTTCTAGCCCCGGTGGTAGCGGCATCCTTTGCCTTTTTTCTTTACAAAAGGCAAAGATATAGCGGACGACGGGACTTTGCTGGCTCAAAATGCCCATTGTTGCTGCTCCAAAATAATACTACAACTAACACATTCAATAACCATTGTATGAAAGCATTGCTTGGAATTGCTCTTTTTCTTTTTTCTATTGTATCTTTTGCCCAAACCATTAAACTCGATGGTTTGATTACCGACACTAAAAATGTAGGACTTGAAATGGCGAACGTAATGGCGGTGAATAAAACCACCAAAGCGATGGATGCCTATGCCATAACGAATGACAAAGGGAAATTCAATTTGAATTTGAAACCCAATACGACTTATGTAATCAAAGTAAGTTTTTTGGGGATGCAAAATAAAGAGGTCGAAGTGACTACGGCTACCACTAATTTGGTCAAAAACATTGCTCTAGACGCCGGTGGTATTGAACTGGATGGGGTGGAAATTGTTCGAGAAATGCCGGTTTCTATTAAAGGCGACACGATTGTGTATAATGCCGATTCGTTTAAATCGGGAACCGAAAGAAAACTCGAAGATGTTCTGAAAAAATTACCTGGTGTTGAAGTCAATGCTGATGGAGAGATTGAAGTAGAAGGTAAAAAAGTAACCAAATTGATGGTGGAAGGAAAAGACTTTTTTGATGGAGATACCAAATTGGGGGTAAAAAATATCCCTGCCGATGCGATTGACAAAATACAAGTATTGCGTAATTTCAACGAAAACTCGATTCTAAAAGGAGTGGAAAACAATCAAGATAATATTGGAATGAATATTAAATTGAAATCTGGGAAGAAGAACTTTTGGTTTGGAGATATCAACGCGGGTGTTGGCGTGGCGCATAAAGAAAGCAGGTATGTGATTAATCCGAAATTGTTTTATTACAGCCCAAAGTACAGTGTAAATTTGATTTCGAATTTTAATAACATAGGCGAATTACCTTTGACGATTCAGGATTACTTTAAATTTACCGGTGGATTTCGTGGATTGTCGGCTAAAGGTGGTTCTAGTTTTAACGTTTCTTCTAATGATTTGGGGATTGCTTTGGCAAGGAATAACAGAGCCAAAGAAATTGATACGAAGTTTGGCGCAACTAATTTCTCGTACAATGTAAATAAAGCTTGGAGTTTTAGTGGTTTTGGGATTGTTTCTTCTTCGATTACCGATTTAGAAACCATTTCTCAAAATAATATCTTGAAACCAAATTCATCAGAAGTTGCCTCTACCGAAAACCGCAAAGAAGTGGCGCATCAAAACAGTAATTTGGGTTTATTCAAGCTGAGTACAACCTACAAGCCGTCGACCAATTTTCAGTTGGATTATGATGTGTTGACCAAGTTGTCCAAACAAGATGAAAACACTTCGTTGCTTCGTGAATCGATAGTGCAAAATAGTTCGGCTACGGAAGCTATTGCTACGCTCAAAAAGCAAGATCCTGTTTCGGTAAATCAGAATTTGAGTGCGTATTTTACTTTGAATGAAAAAAATGTTTTTGCGGTTGAAATGCAAAATTTATATCAAGAAGAAGATCCGTTTTACAATGCCAATTTGCAATCGCAACCTTTTACTTTAAGTGGCTATCAACCAGGTCAAAATAGAAACGACATCAACCAAACCCGATTTGTAAAAACAAACAAACTCGATGCTAAGTTAGATTATTATTATATGTTAACTCCTAAAAGCAATATCAATTTGACTTTAGGCAATACGTATTCGTATCAAAATTTTAATTCCTCTATTTTTCAGGTTTTGGATAATGGCACAGTAAACGATTTGAACGCTTCTGAAAATACCAACGATGTAGATTATCGTTTTAATGATGTCTTTTTAGGATTGCATTATAAGATGCTCACGGGTAAATTTACGTTTACGCCGGGAGTAAGTTTGCACAGTTACAACATGACCAATGCGCAATTAGGAACCGAATTCAGTCAGAAATTCTTCAGAGCCTTACCTGATTTTGTGGCAATTTACCAAATCAAAAAAGCCGAGACTTTGACTTATAATTTCTCGTATACCAACAATTTTACCGATATCAACAGATTGGTGGAAGGTTATGTTTTTTCGAACTACAATAGTTTAACTCGCGGTTTCAGAGCACTAGAAAATGCTACGGCACAACAACATTCGTTGCGTTACTTCAAGTACAATATGTTCAATATGGAAAACATTACCGCTTTTGTGAATTACACCAAAACGGTAGATGCCATTAAAACAGATGCTACTTTTGATGGGGTGAATCAAACGTCAAGGCCTTTTAACTCACCTTTTACCGATGAAACCATTTCGGGACGTGCTTCTTATGGACGTTCGTTTTTGAAAAATTACAAAGCTTCTTTTGATACTAATTTGAATTGGTCGAAATTCAATAACAAGCAGAACAATGTAACTATCGCTAATGAGAGTTTTACACAAAGTTATACTTTGAGAGCTTCTACCAATTACAAGAGCTTACCCAACCTAGAAGTAGGATACAATAGGGTAATCAATGACTATAACAATAATACTTTTTATACCGATCGTCCTTTTGCCAAGTTAGATTACTATTTCTTAGACAGTTTTTCATTTGTAGCCGAGTATGAGTTTTATCATTATTACAACAATGACAAAACGGTGAATAATGAATATGATTTCTTGAATGCGAGTTTGATATACCAAAAGAAGAACAGCAAATTAGAGTATAAAATCAGCGGCACGAATTTATTGAATACTACCTCACTCAACGACGATAGTTTTTCGCAGTTTGCTACAAGGACCTCTCAGTACACCGTTCAGCCACGCTATTTGATTTTTTCTGTGAAGTATAATTTATAAGGAGCTATTTCCAGCTATCCCTTACAATCTTTGCTAAAAAGGTTAGTTTTTCTACCCTCCAAAAGGAGCTTCCGTTGGTCGCTCTTTTGGAGCAAGAAAAACAAAAACTTTTTTAGCAAAGGATTTTCAGTCCTATCTGGGCTAAAAACTATTTTATTTTCAGAAGAATTTTAAGGTTATAATTCACTATCTCTTTTTTACCATTAACATAGTTACCCCCGACTTCCAAAAAAGTAATCAAACAAGTATAATTAGGGGTTTCCACCACTTGACTCATTTTCTTAGAAGAATGATTGTTATCAAACCCTGCACCCTTTTCGATAAAGGTTATAAAAGGCAAAGCAACAACTTCATTGTTAATTTTCAAATCAACTCCATAGGATTTTTTTATCGATTGTATGGAATATGAGGTCGAATTGATGACCACACAATTGTCGCATTCCAATTGGCCATAATTGGATAATAAAAAAGACAAATCATATCCACGAATTGTTTCAATTGTTGCCTTATAATTATCCGAGTAAACATAATTAAAAGTCGTTTTCTTCGTATTCACAATGTCATACTTGGATCTATAGTTCACTCCAAGTGCTTCAACGATGGCAACGGCATCAGGTTGTTTTTCAGTAGCAAATACCACTTCCAATTTGTCTTTTGCCAGAGGAATCAGTATTTCTCCATTATAATTTGATACTAGAAAAGTAACAATAGAGCTCAAGTCTTTTTCTTCTTCAAAACTTAATGTTTGTTTTTTAAGTTGTTGAACATAGGATTCTAATCGATTCAACTGACTCGTCTTAGACACACTATCTGCGCTTTGAGGTCCCCAAATAGAAAAAAATCCTCCTAAGCACAAACTGATAGGGATGAACTTTATTTTAGGGTTATTTGCTATCAAAAAATAACCTACAACAATGGCTAACCAAAAGGACAAGAGTACTACATAATAACGCTCATGTGTAAAACCGTAACTATAAATTCGGTATAGAATTGCCCAAAACAACAAACCTAATAAAGGAATTAATAGGTAATAAAACCAACGATTGAAAGTTTGTATCCACAAGTTACCATGCGAAGACGCAATAGGAAGGACTAATAAAAAGGATAAAATACCAACAATAGCAAAAACTAAAACCAAATAAGACACCCAACCTATAGGCAAAGAAAGTGTAATCAATATCTTGGCCTCATAACATAGCAAGATTACCAAATACAAACTAATCAATGGAAGAAGGACGTACTGTGTGAATTTCTTGAGGCCAACAGGGTAACTTAACACTAGCGTGTTTTTTGAGTTGTAGATATCAGGAACACCATTCAAAAAAAACAGCGTATTAAAAGGTCCTGCAATACACACAAAAAGATATCCAAAAACCTTTTCATTCAAATCTAAGACAAAAAGTTCTTTTACAGCGACTATAGCCAAAGCCAATCCCGCAAAAAGAACACCGCTATAAAAACCTGCAGTAATAATTCTTAGAAAAAGTTGTTTATTGAATTCCCAAAATTCTTCTTGATTGTATTTTATAAGCAGGAAACCCGCAAAGGAAACTAGCAAATGCAGCGCTATGTTAAGTACAAAAAATTGTTGAATTTCGACTTCCGAAATAGCTACATCAAAACTAAAAACAAACCAAAAAAGCAACGAACCAATC
This sequence comes from Flavobacterium sp. TSSA_36, assembly GCF_051547165.1. Lineage (NCBI taxonomy): Bacteria > Pseudomonadati > Bacteroidota > Flavobacteriia > Flavobacteriales > Flavobacteriaceae > Flavobacterium > Flavobacterium sp. TSSA_36. The sequence continues at coordinate 192,212 of NZ_JBPTTP010000001.1, forward strand.
AACATACTCAGTCCATATCGAAACAGTACCTTAAGTTGCAAAACTCCAAAAAACAAACTACAGGATAAAAACCACACCAAACATAGCGAACAGCTCATCATTACTCTTATGAATTGGTCATTAGTCTTCGCGTCAAATCCATCATGTATCAATAAACAAGTGCAAATAGCACCTATTAAAGTAATCAAAGTTTCTAGCGGAAATCTCAAAGCAGTTGCAACCGAAGAATGCAATACATTTTGAAAAGATGGGAATTTTGACATAATTTGCAGCGTTTAAAATCGAATTTAGCAAAAATTAAAATATAAAAAAACCAGCTACAACTAAATGTAACTGGTTTAAATATAGTGAGATTATTTAGAAATTACATTCCAAATTGTTTTCTATTGTCTTCAATGGTCGCTGCTGCTTTTAAGGCAGGAATCGCACGATTCACATCACCATTACTTTGTGCTTTTAATTTAGATATATAAGGGGCATGGCTTTTTAAAGCAGGTGCTTTGATAGTGCTTATGTTTTTTACTACATAAACTCCCGTGTTGCCTTCTATTGGGGCAGAAACCTTATTAGCTGCTAATGCAAACGCATTCCCTACAACTTTCGCTTCTTGTCCTACACCACCAGGTAAAACCGCATTTTCAAGTGTTAATCCAGTGGCTTGTTGTACAGGAGCTCCCACAGTTTTTGAAATCGCCTCTAAAGTTGCGCCTGTCATTTTAGCTTTAATCAATTCCGCTTTTTTCTTGTTTTTAAGAATAGGCTCTACATAAGGTCTGGCTAAAGAAATAGCTACTAAACCAGAATTATCTATACTTTTTACTTTAGCAATTACGTGACCCACATTAGCTAATTCGAAACGCTTTATAGTCCCTGCTTTTGAATCTTTCTCAAAAGCCCATCTCACAATGTTTCTTTGATTACCTAATGATCCGAAATTTTCATCCATCGCTTTTGCAGTAACTACAGGAGCTACAGTTAATTTCATGTCTTTGGCTAATTTGTCAAAATCTTTTTCAGCGGCTTCCATTTCAAATTGGGTAGCTTGAGCAAATAATTTATCAGAGGTTGCTTCAGAAGCCTCGATACGTTGCGCTACAGTAGCCAAACGAATACCATCTTGTTTGTCTGTAATTTTAATTACATGAAAACCAAAAGGAGTTTCTACTAATCCTACTTTTCCAATACCGTTATTGAAAACAAAATCGTTGAATGGTTTCACCATCGCACCTGGGCTAAAATACCCCAAGTCACCCCCTTGTTGCGCAGAAGAATCATCTGAAGCTGTAAACGCTAACATTAAAAAACTATCTGGATTGGCTTGTACTTGTGCCAAAATAGATTCTGCTTTTGCTTTTGCTTCTTCTTTTGTTCTTAACTCACGTTTGTTAGGCACTTGTGTACCTTCATAGCTGATCAAAATGTGACTTGCTTTAGCATTAACTCCTGATTTAAATCCTAAAGATTTAGACAAACAGTAATAATTGCCAAATTTATAAGGTCCGTATACCGCTCCTGAAGGCAAAGTAAACAAACGATCTGCATCTACTGCTGGTAAATCCTTTTTAGCGATATAAGTAGAATCGTAAGGAACATCAGAATTTGCATTTACAAAATCTATCGCGTTTTTAGCATTTTTAAATCCTGGAACGGTGTCATTTTTAGCAGTAGCTTGATTGTACACTACACTTCCAGAAAGTAAAGCGGTGATTTTGTTTTTTATTTCAGCTTCGTCTTGTGCAGACGCTTTGTCTTCGATTAAAACATACGAAATTTCACGAGATTCCTCGGCTTTAAATTTCTTTTCGTTTTTCTTCATATATTCAGTGATTTCAGCATCAGTAATTTTTACATCACTGTCTTTAATCGTAGAATATAGTCCGGCAACATAGGCAAAATTCACTTTATTGGATTCAGCTTCATATTTCATTTTTCCTTCCGCCTCTGTAGTGTATAAGGCGGATTTGATCAATGAGTTGTATATTTGATATTTTGCATTGATTTCTGCATCTTTTTCACGATCTTTTAAAAACTGAGCTTGCTCTGGATTAGATTTGAAAAAGTCTTTGAATTTTGCCACATCAAACATTCCTGCAGCATTTAAAAACATTGGATTTTTGCCAATATTTTGATCTGCTTTTAATACTTCAATAATATGTTTTTCACCTACACGTAGTCCTAATTTTTCAAATTCTTCAGACAATAAAGCTAAGGTTACTTCTTGTTCCCAAACTTGATTGGCCGCTTGGGTGGCTGAAATACCCTGCCCACTTTTTTCAAGATTAGTTACTTTTAGTCTAAAATCCTCAAAAGCAATATCTTTATCATTAATACTTCCTACATCTTTTGTGTTTTGACCAAGACCCCCTTTACCAATCAAATCTTGAATGATAAAAGCAAATAAGGCTATTGCAATTGCGCCTATCAATAAAGCGGAACGTTGTCTAATTTTTGCTAAAACTGCCATTTTTATTATTGTTAATTTTTATATACGAGTTGCGAAAATACAATTATCTAGTTAAAAACAACACTTGGAGTGTTTTATTTTAATTATTTTTTTTGGTAATCGGATTCAAAGCTTGCAATTTGATTGCAAATTCAAAAAAAGGGAGTACAATTATTTTTCTGTTTTATTGCGATCCTCAAAGCGCTTCGAATATTTTGTTCTAAAAAAGAACATAAAAACTGCAACCGCGGCTATTCCAAAACTCAACCATGGTCCGGAAGCATCATTCCATTTCGTTATTCCGTCATAAACCGTAATGAGTGCAATCGCTAAATAGGCGTAAGAAGTAAATTTTAAATATTTCATAAGTGTGATTTTTTAGTTTTGAGTGGCTACGTCTCCTGAAATTTTTTGAGAATTAATCATTTTGAAATCCTTGCTAAAGTCAATGCCTTGACCTTTAGAAGTTCCTTGTGGGCTAGTAAACTCAAAATGTCTTTCGGTGTAAAACCATTCATTTTTTTGATCAAAATACAACTGTTCTGTAGCCAAAACATGTCCTTCTTCCGTGGTAATTCGGACTTTTCCTTGTAAATCTATAATTCCTGTTTTTTTATAAGAAATAGCGTAATTTGATTTCACAAAAGTCTTTTTCCCTTTCGCATCAAACAGGGTTACGTCTATTCCATTTGGGAATTCGGTAAAAGGAAAATCTACTGCAGAATAATCCAACATTTTCGAACTCAATAAAATAGCCGCAATACGCCCAGAATCGGTGTATTTTACATTAATTGTATCCGCTTCTCCTGAAGGATTGAACTCTGATACATTAATTTTTTGAACCTCTTTAAAATTACTTTCACAAGAAAGGATGCTAAAAAATAGTGCTGAAAAAAGAAGTTTTGGAAAGTATGTTTTAAAATAAATTGTCATGAAAAAAAATTACGACTAGCTGTTAGTAAAATTTACGTTTCACAAACCATTTATCATTAAGAGAAAAACTCACACTGGCATTGAAGTAATTTTCTTTAATCAAACCTGAGGTTGTTTTACCTTTAATTCCATATTCTAATCCAACATTAAAATTAGATAACGTTCCTATTGCAGGTAATCCAAAACCAAGAGTAATAGATTTGTCATCAATATGTTGATTTCTAATTACTAAGCCTGTTTTTTCATATCGAATACCCGCTCTGTAGACGATTCTATCCATATAACTTGTAAAAGACTTGTAATTAGGAATGTAATATCCTCCCAAACTGTATCGGCTGTAATTATCAAAAGTTACGTCGTCTACATTATTGTAATTATTGGCTAACTCTCCAGCATTACGCATCGCAATTTCAGTACCTAACATCCATTTTTTGGACTCTCCAATTCCTAGACCAAACGTAACTTTACTCGGCAACGTCAAGTCCTTTTTCGATTTTAATTCATCAAATCCCTCAGGATCGATATTGATATTTCCTTCGTAATCAACAGTGGAAATGTTTCGAGTATTTTCAGAAGTTAGATTTCCTTGAAAAGTGTAACTTAGACTTGAGTACAGATTCAGTTTCGGCGTTATTTTAGCCTGATACATGGCTCCTAAATTAAAATTAACACCATTAATGTAAGTTAAGTTAGTCTCACTAGTTCCTACGGGTACGCCGGTTATGTACTCTAAACTTTCCGTTTTAATCTTACCAAAGTTGTATTGCACATCAGCGCCAAAGCTAAAATTCTTAGTCAGTTTATACCCTGCGCCAAAAAAAACTTTATTTACTCCGCCACTTCCTTCTAGTCTAGTATTGTTTTTGGATACATCTGCTGTAATAGATTGTATTTTGTAACCAACAGAAGAATATGGAATCAAACCAAAACCAATGCCTAATTTTCCAACAGGAATAGCCACGACCATATAATCAACTGTAGTCCTACCTGCTGTAGCTTTACTTTTTTCATCTTTTAGCACGCGGGTTCCATAAGTACCCCCCATAGTCAAGGTGGTTCTAATCAAACTCCCATAACTAGCCGGATTTTCTACATTAACATGTATGCTATCTTGCTCAATTGCTACACCTCCCATAGATCGATTCTCTATCATACCTCGATATCTGATATCGCCAATACCGTAATAAGAGTAAGGTGATGATGTACCTTGTTGGGCAAAAGACACTAATGAAAAAAGCAAACAAGCCGCTTTAAAGATTTTTTTAATCATTGTTGATTGTATATTGAAATGTTTGATTCAAACTTTCTAAAAGAAAATTTGAATTGGCAAATATGGTATTTTTTAATCGCTTCGCCAAAAAAAGTGCATCCCCCCCCGTTAAAATTATGATAAAATTTGAATGTTTCGCTTTGAATTCATCAATAAAACCATCAATTTCACAAGTCACACCATTTACAACTCCCGAATGTATGGCATTCGCCGTAGAGTCCCCTACAAATGAATCGGGTAGTTCGAGGGTAAGCAAAGGTAATTTTGCCGTATAATTATGTAATGATTCATACCGTAAACGTATTCCTGGCGAAATCGCCCCGCCCCAATAACAATCGTTTTCATCGATATAATCATATGTAATACAAGTACCTACATCAATCACTAAGCGGTTTTGTTTTGGAAACCTTAGTGTTGCACCTGCTGCCAAAACCATACGGTCAATACCTAAGGTGGTCGGTGTAGCATATTTATTTACAAAGGGGAATCTGTCCTCACGAGAAATACTATGAATTTTAATCTTGGATTCAAAGGTCAAAAAAGCCTCTTTTTCTATTTTTCCTACCGTAGAAAAGACCAAATGAGACACATTTTGATATTTTTTTAAAAAAAAATCAAGTGTAGTAAAGAGCGTTTTTTCTTCAAAAACAAAATCTTCTAGTAAAGTATCTGCTTCAAAAACAGCTCCTTTAATTCGAGTATTACCCACATCAATTGTTAAAATCATACCTGCTTGTTTGAGGAAGCGAATATACAAATAGATTTTTTTTCAAAATTGTTTTGGATAAATTAAAAATGGTTCTATATTTGCACCCGCATCAAGCAAGGTACCTTAGCTCAGATGGTAGAGCAATGGACTGAAAATCCATGTGTCCCTGGTTCGATCCCTGGAGGTACCACGAAACCCGAATAGTAGTATTCGGGTTTTTTGTTTTTTATACTTTCTCGACCTACAAAGGACCCTCACGTTCACTATACTCTAATACAAGAATTCTTTTTATAAAAAATTCTATTATTTTCCTAGTGAAATCAAGAATAAACAAAAAACAACCGCTGTTTTTTGACATTCATTTTTTATTTAATTGCTAATTTGATATATTTATGCAAATTAAATATACATGGAAACTACAGCCTGTCCAAAATGTCAAAGCGATCACATTATAAAAAGCGGAATAATTGCTGAAAAACAGAGGTATACTTGCAAAAAATGCAAATATAGCTTCACAGTTGCAAAATTGGGAAAAAAAATAGATGACTACTATGTAACCAAAGCATTACAACTTTACCTCGAAGGATTAAGCTATAGAGAAATCGAACGAATTCTAGGTGTTTCTCATGTCACCGTAAGTAATTGGGTGAAATCGTATCACATAAAAAAAACATCACACACTAATTATCACCCAACATACAAAATACTAAACCACTTAGAACTAGTTGAATACATAAAAAACAAAGAGATACTTAAAGGAGCAGGCATGATCATAACAGAACTGGGAGACAAGTTTATGCTAATCAAATGGGAACGATTTAAAGATTAACTATAGTAATTTACAACTACATATATCACTTTTTTTTTATTGAAAATTAAATTAGAATTTGGTCTCACAAAAATCAAATAAATTTAATTTTTATGAAAAAACACACCACACTGCTTTTTCTCTTATTTACTTCGATTGTAGCTTTTGCTCAAGGATCAAGTGAATATTCAAGTGGCATGAAATTCAACCTCAATGAAGGAGGTTCTAAATACATGCGATTTATCGTTTGGAACCAAATCTGGTTTCGCTCTTCACAAATGAATCCCGGAACTTTAGTTGGCAATGAAGCCGCTTCAAGTGCAACCGATATTGGAAATAGACGCTTACGTTTTTTAGCCTACTCTCAAATCTCACCTCGCTACATGATTGTTACCCATTTCGGCATCAATAATCAATCTTTTGCCAGTGGTGGTGCTTCTGGAACCACAGGAACTGGCGGCTATGGTTCAGGCAAAAAACCCGGTTTATTCTTTCATGATGCTTGGAATGAATATGCTGTAGTTCTGCCACAAAAAGACAAAAAGTTTAGTTTATCCTTAGGTGGCGGATTACATTATTACATGGGGCTTTCAAGAGAAACTATGGCATCTACTTTAAATTTTTTAACGATTGATGCTCCAATTTTCAATTGGCCATTAATTGAAAATTCCGATCAATTTGCAAGACAAATGGGACTCTTTGCAAAGGGAAAATACGGAAAGTTCGAATACAGACTAAGTCACAATAAACCTTTTGTAACAAATGTTACACCAACCAATGTTAATGATGCAGAAAATGCAATTGCTGTAGATAATAACGGGAATGCAAAATGGTCAACCGCTGGTTATTTTGAATACCAATTTTTAGATCAAGAATCCAACCTGCTCCCTTTTAAAGTAGGTTCGTATGTAGGCACTAAAAAAGTATTCAATATTGGAGCTGGTTTTTATACCGCGGCTAATGCTACCAAATCATCGGTAAACAATCAAATTCAAAAACACGATATGAATCTTTTTTCTGCTGATATTTTCTTGGATCTTCCGGTAGGTAAAAAAGAGAAAAAAATGGCTGTAACCGCCTATAGTGTATACTATAATTATGATTTTGGACCCAATTATTTACGCAATATCGGAATCATGAATGTAGGGGCTTCTGACCCTAATTTTACTGGAAATAGAGCTATTGCAGGCCCAGGAAATGTACAAGCAACCATTGGCACTGGAACAATCTGGTATACGCAAGCTGGTTTTTTAATTCCGGACAAAAACGAAAAACCTAAGGTTAGAATTCAACCTTTTGGTGCCTTTACTTATAAAGATTTTGATGCCTTAAAAAAATCAAGTACCCAATTTGATGTAGGTACTAACTTTTTATTGGATGGCCAACATTCTAAAATTACGGCTCAATATTCTACTCGACCTGTATACAGTGCACCGGGAGTAAAAGAAAACAATAAAGGAGAATTTGTAGTACAATTACAGATCTATTTATAAACCCAAAAAACAACCAAAAAAATTAACCAATGAGTAACAAATCAACAAAAGGAATCTGGAAAGTAATTTCAGCTTCATCCATGGGTACCATGATTGAGTGGTACGACTTTTACATCTTCGGCAGTTTAGCTGTAGTGATTTCAACCAAATTTTTTCCTGCCGATAATCCAACAGCAGCCTTTTTGGCTACACTTGCCACCTTTGCAGTAGGTTTTGTGGTGCGACCATTTGGTGCCCTTTTCTTCGGAAGATTAGGAGATATCATCGGAAGGAAATATACGTTTATGGTGACGTTGCTTTTGATGGGAGGCGCCACTTTCTTGATAGGCTGTATCCCTAGTTATGAAACGATTGGATTTATAGCTCCTTTGTTGGTACTTATTTTAAGAATGCTACAAGGATTAGCTTTGGGTGGTGAATATGGTGGAGCTGCCACCTATGTAGCCGAACATGCCCCGATTGGACAACGCGGGTACTGGACCTCTTGGATACAAACTACCGCTACCGTAGGGCTATTCATTTCATTAATGGTAATCCTAGCCACCAGAAACGTATTAACCCCAGAAGAATTCGACGCTTGGGGATGGAGAGTGCCTTTTTGGGTTTCTATAGTAATGGTAGGTATTTCGTATTTGATTCGAAAAAACATGGATGAATCTCCAGTATTTGCAAAAGCGAAGTCAGAAGGAAAAACAAGTACCAATCCTTTAAAAGAAAGCTTTGGCAATCGATACAACTTAAAATTTGTACTACTTGCTTTATTTGGTGCCACCATGGGACAAGGAGTCGTTTGGTACACTGGACAATTCTACGCCATGAGTTTCTTAAAAACGGTAATGACCGTCGAGTCGTCTCAAGTAGACAAACTGTTGGGTATTGCATTGATACTCGGAACTCCTTTTTTCATTGTTTTTGGATGGTTGAGTGATAAATTGGGTAGAAAATACATCATGATGGGAGGAATGCTAATTGCTATTCTTTTGTACAGACCCATCTATCAAGCGATGTTCGAAACGACAAACATCAAAAACAAAACTGAAATTGTCGCACAAACCGTGGTCTTAGCCGAAACTAAAGCTAACAAACAAGCCCTAGACTCAGTGTACACTACTACCAAACAATTTGAAGATGGTACAAAATGGGTAGAAATCAAAACAGTTCCTCTTGAAAATGGAGTAGCCAAAATGGTTGATGGCAAACCAAAATCCGAAATCAAAACAACTTTAACAATTAACAATAATGACATGTGGATGTTGGTTTTTTACATCTTTGTTCAAGTACTTTTTGTAACGATGGTCTATGGCCCAATAGCAGCCTTTCTAGTAGAAATGTTTCCAGTTAAAATTCGCTACACCTCGATGTCATTGCCTTACCACGTGGGGAATGGAATATTTGGCGGACTTTTACCTGCAATATCCACTTATTTAGTAACCAATGCCAAAGAAGCAGGAGATGTAAGCTATTATCTTGAAGGATTATGGTATCCAATTATTATCGCCTCCGTATGTTTTTTGATCGGAATGATTTATCTAGACAATTCAAAAACTAACAAACACGTTTAAAACCAACATTATGAATCAGATAAAAAGAGCTTTAGGAATGGTATGGATTGCCTTAGCTATAGCAGCCGCCTATTTTTGTGTATTTGAATTTGGCTTACCCAAATTTGCATCAGGAAAACAAGACGATTTAGTTTTTGGAATCATCATTTTATGTGTACTGACTCCGCTTGTGGTTATAGGAATGGGCATTTTTGGTTACTATTCCCTCATGGGTGAATATGATGACACCAAACGATAATCAATTATCGCAATCACTTATAGTCAAGAGATTGCGATTCACTTTTAAAATTCTTACTTTGAACTAAAGTAAGTAGAATTATGAAAAAAAGGCACGAACAAAAATTCATTATTTTAAGTTTACTAGTATTCCTGGCAATGAACTTTCCGCTACTGTTATTATTTGACAGTTCGGATTCATTGGCAGGATTACCAATTATTTACAGCTACATATTCATGGTTTGGATATTCTCCATTATTATTAGTTTTATCTTGATAAAAAAGTACGATGAGTAGTCTAGGTATTCTAATTATTTTAGGACTTTATGTGTCCTTGTTGTTTCTTATCGCGCATTGGGCAGAAAAGAAACAACATTACAAATGGACTAACAATCCTTATATTTATTCTCTTTCGTTAGCAGTGTATTGCACTGCTTGGACGTATTATGGCAGTATAGGAGTGGCGGCAAATTCAGGTTTGAGCTACCTCCCTATTTACATTGGTCCTATAATGATCATACCCGCTTGGATGTTGATTTTGAAAAAAATTATACAAATTTCCAAAGTCAATAAAATCTCAAGTATTGCTGATTTTATCTCTCTTCGGTATGGCAATAGCCGATTTTTGGGAGCTCTTGTAACTCTAGTTTGCGTCATTGGAATCTTACCTTATATCGCTTTACAGCTAAAGTCTATTTCGGATACTTTTCACATCGTAACCGGAACACAATCGACCGAAAATATTTTTTTGGACACCACAACTTATGTCTGTTTAGCCTTGGGCATTTTTGCATCTTATTATGGAACCCGCTATGTAGATGCCTCTGAAAAAAGACGTGGTATTGTATTAGCAGTTGCTATAGAATCGATTTTAAAATTACTCTTCTTTTTAATCCTTGGTATTTATGTTACTTATTTTGTCTTTAATGGCTTTGAAGACATCTACAATCAAGCTGTTACCATTGCCGATTTTAAAAAGAAAAACACGATTGGCAGTATTGAAAACGCCTTGAATTGGTTCTTTTTATGCTTAGTTTCTATGTTTGCCATGTTTTTACTGCCCAGACAATTTCATACAAGTATTGTAGAAAACAACCATAGCAAACATATCAAAACAGCTATTTGGTTGTTCCCGTTATATTTGATTTTGTTCAATGTTTTTGTTTTTCCTATCGCTTGGGGAGGCAGTATTTTGTTTCAGGGTCAAAATCTAAACTCAGACACCTACTCTTTATTGATTCCGCAGTACTTCAATAACAATACTTTAACCGTTCTTGTTTTTCTTGGCGGATTTTCAGCAGCCATATCCATGATTATTGTTTCATCAATAGCCTTGGCCACTATGGTAAGCAACAATTTATTGATTCCCTACGGCTTTATTGGTTCGTTAGAAAATAAACAACAACGAGAGAATACACGAAGAATTGTAAACAGTCGAAAAATAGGTATTTTGTGTTTGACCATTTTATCCTATATTATTTACAAAATTTTTATTTTAGATTATTCGTTGTACTCCATCGGATTAGTTTCCTTTGTGGTCATTGCCCAATTGGCTCCAGCTTTTTTTGGCGCACTATTCTGGAGGAGAGGATCCACTAAAGGTGCAATAAGTGGAATAGTAATTGGCTTTTTAATTTGTAGTTACACACTCATTATCCCTTTTGCTTTAGGATTAAATGAAAATAACAGCTCTTTTATTCAAAATGGCCCTTGGGAAATTGAACACCTAAAACCCTTTGCGCTTTTTGGATTAAACTATCTTGATCCAATTCCTCAGGCAGTATTTTGGAGTTTATTCTTTAATTCCATTATTTACTTGACTGTTTCGGTGAGTTTTAAAGGAAATTATAGAGAACGAAATTATGCGGAAATGTTTGTAGATATTGACAAATATAGTGGCCATTTAGAAAACGCTTTTGTGTGGAAAGGAACCGCTTACATTGCTGATATTCAAATAATTTTAGAACGTTTTTTGGGAGTAGTAAGAACCCAAAGGGCCTTGGAATTATTTCATCGAAAATACAACATCGACAAAAACATTGTAACAGCTGATGCTCGTTTTATAAAATTTGCCGAAAATTTACTGACGGGCCACATTGGAACATCTTCCTCCAAAATATTAATTGCTAGCGTAGTCAAAGAAGAAAAAATAGCGCTCCCTGAAGTGTTACGTATTCTTGAAGAATCTCAAGAAAATATAATTGTCAACAAAAAACTAACCGAAACTACTCATGCATTACAGAAAACTTCGGAGCAATTACAGGTCGCTAACTTAAAACTACTCAAAAAAGATGCGCAAAAAAATGAATTTCTCGATACAGTAACACACGAATTGCGCACACCCATAACCGCCATTAGAGCCGCTAGCGAAATTTTATTTGAGGATGAAGCAATCCCATCAGAACTGCGTCAGCAATTTTTGCAAAACATCATTTCTGAATCCGATCGATTGAATCGATTAATTGACAAAATTTTGGATTTAGAAAAATTCGAAACTGGAAAACAAAAAATATATTTATCCAAAAATAATTTAGTACAAACCATTACCAAAACATTACATCCACTTCAGCACATCATTCAGAGTAAAAACATTCAGATTGAATTTAAAAATCAAGCTACAGTAATTCGCGCTTTTTATGATGAAGAACGCATGGTGCAAGTGGTGCATAATTTGGTTTCTAACGCTCTAAAATTTTGCCCCAATCCAAATGGAAAAATAACCATTTCTATCAACGAGAATCCTTCATCGGTGTTGGTTAGCATCCAAAATAATGGAACAAAAATTAATGAAGAAGAATATGAAGCGATCTTTGACAAATTCTATCAATCTAAAAACCAAAATATAAAAAAACCTGTAGGAAGCGGACTCGGATTGGCCATTTGCAAACAAATAATAGAACATCATAAAGGCAAAATTTGGGCAGAAAACACCAAAGACGAAGGAGTGACTTTTAATTTCACCCTCCCTAATTACAATACTTCAGAAACCATAATACCATGAAAAAAATACTCTTAGTAGACGACGAACCTAATATTCTAATGTCTTTAGAATACACCTTCAAAAAAAACAATTTTGAAGTTTATGTGGCTCGTGATGGTCAAGAAGCATTAGACATCCTGCAAAAACAACAACCTGACATCATCATTTTAGATATCATGATGCCTTTGGTGGATGGTTACGAAACCTTACGCCAAATTAAAAAAGAAGAAAAATTACAACATTGCAAAGTGATTTTTCTTTCGGCCAAAAACAAAGAAAAAGACATTGAAAAAGGATTAGCATTAGGCGCTGATTTGTATGTTTTAAAACCTTTTTCTATCAAAAAACTAGTAGAACAAGTACATGAATTATTATAATTAACCAAAAACTAAAACATGAGTTATTTTAAAATTAACACCCTTGAAGAATACTTCAAACATTACAAAAAATCCATAAGAGAACCCCGAAAATTCTGGGATAAAATTGCATCTGAAAATTTTGTTTGGTACCAAGAGTGGGAAAAAGTAATCGATTTTAACATGGCTGAGGCCGATATCAAATGGTTCGTAAATGCTAAAGTAAATATTACTAAAAATTGCATCGATAGACATTTGGCTCGAAATGGGGATAAAACTGCTATTATTTTTGAACCGAATGACCCGAATGAAACTGCCACACACATCAGCTATAACGAACTTTCTGTAAGGGTCAATAAAATGGCTAATGTACTACTTGAACAAGGCATTCAAAAAGGAGATCGCGTTTGTATTTATCTTCCGATGATTCCAGAATTGGCTGTTTCTGTTTTGGCTTGTGCTCGAATTGGAGCGATCCATTCTGTAGTTTTTGCCGGTTTTTCAGATACGGCTGTTGCGGCAAGAATCAACGATAGCGAGTGTAAAATGGTCATTACTTCTGACGGAGGCTATCGAGGCAACAAGACGATTGATCTTAAAGGAATCATTGATGAAGCTTTAAAAAAATGTCCTTCTGTCACCAAAGTACTTGTAGCCAAAAGAACCCATAGCGAAGTGGCCATGCAAAACGGCAGAGATTTGTGGTTACAGCCCTTACTAGACAAAGCCTCTGATGCTAATGTTGCCGAAATCATGGACGCAGAAGATCCCTTGTTTATTTTATATACCTCCGGCTCTACCGGAAAACCCAAAGGGATGGTGCACACCACCGCGGGCTATATGGTATATACGGCTTATACTTTCAAGAATGTATTCAATTATCAAGACAACGACATCTTTTGGTGTACCGCAGATATTGGTTGGATTACTGGACATTCCTATATTTTATATGGTCCTTTATTAAATGGAGCGACCACTGTTATTTTTGAAGGAGTGCCTTCCTATCCTACTTTCAGTCGTTTTTGGGAAACCATCGAGAAACACAAGGTGACTCATTTTTATACCGCTCCTACAGCCATTAGAGCCTTGGCTAAAGAAAATCTAGACTACGTTCAAAAATATCCTTTAGACTCCTTAAAAGTTATTGGGTCTGTTGGCGAGCCCATCAATGAAGAAGCCTGGCACTGGTACAATGACCATGTGGGAGGTAAAAGATGTCCTGTGGTGGATACGTGGTGGCAAACCGAGACGGGAGGAATTCTAATCTCACCTATCGCCTTCGTGACACCAACAAAACCCACCTATGCTACCCTACCACTTCCTGGAATTCAGGCCGTTTTGATGGATGAAAAAAGAAATGAAATTGAGGACAATCAAGTAACCGGAAGTTTGTGTATCAAATTTCCTTGGCCTGGTATTGCCAGAACCATTTGGGGCGATCATCAACGGTATAAAGAAACCTATTTTAGTGCTTTTCCAGGAAAATATTTCACAGGAGATGGCGCCCTAAGAGACGAAGTAGGCTATTATAGAATTACGGGTCGTGTGGATGATGTCATTATTGTTTCTGGGCATAATTTGGGTACTGCTCCTATAGAAGATGCTATAAATGAACATCCGGCGGTGGCAGAATCGGCCATTGTAGGTTTTCCGCATGATGTAAAAGGAAATGCACTCTATGGATTTGTGATTCTGAAAGAGATAGGAGAATATCGTGATCGAGATAATCTAAGTAAAGAAATCAATCAATTTATTGCTGACCATATTGGCCCTATCGCTAAACTGGATAAAATTCAGTTTGTGACTGGATTGCCCAAAACCCGTTCTGGAAAAATAATGCGTCGTATTTTACGCAAAATTGCAGAAGGTGATTTTTCTAATTTTGGTGATACCTCCACCCTTTTAAATCCAGAAATCGTCGATGAAATTAAGGACGGGAAATTATAAATCATACAAAAAATCGGCTGTCTCTTAGGAAACAGCCGATTTTAATTTATAGCCTTACAAAAAAAACTTAGTCTTTTATTAATTTTAAAACTTGAGTCTGTTTTGCCGCATTGTATGCTTTCACAAAATAAAATCCTTTAGTCAAATCACCGATAGAAAATTGCTGATCTACAGATTGATTGGCCTTAAATTCTTTTACTTTTTGACCTGAAATCGAGTAAATTTCTACCTTAGTGGTTTCAACACTCAATGTAAAATAGTTCGAGGCTGGATTAGGAAATAATCGAATAGAGGCTTCTTTTTCAAAATCTTCTATCGCTAGCGTCGCTTTTTTATTTCCTAAAATCTTGAATTGACCGGGTTGTAACGTTATTGTCTGATTGACATCGCTAACTACAATTTCTGTATTGTCCATCAAATCAAACCAAGTTCCTGTATATTGAAAACCAGTAGCTACAGCACTAGTCACCACGCCAAAGTTGGAAACAATAAGTACATCTTTCAAATCAGTACTCGCTAAATTAGCATTGGTTATCTTGATATTTGGTGTTACGCTATTTGCACTAGAAATAGTCACATCTCCTAAAAACACGGGTTCGTTAATTTTCAAACTTATCATTTTGGCCCAGTCATTATAGATTTTACTTCTATCAGAATTTCCTAACCAATTCCCTGTCCATTGGGGTTGCGGCTTTTTATCTAACTTACAATCACCGTTTGTCGCATCACTTGGTGTATTTACAGTACCATTATTACAAGTATAAATGGATTGTTCCCATCCTAATTCACCAAAATGCCAAATCATTTTTGGCCCTGGTACCAAAAGAGAAACCGCACCAATAGCCGACATTCTAGATAAAGCCGTGCTCAGATTTTTTACATCGTGCGCTGGATTTGTACTATTTCCGAACTGTAAATTTTTGTACATTAAGCGCTCTTCGTCGTGACTTTCTGGGTAGCCCATCAATCGTTGTTTGGTAAAACCTCTGCTGGCACTTGACATTCTTGAGATGTTTTTATTGGCCCATCCCATGGAAAGTTCATTGTACTCATCGGTCATTTTACCCCACATCATTATTCCATCTTTGTAATTGGCCCATTCACGCTCTTCTGAATCACCTCCTAAATGCTCGAAAATCACATAATGGGTAGGATCTACTGCCCAAGAAAAATCTGCATATTTTTTCAAAACGTCTACACGGTCTTGTTGATACGCATTGGTTTGTGCATCGGATCCCTGTGCATTTTGTGTAAATCCTTTAGTTAAATCCCAACGGAAGCCATCGATTTTGAATTCTTTGATCCAATGTTCAACTACTCGTTTTACATAATTTTGTGTCAGAGGTTGTTGGTGATTAAAATCTTCCCCAACACTGTAACTGTGTTTTGCTACCGTATTAAAATAAGGATTTTCAGACGTTGGCGAACCCCAACCGTCTCCGTCAGCATCGTTCATCCACATACGCACCATTGGATTCCGTCCGAAAGCGTGATTCAATGCAATATCTAAAATTACCGCAATCCCGTTTTGGTGACACAAATCGATAAACTCTTTCAATTTTTCTGGCGTGCCGTAGAATTTATCTAAAGCCATATGAAAGGAGGTATTATAACCCCAACTTTCGTTGCCTTCAAATTCCATAACCGGCATTAACTGAATAGCATTTACCTTTAGATTTTTAAAATAATCAATTCTATCAATCAGGTCTTGGTAGCTTCGACGAGCATCAAAATCACGAACCAATACTTCATAAACTACTAATTTTTCTTTAGCTGGTTTTACGAAAGAAGTCGTCGCTGAACTCCAGGCATAAGGCGTTTGCCCCGTTTTAAACCAAGTTACCTCGCGCTCTTGTCCTACGGGATAAGCAGGGATATTAGGAAATGAAGCCGAAGGAATACTAGGATCATCAAATGGCGACAAAACCAAAGTAGAATACGGATCGGCAGTTTTTACTAATTTTGGAGAATTTGCTAAAGGGCTTTCTTTCCCTACCCAATATTGATAGGTATAATTCGTTCCCCCCGTCAATCCAGTTAGTTCTAACCAAAATTTTGTAGATCCAGCAGTAGCGTCTTTTTTCATCGCATACGCATTCGTAGGTTGCCAATTATTGAAACTTCCTGCTACATATACAAAATCTTTGAATGGCGCATCTAACACCAAAGTAGCTTTGGTCGCATCGTTTGCATTATAGTTGATTCCGTCTACCAAACCAGCTGGAATCGTTTCTGAAACCGGCATTGGATTAACAACAGCAGCAAACTTCTTCACAATGGTTGTAGTGCCTTGCGTCACTTCTAACTCATAGTTTTGATTTCCTGTAATGTTCGTATGAGCAAAAGAATAACTTGCTGTAGCTGATGCAGTATTGATAGAAACTCCATTGGATTTCAAATTGTAATTCGCAACTCCATTAGTATTGGTAGCGGTAATATTTAAACTTCCTCCAGAAGCTAAAATAGTTGTACTGTTTTGCGAAGGGGTGTTTAATGTAACTTGGAAAGTACCAACTTCAGCAAATATATCTTGTGATTGACCAGATCCGGTTTTATTTTTAACTAAAAAACCAATTTTACCAATTCCAACACGATTATAAAAAGTTGTAGGCACAAAAGTTATTGAATAGGTATCATTACCACTATTATAGGTCAATCGGTTCAATTCATTAGAACTAGTCCACGTCCCGTTCGAGGGGCAATTCAATTCTGTAGCATCGTTCAAATCATAGGACCATGCCCATAAATACAATGCATTGCCAGTAACTCCCCAAGTCCCCTCGTTAATACTTGAACCATTAAAAGTGATAGTTATAGTATTGGTTTCTTCAAAGGTGGCAGGTGTAATGCTATAAGTGACTGTTTGTTTTTGTGAAAAAACACCCCAACCCACCAGAAGCAATAGTATAAGTAAATTTTTTCTCATTATTTTTTTAGGATTTAAATTAAAGAAAAAGGGCTGCCATACAGACAGCCCTTTTTATTGGAAATAGAATATTATTTTTGATTTGGAATCATAGAATAACTTCCATCGATATCACTGAAATAAACAATGAATTTAGATTTTCCAGCTACAGGAATATTATCACCCGTTCCACCAATAGAAGAGAACGCAGTAGTACCTCCCCAGCTTGTATCCCAAGCATTTTCGGCTCTGAATTTAGTTTCAGCTTTAGTTAAATCAATTTTAACTGTCCATACATGAGGGTCAAAAGTAGACTTCGCCATATCTTGATCTGAATTCCAACCGTCTGCTGTTGCCGTACCGATCATACCAATGGTAGTGTATGATTTTAAAGTAGCCGTATAAGGCGCCAAAGTGTAGGTTTTAGCCGTGGTATCAAAGGTAAATTTGTAGTACCCAGCAGTTGCTATAACAAAAGCTCCTGCATTGTCTTTAATTTCAATTTCAGTAGCACTTGCTTTTCCTATTTGAGAAGGCCAACTACCTTTAACAGAAATCAATTTGAATTCACCCGCTAAAAAATATCCAATAAACGAATACTTGTTTGCATTTTTACCATCTCTAAACATAGGTTGGTGGTCTGTGTCTGCGTTGTTTTCCCAACCCCCTTTTACAGCAGCACCAATTAAAAACCAGTCGGTTTTATCGTAAGCTAATAAACCAGTGTAAGGAGTAACTTTTAAAGTAATTACATTAGAATATTGCTGAATAGCATTAGTGGAAGTTCCTAATTTAGCAGCAATTCTAACCTCAATTGAAGATTGTACCGCTGGCGTAAAACCTGCTTTAATCAATACATCATTCAATTCTTTCACAGTCCAAGTTAAAAAACGCTCTGTAGTAGTTCCTGCAGCGATTGGAGTTTTAAAATCAGTACCCGCTTTTGCGATTTCAACAGTATAAGAAGCAGCTGTTTCCACTCCAAAATCACTATAATCCCAAACTAAAGTAGTCGCTACATCATCTTGATTGGTTTCAAGAAGCACTAATTCTGTTCCTGATGCAGGTGTTAAAAGTTTCGCTCCAGCTTGTTTTGTTGCTACAGCTTCAATATCATTTTCACAAGAGCCTAATGCGGCAAGCAAGAAGGCAAAAATGGTGGTTTTTAAAATGTTTTTCATTTTGTTTTTGGTTTAATGTTAATAGCCAGGATTTTGGGTTAGGTTAGGGTTTGATTGCAAAGCAGTCAATGGAATTGGGAAAAGTTTGTAAGAATCAGGGATAGAAATACCATCTTTTGATCCACCTTTCCAAGGCCATAAATACGATCCTCCAGTGAATTTTCCAAAACGAATCAAATCGGTTCTTCTGTGTCCTTCAAGGTTTAACTCTCTTGCTCTTTCATCTAAAATAAAGTTCAAGTTCAAATTTGCTGCAGTAATAGAAGCTGCATTAGAGCGATTTCTTACTTTGTTTACATAATCTAAAGCTTGAGCGTTGCTTCCACCGGTAGCACCTCTTAGTACGCACTCTGCATACATTAAGTATACATCGGCCAATCTGAAGAGTGGGAAATCAGTGTTTGAAAACGAGATAGGAGAATTAGTACCTTGAAAATTAGTATTTCTAAACTTCACACTTGGATAGCCATCTTCCCATAATTTGTAATCAGTCATTTCAAAATTATGTCCGGTAGTCCAGAATAATTTCGCTCTATCATCTGAAGAATTCGTTAGATCAGTAGCTGAACTACCAAACAAGCCATACCACGCTTTTGTAGCACGGTGCCCTTGCCATCCATCAGTGGCTCCAAAAGTGGTTAGTGGCATAGTAACGCTACTTAAATTACCATTTACGATATAAGTGGTATTACCATAACTTTGAGACACTATAGGATCAGCGATTAAAGCATAGATAATTTCATTTTTAGCTGCTGTTTTATCGTTATCTCCAGAGAACAAACTCACAAATTTAGGTGCTAATGTAAAGCCTCCTTCTGTAATAATTTTGTTAGAATAAGTCAGAGCCTCATTGTATTTTGGAGTTCCAGTGTATACTTGAGCATTCAAATATAACTTAGCCAAAAGCATTCTTACCGCTGATTTGTTTGCTCTTCCGTATTCATTTTTAATAGGAATTATGGGCTCGATAGCTAATAGTTCTTTTTCTACATACTCAAACATCTCCGTTCTTGAAGATTCTTTGATGGGCACTCCACTACCTAAATCTTTTTCGGTAGCAATTACTCCTTTACCAAAACAATCAATCATGTAGTAGTAAGCCAAAGCACGCAAATAACGCAATTCGCTTTTATACAATTCTTGATCCGGAACCGTTACACTATTCAAAACATTCAAAAGATTGTTTGATTGAGGTACTACAAAGTACACACGGTTATACAAGTATTTAAAGAATTTATTATTCTCATCCCATTTTGAAGTCGTGGTTAATTGGTCTAAACCATTATCACCCCAACGGTTTTTCATACCATCGGCAGTAAATTCCTGAAGATTGATAATTCCTCTCAAGAATGGCGATTCTCCCGGATCATCACCTGCACCTAAATCGGTACTTCCTGGTCCTTTTGGTCCAGATAAAGCAAAAGCTCCATAAATTTTAGATACTAATCCTTTGATGGCGTTAGGATCTCTTTGCAACAATTGCTCAAGATCAAGTTCCACTTTCGGCTTGGTATTAAGATCATCAGAACAACTATTAAAGGATAGTAGTATTAATCCTAATCCTACTAAACATAATTTTAAATTTTTCATATTTCTTTAAAATGAATTAAAAATCAAGGCTCAAACCAAAAGTATAGGTTCTTGGTCTTGGATAAAAGTTATTATCAATTGCATTAAAATTCTCAGGATCTTGTCCAGAGTATTTAGTCAATACAAACACATTGTTTACAGATCCATATACTCTAAGAGAAGAACTACGTACGAATTTGTTGAACTTGTATCCTAAAGTAATGTTGTCTAAACGCAAGAAAGTAGCGTCTTCTAACAAATGATCTGAAAAAGTATCATTACCATTAAAGTTTTTGTACAAAGGATCGGCAGACCCATCATAGAAATTAAGTACGTTGTTCAAAGCACTTGAAGTACCTTGTATCGCGCGATCCGTAAAACCAGTAGTTGTTAATCTTGAATTGTACACTTGCCCACCGATTTGTCCTCTAAAGTTAGCCACTAAATCCCAATTTTTGTAGTTGAAATTAGTACTGAAACCGTACGTCCAATTTGGTCTTAATGCTTTGTAGTATCTATCATGATTATCAATTTTGTTATCGCCATTCAAGTCTCTAAAAGCACCTGGAATTGGTTTTCCGTTTTCATCATAAATTTGTTGGAAAACCCAAGCAGAATACGGTTGATGTCCTACAGCGTGATTCGCTAAAAACAAACCTGTTCCGGTTGGCAATCCACTTTCAGAGGCTTGAACTTGAGTAATCCCTTTAAGGTTGGTTACTTTACTGTAGTTATAAGCAATGTTACCACCAATTGTGAATGAGAAATCTTCGGTTTGAACGGCTTTCACATCAAGATTTGCTTCAAAACCTTTACTTTCAATAGAACCTACGTTATCAATAAAAGTACTAGTTAATCCTTGTCCAGAAGGCACTGGAACTACCGCTAACAAGTCATTCGTGTTTCTTTTGTAAAAATCAACTGCTCCAGAAAGCAACCCGCTTTTAAACAATTCGAAATCCAATCCGATGTTGTAATTGTCTGTTTTTTCCCACGTAACATTTGGATTAAATGCTTTTGCAGAATAGGTTGGATATCCAGGTAAATACTGGCTATTTGGATCTCCAATTTCGAAAAATGGACTAGAAGGAAAATATCCAACAGAACCTGTAATGTTTTGTTGTCCTGTTTTACCCCATCCTAAACGTAATTTTAAGTTTTGGAAAAATTCAGAATCTTTGATAAACGTTTCTTCTTTAATTTTCCAAGCCGCACCTACTGCAGGGAAATAACCCCATCTTTGATCTTTTTGGAATAAGGAAGACCCATCCGCTCTAAAGGTAGCCGTTAATAAATATTTGTCTAAAATATCTACGTTAGCTCTAGCAAAATAAGCTTGTAAGTTTAGAGGGCTATAATATCTGTTGTTTGGATTGTTAACATTGTAACGCAATTCTCTTAATCCAGAATCGACATTGTATTGATAAATATCTTTATTACCATCTGTTTTAAAGTTTTGGTAAGTATATCCCCCTTGAACATCTAATTTAGTTACAAATCCAGTCAAGCTTTTATTGTAAGCTAAATAAGCATCCATCGTTTGGTTAGTAGACGTTTGATTTTCTAAGTAATTTTCACCTGGGTTGAATACATAATTGGTCAATGGATCTTTCCCTTGATTAAATCGGTAAGTAGCAATAGCATTGTTACTGTACACTTCTCTAATTCTAGCTTCAGAAGCATCTAAACCTAAATTTACAATCGCTCTTAAATCTTTTAGGAAAGGCATTTTATAGTCAAATTCAATATTTCCTAAGAAACGGATCGCTTTTTCAGGTCTGGTTCTTTGCTCTAATAACGCTAAAGGGTTTGAAGCACCTTCTAATTGGTTTCTACCACCGTTTAGACGTGTATTTTGATAAAATCCACCAAAAATACTATTGCTATCATACACAGGTTTAGTTGGATCCATTGCTACAGCACCACCAATGGCACCTCCGTCATCCACAGAATTTTTAGTTGTAATGGTTCCTTTGGCATTGAAATCAACCTTCAAATTATCATCCAAGAATTTTGGAGTCATTTTTAAAGAGTAGCTATATCGCTCAAAATCATTGTTTTTTACAAGACCTTGTGTGTTATTGTATCCTACAGAAGCTCTAAATGGAATTCTGTTGTACAAATTAGCTCTCGCACTAAAGTTGTGATCTGTAGAAATTGCTGTTCTGTATACTTGACTTTGCCAATCCGTATCAGCAATAATTCTTCCTTCAATTTGAGGTGTAGACAAATCATCTACCAAGGTATTACTTGGATCATCTATACCCAAATCGTTAGTTCTTGTTGGGTGGTATTCTTGAATAAATTTCACAAACTCACTGGAGTTCATTACATTAATTTTTCTACCTACCTGACCAACGGAAACGTTTGAGGAATAATTAAACTGAGGCGCACCTGAAGTTCCTTTTTTAGTAGTAATGATGATTACCCCGTTAGAAGCACGCACCCCGTAAATTGCAGTAGCAGAAGCATCTTTAAGGATAGAGAAACTTTCTACGTCATTTGGATTCACCAAAGATAATGGATTGCTAACACCCGCTGGGTTTTCATTACTAATAGGCACCCCATCAATAATGATTAACGGATCATTAGAAGCACTCAAAGAAGCACCACCACGAATCCTGATATTTGGAGCAGAATCCGGTTGACCACCGTTGTTAGTAATACGTACCCCAGCCGCTTTTCCAGACAACAATTGATCTACGGAAACGATTGCGCCCTTGTTGAAATCTTTAGCTCCAAGTATCGCTACAGATCCCGTGGCATCTTTTTTCTTTACAGAACCGTACCCTACTTGAACCACTACTTCTTTCAACTCATTTGAATCTTCGTCTAGTGATGCATTTAGAGTCGCTTGCCCATCATAAGTTAAAACAACGTTTCTAAAACCTATATAAGAAAATACAACTTTATCCCCTTTTTTAAGGTTGGATAGTTTATATTTACCATCAAAATCGGTAGAAACACCATTTGCAGCTCCTTGTATATTTACATTGACCCCTGGCATAGGTTGTCCTGTTCCTTTTTCAAGAACCGTTCCCGTAACAGCATTCTGAGCCAGCATGCTAAATGGCAGGAGTAGCAATAAAAATAACAACTTTTTATAAATTGTTTTCATACTTTTTGTTTAAATTAATTTTTAATTTTGGTTTTTAGTTCAGCTTTTTCTTTACTTCGAATTTCAAAATTAACATAATATTAATGCCACCGACATGACATAAATCATCTGGAGCTACGAAAACGTGATAGTGTTGAAAACTTTGAGAATTATTTATTATTTTTATCTGAAAATTACCAGAAACAAAAAAAAAAGAGTAACTATAACGATTACTGCTCCAAAAAAAATTAAGAAATGAAAAAAAAAGTAACTTTAAAACAAATCGCCAAAGAACTTGATGTTTCCATTTCAACCGTTTCTAAATCATTACGAAATAGCTTGGAAATAGGAGAAGAAACGCGTTTGAAAGTACAAGCTTTTGCCAAATTTTACAATTACAGACCCAATAACATAGCGCTTAGTTTAAAAAACAGAAGAACTAAAACCATCGGAATTATCATCCCCGAAATAGTACACCATTTCTTTTCTACAGTCATTAATGGTATCGAACAAGTAGCCAATGAAAAAGGATACAGTGTTATCATTTGTTTGTCTGATGATTCCTTCGACAAAGAAGTAATGAACATGGAACTTCTAGCACACGGAAGCACCGATGGATTCATCATGTCGCTCTCTAAAGAAACGCAATTCAAAAAAGATTTTCACCACATCACAGAGGTAATCGACCAAGGAATGCCCGTGGTCATGTTTGATAGAATTACCGAAGAAGTCATTTGCGACAAAGTCATTATCGATGATAAAAAAGCGGCTTATGAAGCCGTAGAATACCTCATCAAACTAGGAAGAAAGAAAATTGCTTTAGTTACCACCGTTGACTACGTAAGCGTTGGAAAATTAAGAACAGACGGCTATACGGAAGCGCTAAAAAACAACCACATCCCTTTCGATGAAGATTTAATTATCAAAATAGAAGATGTAGAAACTTGCGAAATAATCATAAGCCAACTCCTAGAAGATAAGGCCATTGATGCTGTTTTTGCTGTAAATGAACTTTTTGCAGTCACTATTTTAAAAACTGCTCATAAAATAGGATTAGCCATCCCTAAAGACTTAGCGATTGTAGCATTTACAGACGGTATCATCTCTAAATACTCCACTCCTACTATTACTACCGTAAGTCAAAGTGGTGTCAAAATGGGAAAAAAAGCGGCCGAAATGCTGATCCAACGACTAGAGAGTGAAGAACAAGATACGGAAGAAGAAGTTTTTGCCACAGAAATTATCGAAACTCATCTAATAGAAAGAGAATCCACTTAAAATTATCAGCATGAAATGTTAGATTCAATGACACTACTGCACCATGAGAAAACAAAATAAGGAACAAAAACAGCTATTGTATTCTTTGTACTTAACCACGATTTCTATGCTATATTTATCAACAAAAAACGTTGGAGTACTAATTATTCCTTAATAAAAAGAGCAGTAATTGTATTATTTTATATATTTACATAAGTCTAAACTTTTTCTTTTACTTCGAAAATTAAGTAAAGTTTTATGACTTCCCCTCTTTTACTTCAAAATAACCCTTGAAATAAAAGAAAAACCACCAAGACCTTACTTAAAAAAGCAAAAAACAAATCATTCTTTTTTGTAAAATTCTCTATATTCTAATTTTATATAGAAATAACACATTAAAACGTAAAGAATATATTGCAATTGCCCCATTTAAGGCATCCTAGTTTTACAATAGTCGAACCATTAAAGTGAAATACCCTTTAATTGTTTGCCTATTTTTTAAAACATAGCACTACCCTAAACATCAAATTGCTTTGTACCTCCTCTTTTAATGTAGTATAACCTTACAACATGTATTTGTTTTATCAGCATTAGACGTAAACAAACACTATGGCGTTTGTAGTAATTAACTTTTAAAAACAATCATATGGAAAAACCAAAATTAAGTTTTTGGCAAATTTGGAATCTAAGCTTTGGGTTTTTAGGGGTTCAAATTGGATACTCCCTTCAAAATGGAAATACTAGTAGAATCTTAGAAGCACTTGGAGCTGATGTTCATAGTATTGGTTACTTTTGGCTAGCCGCTCCATTGGCAGGATTAATAGTACAACCTATTATCGGACTTTCAAGTGATAAAACCTGGACCCGACTTGGTAGACGAATTCCATTTATATTTTTTGGTGCCATTGTTTCAGCGCTAGCGATGTTTTTTATGCCTAATGCTGAGTATTTTGCCTACCTCTTACCCCCACTATTCTTCGGAGGTTTGATGTTGCTTTTGATGGATACTTCATTTAATGTAACCATGCAACCCTTTAGAGCTTTAGTGGGCGATATGGTCAATGATGACCAACGCAATTTAGGCTATTCTCTTCAAAGTGCTTTAATCAACTTTGGAGCCGTATTTGGTTCCTTACTTCCTTGGATTTTAGCTCAATCCGGAATTGCAAATGTTCCTGCTGCAGGCGAAAAAGTAGCCGACTCAGTAATATGGTCGTTCTACATTGGCGGTAGCATATTACTGATCAGTGTATTATGGACTGTATTTAAAACCAAGGAATATGCTCCCAAAGAACACGCTCTTTATAATAAAATCGACTTAAATGCTGAAGTCAAAAAAGAAAAAACAAGTATTCTAAAATTAATCTCAACGGCTCCAAAAATATTTTGGCAGTTGGGATTTGTACAATTCTTTTCCTGGTTTGCCCTATTTTTAATGTGGGTGTATACCACAAGAGCGATTGCCAATCAAGTATGGGGACCTGATGCACTGGATGCCAAATCTATCGGGTTTAATGAAGCAGGAGATTGGACTGGTGTTTTATTCGCCTTTTATAGTGCCGTAGCCGCTTTTTATTCGCTACTTATGCCTTCCATAGCTAAAACCATTGGACGAAAAAAAACCTATTCCTTTTCCTTATTACTAGGAGGACTAGGATTAATTTCGATGTTTTTAATCGAAGACAAAAATCTATTACTACTCTCTATGGTTGGAGTAGGATTGGCTTGGGCTGCCATATTAGCCATGCCTTATGCTATGCTATCTGGCTCACTGCCCGCAGACAAAATGGGAGTTTACATGGGCCTATTCAATGCCACAATAACCCTTCCACAAATTGCAGCAGGATTATTAGGAAGCACTCTTATTGCATTTTTTGGTGGTTTCCCAATGGCTATTATTGTCATCGCTGGAATTTCAATGTTGATTGCAGGCTTAGGGGTTATTTTCATTAAAGAAAAAACAACGAGTCATTAAAATTTATTTTAAAAATGAAAAAGAAAAAAGGATTTATATTCGATTTAGATGGTGTCATTGTTGACACAGCGAAATATCACTATTTGGCTTGGAAAAAAATTGCCGATAGCCTACATATTGAATTTACGCACGACCATAATGAATTATTAAAAGGAGTGAGTCGAGTACGTTCCCTAGACATCATTTTAGATTTAGGAAAAATTGAAGCTTCTCAAGAACAAAAAGACCAATGGTTAATTCAAAAAAATGAAGACTATCTATCCTATTTAGTGGATATGGATGAAACTGAGATTCTTCCTGGTGTAATGACTGTATTGAATTTTTTAAAAGCCAAAGGACAAGGTATTGCTCTTGGATCAGCCAGTAAAAACGCCAGACCTATTTTAGAAAAAACAGGAATTCTATCCTATTTTGATGTTATTGTTGACGGAAATGACGTTAGCAATGCGAAACCAGATCCGGAAGTTTTCTTAATTGCTGCCCAAAAATTAGCAGTTGCCAACAGCGATTCTTTTGTTTTCGAAGATTCCGTTGCCGGTGTTCAAGCCGCTAATATTGGTACTATGACAAGTATTGGCATTGGAGATGCCACTGTTTTATACGAAGCACACCACAACTTTAAAGACTTTACATGTATTAGTGAAGCTTTTTTAAGTGAATTAATCAACAAATAAGAAATTCAAAGACAGTAAAAAGTCTAAACACCCCTATAAAGAACAATAAAAAAATAGAAAAAATGAACCAAGATTATATTAAACCCGACAATTGGTCCATCATTGAAGAAGAATTTGATGTAGAAAGAGTAAAGTCATCCGAAAGTCTATTCAGCATCGGTAATGGCGCCATGGGACAAAGAGCTAATTTTGAGGAAAACTACGCTGGTCCAACTTTTCAAGGAAGTTATATCGCCGGAATTTACTATCCCGATAAAACCAAAGTGGGATGGTGGAAAAACGGTTACCCAAAATATTTTGCCAAAGTATTAAACGCTCCTAATTGGATTGGAATTGAAATAGTAATTAATGGTGAAAATTTTGATTTATTTAGCTGTTCTGAAGTAAAAAATTTCAAAAGAGAATTAAACATGAAGGAAGGTTGGTACAACCGATCTTTCGAAGCCATCTTAGCCAATGGTACAGAAATCGCTGTAAATGTGCGTCGTTTTTTAAGTTTAACTCTAGACGAAGTAGGTGTAATTAATTACGAAATTACGCCTCTAAACAAAGATGCCAAAATCGTTTACAAACCCTATATCGACGCTGGAATCACCAATGAAGACGCCAACTGGGAAGAAAAATTCTGGGAACCATTAGATGTTAAAAAAGGAAGTAACGAAGCATTCATTACCGCTCAAACCTTCAAAACGCATTTTAAAGTAACTACTTTTATGCACAATACTATTCTAATTAATGGAGCGCCTTCACAAATTTCGGCATCTTCTGTTGAGTCTAGCCATGATAAAGTGCAGTATACTTATGAAACTTTAGTAGCCAAAGGAGAAAAATCTTCAATCCAAAAAATGGGAGGTTACACCGTTTCTTTAAACCATGATCACACACAAGTTGCCGCCGAAAAAGTAATTCAAGCAGCTTTATCTAAAGGATATGACGTCTTATTACAAGAACAAATTGAAGCTTGGGCTAAAATTTGGGAAATGTCAGATATTACAATTGCCGGTGACGTCAAAGCACAACAAGGTATTCGTTTTAACATCTTCCAATTGAACCAAACGTATTTAGGTAAAGATTCTAGATTGAACATTGGTCCAAAAGGATTTACAGGTGAGAAATACGGTGGATCTACTTATTGGGACACTGAAGCGTATTGTATTCCTTTCTACATGGCCACCAAAGACCAAGAAGTGGCGCGGAACTTGTTAACGTACCGTTACAATCAATTAGACAAAGCTATCGAAAATGCTAAAGATAATTTAGGCTTCAAAAACGGTGCGGCCTTGTATCCAATGGTAACCATGAACGGAGAAGAATGCCACAACGAATGGGAAATTACCCATGAAGAAATTCACCGTAATGGAGCAATTGCTTTCGCCATTTATAACTACTACCGTTACACCGGAGACTACTCTTATATTCCTGAAAAAGGATTAGAAGTGTTAATTGGTATTGCTCGTTTCTGGCACCAAAGAGCCTCGTTCTCGACTAACAAAAATCAATATATGATTTTGGGCGTTACAGGACCAAACGAATACGAAAACAACATCAACAATAATTTCTACACCAATTATATTGCTAAATGGTGTATTGATTATGCCTACGAACAAATTCAAAAAGTAGCCACGGAATATCCATCAGATCACAAACGCGTCATCGAAAAAGTAAATCTAGCCGATGCAGAGTTACAAGATTGGAAAAAAGTTTCTGGTAATATGTATTTCCCAAAATCAGAAGAATTGGGGATTTACTTGCAACAAGATGGGTTCTTAGACAAAGATTTAGTTCCTGTAAAAGACTTAGACCGCTCACAACGTCCGATCAACCAAAAATGGTCTTGGGATAGAGTATTACGTTCCCCTTACATCAAACAAGCCGACGTATTACAAGGGTTTTATTTCTTCGAAGATGATTTCACCACCGAAGAATTAAGAAAGAATTTTGAATTCTACGAATCATTTACGGTACACGAAAGTTCCCTTTCTCCTTGTGTTCACTCTATTCAAGCAGCCAAACTAGACAAAATGGATATGGCTTATGCTTTCTACTTAAGAACATCCCGTCTAGATTTAGATGATTACAACAAAGAGGTAGAAGAAGGGTGTCATATCACTTCTATGGCAGGTACTTGGATGAGTATCGTAGAAGGTTTTGGTGGAATGCGTGTTAAAGAAAATGCCTTACATTTTGCCCCAAAAATCCCTAAAGAATGGGAAGGATATTCATTCAAAATCAACTTTAGACACCAAATACTAAAAATGGAAGTTACTCAAAACGAGACCAAATTTTCATTAGAAGGCGATAAAGCATTGACCGTATTTGTCAACGGAAAAGAAGTGGTGGTACAACCTAACTAATTCGATTCAACAATACTAATAACCCTTTCAAAGTCCGCTTTGAAAGGGTTTAAAATTTAAAAAAAATGAGAAAAATAATCGTATTACTATTATTCAGCTCACTAGCATTGGCACAAAATGCCAATCGAAAGTTTGAAAGTTTCAAAAAAACCAATCAATCGCTAGAAGTTACCACTTCAGATGGTGTGTACACTTTCCAACCGTATTCTGACAAAATCATTTCCACTTCGTTTGTACCAAATGGAGAAAAAGCCAATCCAAAATCGCATGCTGTAGTAGCAACGCCTCAAAAGGTCAACCTAAAAATTACCACAACTCCAACGTCCCTTAAAATGGCAACTAATGGAATTGTGGTCGTTGTTGACAAAGCACCTTTTAAAATCACGTATTCTTACTTAAACAAAGAATTAATTTCGGAAAAAACAGGCTATTTCAAAAAAGAAACGAACGAAATTCTTGATTTTAATTTAGATGCTACTGAAATATTGTACGGTACTGGAGAACGTGTTTTGGGAATGAATCGTCGTGGTCATCGTTTGCAATTGTACAACAGAGCGCACTACGGTTACGAAACGCATTCTGAATTGATGAATTTCACCATGCCATTGGTACTTTCTTCTAAAATTTACGCCATCCATTTTGACAATGCACCAATTGGTTATTTGGATTTAGACAGTAAAAAAGACAACACTTTAGCGTATGAAACCATTTCGGGTCGCAAAACCTATCAAGTGATAGCCGGAAATTCTTGGACTGATTTAATCGATAGTTATACAACATTGACTGGAAAACAACCGTTACCGGCACTTTGGACTTTAGGAAATTTTTCTAGCCGATTTGGGTATCATTCTCAAGACGAAGTCAACAAAACTATTGATAAATACATCAAAGACGCGATTCCAGTAGATGCTATTATTTTGGATTTGTATTGGTTTGGAAAAGAAATTACTGGAACTATGGGTAATTTAGATTGGGACAAAGACAACTTTCCCAATCCAACCAAAATGATAGATGACTTAAATCAAAAAGGAGTGAAAACCGTCTTGATCACCGAGCCGTTCATCACTACAACATCAAGTAAATGGAATGAAACCGTAGAGAAAAAGGTTTTAGCTACTGACAAAGAAGGCAAGCCCTATACCTTTCAATTCTTTTTTGGTAACACCGGAATTGTAGACATTTTTAATCCGGACGGAAAACAATGGTTTTGGGATGTTTACAAAAGATTAATCCAGCAAGGTGTTGGCGGATTTTGGGGCGATCTAGGAGAACCCGAAGTATTCCCTTCAGCGGCCATCACTAAAGGCGGAACCGCTGACGAAGTACACAATATCTACGGTCACCACTGGGCCGAATTGATTGCTGAAGGCTACAAAAAAGAATTTTCAACCACTCGTCCCTTTATCTTAATGCGTGCTGGCTACTCTGGATCACAACGTTTTGGCATGATCCCGTGGTCAGGCGATGTGAATCGTACTTGGGGCGGATTGCAACCACAAACCGAAATCTCCTTACAAATGGGATTACAAGGAATCGGTTACATGCACTCGGATTTGGGTGGATTTGCAGGCGATTACTACGACAATGAATTGTACTTAAGATGGTTGCAATATGGGGTTTTTCAACCTATTTTCCGTCCACATGCCCAACAAGATGTGCCTTCAGAGCCCATTTTCAAAGACATTGTAACCAAAGCTACTGCTAAAAAACAAGTGGAATTGAGGTACCAATTGTTACCTTACAATTACACCATCGCTTTTGAAAACAATCAAAAAGGAACACCTTTAATGCGTCCGTTGTTTTTTGAAGAGCCTGAAAACAACATCTTGCAAACGGTTTCCCACACTTATCTTTGGGGGAATGACTTTTTAGTACACCCAATCACCGAAGCGGGTAAAAAA
This sequence comes from Flavobacterium sp. TSSA_36, assembly GCF_051547165.1. NCBI lineage: Bacteria > Pseudomonadati > Bacteroidota > Flavobacteriia > Flavobacteriales > Flavobacteriaceae > Flavobacterium > Flavobacterium sp. TSSA_36. Next base: position 223,842 of record NZ_JBPTTP010000001.1, read on the forward strand.
TCGGCCGACATTTATTTTCCAAAAAACAATTCTTGGTTCGACTTTTATTCTGATGCAAAATATGAAGGTGGAAGCACTGCGAATGTAGCTACAGCTACTGATCATATTCCTGTTTTTGTACGTGGAGGCGCTTTCATTCCTATGATCAAAACCATTCAAAGCACTACAAAATATAGTTTAGACTCCTTTGACGTTCATTATTTTATGGATGAAAAAACACTTAATAGTGAAGGAAAAGTATACAATGATGATGGTGTAACTGCTAATGCTTTCGAAAAAGGTCTGTATGAAATAATCACGTTCAATGCCCAAACCAAAGGAAATAGTACTACAATTACAGTAGCGACTAAATCAGGAAAAGCATTCTCTTCAAAAGACAAAAAAGCCAATCTAATCTTACACAATACTGAAGCGATTAGCCAAATCAAAGTAAACGGAATCGTTACTCCGTTTACCAAAGAAGCACAAACAATTACTGTGACAGTTCCTGTAAGCAATAACAAACCGACTCAAATTCAAATGCAACACTAATGAAAAAACAAACGATAGCGCTTACTTTAGCCCTTTCCACCTTAGTGGGTGGAATGGCTAGCGCACAGCAAAAACAAGCACCCAAAAAAGAAACTACTCCCTTTGTTTGGGAAGGGGCCAATTTGTATTTCTTAATGACCGATCGTTTTAATGACGATAATAATCAAAAAGAAATCTATTTTGACAGAACCAAAACCCCAGGAAAACTCCGCGGTTTTGAAGGTGGAAACCTCAAAGGTATCACCCAAAAAATTGAAGAAGGCTATTTTACTAAACTCGGAATCAATGCCATTTGGATGACACCGATCGTAGAAAACATTCACGAAGGTGTAGACGAAGGAACGGGCTTAAGTTATGGTTTTCATGGCTATTGGGCGAAAGATTGGACAGCCTTAGATCCGAATTTTGGTACCAAAGAAGATTTGGCCGACTTAGTAAAAAAAGCCCACGCCAAAGGCATCCGTATTGTTTTGGATGGCGTAATCAATCATACCGGACCTGTGACTGAGAAAGATGCCGTATGGCCACCGGATTGGGTTCGCACAGGACCACAATGCGATTACAAAAATTTTGTAGGCACTACCGAATGTACCTTAGTGGCCAATCTTCCCGATGTTTTGACAGAAAGTGAAAAAGAAGTAGCCCTCCCTCCTTTCTTGATTAAAAAATGGAAAAAAGAAGGCCGTTACGAAAAAGAAATCGCTTCTTTGGATGCCTTTTTCAAAAGAACAGGTTACCCAAGAGCCCCAAAATATTACATCATCAAATGGTTGACAGATTATATCGTAGAATTCGGAATCGATGGCTACCGTGCCGACACCGTAAAACATACCGATGAAAAAGTATGGGCCGCCTTTCAAAAAGAATGTTTGTACGCTTTTGAGGTTTGGAAGAAAAACAATCCTACCAAAGTATTAGACAACAACCCTTTTTACACCATAGCCGAAGTGTACAACTACGGTATCAGTGGTGGACAAGATTTTGATTTTGGCGACAAAAAAATCAATTATTTCCAAAACGGCTTCAACAACATGATCAATTTTGAGTTCAAATGGGATGCTAAAAACGATTATGAATCCATTTTCTCAAAATACAGTTCCAAATTAAACAACGAACTCAAAGGCTACAGCGTTCTGAATTATTTATCTTCTCATGATGACGGAGCCCCTTTTGATCCAAAAAGAGAAAAAACTATAGAAAGTAGCACTAAACTTTTGCTTTCCCCAGGAATTTCTCAAGTGTATTATGGTGATGAATCGGGACGTTCTTTAGTAATCGAAGGCACTCAAGGCGATGCGACTTTGCGTTCGTTTATGAATTGGGGCGCCATCAAAACCAATCCTGAAACGCAGAAGACATTGGCACATTGGCAAAAACTAGGGCAATTCCGAAGAAACCATCCATCGGTAGGTGCTGGAGTTCACCAAAAAATTGCTGAGGCTCCTTACGTGTTTAGCCGTCAATACACCAAAGGCAATTACAACGATCAGGTAGTAGTGGCCTTAGATGTTAAAACTGGTAAAAAAGAAATCCCTGTTGGCTCTATTTTCAAAAATGGCACTACGGTTCGCGATGCTTATTCCAACCAAACTGCCAAAGTGAAAAACGGAAAAGTAATCATCGATTCCAACTTTACTTTTGTGCTTTTAGAGGCAAAAAAATAGAAAATTCATAAGATTTTATAGACCGCAAATTCGCAAATTCATTTCCCAAAGTAGGGAGCATAATTTGCGAATTTGCGGTGTTTTTTTACCAAGAAAGAACAAGAAGCAAGATACTTTTGTACTTTGCGTTCCTTGCGTAAATCTTTGCGGACCTTGCGGTTAATTTTTACCACAAAGAAACACTAAGAAATGCTATTAAACTTTGCGACTTTGCGTCCTTGCGGTTAAGTTTTTTACCACGAAGAAACACTAAGGAATCACAAAGTAACACTAAGAAATACTTTTTACTTTGCGTTCCTTGCGTAAATCTTTGCGAACCTTGCGGTTAATTTCACAAAAAACATAAAACAATGATAACGCCGTATTTAACCAAGAAGTAATTGCTTTTTCCTATTTTAGACCAAAAGAAAAAAAATGAAACTTCAACCGTATCTTTGGCTTATTTTTATTGGATTAACCAGTTGTACAACTATGCACAAACCACTCAACATTGGCCACAGAGGCGCCATGGGACACGAAACCCAAAACACCGTTCCAGCGATTAAAAAAGCATTAGCGATGGGTGTCGACCGCATCGAAATTGATGTGTTTGTCATCAAAACAGGAGAAGTTATGGTATTTCACGACGATATTTTGGATAGCCTCACCAATGCAAAAGGTCCGATAGAAGACTACACTTTCGAAGCCTTGCAAAAAGTAATCGTAAAAGGCGGACATCACATTCCAACGCTAGAAGAAATCATCACCACCATCGACCGAAAAGTGCCTTTAAATATTGAATTAAAAGGCAAAAATACCGCCGAAGCTACACATAAAATTGTTTCTTCTTTTGGCAAAAAAGGCTGGAAAACTTCTGATTTTATCATCTCCAGTTTCCTTTGGAACGAATTAGCAACCTATCGAAAACTCGATTCCAAAATAGCTATCGACGTTTTAACGGAAGAAAATCCGCTAGACGCACTCCCAATAGCACATCAATTAAAGGCAACCTCCATCAATCCTTGGTTCAAAACCCTCACGCCCGAAAATGTAAAACGCATTCACCAAGAAGGATTTAAAATCAACACGTACACCGTAAACAACCCTGAAGACATTAAAAGAGTAATCGCATTGGGTGTCGATGGAATTTTTTGTAATTTTCCCGAAAGATTACAATGATGTACGACTGTTTAATTGTGGGAGGTGGCGCTGCAGGTTTTTTTACTGCCATCAACATTGTAGAAAGAAATCCAAAAGCCAAAGTAGCCATTTTAGAACGTGGTGCCGAAGTACTAGGCAAAGTGCGCATTTCGGGTGGCGGTCGTTGCAATGTAACCCACGCCTGTTTTGAACCTAACGAACTCGTAAAATTTTATCCAAGAGGCGAAAAAGAATTGCGAGGTCCTTTCCATCAATTTTGCTCTGGAGACACCATCGAGTGGTTTGAACGCCATGGCGTAGCCCTCAAAATTGAAGACGACGGCCGAATGTTTCCCGTTTCGAACTCTTCTCAAACCATCATTGATTGTTTTCTAAAAGCTACCCAACAGCTAGGCATCAAAGTCCTCACAGGTCAGAGCGTACAATCTATTTTCAAAAAAGACAACTACTGGAAAATTGACACCCAAAATCAAAACTATCAAGCCGAAAATTTGATTTTAGCTACGGGAAGTAACCCGAAAATTTGGGATATGCTACAGGAATTTGGCCACGCCATCATTCCTCCCGTGCCCTCTTTATTCACGTTTAACACCAAAGACCCCCGAATCAAAGAGTTGCCAGGCGTTTCGGCAAAAGTAACCGTAAGAGTGAAGGACACCAAACTCGAAGCCACTGGACCACTTTTAATTACCCATTGGGGAATGAGTGGCCCCGCAATTTTGAAACTATCCGCTTGGGGTGCCCGCATTTTACACGACAAAAACTATCAATTTACGCTATTGGTGAATTGGCTCAATGATCTGGATACAGCAGAAGCCCTTGCTCAATTGAAAACCCTTAAACAAGAACAAGCTAAAAAAACAGTCGCCAAAAAATCACCTTTTGAACTCACCAACCGCTTATGGGAAAGTTTGGTGCTGGCCGCTGGTATCAGCACCGAAACCAAATGGGCCGATTTGTCCAAAACCCAATTGCAACACTTGGCCCAACAGCTCACAAATGGTGTTTTCCAAATCAATGGTAAAAGCACTTTCAAAGAAGAATTCGTTACAGCTGGCGGTATTGATTTAAAGGAAATCAACTTTAAAACTATGGAAAGTAAAATCCACCCCAACCTATATTTTGCAGGCGAAATTGTCAATATCGACGCCATCACAGGCGGATTTAATTTTCAAAATGCTTGGACCAGTGGGTATATTGTGGCGAATGCGGTGGGGTGATTATAACTAAAAAAGCAAAAATCCCAATTTTAAAATGATGAAGTTTTTAAAAAAAATCGATTTTTTCAAGCAGGGCGTTGGAGAGGGTTGATTTTTTTATGCTTCCAACAATTGAGTTAAGTCTAGAGTGAGGGATTAACGTTAATTTAATTTTTTATTCAACAATTGTCTTTTGCGTAAAAAACCTAAAATATAAGTCGCAAACTTAAATTTTAGGTTTTTTTTTGTATTAAAATAATAGATTGAATTGCTAAAAGACCCGTATTGTGGTTAGTTTGTATTTAATCTATTAACTATTTTTAAATTAAGAATTTATTGGCTTAATGACAAATTATGTTGGTAATTTTATCAAGCTTTTAAAATTATTCCTTCTAAATTTTCTAAATAAATACTATACTTACTGCTGTTAATTTCCTCATCGATATAAAAGACTGCATTATGTCCCATTTTTCGTGCTTCATAAGTAATCTTTGAATTTGTTCTCCTAACTTCTCCAAAAGTGAAATAAGTACCACTTAATTGTGGGTGCATCGGTAAATCAAAAATAATCCCGTCATTAGTTATATCTACACTTGCCCCGGAGGCAGAAGAGTAAAATATTTGATGAGTGTATTTGTATTTTTTAAAATATATTTTCATAAATCAATAGTTTAATAGTTTTTTGTGTCTAATCCATAAGTGATTCTAACTGTATCACATGCAGTTTTCACTACTTTTGAAGCTAAAGGAATAGATATTCTTTCTTGATTAGATATTTGATATATATTATTTAGAAAAGAATTTTCTCTTTGGTTTATAATTGATTTTATAGCTGTAATTCTTGTATGGTCATCACTAAATTTATTTAAAACATCCTGTTTAATAGAAGCTTCTAGCCCATTTATTATATCTATTGTCATTTTATCGGCAATAGTAAGGTTTTGATATTCAGGTGAATGTTTATAATCTAAATTTCTATCTCTGTTATTAAATTTATAAATGTAGATTATTACTACCAGCACAATTATTATAAATATTACCATAGCTTTTTATTTTAATTTATCTAACTCTCTACCCCCTGTAGAAGTTACCAATATTATTTTAGTTGCAGAAACTTTTTTAAAATTCATTGTTAATGTTTCAGCGCCATTTCCTGATATAAGATTTATTTCATATGTGCTATCAGTATGACTATCCGAACCAGACATAAATTGTGGCGTTAATTGAATTACTTCTTTCCAACATTGTGTTGTTATACCACCAACAAAGAGACAAAAATTATCTGAAGTAAATTTAACCAAAGGTTCGTCTGTAATATTTATATTTCCATCCGCTTTTTCTCCCCAAGTTCCCTGAATCCAAGCAGGAGGATTATAATAAGAACTACTTCCTGAATCGTTTTCTTCGGAGGAACAACTGAACAAAAAAACTGTGCAAATAAGCAATAATAATTTTTTCATAATTTATTAATTTAATGTTTATACAAGATTAGGGCGGTTTTTTTTTTGATCCTTACGGGAAACCTCAAAAGCCAGATATTTTTTTTTACAAATATTAAAAAAAATAATTTAATGACACAAATATGTGTCAGTTAAATATTAAAGGATTGTGCAATTTTAAATCGTGGTAGAAAATGAAGAAATAAAATTAATAAAAGATGTTGGAGAGAAAATAAAATTGAGAAGATTGAACCTAAATCTTTCTCAAGAAATTTTATCTTATGATGCAAATATTCCTAGAAATCAAATTGGAAGAATTGAAAGAGGAGAAATTAGCACCACAATTTCTACTCTATACAAAATTTGTAAAGCTCTTAAAATTGAAATTAAAGAGTTGTTTTAAAACAAAACAACACACCTTTTTCGATAATGATAATAAACAAATTGCCACTTATGATTTAACAGGCAATTGACATCTTTGAACTCTTGTTTACAGGTTATAAAGAACCCAATTTATTATTTCTTCTAAGGGTACTGTTTCCAGAAAATCACGTTTTGCTAATGGTAAATAAGGAACAATCTCACTTTTTATTTTATCTTTGTCAAGTACACTATACATAAGTGTTGATTTTAAAATTAGTATGTTTTGCAACACAAATTTTATCAACCCTTTATTAATTGCAAAATAAGTTCAGCGCTAGGACATTATTCTTAATACTACAAAAGCATATTCTTTTTCTCAAAATATTTTGCAGGCGAAATTGTCAACATCGACGCCATCACAGGCGGATTTAATTTTCAAAATGCTTGGACCAGTGGGTATATTGTGGCGAATGCGGTGGGGTAATACAGAAAAAACACAAATCACTATAAATCAAAACACAAGACATCTCAAGCCACAAAACTTTTTGTAAATTTGAAAAAAATAAGCGATGACAACAATAACCTTAAAAATAAATGAAAAGTCAAAAAAAGGAAAAGCTTTTTTAGAAATGGCTCGTGTGTTTTCTGAAAATTCAAAAGAAATTGTTTTGATTGAAGAAGATGTCAAAAGCCCTTACGATCCAGAATTTGTAAAAAAAATAAAAAAAGCAAGTACCGAGAAAGGACGGCTAATGGAAAGTGCTGAAGATTTATGGGAAAGTATCAAGTAATCATTAAAGCAACTGCTGAAAAAGATCTCTCAAAACATAAAAAATCAGGCGATCTTGCTTGCATAAAAAAAATTATAAAAATACTCAATGAGTTGAAAGACCATCCCTACACTGGTTGGTAGTGGTAACCCTGAACCGTTAAAATTTGAATTAAGCGGATATTGGTCAAGAAGAATCAACAAAAAAGACCGTTTAATATATGAGGTTCATGACGATATTGTAACAGTCTTTGTAGTTTCAGCGCTAGGGCATTATTCTTAATGTTACAAAAGCATATTCTTTTTCTCAAAATATTTTGCAGACGAAATTGTCAATATCGACGCCATCACAGGCGGATTCAATTTTCAAAATGCTTGGACGAGTGGGTTTATTGTGGCGAATGCACTAGCTATCTATGAAAGACATCTCTAAATTTTAGCCTGCTCTGAGGAATCGAAGTGTCGTAAAAAAATAATTTCACCCAACGGGTTATTTTTGAATTAGAATAGCACCGCTTTATATTGCCAAACCATCCAAATATAATACCCCAAATACATCATACAAACTACAAATTTTATAAAAGAAGAGGTGACAAAACCAATAAATGAGCCTGTTGCTGCTTGTAAAGCACGCTGAGGATTAGATTGTTTAGTTAGCAGTTCTCCGATAAAGGCTCCCACAAATGGTCCCAAAATAAATCCAAACGGTATCGGAGCAAAAATCCCTACAAGCAAACCAATATTCGTTCCCCAAATACCATAAGTACTGCCTCCAAATTTCTTGGCTCCTTTCGCGGGAAGCAGGTAATCCAATACAGTGATAGCTATCGTGAGGAGTAACGAAATCCCCAAAACCCAAAAATTCATAGGAATTGCTTTGGTACAAAAGAGTAAAAATACGCCGACCCAACTGCAACTTGGCCCCGGTAATATGGGCAAAAAACTTCCAAAAAGACCCGCTATTACACAAACAAACCCGATTATTAAAAAGAAAAGATCCATACTGTTTTTTTTTAGTAATTTTGGACTTCATAATCCAATATTTTATCCTTTACTAATATGGGGAAAAATAGTTGTATTTTTATAATTATTATCCAATCAAAAAAACAAGCGTTGAAACCGTATTTCTTTTACTTTTTTTTATTCCTTTTTACTTCCTGTAGCTATTTTGAGAAGCAAGTCCCTTCTGAAAAAGAGTTGCTTCAAAAGGAATTAAAAGCCATCAATTGGAAACAAGTTGACCAATACCCTAGCCTAGCTGCCTGTGATAAAATCATTGACAAGCAAGAACAACAACAGTGTTTTTTTGAGCGGCTAACCCAGCTCATTCAAGAAAAATTAAATGTAGACACGTTAGCGGTTTTGTATCCTGAATTAGACACTATTGAAGTAAAAGTAACTGTGTTCCCAAACGCAACCTTACGATTTGAACCCCAATTCCCTAAAGATTCTGTAGCCTACGATACCATAAAAATTGACAGTATCCTTCAAGCGCGTTTGATTGGTTTTCCAAAAATAAATCCAGCCATAAAACGGGGTATTCCAGTAAAAACCCAATTTATTTTACCTGTAATTATCAAAGTAAATAAATAATGCCGTTTACTTTTTCACACGCAGCCATAGCCCTCCCTTTTTTGAAAAACAAAAGAGTGTCCGCAACCGGATTACTCATTGGAACATTTGCGCCAGATTTAGAATTCTTTTTTAGAATGCGAATGCAAAGTGAAATTAGTCATAAGTTACCTGGTGTTTTTTTGATAGATTTGCCTTTGAGTATCTTGGTCGTTTTACTTTTTCATCAAATTATAAAAAAACCATTACTCACTAACTTGCCCCTTTTTTTTCAACAAAGATTAGAAACCTTGAAACATTCTGATTGGTTGTCCTATTTTAATAAAAACAAAACCACTGTATTTTTTTCTTTTTTTGTTGGCGTGTTCACCCATTTGATTTGGGATTCTATGACCCATTGGGATGGCTATTTAGTCCTTAGAAGCGCATTTTTGAATCAAAAGATATCCCATGTTGCCTGCTATGACATTTTGCAATATCTCAGTTCTTTGTTAGGCCTTTTTTTTATTTCACGTTATTTCATACAACAAACTAAAGTGCCGCTCACAATACTTCCAATTTCTTCTTTTTATTGGCGTGGCATTGGATTGGTCTCGGGTATATGCATCGTATTACGATTTGTTTTAGTAACGAACAGAAACACTATTGGTGACATCCTTGTGGGTGTCATTTCTTCGGTTTTTATAAGTATGACAGTGATGGGAATTGTTTTTAACTCTCGGTTAAAAGCCAGTTAAAAGCGTCTCCCCTTCCACTCATATTTTCCGAATAATGAATATAAAGCTACTGCAGTACTAAAAAAGGGATACCACAAACTGCTTAAAATCCAATAGCGCATTTTGCTTTTGCTTAAAACGCAATGAGTTTGTAAAATAATTACGGAATCAATTCCAAATTTGATAAGGAAATACAATCCAAGAAAAGGAAGTGGAATCTTTCCAAAAATGGCTACTACAAAACAACATACCCAAACAAAATTCGTAATGAAAACAAGGAGTCCCAACATTTTTCCAAATAAACTTTGGTAAGCACTTGTTTTTGAAGCCCATCTTACACGTTGGTGAAACAACAACCTCCAAGTCGCTACTGCTTGCGTTTGAACAATTGTATCTTTCGATTTTAAATAATGTACTTTTTCCGGACATTGTCCAATGGCTTTTTGCAACAAGAAAACATCATCGCCGCTGGCTATTTTGTCATTGCCTTCAAAACCGTTCAACTTTTGAAAAAGAGATTGAGTATAAGCAAAATTAGCACCATTGCACATAAAGCCTTTGTTAATCCCAAAGCTTCCAATGGTAGCGCCTTGTAAACTCATTAAATCCTGCAGCTGAAAATGATGTAAAAAAGAAGGGTTGCAGTCATAAGTTACCGCCCCAGCAATCATTTCAACAGCATGATTTTGGATATAATCATCCATCGTGAGCAACCAATTTTCAGGGACAATACAATCGGCATCTGTGGTCACTATCCACTCGTTGTTGGCCAAAGGAATCCCCGTGGTTATGGCATCTTTTTTAGGAGAATTCGATTGTCGAATGGTGTTGATAATTCTTACTGAGAACTGAGAACTGAGAACTGAGAACTTTTCTTCCGATGCATCATCTATCAAAATCACTTCAAATAAATCCGACGGATACTTAAGTTTTGCAATACTTTCTAATAAAATCGGTAAATTTTCGGCTTCATTACGAAAAGGAACCAAAATAGAGAACGTGGTTTTTGGAGTTACCTCTTTTTTAGAATACAACGGCACTTGGGTGCAACCATAGATGAGCCAACTTATAATCAGCACATAAACGATTACTATGCCTAGTAAAACAAAAATCATTGTTTTTCTTTGAGATTAATGTTTCCACCATCGGAGGCTAAGGGGCTTTTAAATTTCAAAACAAAATAACTTCCAATGGCCACTGGTAATACTACGTTCAAAAACCACATTAAAGTCGAAATGAAAACCACAATCCACTCGTTAACGCCCAATATTCCAAAGAAAAATACCGCTACACTTCCTTTTACCGCAAAATCCAAAAACTGAAAAGTAGGCAAAGACGACGCCAGAAAATAGACCGAAGCAATTGCCGCCATCATCTTCAAATAGGGTAAATCCACATCAAATGCCAAAAACAAAAAATAGTATTGATGCGAGAATACCAAGTAGCGACACGTACCTAATAGGATGTTTTTTTGATGAATCGCTTTTGGAATCTCATTGATTTTATGCAGTAGTTTTTCAATAGAATAGCCTTTGATGTTGATTTTCTTTGAAAAAAATACAATCAGCACAATCAACAAAAGCCCTCCAAAGAGTAAAAGCACGGTTTTGGGTTTGATAATAGCGAAAATTGCATTGAAATATAACAAACCAAAAATGCCAAAAATGACACTCAAAATCATTTGAATTCCGTTGCAAATCAGGTTCAAAAAGATGATTTTTTGGGTTGATTTTTTATCAAAATACAAGGCTTTCCCAGCGTATTCACCCACGCCGTTTGGGGTAAACAAACCTGCGGTTAAAGCAGCCAACACTTGTTTGGTGGATTCGCCTATAGAAATGGGATGCAGAAAGCCCACTAAGTTTTGCCATTTCAAGATTTCAAAATACCGATTCAAGACACTAAACGAGAGAATGAAAAGAATGCCTCCCACCGATTGATTCTTGCGAAACAACACGATAAACTTCTCCCAATCGAGTTGGTCATTATTGGCGAGTTGGTTGTAGATAAAATAAAACGCTCCCCCTACAATCAAAAGTTTGACTAGAAGTACAAGGAATTGTTTAGTTTTGTGTGGAATTGAAATCATACCGTAGAAACTATTGCGCAAAGAAACGCAAAGAGACACAGAGTTTCACAAAGAATCTTGAATTTTATCCAATAAAGAAAGCTTTGTGAATTTTCGTGTTAGCTTGGAGCAACTTAGCGTAACAATTAAACTAAAAAATTGTCAAACGAACGTATCATATTAGGCATCGATCCAGGAACTACCATTATGGGGTTTGGGTTGATTCGGGTTATCAACAAGAAAATGGAATTCATTCAGCTCAATGAGTTAATATTGTCCAAATACGACAACCATTACCAAAAGCTAAAAGTCATTTTCGAGCGCACCATTGAGTTGATCGAAACGCACCATCCCGACGAAATCGCGATTGAAGCGCCTTTCTTTGGCAAAAACGTACAATCGATGTTGAAATTGGGCCGTGCACAAGGTGTGGCGATGGCTGCGGGACTTTCCAGAGATATTCCTATTACCGAATACGAACCCAAAAAGATAAAAATGGCCATCACCGGCAACGGAAACGCCAGCAAAGAACAAGTGGCCAAAATGCTGCAACAACTCTTAGGATTAAAAGAACTACCCAAAAACCTCGACTCTACTGATGGTTTGGCTGCGGCAGTTTGCCACTTCTTTAATTCCGGTAAAACAATCGGTGAAAAAAACTATTCAGGTTGGGATGCTTTCGTGAAACAGAATGAGGAGCGGGTAAAAAAATGAGTCAATGAGAAAATTTGAAAATTAGATAATTTATAGACAATGAGAAAAATTATCCAATTGACAAATTACCTCATTATCTAATTGACAAATTATCTAATTAAAATGGCAGGTATTTATATTCACATCCCATTCTGCAAACAAGCGTGTCACTATTGCGATTTTCATTTTTCTACTTCGATGAAGAAAAAAGAGGAGATGGTTTTGGCTTTGGCCAAAGAATTGCAAATGCGTAAAAGTGAGCTTCTCGACTGCGCTCGAAGTGACAAAAATGATGCTGAATTCTCGGAAGTGGAAACCATTTATTTTGGAGGAGGAACGCCTTCGGTACTGACTACGGAGGAAATTGAATTCTTGATTGCGGAAGTTTACCATCATTACAATGTTGTTGAAAATCCAGAAATTACCCTTGAAGCGAATCCCGATGATTTGACCAGTGAGCGAATTGTAGAATTATCCAAAAGTTCAATCAATAGACTCAGCATCGGAATTCAGTCGTTTTTTGAAGCCGATTTGGCGATGATGAATCGCGCGCATAATTCGGCTGAAGCCCAAAAATGTTTGGAGCTTGCCACCCAATATTTCGATAATATTTCGATCGATTTGATTTATGGTATTCCTGGGATGAGTGATGAACAATGGCAGCAAAATATCGAAACAGCATTGCGTTTTGGTGTGCCTCATATTTCGAGTTATGCCTTGACGGTAGAACCTAAAACTGCTTTAAATACACTCATTCAAAAGGGCAAAATTGATGCGCCTAAAGACGAAGTAGCCGAAGCCCATTTCCAAATATTAGTCGAAACCCTCGATAAAAATGGTTTTATTCATTATGAGTTGTCCAATTTTGGAAAAGAAAATTATTTCTCGAAAAACAATTCTGCGTATTGGTTGGGCAAAAAATACATTGGAATCGGTCCTTCGGCGCACAGTTACGATGGGATTTCGAGAAGTTGGAATGTGGCGAATAATGCCTTGTATTTAAAAGCCATGCAACAAGATCAATTGCCCAACGAAAAAGAAATCCTATCTACAACCGACCGTTATAATGAATACATTATGACAGGATTACGAACGATTTGGGGCGTTTCATTGGACAGCATTGAAAGGGAATTTGGGGAACTTTATTTAGATTATCTTATCAAACAGTCAGAGAAATTTATAAAGGATGAGTTGCTCGCTATTGAGAATAATATTCTGAAACCAACTTCTAAAGGAAAATTCTTGACAGATGGCATTGCGAGTGATCTGTTTTATATAAATTCGGAATGAGTTTACCCACAAAGGGCACTAAGAAGGCACTAAGTTCACTACGCTTTGTGTTCAATGTGGTCTTCTTAATGAGCTTAGTATTTTAATTAACCACTAAGTTCGCTAAGCTTAGTGAACTTAGTGCCTTCTTTATTAACTTAGTGTTTTATTAACCATCAAAGGGCACAAAAAAATACGCAAAGTTTCACTAAGCTTTGTGTTCTTTGTGACTTCTTAGTGAACTTAGTGTTTAAACAATGAAAACCACAATCGAACTGAATGACCAAACTGTCATAATCAACCTATCAAAACCTATTGATATTTCGATTCCTTTGACCAATACCGATGAAAATCCTATTGCTTGGTATATCGAAAAACCTATCATTGAACCCGTAGTTTTTGGGGATTGGGTAGGGAAAGTATCGGAAGGAAGTTCCTCGACCAATTTTAATAACATCTTTTTCAATCCGCACGGGCACGGGACGCATACCGAATGTTTGGGACATATTACACGTGAATTTTACAGTGTGAATCAATGTTTGCAACAGTTTTTCTTTCGTGCCGAATTGATTTCTGTCGTTCCAGAAGTGCAGGGAGAAGATTTAGTCATTACATTAAAAAGCCTCTCGACTGCGCTCGAGGTGACATTACAATCGGGTATTTCTTTTGAAGCGGTAGTAATTAGGACTTTGCCCAATTTTAAACGTAAAAAACACTTAAACTATTCGAATACCAATCCACCATATCTTTCGGAAGAAGCGGCACATTTTATTCGTGAAAATGGTATTCAACATTTGCTAATCGATTTGCCCAGTGTAGACAAAGAGAAAGATGAGGGAAAATTATTGGCGCACAAAGCGTTTTGGAATGTAAAAAATGTGCAAAATCTGAATGCAGATGCGAGACTGAATTGTACCATTACCGAAATGATTTACGTGTCCGATGAAGTACTAGATGGTGCTTATGTGTTGAATTTACAAATCGCTTCATTTGAAAATGATGCCAGTCCGAGTAAACCTATTTTATACCAAATCGAGACATTATGAACTTAGAAACTTTTTATGAATACTGCTTATCAAAAAAAGCAGTAACAGAGCATTTTCCGTTTGATGAAGATACTTTAGTTTTTAAAGTAGGTGGCAAAATGTTTGCGTTATCCTCATTACAACAATGGGAAAAACAAGAGCCCTCGGTGAATCTCAAGTGTGATCCCGAACACGCCTTGGAATTACGTGCCAATTACGATGCCATCAACGAAGGATATCATATGAGCAAAATACATTGGAACACCGTTGCAATTAATCAAGATGTTCCAGATGCTATGCTCAAGGAATTAATCGACCATTCGTATGACTTGGTTTTTAAAAGTCTTACGAAAAAAATACAGGCCGAAATTGCTACTTTACCTATTGATTAGACAACAATATGCCCCCAATTTTCCCCAGATTTAATACGGAAAATTTGCATTTCGCTGACACCAAATTGCTTGGCAATCATTTTAATCCTGGTTTTTCTGTTGGGATTTTGCAGCATTTTTTTAATCCGAATCACATTCGTTGAAGTGAGTTTTCTTCCGTCGGCTTTAATGTTGTGAGCAAGTAAATTTTTTCTGGCCTGAATTACATGAGGACTTTTTCGATTGTGTTCCAAAAATTCTTCTCTTGTAGCCCATTTTAGATTACGGAGCGAATCATTATCGCGAACATAATCTAAATGTAGCACATGTACTTGATCATCTGAATGTTTGGGGATAAAATGCTCCGCTATGAGTTTGTAAAAAAACAAGTGTCGATTGGATGGTTTTTCACCATTATTCACTTTGTAGCGAAAAATTCGGTAGCCATCAATCATGCTTCCTTTCAATTCACGACCTTCTTCAATGCGGTCTTTAAAGCTAATGAGTCTTCCTCTGCTAGTAATTGCATAACGCAATTGTAAGGATTCGTGTACGTCGAATTCTTTAATTTGTTCGTTTGGATATAATCGAATCATATGTGGTTTAGATTGATTTACAGCAAATATAGCTAAATAAAATTCTCATTGTCAAGAAATAAAGAAGGGATTTATTTTTTTTTGTAAACAATTGGCTATTTAATGTTCATTTTTCAGGTATAAAATTTGCTGATTTTTAGGTTTTAAATCTAAAAAACCCAGTATTTACAAGGCATTAAGAGGCATTTGGATGCATATTTTTGATTACAAAATTTCAGCCTCAAACGATTTCTTACTGCTTCATTTCTGAAAATTATAGCATGCACTTCTTTCGCGCATCGATTATGTGATTAGTGTGTTGTAAATATTTTGCAAATAGACACCTCTACTTTCCCAACTAAATTTATTTTCGAATTGTTTTCGAGCTTGTTGGCTCATTCTATCCGTGAGATGCGGAATTTTGTATAGCTTTAAAAGCGCATGTTTTAAACTGATTATCGTAGCGGTGTAGTTTTGTTTTGGGATACAAATACTTGAGGACTCGTCAATAAATGGATTTAAGTCATGATTTTCTATACAAATAATAGGCAAGCCAAACGAAAGTGCTTCAGCAATGACGGTATCTTTGACTTCGTTCGTATGAAAAAGAAAAACAGTTGCTTCTTGATATTCAGCTTTCAATGACTCGTGATCCAAGGATTCTTTTATGATTACCAAATCTTCTGCTTGATTTTTTTTGATAATTTTTTGATACAATTCTTTTTTACGTCCTGTATCAACTAGCGTTAGTTTGCATAATTGTTGTTCAGCGTCGGGGAGAGATTTCGTAAATCCGATAAAGGAATGAAGCGTCAACTCAAATGCATTTAAAGATACGAATCGCCCCACACTCAAAACATGAAATTGATTGTTTTCTTTCTTTTTTCCAACATAAAAATCTTCTGCCGGGACAGAGGGATAAATTGAAAATTTCTCGTCTTTCAGTCCAAGAGTGGTTGGAATAATTGGATTCATGCACCAAATATGAGCTGTTTTTTTAATGGTTTTTTTCAAAGAAGGCGAGTGTTTCCAAAAAGTTTTTTGGGTTATCCAAGTCAATTGATTTAGCCACTGTTGCTTTTGAGAATAGCGTTTCAAATATTCTTTTGATATACTAGGATGATGACCGATAGGCCCCCAAACCATAGGCTTGTTCAATTTCCACAAGTAACTAGGCATCCAATCATTATGAAAATTCACATCATGCACAATATCATAATTTATTTTTTGTTTTTTAATAAACCGAATAACATATCGTTGCCACATGCAATAGTACAAGAAAGCTCCCTTTGTTGAAATATGCATACAATAAGGCAAATCAAAATACAAGAAGGAAATGTTCTTGAAATCTGTATTGGGATTGTCTGCTATATATTTTTCAATAGCGAGTTGGTTACTTTGTCGCGTGATAGCAATTACTTTTTGATAACGGGCAATTTGAAGGATAAAATTCCAACCCATTTTTTCTTCGTTACCTTTATAGGGATTGACCGCATAGCAGGTAGCTAAAATTGTTTTGTGCATCATGATTTCTATTGTTTTAGTTTGGCAGATAACCACCAATTATACCTTAATATTTATTTAAAAAAATTGGATTCCTAGTTCCTATACTATTGCTTATAGTGGTAGCATCTGTAGTTTTTTCTGAATCGGTCTTGATGAAAATTCACCTTTATTTATGTGTGTTTTTACAGTATCCCAACCATATAAAATCACATTTTTTAAATAGTTAAAAGATTGGTTTTTTGGTTTGTTTTTTATGATTTGATATAATTTATTCTGCTGACTGAAGTCCTCTTTGCAACATGCTAAAATTTCAAGATCAAACACATGTTGCGATTTTTTCAGCACTTCTAGAGAAGCTCTAAAATGGCTAGGTACTGTGACCTTTAATAATTGAGAAGTCAAAACAACAAATCGCGCCGAGTCAATGTTTCTAGCATGTTTAATACCAAAAGGAGAAACAAAATTATTTTGAAATACTTCGTGAGCGTTCATGATTTCAAGTGTTTTCACTTTCAACTGCCATATCAGTAGGAACGACAAACAAGAATCATCAGTAAGTACCGCTTCTATCTTATATTCATGAGATTTTTTCTGAACATAAATCGTTTTTACCAAATGGTGATTAGAGAGGAAATGCAACATTTTTGAAGCCTCATATTTTCTGGTCACTATTTTTAAAACTTCTTTTTCATGCCATTTTTCAGGAGGTCCATCCAACAATTGCAAGGCTCCGTACTCTGCATTTTGAATACTGTCAAAAAAATCCATGACAACCAGGTCTCTTATGGAATAATAAGGCATTACTAAATCATCTAAGGCTTCATTCCATAACTCAAGCCATCTTAGCATTTCGCTAGACCATTCCGGAAGTTCAGAATACATCTTGAGCTGATCCATGACATGGGTTAATAAATACCATTTCAATTGTGTTTTGAACACAGTAAATTCATTTTCAAAGAGGCATTGTCCTTGACTATTGACACATTGTTCTTTGAGATCGTTGTATATTTCGGACCAATTTTTTCTATCGATGATACCACCTTGATAAAATACAAAATGGAAATAATCAAAAGCATAAGGCCGATCAAAACTGGCATTTTCCCAATTATGTAAAGCTAATGTGTTTCCCGCTTGAAACAAGTTAGCAGAGGTAAACGCGCCGTGAGAGAGACTCAAGCTTATCTTTTCATAATTAGATATTCCTTCCAAAATCATGGTAATTTTCCGAATCAAGTTTTTTGGAATCCGGTCCTCATGAATCTCTAGAAATTCCCATTCTAATGTTTTAAACCAAGACCAATTTCCTATAAGGGAATGTTGTTTTTGCAGCAAAGTCATTTCCTTGAGGACCGCCCAGTGAGCATCAGTAAATCGGTTTGTTCGTGCCCGTTTTTCTGTAATATCTGAGAGTTGAATAACAGTTGAATTAATCCGATGAACGAGGGGAGTTATAAATTCATTTCGAGTCTCTTGAATTTTCTTCAATATTTGATACTCGTTTTGAATCAGACTTTCTGCATACGCTGAAGAAGCTATTTTGTAGCACGTTTTGTGAGCATACAAGATATTTTTCAGGTAAAGTCCAACCGTGCTTGTACACAAAGTCCAATCACCATTGCAATCAAAAAGCGTTGGAGCATCCAAAGTATAGAACCATTTTTTTTGTTTGAAAAAAAAACGTTGCAAATGCAAGAAAAAAACGAGTTGCATTCCTTTTGTAAAAAGCCAATCCCTTTTACTTGCAATTTTGTAGAATTTCAAAAATAAAGGTTCACTAGTATTTGCATTCCAAAAATAATTAGCCTCCACCTCTCGCTTGGAAATACTGGCAAGGGTAATGCAAGCCTGTTTGTCCAGAGTTTGCTGCAAAGAAAAATGATGTCCGGTTAATTTGAGGGCCGTTTTCATGGATTACTATTTTATACCAATAAGTATTGAAAAATGATGCCAAAACTTAAAACCCCCGATTTTGCTGGGTTTTTAAATACTTTTTTACATCATTTTTTCCAAAATCTGGAAAAACTGTTTTTTTTGAGGAATAATTGAAGTAAGCCGCAGGGCCGCTAAATCAATTGGTGCGTTCGTGCTATCTTAAAAAAGATAGCGCTTTTTGGGATCTAACTGCACGAGTTTAGCAATCATCCACTTTAGGGAGCACTGTACTTTGAGCGCCTTTCAATTGGTTTGAATTTTCAGAATTAAACCCAAAATTGTAGGTCATAGAAAACTCTAGACTTAGGCTAAAAAAGACTCAACATTCTACTAAAAAGAGAGGGATTCGCT
The DNA here is from genome assembly GCF_051547165.1 of Flavobacterium sp. TSSA_36. Taxonomy (NCBI): domain Bacteria; kingdom Pseudomonadati; phylum Bacteroidota; class Flavobacteriia; order Flavobacteriales; family Flavobacteriaceae; genus Flavobacterium; species Flavobacterium sp. TSSA_36. Next base: position 243,025 of record NZ_JBPTTP010000001.1, read on the forward strand.
TTACGAAGTTCACTTTTAACTTGGATGATTTGGTCTATGACTTCTTTCATTTTATGACAAACAGTAGCGTCTTTAGCGATGTAATCAAATGCGCCATATTTTAGTGTGTCACCTACTGTCTTGAGGCTTTCTTGACCAGAGACCATCACTACATAAATGTTTGGATTGGTACGTTTTATTTTTTTTAAAACTTCAAATCCCGTCAAATCATCCATATTATAATCAAGAAAGATTATATCCGGATTTTGATCTAAATTGTTTAAACAATCATTTCCATTACTAAAACAAGAAATGTCAGTGTGGTTAAGTTGGGATAAATATTGCTCAAACATATTAGAACAAAAAATATCATCATCAACAACAAAAAATTTGAATTGGGGTAGATTTTCCATGGTGCTTTAATTTTCCATGAGTAATGCCAATCTTGTGCCAAAAACAAAAACCCTTGTAAATAAAGGGTTTTTGAGAGTATGCCATAGTACATTTTTCCAAATTTTGGAAAATTAGTCCAAAAAAAAGAGTTTTTAAATTTTAGATAGTCTGTTCGTTTTGCTTTAATTGTGATACGGCAAGGGCTAAAATGGGTTGAATAGCGTGAAGTAAAGCCGCAATATCTTCTTTATGTGTGGCCGTTTTTGCTGCTTTTTCTAAAGCATTCATGTTTGGTATCACTTCAGCAATGCCCAAGCTGTCTACACTTGGTTTTATTTTATGTATCAATCGGCCGACTTCTTCAAAATGGTTATCTTGAAAGGCTTGCTCCAAATCGAGTAGTGTTTGAGTGGTTTGATCGATAAAGATGGTTATCATTTTTTGCACAAAATCTGTATTACCTCTACTTAAATTTCTCAAGACAGACAAATTATACACCATTACCTCTTTTTTGGGTTCCTCTTTCGAAACGGTGTCGTTCTGCACTCGGTCTGCGGTAAGTCTGGCGATTGTCTCTATCAACACAAATTCATCGAAGGGTTTTGTTACATAATCATCCATCCCGGCATTCTTACAGTTTTCAATTTCTGTTTTGAAGGCATTGGCAGTGAGGGCAATAATTGGAATTTTCAGTTTGAATTCGTTGCGGATAATTTTTGTAGCTTCAATACCGTCCATTTCGGGCATTTGAATATCCATCAAAATAATATCAAAGGTTTGTCGTTTCAAAATTTCCAAGGCTTCTATGCCATTTTCGGCTTCGGTCACCAAACAATTAAAATATTGCATAGAATTTTGAATGACCATTCTGTTCATTTTATTGTCTTCTACTAGTAAAATGGACACACCAGATATATTAACATTGAGCTCTTGGTTGTTTTGTTTGATTTTTTCCGGATTTCCTTTCTCTAACGGAAGGCTTATAAAAAAGGTGGTGCCTTTTCCTTTTTCGCTTTCAATTTTTATTTCGCCCTGCATCAGCATTAGCAATTCTTTGGTGATGGCCATTCCCAGTCCTGTACCACCAAATTTTCGAGTGACCGCTTTGTCTTCTTGTGAGAATTTTTTAAATATAGTTTCAATGTAACTTTGATCCATTCCTATTCCGGTATCCATCACTTTAATTTGGATTTTTTGAGTGCTTGTTCGATCCGACAGGACTTCACAGATCAAATCAATTCTACCCTTACTAGTGAATTTTAAGGAGTTCCCAACGAGATTAAATAAAATTTGTTCTATGCGTAAGGAATCTGCTTTGAATACCTTATTAATTTTTGGGTCAATGCTTGCTTGTAGTCGTAGCCCTTTTTGTTTGGCCAAAGGCTGCAATACTTTAATCACTTTATCAATGGATTCTGAAAAGAGAAAATCTTCTTTTTCAAGTTCCATTTCCCCTGCTTCGATTTTAGAAATGTCTAGAATATTATTCAAAATGGCCAACAGATGACGAGAAGCTACCGTACTATTGTCGATATATTTCTTTTGTAAATCGGTGAGTTCTTGTTTGCCTAATTCTCTGAGAAAACCGATAATGGCGTTGAGAGGCGTTCTAATTTCGTGACTCATATTCGCAAGGAATACTTCTTTAGCTTTAGAGGCTTCTTCCGCTTTTTGTTTTTGTTGGTTGAGTTCTAATTCTAATTTTTTTTGATCGGTAATATCGAGATGGATTCCTACAGATCCTACTAAATTACCTTTATCGTCATAATTGGGTGCCCCACTGATCGCCCACCATTTCAAATCCCCTCTTTTGTCTTTTATTGGAATTTGATAGACATCTGAAACTCCATTTTTTCGGAGCTCTCTTTTACGTTGCATGGTTTCGAAATTCTCACCAAAAACAAAAATATCCGAGGGATTTTTACCTATCAATTCCTCCATTTCATAGCCTGACATATTGAGAAAAGTCTGATTTGTAAATTGTATGACCTCATGATTGTCCACTTCAATGAGTCCCAAATTCATGTTGGAGATAATATTTCGATATTTTTCTTCTTGATATTTGAGTTTGTTTTCTGCTTTTTTTCTCTCGGAAATGTCTTGTATGAAAGAACAGAAAAATTGTCCTCCTTTCTCTTTTAAAGGGATGATGGCTATTTCAACAGGAAACTCTTCTCCTTTTCGATTAACCGCAGGAAGCTCTATATTTTTATTCAATACGGGGCCCTCACCTGTCGCTAGATAATGTTTCATGCCATTGTCATGGCCTTGATGATGCTGTTTTGGAATGATCGTTTCTGTCAATGATTTCCCTATAACTTCCTCTTTTTTCCATCCAAAAATAACTTCGGCTTGTCTATTCCAAAACGTAATTTTCCCTTTTTTATCAATGGTGATAATGGCGTTTAGAGAAGCATTCATGATGTTACGGTTGCGCTCCTCACTTTGCTCGAGTAAATTTTGATTTTGAATTCGCAAGGTGACATCAGTGTACTTCCATAGATGACCTTTGTATTCTTCATTAATTATAATGGGAATGTAATCTCTCTCATAAAAGTGACGATCTTTCGTTTCAATCAGTTCTCTAACCACAATTTTCTTCTCTTCAAGAATTTGGTTGACACGATTTACAAACTTTTTTTGGTCTTTAAAAAGCAATTTAGTTTTTGCGATTAATGCTCTACATTCGTGGCCAATCATTTCTTTAGGAGGAATTTTGATTTCCCTCATGTCACAAAAAAGCTGATTGGTAAATAAAATTTTGCGATCCATATCTTCCACTAAAATGCCTGCTTGAAGATTTTCAAGTAATGTTTGAAGCAGCACCACGTTTTCTGAAAGTTGGTTTTCAGCCTCTTTTCGTTTGGAAATATCTTGTAAAAAGGCACAGAAAAAAGTTTCTCCATTTTGAGTGATTGGAAGTATAGAGATTTCGGCTAAGAATTCTTGACCTGATTTTTTAACTCCGATAAGCTCTACATGTTTGTTCAAAAATTCGTTTTTACCTTCTGTTAAAAATTCCTGAATAGAGGCTTCCCATTGCGATTTATTTCGCTCAGGAATCATGAATTCAGTAAAAATTTTGCCAAGCACCTCCTCTTGTGTATAGCCAAAAGTGGCTTCTGCTTGATGGTTCCAAAAGGTGATTTTACCGGAATCATCTACGGTGATTATAGCATTTAAAGTGGAATTCATGACGATTCTGCTGCGTTCTTCACTTTGTTGCAGTAATCGCTGGTTTTCAATTCGTTCTGTGACATCAGTGTATTTCCAAAGATGCCCTTTGTACTCGTTACCAATATAAATCGGAATATAATCTCTTTCTAAAAAACGCCCTGCTGCGGTTTCTATCAGTTCATTGGTTTTGGCGTTTTTATGCGATAAAATATGGTTGATCCCTTGGCTAAACTCACTCGGGTTTTTGAACAGCTGTTTGGACTCCTCTTGTGAGGCGGCGCAATCTTTTCCTATCATTTCATCAGGAGATAATGGTACAGAAAACATTGTACAAAACAGTTGATTGGTAAAAAGAATTTTTCGGTTTTCATCTTCTACCAAAATCCCTGAGCGAAGATTTGCTACGAGCGTTTTTAATAGCTCAACGGTGTGTAACAGGTTTTTTTCTGTTTTTTTCCGTTTTTCTATCTGTTGGTTTAAATACTTCGAAATGAAAAGGATATCATCTTCTGCATCATCATTTACTTTTGATTTTTTGTAATCGTCTTCTAAAGCTTCAAGTCCATCATACAAGCTGGCGATAGACTGCTGCTTGAGTGTGTATTCCTTTTTTAAATTTTCATGTATTTCATGGTACTCTTTTTCGCTTTCATTAAAGGAGTGATTCATCAATTCTTTATCCCTCTCAAAAGAAGCATAAGAATCATTTACAGCATTCAAAAATGTGTTCGCCTCAGGAGTTTCGCTCCAACCTGAAGGAAGATATTTTTGGATTTGTTTTTGGAGTAATTTATGAAAATCAGCCATAGGTTAAAGCTCATTAAAACAAGTAATAGTCATGGTTTGGTTGTGTAATTCACAGCCAGAAAATGGTCGAAGAGGCGAAATTTCCCCATAAGAATAAAAGCCTGTCAATAACGTAGTGTCATTAAAAATATCAGAAACAGCTTCTACTTCTTCGTCAATTCGGTTGTTTAGAATGACTTTTCTTCCCACACAACTAATAAGTAGGGCTAATTTGGGCATTGAGTCATTCATTTTTAAGCAATGATTGGCAGCATCACTGGCAGCATCTATGATTTTATCAAAATTTGCCTTCATGAAACGAACCTTGCTTCCATTAGGAATGTCGCCTGCAAAAGTCATGGCATGTTTTTCTTCATCGATTGACAAAATGGTGCGCACCACTAGATCTTCTTTTTCGTTTATTTTGATAGAAAGCGGGAATAATAAAGCTGAACCTGGCAAATCTTGGGCATATTTACCAAGGTAGGTTTTGTACAAGTCTAGAACACTTTTGCCATCAATTTCATATAAGATATTGTTTTCAGATTTCGTCACGACACGCTCTAGTCCAAAACTTTCCCATCCCCCAATAGAGCCATGAGATATTTCTAACTTTTCGCCATAAAACCCTATAGCGACAATGTTTCCAGAAGTAGGTAATTCGTTTAATCCAACATAGGTTTTTTCAAATTTTGCTCCGTCGCCTGCTAATCCTCCTGTGACTAAGACTTTGCTTCCTGTGGCCTCATTGATTCCTTTTACTAATTCGCTTCCATTTACATTACTGCCATCCGAGAGAATGAAAATTAACTTTAAATCCTCTTTCGCAAAAGGCTCCACGAGTGCTTTTCCTGCCGAAAAGCTATCGGTATAGGCTTCAATATTGACTTCGGAAGTCATTATTTTGCTGTTCTCAAATTCAATGGCTATTAATGAAATAGTGTTATCAAAAACTTCTTTGTCGAAGATTTCTCCTGCGGATGAAGCCATTGTCAATTGAGCATTGGGAAACTTTTCTCTAATTATTTTATAGTTATTGGCATCCGAGACCAATTGACTCGATCCAAATCCTAGTACTACCGTAGCTTTTTCAGCTTGTAGTTGATCGGTATTGATTTCTTTTATAAAATCTTGATTTTCGAATAAAAATGAGGCTACTTTCATGTCGATTATTTTTTTAATTCAAAGGTTTGTAAAAGATTATAAATGGTAGATTTTCCTATATCAAGTTTTTTGGATGTTTTCAGGACGTCGTTGTTGTTATTTTTCAAAAAATGAAGAATAATCTCATCTGTATATTGCTTTAAAGTTTTCTCTTGCGAAAGAAAAAAGTCAGTAGTATGTAGACTATTAAAATTCAAATCTTCAGCACAAATTTCAGAGCCATTACACATGACGCAGGCCAAATCTATTACCGATTTTAACTCTCTTATATTTCCAGGGAAGGGATATTTCAACAGGGTGTCTTTGGCACTTTGCGTCAAAGTAAGCGGAGGCATTTTGTTTTCTTTTACAAAAAGTGCCACAAAATGTTTGGCTAATAATAAGGTGTCTTTTTCTCGCTCTCTAAGTGGAGGTAAAACTATAGGTAGTCCCATAATTCTGTAATAAAGATCTTCTCTGAAATGGCCGTTTTTTACTTCTTGAGCTAAATCTTTGTGGGTCGCACTTATAAGTCTTGCATTAAATTTTATTTTGGTAGTACCTCCTAAACGGACCACTTCTCTTTCTTGTAAGACGCGTAAAAGTTTACTTTGAAGGTTCAAATCTAATTCTGCAATTTCGTCTAGGAAAATTGTACCTCCATCGGCTTGTTCAAATTTACCAATCTTCCTTTCATTGGCTCCTGTAAAGGCTCCTTTTTCATGACCAAAAAATTCACTTTCGACTAATTCTTTCGGAATAGCCGCCATATTTACGGCAATAAAAGGTTTGTTTTTTCTTTCAGAATTATAGTGAATCGCATTAGCTACAACCTCTTTTCCAGTTCCTGTTTCTCCAGTTATTGATACGTTAATGTTGTTGTTTAAGGCTTTGTTAATCTTGATAAATACATTTTTGATGGCAGTACTTTGACCAATAATTGTTTGTTCGAAACTAAACTTTTGTTCTAACTTTTCTTTTAGAGTGGCCACTTCTTGCACTAAACTTCGATTTTCGCTTATTTTCAGCATGGCGTTCCAAAGCAAATCTTTGGTATGATTATTTTTCACCAAATAATCAGAAGCTCCCGATTTTAGAAAATCAACAGCCACTTCAATATCTTCTTGCCCACTAATAATGATGATAGGAATGCTGTTGTTGATTTCTTTGATGCGGCGTAGTAAGACATCTCCAGAAATATCAGGCAACCCGAAATCTAAGCAAATAACATCCGGTTTTTGATGTAAAAGCGTAAGACATTCCTGCCCAGATGCCATTAAAGTTACGGTAAAATCAGGATTTAACTTTAAATGGTATTTTAAACTCTCTCCAAAAAACGGATCGTCTTCAACAATGAAAATTTTTAAATTTCCCATAAAATTTGAGGCTAATTTCTATCTAAATTAATAAAAATTAAGCTATTACACTCTTTTTTAAGGGTTTAATTTCTCCACAAACATAACAACTTAAGAAAAATAACACAATTAGTTTACTGCTGTTTCCTCCAGAGTAGGCTGGTATGGCACCATTTATTTGCGATTTTGATTTAGGCATCACTTTTGTTAAAAGAATAATTACTAGATTTAAATTTTATTTTGACCTAACTCCTAACTATTTTATAACGCACAATGAAAGAACAAATCAAAAAGTTTTTAAACGAAGAGCAAGACCCAAAGGCAATAGAGAAAATTACAGCCAAGCTCAACGATATTTTAATGAAAAACGAAGAGGTAGGCTATATAGCCGTACAAAAAAAACCAGCTTTGACTGTTTTGCCTGATAGTATCGTTTTGACCAATAAAAGAATTATCATTTGCCAACCTAAAAATCTTGGACTTTCGATGCATTTTATTGATTATACTTGGGATGAGGTAGATGGCGCTTTTGTAAAAGAAAATATTTTAGGTTCAGAGTTTACTTTTGCTACCAAAACAGAATTGCAAGTAACGATTGATTATATTCCAAAAATTCAAGCGCGCAAAATTTATACCTATGCTAAAGAACAATTGGATCTTCTGAAAAACAGCAATGCAACTGCTGCAATCGCGATGGAATCCGTTCCAGAAGCTGAAATTGTGGAAGAAGTAGCAACAGAAGAAGTAACCAATTTTGCTGAAATAATGCCTGCAATTACTACGCACGAAGCGAGTTTTAGTAATGAGACCGAACCAGCAGCTAGCCATGTAGGACTAAACCAAGAAGAATTATTTGCCAAATTACAAAACTATAAAAAGCTATTGGATAACGGCTTGATTCTACAAGGCGAATACGATGCTTTTAAGAGAGAAATCTTGAGTCAGATGTAATTAAAGGTTTGCTATTTTCATAAAAAAACGTCCAAATAGGACGTTTTTTTTATGAAAATTAATTACATTATAAAGTGCTTTTTTGTTTTGCTACAAAAGTATTCGATTGTAATTCCAGTAAATCAACTGCGTTTTTTCGTTGTAAGTCATACAATTTTTTATCTTCTGCAATATCCGCATATACTTTGTCGTGCATGCCGGCGCTGGTTTGTACCAAAAGTGTTCGTTGGTATTTGTCTTGTTCTATGGTTGCTTTTAAAGCTGTTTCGAGGTCTTCTAGCTTATAATCGTATTCGCCTTTGGGAGATAATAATTTGGCAATAATAGGCGAAGTTTCTATAGCTAAAAACAGGAGCATAATAAAAAATGAAGGCAGCCAAGGCAAACTATTCAAAGCATTGATTCTAGCCATTAGCCCATCAAAACCATCAATAATTGGTTGGGTTTGTGTGACCTTTTTATCCAAATCGGCTTCTAGTTTTTTGTTTTCTTTTTCCAGCATCGCAACTTTAGCCAAATTGTTTTTTTGTAAGGTATCCAATTCTTTTTTAGACAAATCGTGTTTGGCAATTTTTTCTTTAAACACCGGGCCTTTACCTAGTTTTTTGGTACCCGCCGTTCCCTCGGCTTCAGCAATATAGGTTTCATAAAGTGTATTGACTTCTTTCTCTTTTTTACTGATTTCGGTTTTCAAATTGGTAATCTCGGCTTTGTTTTTATCCAAATCGGTTTTAAAATAGGCAGTAACTTCTTTTTTATTTTTCAAAGCCATTGCATTCTTCTCTTTCAAAAGAACGGTGTTGATTTCTTTCTCGAAGATTTTAATTTCTAATGGTTTTGAAATTACGATTGCAATGATAATTGCTAATACAATACGAGGAGTAGCTTGCAGGAATTCAGCACTAAAATTAGCTCTCTTTCTAATGGTTGAGACAATAAACCGATCCAAGTTAAAAATAAGTAAACTCCAAACTAACCCAAAAGCGATGGCTGGATATACACTATCGAAAACAGTAAATAAGGCATAGGCACTCGCCAAAAAAGCCATAACAGCTGTAAAAAATACGGTGGCTCCAATACCTACAAATTTGGTTTTTTCGCCTTGGGAGCAACCTTCTAGCAGGTTTTTATCCGCTCCGGAACATAAAATAAAGAAAGATTGTAACATGATTGATTGATTTTTGATTGATGATTACAAATTTAACGCCAAAAATTGATTTGCATTATAAAATATTGATTCTATTTTGTTTAGGATTTGTTTTTTATGACTAGGTTAATTTATTGTTTCTCGTGAGTTGTTATATGGTTAGGCAATACTTCTTTTTTTGAGTTTGTTAATCCTTTGTTAAAAGTAAGGTAAAATACTATGAAATTTGATGTGCTACTTTTGCCAAATAACTATTTAACTAAAAAAATGAAAGCAAAATTAGTAGTACTGTTTTTCTTAATTTCCCTAGTTGGACATGCTCAAAAAGGGGTTGTCTCGGGGAAAGTATTAGACGCTGATGATCAATTGCCGCTTCCTGGAGCCTTGATCCAAATAGAAGGATTCAATAAATATGCCGTTACAGATTATACCGGAAATTATGAGTTTTTGAACCTTAATGTAGGGAAGTATATCTTACAAATAAAGTACATGGGGTACGCCATGAAAACTATGGAGGTTGAGGTAGAAAGTGGTAAAAACGTGAGTGTTACTTTTAACTTAAAAGCTACGGGTACCGAGTTAGATGAAGTAGTGGTAGGCGATCGATTAAAAGGGCAATCTAAGGCTTTAAACAAACAAAAAACCAATCAAAATATTACCAACATCATCTCTTCAGATCAAGTGGGTCGTTTTCCAGATGCCAACGTGGGAGATGCTTTAAAAAGAGTTCCAGGTATTACTATGCAAAATGATCAAGGTGAAGCCAGAAATATTATTATTAGAGGTTTAGCACCTTCTTTAAACTCGGTAACATTGAATGGAGACAGAATTCCGTCTGCGGAAGGCGATAATAGAAATGTACAAATGGACTTGATTCCTTCTGATATGATATCCACTATTGAAGTGAACAAAACGCTTACTTCTGATATGGATGCCGATGCCATTGGAGGTTCGGTTAACTTAATCACTCGTGCGACTCCAAATGGCCCTAGAGTATCGGCTACGCTTGCAGGTGGTTATAGCCCAATTAGAGAAAACGGTAATTATACAGCAGGTTTGGTACTAGGGAATCGTTTTTTAGATAAAAAATTAGGTGCAGTTTTAAGTGCCTCGTATAACAATAATAATTTTGGTTCTGACAATGTTGAAGGTGTTTGGGTGAAAGGGAAAAAAGACCAAGTTTATATGGAAGAATATGATGTTAGAAAATATGATGTTCAACGTATTCGAAACTCATTTTCATTAGCAACGGATTATAAGTTTAACGAAAATAATTCTATTTATGTTAATGCGATGTATAATTTCAGAGATGATTTTGAAAATCGTTACCGTACTAGATTCCGAGGAATTAAACCAACTTATGACGCAAATGATAACATAATTGGTTATAAAGGTGATGTGAGAAGACAAACAAAAGGTGGAATTGAAGATAACAAAAACGCACGTTTAGAACGACAAATTGTACAAAATTACGCCATGGGAGGGGAGCATCTTTTAAGTTCAAAACTTGACATGGATTGGGCTGTTAATTATGCACAAGCTAGTGAGGACAGACCAGGAGAGCGTTATGTTGAATATCAAAATACTAAATTAGATATTAATCAAGATTTAGTGGATACAAGATTTCCATTACTTTCATCTCTTGGAGCTAATGCAACAGATAAGTTCAAATTCAGAACGCTTTCTGAAAACGATAATTATACTGAAGAATCTGAATTTGGAGCAAAATTAAATTTCAGAGTACCATTCTCAGTAATTGAAGATCAAAAAGGAAGACTTCGATTTGGTGCTAGAGCTAGAATTAAAGACAAAAAAAGAGAAAACACGTTTTTCGAAAATGCACCAATTACCGCACTTGGGAACCTAAATGTAATTTCATCTAGTTCTTACGATGGTGAAAATTTCCAACCGGGTTCAAAATATGTTCCAGGAACATTTGCCAGTAATTCATTCTTAGGAGCTTTAGATTTGAATAATCCATTGTTGTTTAATAAAAAGGATATTCCTTCTGAATATTTGGCGTTGAATTATAAAGCTAAAGAAAATATCTATGCTGGTTACATTCGTTGGGATCAGGATTTTACTTCCAATTTATATATGATTGCTGGATTACGTGTTGAAAATACAGCTATTGACTATACAGCAAATTATGTAGAAGATGAAGAGAAAAAGCTTAAAGAAATCAATAACACCAATTCCTATACAAATGTATTGCCAAGCTTAGCTTTTAAATACAATGGTAAAAAGGATTGGGTGTATCGTGCAGCATTTACTACTTCTTTAGCTAGACCTAATTATTATGATTTATCTCCATTTATTAGCGTTATTCCAGATGACGATTCTGAAATCGTAGCAGGAAATCCAAACTTAAAAGCTACTTACGCTTATAATTTTGATTTGATGGCCGAAAAATATTATAAATCTGTAGGTTTATTGTCAGGAGGGGCTTTTTATAAAAACTTGAATAATTTTATTTATACCTATAGAAATAGCCAATATACTAATGCTGATTTTACGGCTGATTTCCCAGGACAACCCAATCCAATTCCTGCAACTAATGCTGGAAATTGGGGATTAACGCAACAAAGAAATGGTGATAATGTGAGTATTTATGGATTTGAAGTAGCAATACAAAGACAATTGGACTTCATCCCAGGGAAATTCTTTAAAGGTTTAGGAGTTTATTTGAATTACACCTTTACAGAATCTGATGCCAAAGGTGTTACAAATGCCAGTGGTGAAGAAAGAACAAATGTAAGCTTGCCTGGAACCGCTCCTCATATGTTTAACGGTTCTTTATCATGGGAAAATAAAAGATTTTCTGCACGTATTTCATTGAATTATACCGCAGATTATTTAGACGAGTTGGGTGCTGACGAATTTGAGGACAGATACTATGACAAGCAAATGTTTTTGGATGCTAATGCTTCTTATAAAATAACTAATAAATTAAGAATTTTTGCCGAGGCAAATAACTTAACCAATCAACCTTTACGCTATTACCAAGGTATAGCTTCCCGTACAATGCAAATGGAATACTATCAAGCTAGATATAATTTTGGTTTGAAGTTCGACTTGTAATTGTTGTCTGTTTTGTTAATGAAACAAACAGGATGTATTTCCTGTTTGTTTTTTTTAATTTTATCCCATGAAGAATTTGTTTATATTTTTTTTTGTAGCACAACTGCTTAGTGCACAAAACCCAGCCAAAAGAGATCTTTCAGGTTATGCAGAAGGGTATTTACCGCAATTGCAAAAAACCAGTAAGAGTTTGGATTTTTTAGTAATGGGCGACTTTGGACGCTATGGTCAGTTTTATCAAAAAGAAGTAGCCACCCAAATGGGAAAAGCTGCTGCCACGCTCGATGCTAAATTTGTGATCACTGTAGGAGATAATTTTTATCCCAACGGTGTTCGAAGTACGCAGGATTATTCATGGTTGGCCTCCTTTGAAACGGTTTATACCCATTATAGTTTGCAAAACGATTGGTATGTAACCTTAGGAAATCATGATTACAGAGGCAACATAAAAGCTCAACTGGATTATTCATCTATTAGTAGACGTTGGCATTTGCCTTCAACTTATTACAAAAAGATGATTGATTTAGAAGATGGAAACAAAGTGTTGCTTTTGGTGATGGATACCTCACCTTTTATAGATAAGTATCATGAAAAAGGAACAGAAATGTACGATAATATTGTGGCGCAAGATACTTTAGCCCAAAAGGAATGGCTGATCAAAGAGCTAGCTACTCAAGATCCTTCCGTAAAATGGAAAATAGTTGTAGGGCATCATCCGTTGTATAGTGGTGGAAAACGAAAAGACAGCCCAGAAACCAAAAATTTTGAGAGTAAATTTGCGAACATATTTGAAACCTACAAAGTGGATGCTTATTTCTGTGGACATGAACATGATCTGCAAATTATCAAGCCCAAAAATCGTTATACTACTCAATTTTTGTCCGGTGCCGCCTGTGAAGTGCGACCTTCTGGCAGTCGTGAAGGAACCTTGTTTTGGGCCGAAAAAGCAGGTTTCATGACTTTTTCATTAACCAAAGAGCAACTACTAGCACAAGTGGTAGATGCTGAAGGTAATGTGATTTTTAAAACTAGTATTGATAAAAAAATGTAATAAAATGAATAAATATTGTAGTTTACTAATCGTTACTGCGTTTGTAACGTCTTGTTCCACTTCGTTAGCTCCTTTGCGCAAAGATGGAGTAAAACCAACTGTTGTAACTGAAACCGTTTTGCATGATACCGATGATCCAGCCATTTGGATTCATCCAACAGATCCAAAAAAAAGTCTGGTTATTGGTACAGATAAAGACACCGATGGCGGATTGTATGTGTTTAATTTGCAAGGCAAAATCATAAAAAAATCAGAAGCCATCAAGAGGCCTAATAATGTGGATATTGCCTATGGTTTAACAATTGATGGAGTAGCAACTGATGTGGCGGTTACAACTGAACGCGAAACGAATAAAATTCGAATTTTTAGCCTACCTGACTTGAAGCCTCTCGATAACGGTGGTATTCCTGTTTTTGAAGGGGAATTGGAAAGAGATCCGATGGGAATTGCGATCTATACACGTCCATCAGATAAAGCTGTTTTTGCTATTGTAGGTAGAAAATCTGGACCTTCAGGTTCTTATTTATGGCAATATGAATTGAAAGGGACTGACCATACCAAAGTTGAAGCTACATTGGTGCGTAAATTTGGCGCCTACAGTGGCAAAAAAGAAATTGAAGCCATTGCAGTAGATAATGAGATGGGAGCAGTTTATTATAGTGATGAACAATTTGGTATCCGAAAATACAAAGCCGATCCTTCTTTAAATGAGAACCAAGAAATAGCCCTTTTTGGCCAGCATGATTTTAAGGCAGATCATGAGGGAATTGCCATTTATAAAGCTTCAGCCACTACGGGATATATTTTGGTCTCTAACCAACAGGCCAATTCGTTTATGGTTTATGCAAGAGAGGGCAATAACGGAAATCCCAATGATCATAAATTATTGGCCGAAGTTCCTACATCTACCATCGAGTGTGATGGTGCTGATGCAACGGCAATTAATCTAGGAATGCCTTTTGATAAAGGAATGTTTATGGCGATGAGCAACGGTAAAACGTTTCATTTTTATGATTGGAAAATTATACAAGAAGCTATTGATAAAAATAAAAAATAACGTGCTTTGTTTTTAATAAAAAAAGAGCTGTTCTATACGGAACAGCTCTTCTTGGGATTTTGGTTGATTTATTTTGGTTTGTTGTAATGTTCAATTATATTCTTGGTCCACCAGCCAGTATCTCTTCATTGGCAAATTCTTCAAATTTTGCAAAGTTAGCTTTGAATTTTTGAGCCAACTCTAAGGCTTTTACATCGTAAAGCGCTTTGTCTTCCCAAGTATTTCTTGGATTTAAGAAATCGCTCGGTACATTTGGACACGTTTGAGGTTTAGCAATACCAAACACCACATGATCCACATACTCTACATGGTCTAATTCCCCGTTTAATGCAGCGGTAATCATAGCGCGCGTGTATTTTAGTTTCATTCGGCTTCCAATACCATAAGGACCACCTGTCCAGCCAGTATTGATGAGCCATACTTTTACATCGGCGTCTTTCATTTTTTGACTTAACATTTCAGCATATTTTGTAGGGTGTAAGGGCATAAATGGTGCGCCAAAACATGCCGAGAAATTGGGTTGAGGTTCTGTTACCCCAGCTTCAGTTCCTGCTACTTTTGCGGTATACCCCGAGATAAAATGATAGGCCGCTTGCCCTGGAGTTAATCTTGAAATAGGAGGAATAATACCAAAAGAATCCGCTGTTAAAAAGAAGATGTTTTTTGGGTTCTTACCAATAGAATCCGGCTGAATGTTGTCAATATGTGTAATAGGATAACTCACACGGGTGTTTTGTGTGATGGAAACATCTTCAAAATCTACTTCGTTACTTCCTGCTTTAAATACTACATTTTCTAATATTGCTCCTTTTTTAATGGCTCTAAAAATGTCTGGTTCGTTTTCCTCGGTAAGGTTAATTACTTTCGCATAACAACCTCCTTCAAAATTGAAAACAGTGTTCTCATTTGTCCAACCGTGTTCATCATCGCCAATTAATTTTCTCTCTGGATCAGCAGATAAGGTTGTTTTTCCAGTTCCTGAAAGCCCAAAGAAAATCGCGGTATCTCCATCTTTTCCTACATTGGCACTACAGTGCATAGGTAGTGTGTTTTTGTCAACTGGTAAAATGAAGTTTAATGCCGAAAAAATACCTTTTTTCATTTCTCCAGTATACCCAGTGCCTCCGATAAGGGCAATTTTTTTGGTAAAATCTAAAATAGCAAAATTGCTCTGACGTGTTCCGTCAACTGCTGGATCTGCTTCAAAACTTGGTGCACAAACCACAGTCCATTCTGGAGTATAGTTTTCTAATTCTTGTTCAGTTGGACGCAAAAACATATTGTAGCAAAATAAGTTTGCCCAAGGTGTTTCGGTTACTACACGGATGTTCAATTTGTAATTAGCATCGGCACAAACATAAGCGTCTCTGACAAAAACTTCTTTATTGGATAAATGTGCAGTAACTTTTTTGTACAATGCATCAAATGCTGCTGGGGTGAATGGAATGTTCACTTTTCCCCACCATACTTTGTCTTCGGTTATGCTATCTTTTACTATAAATCGGTCTTGAGGAGAACGGCCTGTAAATGTTCCTGTGTTTATGGCTAGAGCTCCAGTCGAGTTTTCTTTTCCTTGACCAGAAGTAAGAGTTAAATTATGTAATTCCTCTGGAGTTAATTGATACTGAATTTTGGCATTCTCAATTCCTAATTTTTCTAACGAAATCGATTTCGTAAAAAGGGTGTTAGTGTCCATAAAATTGTAGTTAGTTTTTATTTGTTTCGATGTAAAAGTATAAATTAATATTTAAATAGCTTTTTTGTTTTATATTTTCTTTTTATTGTTTTTTAAAAAGTCAAATAGTAAAACGACCCAAGCTGAAATGAGAAGTAGTCCTCCAATAGGAGTTACGAAGCCAATTTTTTTGAAATCGAACGAAGTTAATGCGTTTGTGGCTAAAAAATAGATGGAACCTGAAAACAAAAGTACTCCAGTTATAGTAAGGTAATAAATTATTTTTCGGGATTTTTCAGACAAACTAGTACTTAGACCAATGAATAAAAGGAATAAAGCATGGTACATTTGATAACGAACACCAGTTTCGAAGGTAACAAGTTCTTCAGTTGTAAGAACTTTTTTTAAGGCGTGTGCGCCAAATGCTCCTAAAATGATGGCTATCATTCCTAAAAGGGCTGCAGTCGTAATTACTTTTTTACTCATAGTTCCTATTTAGAATCTACTGCAAAAGTATTTATTACATTTGAAACAAAAACAGTTATTTCTGTTTTATTTTTATAAATTTTAGGTTTTAACACTATCTACTTGTTATAAATACAACAAAATTGTATGTTTGTGTTAAATAACTATAATTTTATGAGAACTATACTCATTATTGGTGCAGGAAGATCGGCTTCGTCGTTGATTCAATACTTACTTTCCAAATCAGAAAAAGAAGAATTGCATCTCATTATTGGGGATTTATCGCTTGAATTGGCTCAGAGAAAAACCAACAATCATCCTAATGCGACTCCAATAGTTTTAGATATATTTAATATGCAACAAAGACAAGATGCGATTCAAAAAGCTTCTGTCGTTATCTCAATGTTGCCCGCCCATTTGCATATTGAGGTGGCGAAAGATTGTATTTTGTTCAATAAACATATGGTTACGGCTTCTTATATCAGTGAAGCGATGCAATCTTTGGATGAAGAAGCCAAAGCCAAAGGACTCATTTTTATGAACGAAATTGGTTTGGATCCTGGAATCGATCACATGAGTGCTATGAAAGTTATTGATGACATCAAAGAAAAAGGAGGAAAAATACTTTTATTCGAATCCTTTTGTGGTGGATTAGTCGCTCCAGAATCAGATACCAATATTTGGAATTATAAATTTACATGGGCACCAAGAAATGTGGTGTTAGCAGGTCAAGGTGGTGCGGCCAAATTCATTCAAGAAGGCGCCTACAAATACATACCCTATTGCAATTTGTTTCGCAGAACCGAATTTTTAGAAGTGGAAGGTTACGGTAGATTCGAAGCTTATTCTAATCGTGATTCTTTAAAATACAGATCGGTTTACGGCTTAGATGATGTGCTTACTTTATATAGAGGTACTATTCGCAGAGTAGGATTCTCTAAGGCATGGAATATGTTTGTACAATTAGGAATGACCGATGATAGTTATATCATGGAAGGCTCCGAAGCAATGACCTATCGACAGTTTGTGAATTCCTTTTTGCCATATCACCCCACGGATTCAGTAGAGCTAAAAATGCGACATATTCTCAAAATTGACCAAGATGATATTATGTGGGATAAATTAGTCGAGTTGGATTTGTTCAGCCGTATCAAGAAAGTAGGTTTGAAAGATGCGACACCCGCTCAAATTTTAGAAAAGATACTTTCTGATAGTTGGACTTTACAACCTGAGGATAAAGATATGATTGTCATGTATCATAAATTTGGTTACGAATTGAATGGCGTAACTTCTCAAATCGATTCTAAAATGGTATGTATTGGCGATGACCAAATGTATACAGCGATGGCAAAAACAGTTGGACTTCCCGTTGCAATGGCAGCATTGTTAATTTTAAATGGTAAAATACAAACTAGTGGTGTACAACTTCCTATTCAAAAAGAAGTTTACGAACCCATCCTGAAAGAATTAGAGTCATACGGCGTTGTTTTTCATGAACAAGCCATGCCTTATATGGGCTACAATCCTGATAAGTAAATTTTATATACTGCAGATTTAAAAGAATTAAACGGATTTTCAATGAAGAAAATCCGTTTTTATCTGAACTATTATTTTACTTTCCTTGTACCAAAATTATTTCAACGGATTTTGGTCCTTTTGTATTTTGTCCATCTTCAAATTTTTGAGCAGTTTGATTGTCTCTTTTAGAGGCAGGTGGCGGAGGCGGTGGGAGATGTATCATCTCTTTTTTTGAAAGTTCATTAAATTTTTTCTTTCCAATTAGAGTTCCATTTTCATCTTTAATTACAAAAATGGTTTTTTCAAAATACTTTTCAATACCTGAAATTTGCGTTTTGGCTTTTTTATCATCATCAAAAGCTGCTGCAGACTCTTTGAAATTGTTAGTTTTATCCCATTTATCTTCACAATTCCGAGTACCTATTATTTCTTTTCCCCCAAATTTTTTCCATGAATCTTTTAAATTTTTTTCAAAATAATCTTTTGTATAGAAGTTATATTGAAATGGCTGTGGAAATTTAGTGTTTCTTGCGTTTTTCTTAACTGAACTGCCTGTAAAATATACAAAGTCAGTAGCAACATATTGATTTAATTGCATATTTGGAAAATGTTTCCCATCAATCCATATCGCATATTTTGACTTGTTTTTAAAATCAGTAAACTCTTTTTCAGTAGGGGATTTCTCTATAAATGGGGTTGGAACATAATCGGGAACATATTTGTCTTTTTCCTCTGAAGTTAGTTCTTCGTATTGTTTATCAATGATAGTTTTTTTACTGCAATCCTTGAAAATAATTCGTACTCCAGCATAATATTCATCTTTTCTATTTTTTGTTGAGTTTTCTTTTTTATCAGTTTGAACTTTATCTGACACGTTATTTTCTTGGGCAACAGTTTCAAAGCAAAAAAAGTATACTAATCCACAAATAAATGGAATGATAGCGATTTTTTTTAAAATTGCTTTGGTTCGTGAGGTGGTTTTTGTCATCATAATGAGGCGTTTTTTTGTTAAAAAATAGTTTAAATTACTTGCTAAATGATATGTAGTATAGCTGTTAGCTTTTGTAAGAAGTAAATTTTGATAAAAGGAAACATTATTATAAGTAGCTATTACTTTTTCATCGGCTAGGAATTCATGATTGAGTTGTATGGCTTTTTTGTACAACAAAAACAAAGGATTGAACCAAAAGATCGTTTTTATCAATTCTACAAATAGAACATCTAGCGTGTGCTTTTGATTGACATGGGTCAATTCGTGTGCAAACAATTCTTTTTCAATTTTGCGTTCTTGGTATTCCGTTTCATTGATGAAAATAGAATTCATAAAAGTATGCGGTAACACGGATTCTTGTAATAAAACTAAAGTTGCGTTTTGAAACGAAAGTGTTGTGTTATGCTTTTTTAATTGATAAAAAGTGATGATATTTCGAGTAAATCTAAATAGTAAAATTGCAGTTACTAAAACATAAATACCCCATAGTGTTTGTTCCAGATAATTGGTTTCTTCTGCAACTACCATAGTTCTTCCCGAAAAACCCATTGGAATTGGAGTGTTCACAGGAGTAGTAATTTCTTCTATTATTTCAATTGAAATAAAAGGAATTAGAAGTGAAAAAATCAAGCTAAGCAACAAGTAAAAGCGATTGAAATGATGCATTTTTTCCTTTTCTAGAAAAAGCTGATATACTACCAATAAGATAGTGGCAGTAATAGTCGAAGTTAGCAAGTACTGTATCATGATTTCTTTTTTTGGATTTCGTTATCGATGATTTTTTTTAGTTCCTCTAGTTCTTTGGCGGTTAGGTTTGTTTCTTTGGTAAAAAACGAAGCAAATTGAGAAGCAGAATTATTAAAGAAATTACTAATTAGTCCATTGACGTGTTTAGAGAAGTAATCCGTTTTTTTGATCAATGGATAATATTCCCGTGAGTTTCCAAATTCATTGTAAGCAACGAATTTTTTGTCAATCATCCTTTTTAATAAGGTTGCAATGGTTGTTGTAGCAGGTTTTGGTTTAGGGTAGGCTTCGAGTAGGTCTTTCATAAAGGCTTTTTCGAGTTGCCACAAATGCTGCATCACTTGTTCTTCGGCGTTGGTGAGTTGTTGCATAGTTTATTGTTTTGTGTTTTTTATTTCTTTTTCTGAGATAAGTTCTCCCTTGTCGTACAATCGGGTGAGGATTAAATCTTTATTGGTGTCAAAATATTCCCATTGGCCGGAATAAAACCAATGAATGTCTTTCCCTTTTTCAATTAACTGTGTAATTCCTTTGGCTTGAAGCGCTCCATTGGGGTGGTAAAAACGTACTTTGCAATACTTTTTTTTATAGGTTTCTTTTTTGATGATTTTGCCATTGGCATAATATTTCCATTTTTTGACTGGCTCTCCTTCTTTGTAGCTACCAATAGATTTGTATCGAATGGTGTCCAAAGTATATTCTTCAATCCATTTGCCGTGCATTTTTTTATCTTTCTTTTGATTGATGTGTTGTACTTGGCAACTACATAAAAGAAACAGTACAAATAGTAAGATTGGTTTTGTCATTGCTCTACAGAATAATACATTGTTCTACAAATGTAGAGTAAAAAATAATACGTGCAACAAAATGAGTAACTTTTTTTAAATGTGTGGTTTAGAAACGGTTTTGCGTAAGGGGTCATCCGCTTTTTCTGCGGGTTACGCCCAAAAAAAAAATCCGCTCATTCTGGAGAACGAGCGGATGTTTATGTAAAAAAAGTGTTTATTTGCTTAACTCTACAAAATATTTATAGAAAAGTGGAATGGTTTCGATTCCTTTGAGGTAATTGAAAATTCCGAAATGTTCGTTTGGTGAATGAATCGCATCGGAGTCTAAACCAAATCCCATCAAGATGGTTTTGCTTTTCAATTCTTTTTCGAATAATGCAACGATAGGAATGCTTCCACCGGAGCGAACTGGAATGGCTGGAACGCCAAAGGTTTCTGTATAGGCTTTGTTAGCGGCTTGGTAACCAATGCTGTCGATTGGAGTAACATAACCTTGGCCACCGTGATGCGGTTTTACTACAACACTCACGCCAGCTGGAGCAATACTTATAAAGTGTTTGGTGAACAAATCGGTAATCACTTCCCAATCTTGATTAGGTACTAAACGCATCGAAATTTTTGCATAAGCTTTGCTAGCAATGACCGTTTTGGCTCCCTCTCCTGTATAGCCTCCCCAGATTCCATTCACATCGAGTGTTGGACGGATAGAATTACGCTCATTCGTGGTGTAGCCTGTTTCGCCATATACATCATTGATGTCTAATGCTTTTTTGTAGTTTTCCAAGCTAAAAGGTGCTTTGCCCATTTCGGCTCTTTCTTCCAGAGATAATTCTTCTACATTGTCATAGAAACCTGGAATGGTAATGTGATTGTTCTCGTCGTGAAGCGAAGCAATCATTTTGGATAAGATGTTGATTGGGTTGGCTACAGCTCCACCGTATAAACCAGAATGTAAATCACGGTTAGGGCCAGTCACTTCCACTTCTACATAACTCAATCCCCGTAATCCTGTAGTGATGGAGGGTTGCTGATTAGAAATCATTCCCGTATCCGAAATTAAAATCACATCGTTTTTTAATTTCTCGGTATTATTTTCAACAAAGGTTTTCAAGTTGACACTGCCAACTTCTTCTTCACCCTCAATCATGAATTTTACATTACAAGGTAACGTATTGCTTTGAATCATGTACTCAAAAGCCTTTACGTGCATGTACATTTGACCTTTGTCATCGCAAGCACCACGAGCAAAAATAGCACCTTCAGGATGAATCGCTGTAGGCTTAATTACGGGCTCAAAAGGCGGAGACGTCCAAAGTTCTATTGGGTCTGCGGGTTGTACGTCATAGTGCCCGTATACTAAAACGGTTGGTAAATTAGGATCGATGATTTTTTCACCATAAACAATCGGATAGCCTGCGGTTTCACAAATTTCTACTTCATCGCAGCCTGCTTTTTCTAAACTTATCTTAACGGCTTCTGCAGTATCTAGTACATCTTGAGAGAAAGCAGTGTCCGCACTAACGGAAGGAATTTTCAATAATTCTATTAACTCGTTGATAAAGCGTTCTTTATTTTCCTGAACGTAACGTATTCTATTTTCCATTTTGGAGGTTTAATTTTATCATTTCAAATGTACAAAAAAATGATTATTATTTTTTTTTAAAATTCCTTTGAAAATTAGAACTTATGCTTATATTTGCACCCACAATAACGCGCGGATATGGCGAAATTGGTAGACGTGCCAGACTTAGGATCTGGTGCCGCAAGGCGTGTAGGTTCGAGTCCTATTATCCGCACAAAAGAGCTTCTCATTTAGAGAAGCTTTTTTTTTGGAGCAATATTATTTTTTTAATCTTTAAATAACAAATAAAATAGTACATTTAGAGCCTCATTGCTAGATATCACTTTTTGTTGCTAATTTAAAATTTTTCAAAAACATAATGACAACCTTTCTACATCCCTTCAAAGATTTAGTTTCTAATGATCTTACAGTAAAATTAGCTTCTCTATGCAATGAACGGGAAAATCAATTAAGAAAAACCTACGAAGTTTGTATTTGCACCATCTTAGTAGGAATTAAGAATTGCAAAGACTTGGATGTTTTATTAAAAGCTGTTGATGAAATAGAAGTTTCTTTTGAAAAACAATTAGATAGCTTTCATACTTGTGACAACTTATTTTCTGAGGCATTTATGTATCTTAATCGCTTATTTCCCAATAAAAAAGAGCGCTTGTCTGAGATGATTTCAAATGAGATTTGCATTAAAAGTGAATCTGCAAGACTAGTTTTCAATTTAATCACACTTTTAGTGTTGACAAATCTAAAGAAGGAAGTTCCTAAAAATTTATTTTCGATACTAGACAAAGAAGCGTCTTTATTGTATGGCAGTTTGCCCAGAGGTGTTCGGTTATTATTAGGAATTCCAAATGCTGAGAGGGCATATGATTACTCGGAAAACAAAACACAAGAAGTAGCTACTTTTTCTTTTTTTAGTTTTAGAAAGTAAAATAAGAAACAGTAAGATGAATAAAACAAAAGGGATATTGAAGTGCTCAACATCCCTTTTTGTTTGAAATTACTTTTTAGCAATCCAATGATTGATTTTAGTTTCTAATAAAGCCAAGGGCAAACAACCGGATTCTAATACTTTTTCATGATATTTTTTAATATCAAAACCACTACCCAACTTGATTTTTGCTTTCTCTCGGAGTTCCATAATCTTGAGTTGGCCCATTTTATAGGAAAGTGCCTGACCTGGAATAGCCATATAGCGTTCTATTTCAGCAATGATACTAGCTTCGCTCTCCGCTTCGTTTTCTGAGGAATATTGGATCGCTTGCTCTCTAGTCCAGCCTTTGCTGTGCAATCCAGTATCTACCACCAAACGGATGGCGCGATGCATTTCGTTGCCCAACATTCCAAAATATTGATAAGGGTCTTGATACAATCCCAATTCTTTACCTAAACTTTCGGTATACAAAGCCCAGCCTTCTCCATAAGCACCAAACCAATTGTACTTTCTAAAATCAGGCAAATTTGCATTTTCTTGCTGCAAAGAAATTTGAAAATGGTGTCCAGGAATGGCTTCATGCAAAAATAAATCTTCGTCTCCATACACATTGTAGCTTTTAACATCCGGAATCGGAACATAGAAAATACCCGGGCGACTCCCATCAACCGTACCTTGATTGTACTCTGCACTAGCGGTTTTTTCTCTAAATAATTCAGTTCTTCTTACCTCAAATTTGGTTTTGGGTTGTAATGAAAACAATTGATTTACTTTAGGTTCGATGACGGTATGAATGCGATTGAAATTAGCAATTACTTGCTCTGGCTTAGTAAAAGGCATCAATTCTTTTTTATTCCTAACATGATCAAAAAAAGTTAATAAGCTTCCTTTAAAGCCTACTTGTGCTTTTACTTTTTCCATTTCTCCTCGGATTCGGGCTACTTCTTTCAGTCCCAATTCATGAATGGTTTCTGGTGTGGTTATCGTGGTAGTCCATTGTTTGGCATAACTGCTATACAATTTCTTGCCAATGGCAAGACTTCCTATGCCGCTTGTGCTTCTTGAAGCGGGGAGGTATTCGGTTTTTAAAAAAGCAGCCATTTTTTGATACTGTGGAATCAGTTTTGTGGTAATCACCGTGCTATATTTGTTGGCAATATCTTGTTTTGTAGCAGCTGAAAAACTAGACGGGGTAAGTTTTACGGCGGAATAAAACAGATTATCCTCTACTTTCGCAGTGGGCATTTCTTCAAATTGTGGAATCATTTTTAAGGTCAAAGCTTTTGGTAAAACCACCCCTTCTTTGATGCCTTTTTTCATGTAAACCATTGCCGAATCGATCCATTGGCTATACAATTCCATTCTCTTTAGGAAATTGGTGTAATCTTTTTCGGTTTTGAAAGGTTGCGCTCCAGTGCCGCCAGCCATTTGTCCAATAGTCAAATGTGTGCCTTCAAACTGGCTAATGGGCATTAAATTAGTAGGATATTGCAACATTTCCTTGCCTATGGCTATTTCCCATTTCATGATTTCATAGCTGTTGCGCTCTTCTTCGGAAAGAGTTGCTGTATCGATCGTGCTTAATGTCGTTTCGTATTTTTCATAAAAAACTTCTTGCTCTTTTCTATACGAATCGGTCATTTCAAATTGCAACTGGTCGTTGTATTCGTTTTGACCGTTTTGAGTAGCGCCAAGAGGATTTAAGACATTTTTGTCGTCAAAATAATTCTTGGTTAGTGTGGTAAAGTCAGTGGAGTTCGCTTCTTTTTTGCAGCTTATCAATGATATGGAAAGCGCTATGGCTAGTCCAAATATTTTTTTTCTCATGGGATTCAATTTAGTTGTTCCGTAAAACTACTGTATTTTTTGGTAAATTCTAGCCGTGATATACTCTCGAGGCAATAATTTTTTCATTTTTAACTTCTAGCACTTCGGCTACTAATAAGTCGTTTTCATTGGTTACCATTCGGACATACTCCATAAATACTCGATCACCATTAGCAGTTAGGGAAGTTACTTTATACTGCAAACTTGGTAAACGTTCAAAGGCGTCCTGCCACCAAGTTCTTAAAGCTTCTTTTCCTGAGATTAGACCTTGGGTTTCGGGTTGACGTACTTTGAGTTTTGGACTAAAATGAACCGCTTCATCGTCATAAAGTGAAAGTAATTTTTCTAGCTCTTTATTGTTAAAACAGTCGAACCATTTGTAGGCTATAGAGTTTAGTTTTTCTGGAGTCATAAATTTTTATAATTAAAAAATCCCATTGCAATTAGATTGGAATGGGATTGTCTGTTTTAAACGTTTTTCAAATTGATAATTTCTTGATCCGTAAGTAATCGCCAATTGCCTCTTGGTAAATTCTTCTTGGTCAGGCCAGCAAACGAAACACGATCGATGCGTAACACATCATAACTGAATTGTTCAAAAATAGAACGCACCACTTTTACATTAGCCGAGCGTAATTTTAAGCCCACTTCGCTTTTGGGTTCATTTTCAATATAACTCACCTCTTCAACAAAAACGCGATGTCCATCAATTATGACACCTTTGCTGATTTTTTCTAAATCTTCAAATTTCAAGTTTTTGTCCAAAGAAACTTGGTATATTTTGGATGATTTCTGATTAGGTAAAGTGAATTTACGAATCATATCGGTGTCATTGGTAAACAATAACAAACCTGTAGTGTTTTTGTCCATTCTACCAATCGGTGCGATTTTGGAGGTAGTAGAACCTTTTACCAATTCCAATACATTGCGGTATTCTTGACCTTCATCAAGGGCTGTGGTAAAGTTTTTAGGTTTGTTCAGCAAGATGTACACTTTCTTCTCTGGAGTCAAAACTTTTCCATCAAAGTTCACTACATCTGTTGGTTTTACTAAGTATCCCATTTCGGTTACGGGAACACCATTTACCTTTACATTACCAGATTGAATGTAAATATCTGCATCACGTCTCGAACAAACGCCCGAGTTCGAAATGTATTTATTCAAACGAATTTCGTCTTTCTCTTTAAGTCTTTTGGCTACTTGATTGGGTTTTTTAACCACTTTGTCTGCTTCTTCAATTTTAGCAGTTGGTTTTGCTTTTTTAGGCCCTTGTGCCCTTTTTTGCATCGCAGGTTTTGGCTTATTCGAATTGGGTCTTGAACCTGCTGGCCTTGCTCCGCCTCGTTTGTTGTTGCCTTCCTTATTATTCATAATAATCTCTAATTTGGTGCAAAGATACTATTTATATCCTTGTGAAACGATTTTCGATAATTAGAAAACGATAACTAACTAATTTATTAGTAGTTAAGTAGGGTTTTTTAGTAAGTCGATTTGCTTTAGGAGCTGTTTCCTGCTGTCCACTATATCTTTACTGCCGAACCCCGGCAGTAAAGGATGCCGTTCCCATCAGGGCTAGGGAATCCTGCACTAGAGAACGTTTTGCTTAAAAGAAATTACTGTTTGAATAACCAATTTTTACCGTGCCAAAGGACACTTGGGTTAATCAAAACAATGCAAAAAACTCCCGCTACAATCAAAAATTTCAAGATGTTGTGCAATCTAATGTAGTGCGTTTTGTTGTTGGATTGCCATAATAAAAGCAGAAAAAATAGCAGTACAATCAATGAACTATAAAAGTAAATATCCATATAACCCACATCATACAACTCAATCAAAATATATACGGGAACCAACGTTAGAACTGTTAATCCCGTACTGATTCTCTTGGACCAATTTTCTCCATAAAAAACAGGAATAGTGTGATAATTATTAGCCAAATCGCCTTTTAAATTTTCCAAATCTTTTATCAATTCCCGAATCAAAATCAATAAAAACAAAAAAGAAGCGTGGGCGATGATTACAGCAAAATGGTCTTTGTGGCGTTCCAATTCTTCAATCGAAGTGGGTTGATAGTAATACAAAAGAATGGCGAAAAAAGGCCAAACGGCCAGCAATGCCGCTGATAAATTTCCAATAAAAACGATTTTTTTCAATTTATGTGAATAGAACCAAATCAGAAAAATATAGAATGAAAAAAACAGTAAGGCTCGCCAAGAAATAAACCAAGCCATCAAGGCAACAATGAAATTCAAAGTAAAATATACCTGAAGTTTCGTTTTTTGACTCACCAGTCGGTCCAACATCGATTTGTTCGGACGGTTGATTAAATCCTTTTGACTGTCATAAAAGTTATTGATAATGTAACCCGAGGCTATAGCAATCGCCGAAGCAAATACTAAAATAAAAATATTAAAGTCCAATAAAATACTTAGTGCACGTTGTTCTGGAGCCATAATAAAAATAGCCGACAAATATTGTGCAATAATTATGATTGGAATGTTGTACCCTCGAATAACAGAGAACAAACTAACGATTTTTGATAACAATAGCTTTTGCTCTCGTTGCATCATGAATGGCTTCTGAAAGTTTTTTAGAATTGGTATACTACTTCAAGTTTGTAGTCTTTTAGAGCAGCTTTAGCACGTTCCAAGTCTTGTGTGAAACCTAGAATATAACCGCCGCCTCCAGAACCGCAAAGTTTTAAGTAGTAGTCGTTCGTGTCAATTCCTTGTTGCCATACCCCGTGAAATTGTTCAGGAATCATTGGCTTGAAATGATTTAAAACTACCTTAGACAATTTCTTTGTATTGCTAAACAACGCTTTGATGTCTCCAACAAGGAAATTCTCTACACAAGCATCTGTATGTTTTACAAATTGAGATTTCAACATATTACGGAACCCTTGGTCTTTTAGGTTTTCCATAAAAATATTTACCATAGGTGCTGTTTCTCCTACAATCCCAGAATCTAGCAAAAACACAGCGCCTTTACCGTCAAAACTTTGAGTCGGAATGCCTGTGGCTTCAATATTATCTTTAGAATTGATTAAAATCGGAATGCTTAAATAGCTATTCAATGGATCTAATCCAGAACTTTTTCCATGGAAAAAACTTTCCATTTGAGAGAAAATGGTTTTTAAGGCTAATAACTTCTCACGTGTTAAGTTTTCTAAAACAGTAATTTTATGTTGTGCGTATTTGTCATAAATAGCCGCTACCAAAGCCCCACTACTTCCTACGCCATAGCCTTGCGGAATGCTAGAGTCAAAAAACATACCCTCGTTCACGTCTTTTTGTAAAGTAGTGATGTCAAATTGCACTAAATCTGGTTGCTCTGTTTGTAGGGTTTCCAAATAGGTTACAAATCGTTTTAAATGACCATTAGAAGCTATCGCCTCTTGCGAAGGATGGTCCTCTTTTTTAAGGGCACCATTGTAAAAGTTATAAGGAATTGACAATCCTTTTGAGTCTTGAATGATTCCGTACTCTCCGAAAAGTAATATTTTTGAGTAAAATAAAGGTCCTTTCATGTGTATAGTGCTATTATTTTATTTTTTTAATTTTTGTTGGGTCTTGTCTAGTGTCAAACACAGCCACGACAACGATATGTTTTTGGTTAAAATGATAAAAGAGACTAGCTTGTTTGGTAATTACTCCTTTTCGGATTTTTTTATTAAGATGCGAAATAGGAAATAATTCTGGATTATCAACTAGTAGCTGCAAGGTATCATTTATTTTATTTGCAAATTTTATTTTCGTGTTTTCATTCCATTTTGATTGCAAGTAATCAAAAATAGTTTTCATTTCTGATTGCGCTTTTGGCGTGATTACAACCGTTCTTTTCATTACTTCAAATAAGGTTTGATAAAATCATCAAACGAAACGAATTCCCCATTTTCATATTGTTTCAATGACTCATTGATTTCAAACTGTTGCTCTTGTGTCAGTTCTTCCCAAAAATCTTTTTTCGAAGCATTGAAAATCTTTTTAATGGCGGCAACAATAG
Source organism: Flavobacterium sp. TSSA_36 (assembly GCF_051547165.1). NCBI lineage: Bacteria > Pseudomonadati > Bacteroidota > Flavobacteriia > Flavobacteriales > Flavobacteriaceae > Flavobacterium > Flavobacterium sp. TSSA_36. The sequence continues at coordinate 271,671 of NZ_JBPTTP010000001.1, forward strand.
TTACATCTTGTGTTGCTTCCAATAATTTGATTAATTCCAGTTTCTCTAATTCGATATCCATTTGCTAATTTATTTAGTCATCAAATTATTTTCTTAATTTTTGTTGGGTCTTGCCTAGTGTCAAATAGGGACAAAAGACGTATTTCTTGATTGTTAAAGTTATAATAAAGTGTGGTTTGTTTCGAAATCACACATTTTCTTACATCTTTGTTTGCCTCTGATTTTGGAAAAATTTTGGGGTCTTTTTGTATCAAACCAACAAAACTATCAAGTTTTGAAATGAATTTTTCTTTGGTTGGTTTAGAGAATCTATATTCTAGATATTCGACTAATTCTTCCAATTGCAATTTAGAACGTCGAGAAAAAATTATTTTTCTCATTTTCGATATTTTGACATTACTTCTTCATAAAGAAAATAGTCTCCTCGGTCAATTTCTCTTTCCGATTCTTCAATTTGATCTCTTTGCTCCTGTGTCAATTCTTCCCAAAAATCTTTTTTCGAAGCATTGAAGATCTTTTTTATAGATGCAATAATAGTCGTATCGTTGGTTGCTTCCAATAATTTGATTAATTCCAGTTTTTCTAATTCAATATCCATAACCGTTTCATTAGAGATAGGTGTCAAAGATAGCAAAAAACAGTTTACAATGTTGCAGCACCAAACCCAATTTGGTCGCAAAGGTACTGACCATTCTGACAATAGCCAACTAATTCACTTTGAATAAATTGTAAAACAGTTTCTTTTACGTTTTCAGGGTACAAAACGTGCACATTCGCCCCTGCATCTAAGGTAAAACAAACAGGTGTTTTGGTTTCGTTTCTGTACTTCCAAATGGCGTTGATAATCTGTAACGTGTTTGGTTTCATTAGAATGAAATACGGCATAGAAGTCATCATCATCGCGTGCAAGGTTAGCGCCTCGCTTTCTACAATTTTGATGAACGCTTCTAAATCACCAGTTTCGAATATTGGAATTAACTGGTCAATGTTCTCATGCGCTTGTTCAAAACGACGTGCGGCAAAAGGATGCTCGTGCATTAAATCATGCCCCACCGTACTGGACACTTGTTTTTCACCTTTGTCAACCAATAAAATAGTGTCTTGATAATTCTCAAAAACCGAATGTACTTTTCCTGAAAAAGGTACACCAAAAAGGTTTGAACTTCCTTCAATATTGGCTTGGTCTCCCCAAACTACCAGATTTCCTTTTACACTTCTGCAAGCACTTCCGGAACCTAAACGAGCCAAAAAAGAAGCTTTTTGATAAAAATAATCTTCGGTCATTTCAGGGTTTAATGTTTTTTCAATACTCATAAAATTCATAGCCAAAGCCGCCATCCCCGAGGCCGAAGATGCAATTCCAGAACTGTGCGGAAAGGTGTTTTGGGTATTGATAGTAAAATGATAGTCTTTCAAAAAAGGCATAAACGGAGCCATTCGCTCCAAGAATTTCTGAATCTTTGGCTTAAAATCTTCTTTAGGTTGACCTTCAAAAAGCAAGTCAAAAGAGCAATCGCTTGGATTGTTTTCGTTGATAGAAGTCGAAAGGTCTTTCTTTTCAAAAGCTACACCAGTAATGGTTTTACAGTTATTTAGTGTAAAACTTATAGATGGATTGGCTGGTATTTGATGACCCAAATCGTCTCTTTTTCCCCAGTATTTTACTAAGGCTATATTACTTGGAGCACTCCACTCGAAAAAACCTTTGTCAATATTTTGGGTGTATGCTTGAGTAGGTATAAAAGTATTCGTATCAGTCATGAAAGATAAAATTTTGGCAAAGATACTTTTTTTGATTTATAGTGCTTTAAAATTATTTTTTATAACTTTTTTGAAGCTGTTTTTATTTTGTAGGTTATAAATTTAATTAGATACTATTTATTTGTAATTTACGTTGTTGATTTATTACTCTTTGTCTCTTTTAGTTTTAACTTTTAATATCAGCAGTATGAATAGAAAAGAATTTTTTGCTCGTGTAGGTTTTGGCGCTGCGGCTGTATTAGTACCCGCTTGTATAGCAGGTGTAGCTACAAGTTGCTCCAATGATAATTCGAGTGGAGGTAATCCTGCGCCAACAGGAGTTGATTTTTCGGTTGATGTGAGTACTGGCACCTTAGCGACTAATGGCGGATTTATGGTTACCCAAGGAATTGTCATTGCCCGCACTTTGACAGGCAGTTTTCTAGCTGTTTCGGCTTCATGTACTCACGAAGGGACGAATGTAAACTACAGCGCAAGTGGGAATAAATTTGTTTGTCCTAATCATGGTGCTCAATTTAGCAGTACCGGTGCAGTAACAGCGGGTCCGGCTACCAGAAACTTAACTGAGTACAAAACCACATTAAACGGGAACTCGCTAAGGGTTTTTTCTTAAGTAATAGCCTGCTATTTATTTTACAATTTATACATTTGAAGAAAATATCTTTATAATTCTCAAATGAATAAACTCTCTCGCATTCTCATCGTAGTAGTCACTTGCTTGGCTATAGGTTATTTTTCAAGTACCGTTACCAAAACAGCGATTTTAGATTGGTATCCAACTTTGGTTAAACCTTCTTTTAATCCACCGAATTGGGTTTTTGCGCCTGTTTGGAGCTTGTTGTTTGTCATGATGGGTGTTGCGGCGGGTTTGGTTTGGGATAAAATCGAATGGAATCGACCGATTGTCAAAAAAGCGTTGACACTTTTTGCGATACAATTGGCCTTAAATGCCTTGTGGTCGTATTTGTTTTTTGGATTGCATAATCCTTTTTTAGCAGGAATTGAAATTATTATACTTTGGTTGATGATTTATGAAACCTATCTTCAGTTTGCTAAAATCAATAAAATTGCTGGCTATTTATTGTTGCCTTATTTGGCTTGGGTGAGTTTTGCTACGGTACTAAATATAAGTATTTGGTGGTTGAACAAATAGTTTTTTTAAAATCTCACCCCTCCGCATTCGCCACAGTAAATCATCTTGTCAAAGTATTTTGGAGATGGATTTCGCCTGTAATCTTGAGTATAAAGTTGGGGATTATTTTGTTTCTAATGAATTCCAAATTACCAATATTTGTTTTTCAGATTTCAGCAAGGCATTCACATTTAAAAAATTAGCCATTAATAGCACAAAGTTGGTGCTAAATTTTAGAATTTAATGGCACTAATTATAAAGATTTTTAAGAATTCGTGGAATAAAAAACGCTATAGATTAATTGTCTATTGGCGTTATTCTTGGCGGAAATTGTTGAGTAGAAAAGTTTTAAACTAATTTTTTGTTGTGAAATTTTTGCCAATGTAGCCACAAAATAGTAGAGCTATAAATTCAAAAAAGCCCTTCGCCTAAGCGAACAGCTTTTCATTGGTCTAACTACTAAACCGCGCTACGAGTTACAAATTCGTAGCAAACAACACAACTAATTTTAGATACCGTATGTGGGCAAAAAAGCACTTCATCTCTGAAGTGCTTCTCCCAATATTGCGGTCTGGACGGGACTCGAACCCGCGACCCCATGCGTGACAGGCATGTATTCTAACCAACTGAACTACCAAACCTTGTGCCTTATTGCGGTGCAAAGATACAACATCTTTCTACATTTCCAAGCGTTTTATTTAAAAAAAAACAATAAAAATACACATTTTTATCCAAAGTTTTGTTTTTCAATCAAATAGGTAGTCAAAATTTTTTCGAAATTTTCATCTACTCGCACCGGAACATATACAATTCGATTCTGAGCGCAGCTCATTGCTACTTTTTCGGTGTATTGTTTCATTTCTCTTTCATAGGCCTCTTTTACATTATCGGCAAAAACAGCAATTTCTTCTCCGGATTCTAAGTCTACAAAACGCTTAGGAGCGTTATCAAAATCAAAAGTAAACTCTGTTTTGTAATCCATCACATGAAACAACACCACTTTGTGCTTATTATGCTTCAAATGTTGCAAGGCCGCAAATAACTTTTCTTCCGAGGTATTTTCTCCATCTGTCTGAAACATATCGGAAAACAACAATATCATGGATCTGCGATGCATTTTCTCTGCAATTTGATGCAAATAATCCACCGTGTTCGTGGTTTTCCTCGGAGCTTGATTTTCAAGTAAACTTTCAAGCTTATTCAACAACATTCTGTGGTGACGATCACTCCCTTTTTCCGGCGCATAATATTCATAAGTATCCGAAAAAACACTTAGCCCTACCGCATCGCGCTGTTTTTTTAAAATATTCATCAACACAGCCGATGCTAAAACCGAAAATCCTATTTTATTTTCATAAAAAAATTGCGTTTCCGTAAGTTTTGGATACTGCATAGAAGAGGAATTATCAATCACAAGATGACAGCGTAGATTTGTTTCTTCCTCAAATCTCTTGGTATACAACCGATCCGTTTTAGCATATAATTTCCAATCTATATGCCTAGTACTTTCTCCTGCGTTGTACACTTTATGTTCTGAAAACTCAGCCGAAAAACCGTGAAACGGACTCTTATGCATGCCCGAAATAAAACCTTCAACAATTTGATTTGCTACTAATTCTAATTGCTGAAACCGGCTTATTTTATCTATTTGTGATGCTACCTTCATCTTCCAAATATATCAAAAATCAACAGTAGATTCTTTTTTTTTAAGCAGAAAGAAATGCTTTTCAGACAACAATCCTCCAGCCAGCAACTAAAGCTGTTACGGCTACCTCAACGCCACAGCTTGTCGCTTCCGTTTAAACCCAGATTACGCATTAGAAATCTACTACGACTAAATTACTTCACCATTTTTATATTTTTTAGCGGAGTTCAGTGAATGAATTTCTTCTTCAAAACCAAGAACTTACTCCTATTTTTAAATTCAAAATACAAAAGTATTAGCTCATTGGTTTATATTTTTTATAGGTATTCACTGAACGTTGTTTCCTTCTTCAAAAATAGTCCGTGAGCTCTTGCTTTTATTGAATAATTCAGTCTCGCTACGAAGTCTAATGCGGATTCTGGGTTAAACTAAGGACAAACTCCCACCAAATGGATCAAAAATCCTAATATATTTTTCAAAAAAAAAGAGGCTTGACATCCATCAAACCTCTTTTTTACTCATTTTCTACAATGATTACAATAAAGCGTCTAAGCTATCAGCATAGGTCTGCTTAGGAGCCACACCTACTTGTTTTCCAACCACTTCTCCGTTATGGAAAACCAAAACCGTTGGAATATTACGTACTCCGTATTTGGCAGCAAATTCTTGATTAGCATCAACATCTACTTTACCTACTACTACTTTTCCTTCGTATTCATTGCTTAATTCATCAATGATTGGACCTACCATTCTACAAGGTCCACACCATGCTGCCCAAAAATCTACCATTACGGGTTTGTCTGATTTCAAAACTACTTCTTCAAAAGTAGCATCTGTAATTGCTAATGCCATTTTCTATTGGTTTAATTCCACCTAGCCTGAAAGCGAGGCAGTGATTGCTATTTATTTTAATAAGGCCCAAATTTAGGAATTAAAAACCAAAACCAATACATCTTCAAATTAGTTTTGATTATATCCCTATTAGGATGCCTTATGCCCATTCACGCGTCTACATATCAAGATCACGTAATGAATTAATAAAAAAGAAGAGTTGCTAAACATAACAACTCTTCTTTTTAACCTTTATCTAAAATCTATCTATAAACTATATTTCAAACCTAAAGTTAAACCTAACCCGCTAATTCCTACGTATGAACTAATATCCTCTGTTGCTTTTGTAGTATCAAAACCGGCAGCATTAGTCACCTTACTATTAGAAGTTGACGTCAATTTTTCAACATAATTTGAGTGTTTTGCAGCGTAAGAAGCGTCTGCTCTGAAGGTTGTTGGTGTATCCAATTTATCTACACCATTCTCTTTATATACTGTAGTTTCTTTTGTTTTACCATGAACTGTAAAGTTACGGTACTCCACTTCAGCAAAAGCTGATAATTTTTTTCCTAATTTGTATGAAGTTCCTATAGCTGCCATGAAACCTACTGTTGGATTTGGTTTCACTACATCTTTAGCATAGGTTTTAGTTACTCCAAGTGGGTTTGTATAAGTACGATTAGTTTCAATAGTCAAATCTCCGTGAACAGGAACGATAACTCCAACTTTAGAATATGGCTCAAAACCTTTTGTTTCTCCTAAAAACAAAACTAATGCAGGCGCTAAGTCTAAAGCACTAATTTGACCAACAGCAGTACCGGTAACAAAAGTAGGACCCGCTGCCACTAATCTGTTTGTAGTTTCAACCATTGTTTTATCCTTACTATTATAATAGTTAATTCCCATTTCCACTCCTAAACGGGCAGTAAAACGATATCCTACATTGCCTCCAAAACGGAAACCTTCTCCAAAAGAACCCGTAATAGTTTCTCTCGAAAGTAAAGTAGTTCCATTTGCGGCATACACATCCTTATTAGGTGCTTGTCCATTTACCACTGGAAATTCAGTAGCCGCAGTTTGCATAAAATAAGAACCCCCAAGTTTAAAATACCAACTTTCTTTGTTTTTTGTTTGTGCGAATAATGTAGTTGAGATCAACACAAAACTCAATAATGCTAAATTCTTTTTCATAATTTTTTTAAATTGTTGCGACAAAAATAGAATTAAAAAGTATTGAACAAATTTTAGTATGCATGCATACTATTCGCAACTATTTTATATTCAAAAAAATTAAGAACAAATTTTTAATTCTCCCAACAAAATAAAAATTAACCAAGAATTATTCATTTTTTTAACCTTAAAAATTTAGTTTAATTTAAAATTGACTTGCATTTTTTCTAACTCAAAAAGGAGTTCATTCGAAATCTTAACTTTTAGTTTTCGACTAGGCATGGCTAGTTTGGTGACTACTTTTATTTCTTCAATTTCTTCTACTTTTGGCGCAATCGGATTGGTATTGGTTTCTACTTCGTCATTGGTTTCAAATTCTTGCTCCTCATCGTCATTTCCTTCGTGAGCCACCATTCGCCGTACGCGTTCCAGCTCCATTACCTCAAAATTGACTGTATGTTCCCCTTTATTTTGCTGAAACAAGTCGTTTAATTTATAAATAAATTCTGCTTCAATATCCTTAATATTCAACAACAAAATCAATTTTTTAGCATAGGCTTCTAAGACATCTTGCAATTGCTTTACCTCAACAAATTGTATTCTAGGCTCAGCTCGTTTACCTGTTTCTTGATTGACCCAACCTTCTTTTACCAATATCTTAATATAAGTAAAATTATTTTGAATGAAGAAATGACGAAATTTCAAGTACTCTTCTCCAAAAATTCGAAACTCAAAATTTTCATCATAGCCTTCGAGCGTAAACATGCCCCATCCTTTACCATTTTTGGCTACACGATGTTGCACATTATTAATGATGCCCGCAAAAGTTAGTGTTTTGGTAACGTGTTGTTCTAAGCTTTTTAGGGCTTCCAACTTTGCATTACAGAAATACTTCATCTCGAATTTATAGTCATCCAAAGGGTGACCCGAAATATAAATCCCCACCACTTCTTTTTCTTTGGCGAGTTTTTCCATGGTGCTCCAATCCTCGCAGGGCGGCACCACAGGTTCAGCAATTTGTACCTCGCTACTTTCTCCAAACAAACTTACTTGGGAGGAGTTTTCATTTTCTTGAAATTTTGCTCCATATCGAATAGCCTTTTCATAAAACGTAATCCCATCACCATCATCATGAAAATATTGTGCTCGAGTGGTTCCCTCAAACGAATCGAAGCCTCCTGCCAAGGCTAAATTTTCGATAGCTTTTTTATTGGCAGCTCTCAAATCGATGCGTTTGGCCAAATCAAAAATGGATTTGTATTTGCTGTCCTTTCTGTTTTCAACAATTGTTGCCACCGCTCCAGAACCTACACCTTTGATGGCTCCCATTCCAAAACGAACGGCGTAATCTTCATTTACAGTAAATTTATAGAAAGACTCATTAACGTCAGGACCCAAAACTTGCAATCCCATACGCTTACATTCTTCCATAAAAAACGACACTTGCTTGATATCATTCATGTTATTCGAAAGTACCGCAGCCATGTACTCTGCAGGGTGATGCGCTTTCAAATAAGCCGTTTGATAGGCAATCCAAGCATAACAAGTAGAGTGCGATTTATTAAAAGCATAACTCGCAAATGCTTCCCAGTCTTTCCAAATCTTCTCCAAAACCGTTGCATCATGACCTTTGGCAGCTGCTTGCTCCACAAACTTCGGCTTCATTTTATCCAAAACGTCTTTTTGCTTTTTACCCATTGCCTTACGCAAAACGTCGGCCTCACCTTTGGTAAAACCAGCCAAAGATTGAGACAAAAGCATCACCTGCTCTTGGTATACCGTAATTCCGTAGGTTTCAGACAAATATTCAGCACAAGCATCTAAATCGTATTTGATTTCTTCTTCGCCATTTTTTCTTCGAACGAAAGACGGAATATACTCTAATGGTCCTGGACGATACAAGGCATTCATCGCAATCAAATCCCCAAAAACAGTAGGCTTCAAGTCCTTCATATACTTTTGCATACCAGGTGACTCGTATTGGAAAATCCCTACTGTCTCTCCTCTTTGGAACAGCTCATAGGTTTTAACATCATCAATAGGAAACGTATCGGGATCGAGCTGAATTCCCGTTCGGTATTTTACTAATTTAACAGTGTCTTTAATCAACGTAAGGGTCTTCAACCCCAAGAAGTCCATTTTCAACAATCCTGCACTTTCAGCCACCGAGTTGTCGAACTGGGTAACATACAAATCCGAATCTTTGGCCGTAGTTACTGGAACATAATTGGTAATGTCTGATGGCGTAATAATCACCCCACAAGCATGGATCCCAGTGTTTCGCATCGAACCCTCCAATATCTTGGCTTGCTGAATGGTTTCTCCAGCCAAATCACCACCATTAGCAATAGCAATGAGTTCTTTTACACTATCAAACTCATCCGAACGCAACGCTTTTTTTACGTCGTCTTCTTTTTCTGAAATAAAACGCGCCAAATTCCATTTTGATGGCATCATACCCGGAATTAACTTCGCAATTCTATCCGCTTCAAACAAAGGCAAATCCAAAACACGAGCCGTATCTCGAATAGCCGATTTCGTAGCCATTTTACCATAGGTAATAATTTGAGCTACTTGATTGGCACCATATTTATTGATTACATAATCCATTACTCGACCTCGGCCCTCATCATCAAAATCGATATCAATATCGGGCATGGACACACGATCCGGATTCAGGAAACGCTCAAAAAGCAAATCGTATTTAATAGGGTCAATATTGGTAATTCCCAAGCAATACGCTACCGCCGAACCCGCTGCCGAGCCACGACCTGGCCCAACAGAAACGTCCATTTTTCGTGCTTCGGCGATAAAATCTTGTACAATCAAGAAATAACCAGGATAACCCGAATTGGAAATGGTTAGTAATTCAAAATCTAATCGTTCTTGAATCGACTCCGTGATTTCACCATAACGTCGCTTTGCTCCTTCCATTGTAAGGTGTCGCAAATAGGCATTTTCTCCTCTAACGCCACCATCAGCTTCATCTTCTGGTACTACAAATTCTTGTGGAATGTCGTATTTAGGCAACAGTACGTCACGGTACAAGGAGTAAATTTCGACTTTATCTACAATTTCTTGAATGTTAATAATCGCATCAGGCAAATCGGCAAAGAGTTTTTTCATCTCCTCACCCGACTTATAATAATATTCCTGATTGGGCAATCCATAACGATAGCCCCGACCTCTACCAATGGGTGTGGCTTGTTTTTCGCCATCTTTTACACACAACAAGATATCGTGTGCATTGGCATCTTCTTTATTTAAGTAATAGGTATTGTTGGTGGCAATAAGTTTGACTTGATGTTTCTGAGAAAATTCAATGAGTGTTTTATTCACCCTATTTTCATCTTCTTGATTGTGGCGCATAATTTCGAGATACAAATCGTCTCCAAATTGTGCTTTCCACCAAAGCAAAGCATCCTCAGCTTGATTTTCCCCTACGTTCAGAATTTTACTCGGAATTTCTCCGTATAAATTTCCAGACAAAACCATTATATCTTCTTTGTACTGTTCGACTATAGTCCTATCAATTCTTGGCACATAATAAAAGCCTGCTGTGTAAGCAATAGAAGCCATTTTGGCCAAATTGTGATAGCCTTTTTTATTCTTTGCCAATAAAACCACTTGATAACCATTGTCTTTCTTGGTTTTATCCAAATGATTATCACAGATGTTGAACTCACAACCTACAATAGGTTTTATCTCGGTTTCAGTGGGTTCTTCTCCACTTTCTACCAATGCTTTGTTTTTAGCCGATGCCGATTTGTTGTGATTCATAACGGCACTCACAAAATGAAAAGCCCCCATCATGTTTCCAGTATCCGTCATGGCTACTGCAGGAAAATTATTTTTGGCCGTAGCCGCTACCAAACCACCAATCGCAATGGTGGATTGCAAAACAGAAAACTGTGTGTGATTGTGCAAATGAGCAAAAGCTGCTGCCGAAAAATCTTTCTTTTCTGTTTCGGTCAAAATTGGTGCATCGGTAACAACGCCTGAGGCTTTAAGTTGTTCCCGAATAGCATCAGAAGCCTTCTTAAGATTGATGTGCTTTAATCCAATTAACGGAAAAGGATCTGGATTTTTACTTTGGAATTCCTTGAAGTAAATAGGTTCTACTTCCAACTCCTGTTTGGTAAAAACTTCTTTTCTAATTAATTCCAGAAAACATCTTGTGGTGGCCTCAACGTCGGCAGTGGCGTTGTGTGCTTCAGCAAAAGGTTGGTCAAATAAATACTGATGCAACTCAGTAAGCGTTGGCAATTTGAACTTACCTCCTCTACCACCAGGCAATTTCAATAAGGAAGCAGTTACCTCAGTACACGTGTCAAGAATTAGCATTTCACCCATAGGCGAAGCCACACCCAAACGATAAAACTCGCAACCCATAATATTGACATCAAAACCTACATTTTGACCTACAATAAATTTAGCTTTACCTAAAGCTATATTGAACTTCTCTAATACTTCCGCCAAAGGAATTCCCTCTGCTTGCGCTAATTCGGTAGAAATACCGTGGATTCGCTCGGCATCATAAGGAATATTGAACCCTTCTGGCTGCACCAAATAATCTTGATGCTCCACCAAATTCCCCATATCATCGTGCAACTGCCAAGCGATTTGTATACATCTTGGCCAGTTATCAGTATCAGATAAGGGCGCTCCCCATCGTTTGGGTAATCCGGTGGTTTCGGTATCGAATATTAAGTACATAGGTTAAAATAACAAAGATTAAAAATTCCAAAATCCAATTTTGAAACTCCTTAAAAAACTGATTTTAAAGAGTATAAAAAAAAGCAAAATACAAAATGGCGGAAGTTCAAATTTAGTTTTTTTTTAAAGAAACTTGAGGCTATTTGTTTTTTTATTCCAATCAAAATCTTGCTTAAAATTTCGGCACCAAAGCCAAAGAAATTTTAATCCTTTTCATTAAAAAAACACAAAATCTCATTTTTGGATGTCGTAGTTTTAAATTAAAAAAAAAGTGTTTTAAAGAACTCATCTTATCAATTTTACTTCTAAATAATACCCCTTTCACTAGGCACAAAAACAGCACTTTGTTGACTATTTTTAATCAAAAAACAAGATTTAGATAGAAAAAACGCAGTGAAATCATTGAAAAAACGGTTTAATTAAAAAATAACACAATAAAAATACAATATCTAAAAAGGATTTTAATTTTAAAAAAAGATGTTCCCTCTTTTCAAATCAATAGCAAAACCAATCCAACTTTTTCCTTAAAAAAGAAAGTTTTTAATTCTAATCTGCCGTAGAAAAAGAATTTGGGTATCGTATATAATGAAATTTCAAAATTGACACTTTTTATTCGTTTGCTACATTTGTCTTCCAAGTTATACTTTTTGGGTAGTAACCCAATAAAAAAGACCAATACACTAAAAAAAATAGTTAAAATGAGTACTACATTATTCGACAAAGTATGGGATGCGCACGTGGTGCGTAAAATAGAAGATGGACCAGATGTGTTTTTTATTGACCGTCATTTTATTCACGAAGTGACTAGTCCTGTAGCTTTTTTAGGTTTGAAAGAAAGAGGCATCAAGGTATTGTATCCTGAACGCACTTTTGCCACTGCCGATCACAATACACCAACTATAAACCAACACTTACCGGTTGCCGATGCTTTATCTGCTAATCAATTGAAAGCGTTGGAAGACAATGCCGCTGAATATGGCATTTCGCACTGGGGATTGGGCCATCAAAAAAATGGTATCGTTCACGTTGTAGGTCCTGAAAACGGAATTACTTTACCCGGCGCAACTATCGTTTGTGGTGACTCTCATACATCTACTCACGGTGCTTTTGGAGCGATTGCTTTTGGTATCGGAACTTCGGAGGTGGAAATGGTTATGGCTACGCAATGTATTATGCAGCCTAAGCCAAAGAAAATGCGTATCAACGTAAATGGAACTTTGAGCAAAGGTGTGGGACCAAAAGACGTAGCATTATATATTATTTCAAAATTGACAACTTCGGGCGGAACAGGATATTTTGCTGAATATGCAGGAAATGTTTTTGAAGAAATGTCAATGGAAGGCCGTATGACGGTTTGTAATTTGAGTATCGAAATGGGGGCTCGTGGTGGTATGATTGCTCCTGACCAAAAAACATTCGATTTCTTGGAAGGTCGTTTGTATGCTCCAAAAGGAGAAACTTGGACCAAAGCAGTGGAGTATTGGAAAACTCTGAAAACAGATGCTGATGCAATATTTGATGCTGAATTGAATATCGACGCAGCGGATATTGAACCAATGATTACTTACGGAACCAATCCTGGAATGGGAATTGGTATCACCAAAAATATTCCAAACGCCAACCAAGTGGAAGGTGGTGCCGAAACTTATAAAAAATCTTTGGGCTATATGGGTTTCCAAGAAAATGACGTGATGATTGGCAAACCAATTGATTTCGTTTTTTTAGGAAGCTGTACCAATGGTCGTATTGAAGATTTTAGAGCTTTTACAGAAATTGTTAAAGGAAGACAAAAAGCAGATAATGTTACCGCTTGGCTAGTTCCAGGTTCTCACGTTGTGGAAGCACAGATTAAAGAAGAAGGTCTTTTGGATATTCTTACAGAAGCTGGTTTTGTATTGCGTCAACCGGGTTGTTCGGCTTGTTTGGCAATGAACGATGATAAAGTTCCTGCCGGAAAATATGCAGTAAGTACATCCAACAGAAACTTTGAAGGTCGCCAAGGTCCTGGTTCAAGAACGTTATTGGCTAGTCCAATTATGGCTGCTGCTGCTGCTGTTACTGGAAAACTGACAGATCCTAGAGATTTAATGATTTAAGAATGTAGATTAACGATTTTTAATTTCAGATTTCGTTGGAAAACTAAATTCTTCATCACAATGACTTTTTACAATATATTTAATACAAAATTAGCGGACAAGATTTGATTTCTACACATAAATCAACAATCTAAAATCGTTAATCTAAAATCTAAAATTCCCATGGCATACGATAAATTTACCATCCTTACCAGTAGTGCAGTGCCACTACCGATAGAAAACGTGGATACCGATCAAATCATTCCAGCTCGTTTCTTGAAAGCCACAAAACGTGAAGCTTTTGGAGACAACCTTTTCAGAGACTGGAAATACAATGGAGACGATACTCCAAAAGCAGATTTCGTTTTAAACGACGCAACATACAGCGGAAAAATATTAGTGGGCGGAAAAAACTTTGGTTCAGGTTCTTCAAGAGAACACGCAGCTTGGGCAGTTTACGATTATGGATTCCGTGCCGTAGTTTCTAGTTTCTTTGCAGATATCTTCAAAGGAAATTGCTTGAATATTGGTGTTTTGCCAGTTCAAGTAAGCCCGGAATTTGCGGATACTATTTTCAAAGCAATCGAAGTCGATCCAAAGACAGAATTGGAAATCAATTTGCCAGAGCAAACCATTACACTTAAAGTAACGGGGCAAAAAGAGTCTTTTGATATTAATGGGTACAAAAAGAACAATATGATTAACGGATTTGATGATATTGACTACTTGCAAAACATTAAAGAAGAAATTACAGGGTTTGCAGATAAACTGCCTTATTAGGGAGTGCTCAATTTATAGTATTTAGTATTCAGTAAATCTGTTTATAAATAAAGTAGTACTGAAAAATACAGTACAATTTAAAATAACACCTGATGGCTTTTTCTAAAACTGTCAGGTGTATTATATATAAAGGAGTATGATTTTAGAAGTCGCACTACTGCATTCTAATCTTAGATACAATTACACAAAAAATTGAATTGCCTCCAGCTTTAGCTGGAGGAATGAAATTGAAATAGTGCTCAATGGCTTTAGCCAAAATGTTTTGCTGTTTTGGCTAAAGCCTATTCGACGACATTCATTCATTTACCTCCAGCTAAAGCAGGAGGCAATTTAAAATCAGCAATGGGCTAAATAGCTATAAAAATTATCAAGATGAATTTCAAGCCCAGCACGATTGAAGACATAGATAGCATTTTTGAATTTTACGATATGGCGATTGCCTATCAAAAAACGAAATTCAACAAACAATGGCAAGGTTTTGACAGAACCTTAGTAGAAAAAGAAATAGCTGAAAACCGCCAATGGAAAATTAGAATTGACAACGAAATTGCTTGTGTTTTTGCCATAACATTTGAAGACAAAAGCATTTGGAAAGAGAAAAATAGTGACAAAGCCGTTTATTTTCACCGAATAGTAACGCATCCTAAATTTAGAGGACAACATTTTGTGGAAAAAATAATCGATTGGGGATTGCCATTTGCAAAAGAAAATAATTTGGATTTTTTGAGAATGGATACTTGGGGCGATAATGAATCTTTAATTGAATATTATCAAAAATGTGGGTTTAATTTCCTTGGAATTATCACTCCAGATTATGAGGGTTTACCCAAACATTATGAAGGAATAACATTAAGTCTATTTGAAATTAAAGTAGAATAGTAAAAACATATAATACCCTTTTTAAAAGGAATACAAAAAGCAATATGGAAAAAAGAAAAATTGAAATAATGGACACGACCTTGCGCGATGGAGAACAAACTTCGGGCGTATCGTTTTCGGCTGCTGAAAAACTAACCATTGCTCAATTATTATTAGAAGAATTGCATATTGATCGCATCGAAATTGCTTCTGCTCGAGTGAGTGAAGGAGAGTTTCAAGGCGTAAAAGGCATTATGGATTGGGCCGCTACGAAAGGCTATACGAATCGAATAGAGGTTTTATCATTTGTTGATGGCGGAATTTCTATTGAATGGATGAAGAAAGCTGGCGCCAAAGTTCAAAATTTGCTAACCAAAGGTTCCCTGAATCATCTGACCCATCAGTTAAAAAAAACGCCCCAACAGCATTTTGATGAAATTGCTCAAGCTATAGCTTTGGCACATCAAAACGGAATTGCTACCAATGTCTACCTCGAAGATTGGAGTAACGGTATGCGCAATTCTCCCGAGTATGTATTTCAATACTTGGCCTTTATCACACAACAGCCCGTTAAGAGAATTTTACTTCCTGATACGTTGGGCGTATTAATTCCTTCGGATACTTTTGAATTTGTTTCTAAAATCACACAAAAATACCCTGACATTCACTTTGATTTTCATGCACATAACGATTATGATCTTAGTGTTGCCAATGTCATGGAAGCCATAAAAGCTGGAATCAGCGGTTTACACGTAACTGTAAATGGAATGGGAGAACGCGCCGGAAATGCTCCTTTGGAGAGTACCGTTGCCGTTATCAATGATTTTTTACCTCAAGTAAAAATCAATATCAAAGAAACTTCTCTATACTCAGTTAGCAAACTTGTAGAAACTTTTACTGGATATAGAATTCCGGCGAACAAACCCATAGTTGGAGATAATGTTTTTACTCAAACCGCTGGTATTCATGCCGATGGAGACAACAAGAATAATCTTTATTTTAACGATTTATTGCCTGAGCGATTTGGAAGAAAACGAAAATACGCGCTTGGAAAAACATCAGGCAAAGCCAATATCGAAAAAAATCTTCAAGAATTAGGTTTACAACTTAATCCCGAAGATCTAAAACTCGTCACACAACGCATCATCGAGTTGGGTGACAAAAAAGAAACGGTTACCAAAGAAGATTTACCTTATATCATTTCGGATGTTTTAGACAGTCAGTCCTATCAAGAAAGGGTTGTGGTGCAATCTTATGTTTTGGTTCATGCCAAAGGAATGCGTCCTTCTACTACACTTTGCCTAAAAATTGATGGCGAAGTTATAGAAGAAAATGCACAAGGCGACGGACAATTTGATGCTTTTATGAATGCCCTCAACAAGATTTACAAAAGCAAAAAAATGACTTTACCTAAGCTCATCGACTATGCCGTAAGAATACCTCCTGGCAGTAGCTCAGATGCTTTGTGCGAAACAGTCATCACTTGGACAATCAGTGGAAAAGAATTTAAAACACGAGGATTAGATTCGGACCAAACTGTTGCCGCTATCATTGCCACGCAGAAAATGTTGAATGTAGTTACTAATTAAAAAATGAAATGATTGAAAAGATTGAAAAATTAAAACGCCAATCTTTACATCTTCAAATAATTCAATCTTTAAATAAATAATTTATAATGAAATTAAATATTGCCCTTTTAGCCGGAGACGGCATCGGACCAGAAGTCATCAACGAAGCCGTAAAAGTATCGGATGCCATTGCCAAAAAATTCAATCATGAGATCACTTGGACACCTGCCTTAACTGGTGCTTGTGCTATTGATGCTGTTGGCGTACCTTACCCTGACGAAACGCACGAAATATGTATGAAAGCCGATGCGGTTTTGTTTGGAGCTATTGGACATCCAAAATACGACAACAATCCAAGTGCACCCGTTCGTCCGGAACAAGGATTGTTACTAATGCGTAAAAAATTAGGATTGTTTGCCAATGTACGACCAACTTTTACTTTTCCTTCATTAATTGACAATTCTCCTTTAAAAAAAGAGCGTATCGAAGGAACAGATTTGATTTTCCTAAGAGAATTAACAGGCGGAATTTATTTTGGTGAAAAAGGAAGAAGAGATGATGGCGAAACTGCTTTTGACAATTGTGTGTACACTAGAGCTGAAGTACAACGTTTGGCGAAAAAAGGTTTCGAATTAGCCATGACGCGTTCTAAGAAATTATGCTGTGTAGATAAAGCTAATGTGTTAGAAACCTCTCGTCTTTGGAGAGAAACGGTTCAAGCTATGGAAAAAGACTATCCAGAAGTAGAAGTGAGTTATGAATTTGTAGATGCAGTCGCAATGCGTTTGGTACAATGGCCTAACTCTTATGACGTATTGATTACCGAAAATTTATTTGGAGACATATTAACCGATGAAGCTTCTGTAATTTCAGGTTCAATGGGATTAATGCCTTCCGCTTCTGTTGGAGAACACACCTCATTATACGAGCCCATTCATGGATCTTACCCACAAGCTACGGGATTAAACATCGCGAATCCATTGGCTACCATTTTATCTGCTGCAATGATGTTTGAGGATGCTTTTGGATTAAAAGACGAAGCACAAGCCATCAGAACTGTAGTAAACAAATCACTAGAAGAAGGAATCGTTACCGAAGATTTAGCACCTAATGGAGGTAAAACTTATAAAACAAGTGAAGTTGGTGATTGGTTAGTGGCCAATTTGTAAAACAAAAAAACATTCTTCAGCCCCCGCTCCTTCGGAGAGCGCAGGGGGTGAGGAAACAAAAAAGGGAACAATTTTTCAACTGTTCCCTTTTTTTATACTAGAAAAAAATATTAATATCTTCCTCCTCTGTCACCACCACCGCGGTTGTTTCCGTAACCTCCGCGTGAATCACCACCACGGTTGTTGTTGAAACTTCTTCTTTCGCCTTCTGGTTTTGGCTCAGATTTGTTAACCACAATTGCACGTCCTTGAACAGTAGCACCATTTAATTCGTCAATTGCTTTTTGAGCTTCCGCGTCGTTTGGCATCTCAACAAAACCAAACCCTTTACTTCTACCAGTAAATTTATCAGTAATAATTTTAACTGAATCTACTGCTCCGTAAGCCTCGAAAGACTCTCTTAAATCTGCTTCCTCAATACTGAATGGAAGACTTCCAACAAAAATGTTCATAAGTACTTATTTATAATAATGCAACAAATGTAATCTTATTTTATTGTAATCTACTATGTAATACAATAATTATACAATTATTGTGAAAAAAAAATATTTCGCTACCACTTGTAACAATTTAATAACTAGACTATTTGATTAAAG
The DNA here is from genome assembly GCF_051547165.1 of Flavobacterium sp. TSSA_36. Taxonomy (NCBI): domain Bacteria; kingdom Pseudomonadati; phylum Bacteroidota; class Flavobacteriia; order Flavobacteriales; family Flavobacteriaceae; genus Flavobacterium; species Flavobacterium sp. TSSA_36. The sequence continues at coordinate 289,972 of NZ_JBPTTP010000001.1, forward strand.
TCACCACTTCTGGAGCTACTGGAACTTTGTAAAAAACACCTTGTGAAAAATAAAATTCTTTAGATTCTTGAGTATCTGTAGCAACATAAGGAATCACAACACTAAAAGTGCCACTAATCGTATTTTTTATTGCATCATACTCGGTAATCGTAATTTTACCTGTTCCTTTTCCGTCCTGCGAAGAAAGAGTAGTTGTAGGAGTAGTTTCGCGTGATGTATAGGACACATAATCTATCGTATTATTATCCAAGACATAGGTTTTTACTTGAGTGGAAGAAAGATGTAATGTCAAGGTTTCCTCCAAAGTAACAGCTTCTATCGCTATTGTTCCGTCTTTAGACAAAGTCGCTTTACTCTGAAGAGCGCGCCAAAAAATAGTGTTCATTAATCCTTGAACCGAAGGAGTATTAAAAACCACCTCATCAGAACATGAGCTCATAAACAAGGACAAAATAATAATAAATAGCGTTTTTTTCATTTGACACAAATCACAATTATGGACTGCAAATCTATTCTTTTTTTCTCTTCAAACCATCAAAAAACAGTTTGCAATCTGGGATTAAAATTCTATGGCTTAATAATATAAGTCCGTTTTAGTTTTTTTAAATAAAAAATGTATCTTTGCACCCTCAATTAATCGAGGTCGAGTACCTCAAAATTTAATCACAAGATTATGTCAGTAAAAATTAGATTACAAAGACACGGTAAAAAACAAAAACCTTTTTACTGGGTTGTAGCAGCAGATGCTCGCTCAAAAAGAGATGGTAAATACTTAGAGAAAATCGGTACTTACAATCCAAACACTAACCCAGCAACTATCGAATTAAATTTGGATAGTGCAGTGAAATGGTTGCACAATGGTGCTCAACCCACTGATACTGCAAGAGCAATTCTTTCTTACAAAGGTGCTTTATTGAAACACCACCTTGATGGAGGTATCCGTAAAGGAGCTTTAACTCAAGAACAAGCTGATGCAAAATTAGCTGCTTGGTTAGAAGCAAAAGCTGGTAAAGTGGATGCTAAAAAAGAAGGTTTGACTAAAGCTCAAGCTGCTGAAAAAGCAAAAGCTTTGAAAGCAGAACAAGAAGTAAATGCAAAACGTTTAGCTGCTGCTGCTCAAGCTGAAGCTGACGCTATTGCTGCTGCAACTCCTGCTGAAGAAGTTGCTGAAGTTGAAGCTGAAGAAGCTCCAGCTGCAGAAGAGAATAACGAAACAACTGAGGCTTAATTTTACCCAGCGACAATGCATAAAAAGGACTGTTTCTATTTAGGTAAAATCGCTAAAAAATTTAGTTTCAAAGGGGAAGTCCTAGCTTATCTAGACACGGACGAACCTGAGTTATACGAAAACTTGGAATCAGTGTTTGTTGACCACAACAAACACTTGGTTCCTTTTTTTATTGAAAGTAGTTCCCTGCACAAAAACGACTTTTTACGCATCCGTTTTGAGGATATTACTACCGAGGAACAAGCCGATGCACTTATCGGAAACGACATCTACCTTCCATTAAAAATGTTACCCAAATTGAGCGGTAACAAATTTTATTTTCACGAAGTAATCGGATTTGAAATTGAAGACCAACGTTTAGGCTATGTTGGAGAAATCCAATCTATCAACGACACCACTGCACAACCTTTATTTGAAGTACTAAAAGGCGACGCAGAAATCTTAATCCCAATGATTGACCATTTCTTGGTAAAAGTAGACCGTGAAAACAAAAAAGTCATCATGGATTTGCCAGAGGGATTGATTGAAATGTACCTGTAAAGTTTAATCGGTTATTTGTTTATTCGGTTAATCGAAAAAATCAGAAATACTTCGCTAGTTCATTATCGTTCGGGTTAACACTCGTCAATCTACAATCTGAAATCTTTATGTCAAAATTCCAATTCAAAAACTTTTTTGTTGAACAAGACCGTTGTGCTATGAAAATTGGCACCGATGGTGTTTTATTGGGCGCTTGGGCTCCTATTGACAATCATCCTTTCAGCATTTTAGATATTGGTACTGGAACAGGCATCATCGCTTTGATGTTAGCACAAAGAAGCGCCGCACAGCAAATTGATGCTTTAGAAATAGACGAAGCTGCTTACGAACAAGCAACCGATAACTTCGAAAATTCACCTTGGAACGATCGTTTGTTTTGTTTTCATGCCGGTTTGGATGAATTTATAGAAGAACCCGAAGACGAATATGATTTGATTGTTTCCAACCCCCCTTTCTATTCCGAAGATTACAAAACCGAAAACGAATCACGCGATTTAGCACGATTTCAAGATGCCATGCCTTTTGAGCAATTACTCGAAGCGGCTGATTTACTACTTTCTGAACAGGGGATTTTTGCAGTCATTATACCCTTCAAAGAAGAAGAAAATTTTATGGCTTTGGCGAACGAATTCGAATTGTATCCTTTGAAAATCACACGTGTCAAAGGAACACCTACTACAGAAATCAAACGTAGTTTATTGGCTTTTAGCCGAAATGAAACTACTGATTTACCAATTGACGAATTGGTTATCGAAACCGCAAGACACGTCTACACTCCAGAATATATTGAATTAACTAAGGATTTTTATTTGAAGATGTAAAAAGTAATCTTTAATTTTATTTAAAATAAATTAGACTTCATACATTATAAATAAACTATTTTAGGTGTAATTTTATATTTCAATCTAAAAACAACTGATTTTAAAAATTATAACATTTTTGAATAGTTTTGTTATATTTCTTTATGTAGATTTGTTGCCATAAAATTTTCGAACCATGAAACCAGACTTATTTCAATCTCCTGATTATTATAATCTTGACGATTTATTAACCGAAGAACACAAGTTAGTGCGCGACGCAGCAAGAGCTTGGGTAAAAAGAGAAGTATCCCCTATCATAGAAGACTATGCTCAAAAAGCAGAATTTCCAAAACAAATCATCAAAGGTTTAGGAGAAATTGGCGGTTTTGGCCCGTATATTCCCGTTGAATATGGCGGTGCGGGATTGGATCAAATATCTTACGGATTGATCATGCAAGAAATTGAACGTGGTGATTCTGGCGTGCGTTCTACTTCATCAGTACAGTCATCTTTGGTAATGTATCCCATTTGGAAATACGGCAACGAAGAACAACGCATGAAATACCTACCCAAACTAGCTACTGGAGAATTCATGGGCTGTTTTGGATTGACGGAACCTGACCACGGTTCAAACCCTGGCGGCATGACCACTAACTTTAAAGATAAAGGTGATCATTATTTATTAAATGGTGCGAAAATGTGGATTTCTAACGCTCCTTTTGCTGATATTGCTGTAGTTTGGGCGAAGAACGAAGAAGGACGAATTCACGGTTTAATCGTAGAACGCGGCATGGAAGGATTCACCACTCCTGAAACCCACAACAAATGGTCTTTAAGAGCTTCGGCAACTGGAGAATTGATTTTTGATAATGTAAAAGTTCCAAAAGAAAACTTGCTGCCAAACAAATCAGGATTAGGCGCACCTCTGGGTTGTTTAGATTCTGCTCGTTACGGTATAGCTTGGGGCGCAATTGGCGCAGCTATGGATTGTTATGATACGGCTTTGCGTTATGCCAAAGAGCGTATTCAATTTGACAAACCTATCGCAGGAACCCAATTGCAACAAAAAAAATTGGCCGAAATGATTACCGAAATCACCAAAGCACAGTTGCTAACTTGGAGATTAGGTGTCTTGAGAAATGAAGGAAAAGCAACAACGGCTCAAATCTCTATGGCCAAAAGAAATAATGTAGACATGGCTATCAATATAGCTCGTGAAGCCAGACAAATTCTGGGCGGAATGGGAATCACAGGCGAATATTCCATCATGCGCCATATGATGAATTTAGAATCGGTAATTACGTATGAAGGCACCCACGATATTCATTTATTAATCACAGGAATGGACATTACAGGAATTGCAGCTTTTAAATAAGATAAACAAATATTAAAGTATTGATAAAATCAATTATAGAAGCTTCTTGGTAACAGGAAGCTTTTTTAATTTTACAAAAAAATCCCAATGAATATTACCTACATCAATTCAAAGATAGCTACCCAAAAGGAGCAGCTTTTAAACCATAGTTTATATCATAAAGTACAAACCCTAGAAGATTTACATAGTTTTTTAGAATCTCATGTATATGCCGTATGGGACTTTATGTCTCTTTTGAAAGCTTTGCAAGCCAAACTAACATGCACGACAACGCCATGGTTTGCTACTCCCAATCCAGAAACACGCTATTTAATTAACGAAATTGTTTTGGCCGAAGAAACTGACCTCAGTATTGATGGTAGACGCTTAAGTCACTTCGAAATGTACTTAGAAGCTATGGAAGCTTGTGGTGCAGACACATCAGGTATTAAAACTTTTTTAGAGGAAGTACAATCCATCCAAAACATATTTGTTGCCATCAAGAAAAGTCAATTACACCCAAAAATAAAATCCTTTTTAGATTTTACCTTTCAGGTAATTGAACACGGTAAATCTCACGAAATCGCCGCAGCTTTCACTTTCGGAAGAGAAGATTTGATTCCGAGTATGTTTACTGAAATACTGCAAAACTTTCAAAAAAACTTTCCAGAAACGGATTTAAAACAATTGATTTACTATTTCGAAAGACATATTGAATTGGATGCAGACGAACACGGACCAATGGCCATGCAAATGATTACAGAGCTTTGCGGAAATGATCCTAAAAAATGGGAAGAAGTTGAAGCAATTTCCATTCTAGCGTTAGAAAAAAGAATAGGCCTTTGGGATGGTATCGAAGAACAATTGAGTTTAACGATGGAAACCGCTTAAAAAAAGGGTATGACACAGTTTTCGAAACCTATAAAAACAGCACTACAACACTTCATTATGATGGTTGTGGTGCTTTTTTTCAACCAATGTTCTAGCGAAAACACAACTCTTGTTCCTAAACCTGAAACTACCCCAGCACCTCAACCTCAGCCACAACCCGTAAGCAAGAAAGTTTCTTATATCGCCCTTGGAGATAGCTATACGATTGGACAAAGTGTGTGTCTTACGTGTCGGTTCCCTGAGCAATTAAAGAAAAAACTAGAGACTACGATTCCTGGTTTATCGGTTGACCTAAAAATCATTGCGCAAACGGGCTGGACGACTTCTAATTTAATCAATGCGATTAAAGAACAGCAACCCACTACCGATTATAACTTGGTAACCTTACTTATAGGCGTAAACAATCAATATCAAAACAGGGAATTTGGTATTTACGAAAGAGAGTTTCCGCAATTGGCACAAACAGCCATCACATTAGCAAAAGGCAATAAAGACAATGTTATAGTGGTTTCGATCCCTGATTATGCTTACACTCCATTCGGTCAACAATTTGGAACTCCTACCAAAATCTCAACGGAAATCGATCGGTATAATGCATTTGCAAAAAGTTATTGCGATGCCAATGGCATTACTTTTATCAACATAACCGACATCACAAGACAAGGATTAAAAGAAACTTATTTAGTAGCTACAGATGGCCTTCATCCTTCAGAAAAAGCATATTCCTTATTTGTTGAAAGAATAGCGCCAAAAGCGAACGTAATAGTTCAAAAATAAAGCCCCATCTTATTATGACAGGGCTTAATTTTAATTTTCTGGGGCCAATTCTAACTCAAGGCCTTCAAGGCTTTCCGTTATTGGAATTTGACAACCTAAACGACTATTGGATTTCACATAAAAAGCTTCCGATAGCATGGCTTCTTCATCATCACCCATAGGAGGTAATTCAACCTCATTGAGCACATAACACTGGCAAGAAGCACACATGGCCATTCCGCCACAAGTTCCTTCAACTGGCAACTCATAGGCTTTGCACAATTCCATAATGTTCATTGCCATATCCGTAGGTGCTTGCAATTCGTGAACAACCCCTTCTCTATCTTTAATCTTTATTAAAACATCCATTATCTAAAATTCCTTATTATTTATTTGATCTGAAGATCTAAAATATATTCTTTACTATTTCTATTGTTACTAATTTTCAAACGAAGTATATCCGCTTGATTTATGGTAAATACTACAGTCACATCAGGAGTATACACTCCATCTATGGTTTTATAGACTAGTTTTCCCTTATAAGTAGTATTCACCAAACCATTTTTTTCATTTTTTGTATTTACTAATTCAGGATAAGTCAATTCTGCAGAATCATAAGCCGTGTTTTCTTCCATTTTTGCTTTGTCTCCACTAAGCTTGATTAAAAAATCAGCCCCAGCAATTTTCAAAAACCCTAACCGATTCGAAAACACTTTTACTGGCGTTTTAAACGAAGTATTCTGCCATTCCCCATCATATCCGATATAAGCTTTTGAAACCTCCGCTTCTTGAATAAGTTCTTGTCCATAGCCCGTAAAAAGAGACAAAAGCAACATAAAAAATAAGTACTGTTTTTTCATAATTGGTTAATTTATGGTTAATAACTCAAATATAATTTTTTTCTCAAATAAACAAAGAAAATAAATATGAATTATTCGTACATTTTTCTACCAAAACAAGAAAAAAATGAATACAACACTAAATTTATCTCGACATCGGAATACGTTTTAAAAACTCAAAAGCAAAAATGATTTTTATAAAAAGTCATCCCCTATTCCTGTATCACATCACGTTTACAACCGTTTCGATTTGAGGAGCAAATTTTTTAATAGTAGTTTCCACGCCAGCTCTCAGCGTCATTTGATTAACACTACAACTAGTGCAAGCGCCTTCCAATCGCACTTTCACGTGTTTATCGTCTTCTATTCCAATGAGAGTTATATCACCTCCATCAGATTTAAGAAAAGGTCTAATTTCGTCTAATGCTTTGATTACATTTTCCGTTAATTCTTCTGTTGTCATTTTGATTTTAAATTTAACAACACCATCCATAAGTTTCCTTTGTGATGGTGTTTTTAATTAATTATTTTTTTACCGAGGAACAACCTGCCATAGTAGTAATTTTTATGGCTTCGGTTGCTGGTAAACTTTCATTTCTTTTTACAGTCTCTTCTACGACATTACGCGTAATAGACTCAAAAATAGTTCCAATAATGGAATCCGTTTGCAAAGCCGCAGGCCTACCATAATCTCCTGCCTCACGGATAGATTGTACAATGGGCACTTCTCCCAAGAAAGGCACTCCTAAATCTTTGGCCAAATCACGTGCACCTGCTTCTCCAAAGATATAGTATTTATTATCAGGAAGTTCTTGTGGCGTAAAATAAGCCATATTCTCAATAATACCCAAAACAGGAACATTGATCGCTTCAGACATGAACATGGCCACTCCTTTTTTAGCATCTGCCAAAGCAACCGCTTGGGGAGTACTCACTACAACAGCACCTGTTACAGGTAAAGATTGCATAATTGATAAATGAATATCTCCTGTTCCTGGTGGCAAGTCAATCAACATAAAGTCTAATTCACCCCAATTAGCATCAAAAATCATTTGGTTCAAAGCCTTAGACGCCATTGGACCTCTCCAAATTACCGCCTGACTAGGTGAGGTAAAAAAGCCAATAGATAGCATTTTTACTTCATAACTTTCAACGGGTTTCATTTTTGACTTTCCGTCTACTTCAATAGAGATTGGTTTTTCATTTTCAACATCGAACATGATTGGCATGGATGGCCCGTAAATATCAGCATCTAATACTCCAACACTAAACCCCATTTTGGCTAATGAAACTGCCAAGTTTGCCGTAACAGTAGATTTTCCTACTCCTCCTTTTCCAGAGGCTACAGCAATTATATTTTTAATTCCAGGAATGGCTTTGCCCTTTATTTCTGGCTTGTCCGGTACTTCTACCTTCGTATTGATTTTGATTTTTGCCTCGGCTGCAACTTTTTCCAAAATCGTTTTTTTGATATCGTCTTCCGCTCGTTTTTTAATGTGCATGGCTGGAGTATGCAAAACCAAATCAACTACCACTTCATCTCCAAAAGTCACTACATTGGCAATTGCGCCACTCTCCACCATATTCTTTCCTTCTCCGGCAATAGTAATTGTTTCTAAAGCCTTTAGTATTTCTTTTCTATCTAGTTTCATGAATTAAATATTTATCTAAATTAATCTTACACAAGATTTTTTTTTGAGTCACAAAGATAATGGTTAATTCTTGTATTCAATTAGTAAAAAATTGAAATAATTGATAGAAAAATAAGAGAAATCACTTCAAAAGTAGTGTTTTAAGAAAACTTTAAGCAACAGTTTTTTTGACTCAAAAAACATCCATAATTATTCTTGAACTATGGAAGGTTCCCAAAAATGAGCTTCAAAATTTACTATCTGATTGTCTTTAACAGCAATACCTTCATTCTCTAGCAATTGCTGCATTAAATTCGTTCCATCAAAATGAAGTTTTCCTGTTAGAAGTCCTTTACGATTCACAACACGATGAGCAGGTACATCGGCTAAATGATGCGAAGCATTCATCGCCCAACCTACCATACGAGCAGAACGAGTGGTTCCCAAAGCCTTAGCAATAGCACCATAAGAAGTCACTTTTCCATGGGGAATTTGCTTGACAATAGCATAAACACGATCAAAAAAGTTTGTTTCTTCCATCAGTATTAAAATAGGAGAAGGTCGTAATATTTTAAAATATTCCAAAAAGTAATCAAGGTCACTATTCCGGTGATTGAACCAATAATTTTGTTCATATTTTGAATAAAAAAATCGGCTTTGGATTCAATCTTTGTGAAGAAAACCACATAGCCGTAAAACACCAAAAAAGCCCCCGAAGCTACTCCCATAACAAAGATCAAAATAGAGGTAAAATCAAAGCTAAACAACTGATAGGAGGCAAAAGTAATTCCCAAAAGCACATAATAGGGAATCGGAAAAAAATTCAACGCAGACAGCAATACTCCAAGAAAAAAACGAGAACTATTGCTGTATTTCTTAATTGAACCTTGTTTTAATTTGGGCTTTTTGGCAATGAAAAGAAAGTACAACGTAAGCAATGCAAAAATCACACACCCCATTTCGCGAAGCAATAAGATAAGTGAAGGACTCTTATCGATGACCCGCGCAAAGAGAAGAGCTAAAAAAGTTTGAATAAAAATAATGATGATGGCTCCAAGAACAAACCACATAGCTGTTGACTTCCCCTCTTTTAGGTTCACTTTTACTGCCGTCATATTGATTAATCCTGGAGGAGAAATCCCTACGAAAGCGCTAATAAATCCTAAAAAGAAGAGAGCAAGTATATGCATATTGTTATTGGAATAGAAAAAGCCTAAATAGCCCTAACTTATGGTTTTATTTTAAAACGGATAAAAGTGATGGCTTTGTTAACCGCTAAATACTGTTTTTCATAAAAAGTTTGAAAAGCAGTTACTTCTTCAGGACTTCCTTCATTTTTATACACATTATGATTTGCGTAAATAACCTCATGTCCTTCGCCATGCAAAAGACCCAAAGTGTAGCCATGCATAAACTCCGAATCCGTTTTAAGATTAACGATACCGTCTTTTTTGAGGATTTTTTTATACAATTGCAAGAACTCTGAGTTTGTCATACGATGCTTAGTTCTCTTGTATTTGATCTGTGGATCGGGAAAAGTAATCCAAATTTCGTCCACTTCATTTTCAGCAAAAATATGATGAATCAATTCGATTTGAGTACGCACAAAAGCTACATTATGTAAACCCGATTCTACTGCGGTTTTTGCTCCTCTCCAAAAACGAGCCCCTTTGATGTCGATACCAATAAAATTTTTATTAGGATAGCGCTCAGCCAATCCAACGGAGTATTCTCCTTTTCCACAACCCAATTCCAAAACAAGTGGATTGTCATTATTGAAGAATTCTGTATTCCATTTTCCTTTTAGAGGAAACAACTCCCCTACTACTTCTTCTCTAGTTGGTTGAAACACATTATTGAATGTTTCATTTTCCTTGAACCTTTTTAATTTATTCTTGCTTCCCACTTTTCTTGACTATTTTGCGCAAAAATAAGCAATTATATTAGAAGGCTTGCTTTAGCCAACAAAAAAACGAAGACTACCCTTTGTCTGTCAATTTCTTCAACAAGGTATCTTCTAAAGGTGTTTTGATTTTCACTACTTCATTCACATTTTCATTTGGAATAGTCATAGAAAGCACATAATGCTGGATTTTCCATTGGTTGCCTATTTTGACCAATACGCCTGAGCCTCTACAAATTTTCATCTGCGTAGTCAACAACTCATCAAACCAAGCTAGCTTTCCGCTTTTGTCAACAAAAATATGACGCTCGACCGCAGTAAAATTCCAAGCTTTGCCTTTATCAAAATACGGTTTTGCAAAAGCTTGAAAAGCCTTCTTATCCCAATTTTCTGTAGCATCTGTCCCAATGAATATTGCATCGGGAGTCATTAAATCAAAATAAATATCATATTGTGCTTGTGCGGCTGCTTTGTGCCAACTGTCTAAAAGCGAAGCAATTTGCTGTTGCGTGCTAGTTTCTTGCTGTGCATGGGAATTCAACCCAAAAAGGATAACAATCAGTACTAAAAAAGATTTCTTGTTCATGATCAATAGCTATTTAATATGGTTTCGACCACAAAATTAACGACTTTATGACAACTTTAATCAAAACGTTATTTAATTCTAAAAAAACGGGTAGACACTTCAAAGGCTGTATTTTTTATCCTAAATTTGATCTACAAAACAATTAAATAGTCTATTCATTATGAAAAAAATTCAAGTATTATTAGTCGCAGTTCTTTTAATAAGCTTTTCTAAAAATGCTTTTGCACAAGGACTTGGAGTTCGGGCGGGGTATAACTTCTCGAATGTAAGCGAGGGTAAATTAGGCAACACAACTAACAGAGACGGATACTATGTTGGACTTTACAAAGAAGTACCCCTTTTAGACAAATTATTGTACATCCAGCCCGAAGTACAATTCTCTAAGCAAGGATTCAGTACTGCAATTTCCGATGTTGATTTAAGCTACATCCAAGTGCCAATTTTGGCTAAATTATATGCTTTAAAAATTGTAAGTGTAGAAACAGGACCTCAATTTGGATTCAAAGTAAGCGATAAAGTAAGAGGATTGGGCAATCCGGATTTCAAAACTTTTGATGCCGCGTGGGCTTTTGGAGCTTCGATCAATCTTCCCTTTGGCTTGTCAGTAAATGCAAGGTACATCAGTAGTTTGAATGAAGTCATTAAAAATAGTGATGCTAAAAATCAAGTATTCCAGCTGGGTGCTGCTTTAACTTTCTAATTGCATTATACCCATAAAAAAAGGCAATGACTTATTTGACATTGCCTTTTTTTTATGCACTCTTGCGAGTTACTATACTTTTTGCTTTTCAAAGGCTGTGGTTATAGAACGTTTGATTTTATCGATGGCACCATGAAAGGCTCTTTCTATAGTGTTTGCATGTTCTGTTACGGCAATTGGCTGACAATTCACAGGTCTTACTTCAATCAAACAACGTTTATCATCAATTCCTGATTTGTAACTATTTTCGTCTCCAAAATGAACTTCAACTCTCGTTATTTTATCTTCAAAACGAGCTAATGATTTGACTATTTCTGCAGTAAAATAAGCTTCAACTCTTTCATGTCCTTCGATATGCTTGTCGGTGTTAATTTGCACTTTCATAGTTAGGTGTTTTTAATGTTATACTCAAATTTAAGAAAATCACAAGAAAAAAGCTACTGATTTTGCAAAATTTTGGCATCTTAAAACACTTATTTTTCGTCGATTTGAATTCTCTTTACCGTTGATTTTCTAGAAACCAGTAACGGAATAGCAACGCCTGTGGCTAAAACGATAAGAACAAATAAAGCGGTCAAACCATTGTTTAGCGCTTCAAAGAACATTTTTGAATACACCATAGGGTCTTTCTCTGATGTGAGTTTAATAATACCAATCATCGCTTTGTAAGCATACAATCCAGGAATCATCGGAATTACGGCCGGAATGGAGAAAGTAATCGGAGGACAATTGCGCTTATGGGCAGCAAAAACACTCAAAAAACCTATTAAAGTCGCACCGCATAGTACTGCAAGCACAATTCCAATTTCAAATTCTAACATAAAAAACTTCATTAAACCACCCAATGCGCCTATGACAAAAATAGAAGTCAAGGCTCTTTTGGGGACATTAAATAACATCCCAAAACCTAATGCCGCGCAGCCCAACCAAATTCCTTTTTCTAAAAAAAATACAATATCCATGACTTAGAAATTATAAATTAACAACCCCATTAACAATCCTAAAGCTATCGCGAATGCAATAATCAAAACATTGACACCTCTAGTTATTCCATTCAAAATATTCCCATCAATCAAATCTGCAACGGCATTCATCATGGGTACTCCTGGAATCAAAAACAAAACCGAAGTTGAAAATGCATGAATATAGGTAAGTTGTGGATTAAAATAAAAATATAGCCCAGAAACTATGGCTGCTGTAGCTGCTCCAAAAAAGACGCATAGATAAAAATTGAATTTCATTTTCATAGCTTCCTGTCGCACAAAAAGCCCCGCAAACGTTGCCACAAAACACGCTAAAAGTTCGATAAAATCCCCGCCTAACAACCGACAAAAAGAAGCACCCGCAAGTGCTACCATTGTTAACACTAAAAATCTTGGATAAAGTGGCTTTCTATTTAAGGTAGCCAATTCTTGATTTACCCGTTCTACGCTCCATTTTTCCAATACGATTTTCCAGCTCATGATACTGATCTCAGAAATCAGATTGAAATTAAGATGCATGTTGGGTACCCATTTTACATTGGTAAACGTTTTGTGCTTGTTTTGATAAATTAAGGTAATCATCAAAGCGTGGTTAGTAATTAAAAGCTCAGATTCACAACCAAAAGCGCGGGCTATTCTACTAATCGTAACTTTTATACGCTCTGTATTCGCTCCAGAAACCATCAAAATTGAGCCAATTTCCAACAGCATTTCGCCCAATTCATATTTACTTACTTTGGCAACTTCTTCCATGAATTTATATATATAGATGCCTTAAAATTACCATTTTTATAAATTTCAAAGAGAAAATTGACCGAGTTTTTCAGAATATTAACAATCGCAATCGTTAGAATACCCCTTTAAAACACATTATTTTTGTAGTCTTTTATTTTTATTTTAACAATCAATAGCCAAAAAAAAGCACTGCCAATCAAAGCAGTGCTTTAAAAAAATGTGTTTGGAAATTAGTTAACTTTTACAGGAAAAGTAACAAAAGCATCTGTAGCACCTCCAGCATTCGTAATATCACCTGACACAACACCCGTAGCGTTCTTGTTAGGCTCATGGCGCAAAGTAACAGTTAGATTTCCTGAAGTTGCATTGGTACCCGTTTTTAAGGTAAAAGTCAAACCTATTGGTTTTCCGTTTTTATCCTGATCTCCGTAACTAAAAATTCCTATCGCGGTAGGGGATTGATAAAACAATTGATGTGCATCACCTTCTTCCAGAATTTCTTTGGTAATATTATCAGCGGGTGTAACACTTTCGTTCAAAAAAGAAGTGGTCCCATTATAAGTGGTATTTGTTTTTAAATCACCCGAAACGGTAACAACAGGCTTATTCGGTCCATCACCATCCAAATCTACCGATTTTAAAGTTATTACACTGGCACCAGCAGTAAGCGTTGTGGTTACTGTGGTAATTAATTCTTCTTCATTTACTATTTCGGGATCGTCGTTGTTACAAGAAGAAAAAGAAAGGATTGTTACTAGTGTTAAAGCTAAAAATTTTGAATTTTTCATTAGAATTTAAATTAGATAATTTTTAATAATTGAATTTGATTTGTATTTGAAAATTACGCCCTACTTCATCTGCGAAGAAGCGTTGGCGATTGAGATAATCCCTGTAATTTGTATTGAATATATTTTGCACTGAAAAAGCGATAGTGGTTTTCGTTTTAGGCAACCATTCCAATTGCATTTCTGAATAAAAATGGAGCAAATGATAGCCTGGCGGCGGTGTACTGATGTCTAAAATAGCAGGCTGTAACTCGCCATTGAGATCAATTAGATTAATAGTAAAATTATTGTTGGGGAAACTTTTTTGCCTAAATACCACTTCACTTTTAAGCGATAAAAGCAATGGACACCCGTCTTTTTTCTTCCACTCTAAAGCATTGACAAAATGAAAAGGCGGCATATCAATAAGAGGTTCGTCGTTATCTAAATCAGTCCCTTTAATATAAGCCATTGAAAAACGATGTTGCCATTGAGAAGTAATCTCCCAATTGGTTTGAAAATCTACCCCACCCAAAAGCGCTTTGGTTTGTTGGTATTCCCAAACGGGAAAAGCCCCACGAATGGTCGTTTCGGCCCCAACAGGACGTAAAAACATATAATTCTTCACCGAATGCACAAAGGGATTAAGTTCAAAAGAAAAAGCACGCCACGATTTTTGAAGGCTAGTCGAGAATTTAAGCGATTCTTCCTTCTGTAACGACAAATCCCCGAGCTCTATAATACCCGTTGAATGGTGCAATCCATCACTAAAAAACTCAGATGGATTTGGATTTCTTGTTGCCAAACTAATATTGGTATACCAATCCCATTGCTTATCAAACGTTTTTCTAAAACCAAGACTAGCCGATAGGTTATGGAAGGTAAAACTAGGGTGCGCCAATATTTGGTCTCCCACCTCTCTTACCACAAATTCTGGGAAAAGAACATCGTAACCTCTTTCAGTCCATCTACTTTTGAAATAAAACTTTTTGGCATCAACTTTTGAAAAGTCATAGCGCAAACCACCATCTACAACCAAATCGTCTGATAAAGAAACACTCGCAATTGCATAAATTCCAGCGTCTAGCTTTTCATAATTGGGAATCAACGGACGAATACCCGTAGCAGGACTGGCAAAATTATTTTGAAAACCGGCATTTACGCCAGATTTCAAATGCCAATCGTGGTAGGTTTTCTTGAAATCTACATTCAAATTGTGCGTAGACAATTCTAAATCCAAAGCTGCTAGTTTATTAAAATTTCCTCTTCTTACATCAAACTCCAATCGTTTATTGAATTGAAAAGAATATTGCGAAGAAAGAGAAGCCGTTTCATCAAAATAGTACTGATAATTCAACTTTGCCAAATGGTGTAGCACCTCTTGTTTTGGGTTATCGATATTATAAGTAAAATCGTTGATTACCGAAGGCTTTTGGTTATTGATTGAGTTGTACAAATCATTGATACTCCCGGTATGCGAAGCACTTAAAATACCAATTGTGGTTTGATAATAACTATAAAAAGCCGATACAAAATATCGGTCTCCAGTATATTTTATATCTCCCGTAAAATTAGCTTCTCGATTCCCTGTGTTGGATAAAACATAATCGGGTGCTTCACGATCTCCCATATATTTGAAGGTGCCGAGTACGTTCCAACTCCAGCCTAGGTCATTCCCTTTATGTAAACTTGTAGTGACTGACCCACCTCTTCCGTTGGAAGCCAAATTAAGCATCGTTCTTCCAAACAAAGTGTCTTTTCGGACTTGAATGGGTTCTAAAATCACCAAACCTCCTACAGCGTCGCCACCGTATTGTAAGCCCGAAGCTCCTTTGACTACACTGATTTTCCCCGCAGCATTGACATCAAAATTAGGAGCATGTTCTGATCCCCATTCTTGATCTTGCATCCGAACATTGTTGTTAATGATAGGCACTCGGCTTCCAAACATACCATTTACAATCGGTTTTACCACTGTACTTCCCGTTTTGAGCCCAGAAACGCCTGCCACTTCTTGCAAAACATCTCCTAAAGATTGGTTGCTAAACTTTTCTATAGTGGCTAATTTTACTTTCTGCTCTACCACGGATTGGGATAAGGTATTTCCTTTTTGTTTTATCAAAACCTCATACAAAGCCTCCGCATTCTGTTTCATTACAAAATGAAGTTGCGTATCTCTGCTGATTTCAACTAAAGTATCAATGGCTTGGTATCCAACAAAAGACAACGAAATCGTGCACTTACCATAAGGTAAATCTTTAATTTCATAATAGCCTTTTTTAGTGGTGTTTACCGTTTTGTTTCCAATGTGTACGTGACAGCCCTCCAGGCCTTTTTGGTTTTCAGTCGTAATGATTCCGCTCAATTTGTTCTGTGAAAAAACAATAGCCGTAAACCAAAAGAACACGAAAACACTATAGCTTTTTGCTTGCATTTTTATATTCGAAAAAAATTAAAATAAGATTTTCCTCATTTTACAGAATTGAAAATAAGGTATTTAAAAAAGCTAAGCTAAAGGTGGGCCTCGTAAAGCCAGTAAACACCCGGAATAGAATGTTACCGCTGGAGCGCAATAAAGCACTTGATGTTGTAGTATTTCCATCTTTGGAATGCATTCCAAAAACAGTAAAGGAGTTGCTAAGAAACTACTAATCGTAAACGCACAAACCGAACACGGCTCAGAATAATGATGCGCATGGGTGATTTGTTTATCGGAGTATGCATTTTCATGATGACAAACAGCCGCTTCCAATTGCTCTTGCAAATGCAGATAACTGTGCTTGGCTTGAAAAACCATCGTTGCTAGTAACACCAGCAAAAGGAATCTCGATATGATAGCGTTGTTTTTCATCCTTCGCAAATGTAGTCAAAACAATTGAAATTAGCTGTTTTTTAAAATTACCAACTAACGAAAACGAAAAACAACTCGAAATAATGCTTTGATAAACGGAAGTTTAGGACATTTCCAAATCACTTTCAAATCTTCCACAAAGGTAGTTTCATCATCCAGAAATTTAAAAATTAAGGTTGGATTTCCTTTTTCAAATAATTTTGAAAAAATGGTGCTTCCCATTTCATTGGTACGATCCAAAATATCCAAAAGTAATAGATCATACCACCAGAATTTCGTCTTTTTTATAAATTTTGTAAAAGAAGCTTCTTGCTGTAAGAAAGCCACAAGAGCATCTGATTTTTTGTCAGAATTCCTAAAAGTATAGCCCGTACTGGCTTTGGTCCAACCTCCAGCGGTGCCGATGTTCAGGACATTCTTTGTATTCGCTTTCCAAAACGGATAACAAGTCATCGGAATACTGCCTTGCTCTTTTTCTTGAATGGTATAACTCGTCACTCCGAGTTGCTGTAAGTAGTCTTTGATGGCGGTTTCGTATTCGTCTTTGGGCAAGAGCGAGGCCGAAAAAAGCGTGTATTCCACCAAAGCCTCGGTAGCCGAAGTAGGCAGCACATACATAAAACGCGTATTCCCTTTTTGCGCCACCGAAAAATCCATAAACGTAGGTTTCTCTGCCGTAAAAACTTTCTCTTTAGTTTGCACAAACCACCCCACAAAATGTTGTTGTAACACCGGATATTTTTGCTGATTGACTACAACATTAGGATTGTAAATACTATTAAAAAGCCGTTTACCATAGTAGACATTGAAGGTTGTTTTGACAAAAATTTGCTGCTCGGTTTCTTCAATATCCATTACTTTTTCCTGAGCAAAGCTTACGTTATTATGCCGCCTTAACTCGTTTAAAACTTGGTTGTAAAAGTCCAACCCTCGAATCATCTGATACCGATAGGGATAGAGCTGTAATTCACGTCTGTAATCGAGGCAGGCAAATGTAGCCACATCCCAGTGCTTGCTGACTGAAGGCTCCCACAAGGAGGGCTTTGTAGACCAAAAACACCAAGTTCTGTCGTTAGTGGTTTTAGAATTTTCATCTACTAAAAGGATTTTCTTTTGGGCAAAAAAAGGCAATTGCACCATTTTATACACCGTCATTAAAGCGGCGAGTCCTACTCCAGTAAAAATATAATCGTATTGCGGTGTGGCGTTTTCTGACATGCCTCAAAATTAGAGAATTTTAAAGAAGATTACTAGAGTCGTTCCAAATCGAATAAGAATAAATCATTCGTTATCCTTTACAGGAATGAAAGTGTGCTCCTTTTTCAAAAAAAACGCAAAGAGAAGCATAAATTTTGAACTCGAAATTCATGAATGACCATAAATCACTTTGGGACAATTTTTACCAAAAATACTTTTAGTACACCACTAAACCAAAATAGAAATTTTTACTACAAAGAGACTTCAACGTTAAAAATTCTATTTAATTGGATAAAAATCATGGCAAAGTTACTATTTTTGAATTTTACTAATAAATAATTTGATAATCATGAAATATCATCAAATAAACAGTGGGCTTTTTGTAAAAAATAGAGAAAAATTCACTGCTCAAATGAAACCGAAAAGCGTGGCGGTTTTTAATTCAAACGACATATATCCGGTTTCTGCCGATAGTACTTTACCTTTTGCACAACATAGAGATATT
The DNA here is from genome assembly GCF_051547165.1 of Flavobacterium sp. TSSA_36. Lineage (NCBI taxonomy): Bacteria > Pseudomonadati > Bacteroidota > Flavobacteriia > Flavobacteriales > Flavobacteriaceae > Flavobacterium > Flavobacterium sp. TSSA_36. Next base: position 308,235 of record NZ_JBPTTP010000001.1, read on the forward strand.
TTCTATTTATCGGGTGTAGATCAAGAAGAAAGCATTTTGTTGTTATTCCCAGATGCGCCTTACGAACACTTGAAAGAAATCCTTTTCTTGAGAGAAACCAATGAGCACATTGCCATTTGGGAAGGCGAAAAACTAACCAAAGAACGTGCCTTTCAAGTATCGGGAATTAAAACCGTATATTGGCTACAAGATTTCGATAAGACGTTAAAAGAAATCATGACCTATGCCGAAGTGATGTACATCAATACCAACGAGCACTATCGTTCAGCTGTTGAGACCGAAACCCGTGAAGACCGTTTTATCAAAAAATGGAAAGCACAATATCCTGCACATACCGTAGCCAAAAGCAACCCCATTTTGCAACGCATTCGCTCCATAAAAGAAACCGAAGAAATCGATTTGATCCAACAAGCGTGTAACATCACCGAAAAAGGATTCCGTCGTTTGCTTTCGTTTGTGAAACCCAACGTAATGGAATATGAGGTAGAAGCCGAATTGATTCACGAGTTCATTCGCAACCGTTCCAAAGGGTTTGCCTACACGCCCATTATCGCTTCTGGAAATAATGCTAACGTATTACACTACATCGAAAACAACCAACAATGTAAAGCAGGCGATTTATTGTTGCTAGATGTAGCGGCAGAGTACGCCAATTATTCAAGCGATTTAACCCGTACCATACCAGTTTCTGGACGCTATTCTGAAAGACAAAAAGCCGTGTACAACGCAGTACTTCGCGTGAAAAACGAAGCTACCAAAATGCTTACGCCAGGTACACTTTGGAAACAATATCACGTAGAAGTGGGTAAAATTATGACTTCCGAATTATTAGGTTTAGGTCTGATTGACAAAGCCGACGTTCAAAACGAAAATCCTGATTGGCCAGCTTACAAAAAATATTTTATGCACGGAACTTCTCACCATATGGGACTCGACACGCACGATTATGGATTGCTCCACGAACCGATGGAAGCCAATATGGTGTTCACGGTAGAACCTGGAATTTATATTCCTGCCGAAGGTTTCGGTATCCGAATTGAAGACGACGTGGTGATTCAAAAATCAGGAGAACCGTTCAATTTAATGCGCAACATTCCGATAGAAGCAGACGAAATCGAAAGCTTAATGAACGCTTAAAAATAGAACACGAAGTACACTAATTCTCACGAAAAAGTAGAATTCAAAATAAATACAACTAACGGCATCTTTTTCTGGATGCCGTTTTTTTTATGCCCAAAAATGTAACATTTCAATTTAACCGCTTACTAATTCCCTAAACGGTAAAACACAAAATCATGATAGCACACGAAATAGACTACCATATTTATGGTGAAGAAATGCAATATGTAGAAATAGAACTCGATCCACAAGAAATTGTCATTGCCGAGGCGGGAAGCTTTATGATGATGGACAATGGCATCCAAATGGAGACCATTTTTGGAGACGGCTCCCAACAACAATCTGGGTTGTTTGGCAAACTACTAAGCGCAGGAAAAAGAGTTTTAACAGGAGAAAGTCTGTTCATGACCGCGTTTCTCAATCAAAATTACAACAAAAGCAAAGTCTCCTTTGCCTCGCCTTATCCCGGAAAAATCATTCCAATTGATTTGAGACAATTTCGCGGAAAATTCATTTGCCAAAAAAACGCTTTCCTTTGCGCTGCCAAAGGCGTAGCCGTGGGTATTGAATTCTCCAAAAAATTAGGCACAGGTCTTTTTGGCGGCGAAGGTTTCATCATGCAAAAACTAGAAGGCGACGGCATGGCTTTTGTACATTCGGGCGGAACTTTAGCCAAAAAAGAATTACAACCTGGCGAAATCCTCAAAGTAGACACCGGTTGTATCGTAGGTTTCACCCAAGATATAGATTATGATATCGAGTTCATTGGCGGCATCAAAAACTCTCTTTTTGGTGGCGAAGGCCTGTTTTACGCAACTTTGCGTGGCCCTGGAACAGTGTACATTCAGTCGCTTCCGTTCTCAAGATTGGCCGATCGTATCATTGCCTCAGCCCCAAGAGCCGGTGGCAGTAGCCGAGAAGAAGGCAGCCTTTTGGGCGGACTCGGCAATCTTTTAGATGGCGATAACCGCTTTTAATAACAGCATTTTTTCAAAAACACCCTACCCCAAAACAACAAATTTTGGAGTATTTTTTTAGGAGCAGTAAGCATAGGGATTTTTTGTAAACACCGTCCCGCTATCCGCTACACCCGAGCGAAAGCGAATTGACGAAGTAATCTCTAGTACCGAACCCCGGCACTAGAGGATTTCCACTCCTATCGGGGCTACAAACCAACATTTGGCTTTATTAGGCTACATTTTGAATTCAAAAAGTCTAGAAATAAAAAGTACTTTTGCAAAAAACACTCGAACTTTGAAAACCCTTCACTACAAAAACACCTCTATCGCATTCACCGACACGGGAAAAGGAACCGCTATTGTTTTATTGCATGGCTTCCTAGAAAACCAATCGATGTGGAGTGCTTTAGTACCCGTTTTGAGTCAAAAATACCGCGTCATCACCATCGATTTGTTAGGTCACGGCCAAACCGAACCTATGGGTTACCTCCAAACTATGGAAGACAATGCCGATGCGGTACACGAAGTGCTTTCTAGTTTGCGTCTGCGAAAAGCGGTTTTCATCGGGCATTCCATGGGCGGTTACATAGCTTTAGCCTATGCCGAGTTATATCCTGAAAGTGTCAAAGGATTGGTGTTACTCAACTCCACAGCCAAAGAAGACAGTCCCGAACGCAAAACCAACCGAGACCGCGCCATTAAAGCGGTCAAAAAAGATTACGAAACCTTTATTCGTCTTTCTATCGCCAACTTATTCAGCGAAGACAACCGCGACCGTTTAAACAACCGCATCGAAAAGGTAAAAATCGAAGCTTTACAAACACCCTTGCAAGGCATCGTCGCCTCGCTTGAAGGGATGAAAATCCGTAAAGACCGAGAAATCTTGCTCCACACTACAGCTTTTCCTAAACTATTAATCCTAGGAAAAAAAGACCCTGTTTTGAACTACGAAGAAACCGTTACTCAAATCCAAGGAACTACCGTAGAATTGGTAACTTTCCCAGATGGCCATATGAGTCACATCGAAAATGAAACGGAGTTAAGTGAAGAATTAATGCAATTTTTGAAGAAGATCTAAACCTTCTCCTTAAATGGAATTGCTGGATCCAAAATCTCTTGTAACAAGCCAACCAATTGCTCCAAATAAGCAGTCAAAATAGCCGCATTAATAGTGGATTCTTCTATTTTTTCTTCTTTTAAAGTAAAAGGCAAAAATCCAGCTTTACTATTTTTAAAGGAGATAATACCCGCTTGCATCGGTTGTTCTTTGGCTAGGGTTTCGTACATAAAGGCATACACCAAAATTTGAATGATTTTGTCATTTTTAATGTCATCCACTAATCCGTTCCAAGATTTCAAGGTAACATTGCTTTTTTCAACTTTACCTGTTTTATAATCTATAATTCGAATGGTACCGTTTCGAACTTCAATTCGGTCAACGTTCCCTGCAATTTTCACAGGAAAAGGTAAACTCGGATGTTCCAAAACACGCTCAAAAGTAGCTTCCAAAGCCAAAATTTTAACAGCATCACCCGCTTTTATGGATTGTAATTCAGACTTCAAGAAATTAAAGACGTTGCGTTTCGCTACTTCAAAAGCCAATAAATTGCGTCCTTTAGAAATTTCGCCTTCTTTATACACCAATTTAAATTGTTTCAACACCTCTGAATCAATTTTTTGAATAGCCTGCTCGATATCTTGTTCCGAAATGAACTTATCTATAAAAGGCGTGTACAATTCCTCCAAGGTCTTGTGAATAATTGTACCTAAAGTATTCAAAGCTATGTTCTCTTCAACTTCTTCTGTATCTCGAATTCGCACTATTTTTTTGAAATAAAAATCAATAGGATTCCGAATGTAACTAGTCAAGGCCGAAGGTGAAAATCCTTTCTCTGCAATTTCTTTCAAACGCTCCATAACCAATGGCGACTTTTCAACACACATTGGCACGTAAGCCGAATCAGGGACAGTGGCATTGTAAATCTCGTGAGTAAGCGTATGATTCTGTCGTTGCTCCACTTCGAGTTGTGTGATGAAACGGCTTTTTTCACCACCATCTAATCCCTCATTTTCGGTATTGTAAATCAAATAAATAGTTTTAGCGCGTTGCAATAAATGATAAAAGTGATAGGTGTAAATCGCATCTTTTTCTTTAAAAGTGGGCAATCCCAATTCTCTCTTGACATCATAAGGAATAAAAGAATTCATCGATTTTCCAGCCGGAAATTTTCCTTCATTCATTGAAGTCACTATAACCGTATCAAAATCCAATACCCTGCTTTCTAAAACGCCCATAATTTGCAAACCATTCAACGGCTCTCCTTCAAAGGAAACCTCAGCCAAATCAATTATCTGTTTGTAAATGGCAAAAAGAGTCGGTATTTGATCAATATGCAAGTGTTGAGCATAATAACTCTTCAACTTGTTAATCACCGTAAAAATTGAAAACACAAAGGCCTTGGTTAATTTCTCTTCTTCATTATCATTACTCAGATTATTACGCAAAAGCAACAACAAACTAGCAATAACATCTAAAACTGCCATAGAACCGCTGTCCCATTTTTGAAACAACAAATCGAATAATGGATTCGTTTGGTTTTGGAGTTCTAGTATTTTTTTAAGTGTAATAAAAGTGTAATTATTCTCTTTTATAATCCAAACCAAATGGCTCGAGTTTGCAAAAGATGCTACTAAAGGATGCGTAAGAATATCGAGTACATCTTTATAATAAAATACATATTGAGAAGGATTTCTTTTCAAAGCATTCGTATGCATTTTAAACAATTTTGCTACTAGCAATTGGGCTGGGTTATTTTTACTCGAATATCCCATGGTAATATTCAAAGCGCCAACCGAAGCAGGAAGAGAATACAACAACGGCATTAAAAGATTTTCCTCGCCTAAAACCACTGCTACTTTATCGAGATGCGGTGTCTCTTGTTCGGCAATGGTTTTTTCAATAAGGCTACCCACAATTTTGGCTTGCCCAATAGTTTTTGGAGTACCAATTATATGAATGTTTTTAGACTTAGAGAAATCATCCTGTATCCATTCAAAAGGGTGGGATTTGTAGTGCTTCCAACTTTCTTTAAATCTTCGAATAAATAATCCAGCATCATGATAAGGATCATTCAAAAATGTTTGATCAGCATCCCAAAAAATAGTGGCTTTATCATTAGCTATTAAATGTTGAATAATTTTTTCTTCGGCAGCATTTAAGGCGTTAAACCCCGCGAATACATAAAATTTAGTCCCGATTTTTTTTGAAAACGCAGGGAGATTAGCTACCGCTTCTCTATAGATCAAGCCTTGATACCCTGTCTTTTTTTCTAGTAAATAGTGATATAGCGATTGGTAATAATATGGCAAAAGCTTCCAAAAATCAATATAATTTTCAAGTAATTGTGTTTTATCTTCAACAGCTATTCCCCATTTTTTAATGTCTTCAATATCTTTTAAATAAGACAAAACATGATTTGGATCCAATAAATAACGATCGATTTCATTAAAATCCTGTAACAACATTTTGGCCCAATTGGCAAATAATTCGAAGGATTGCTGATTTTGTTTAGATGTAATTGACAAATACACTTCATAAAATTCAAACAATAATTCAATTGAATCTATGGAACGAATTGCTGAAACCTCTTGTACAAAATCTTCAATACTTGTTATTTCTGGACAAAAAACAGTTCCTGTAATTTGTTTTTTTAAGGCTTCAATCAAAAATATTTTAGCTCTCTTATTAGGTAGTACTACAACAGTATTCGGAAATTTTCCCGAATAGTTGGTGATTAATTGAGTCGCGATTTGATCTAGAAAAGTTGGGTTTGTCATATTATAAAAATAAAAAAAGCCGTTCAATTAAGAACGGCCTTTCAAAAATAAAATATTATTTATTATTTCATGTTAACTTTCATTCCGTCAACACCACCAACATAAATAACTTCTGTTCTTCTGTTTTCAGCTTTACCTTTAGCAGTTTTGTTAGACGCAACTGGTTTAGTATCACCAAAACCTTGAGCAGTTAAATTAGCAGGATTAATGCCTCTAGCTACTAATGCTTCTACTACTGCTTTAGCTCTTGCTTCAGATAATTTTTTGTTCATGGCTGGTTTACCAACATTATCAGTATGACCATTCACTTCAAATTTAGCATTTGGGTAATTTTTCAAGATTTCTTTGATAGCATCTAAACTAGTAGCAGTTTGTGGTTTAGCAGCATCTAATGTAGATTTACCTGTTACGAAGAAAATAGATCTAGATTCTACACGTAATTTTTCTACAACTTCTTGAGTTACTTCTGGACATCCTTTGTTACTAGCTGGACCTGCCACTAACGGACAAGCATCTTCTAAATCTGGCACACCATCTTTATCAGCATCTAAAACAACTGGACAACCTTGATTCTCTCTTGGTCCTGCAACAGTAGGACATTTGTCATCTTTATCTGCTACACCGTCGCCATCAGTATCAGGACAACCTTTAGTTGAAGCTGGACCTGCAACATCTGGACAAGCATCATCTTTGTCAGCGATTCCGTCTCCGTCTGTATCAGGACATCCGTTGAACGCAGCTAAACCAGCAACATCTGGACAAGCATCGCTTCCATCAACAATTCCGTCGCCGTCAGTATCAGGACAACCGTTGAATTGTTTTAATCCAGCAACATCTGGGCAAGCATCATCTTTGTCATAGATTCCATCTCCGTCAGTATCTTTACCTCCAAATTTGAATACAAGACCAGCTGTGTGCTGTGCTAAGGATGGAGATTCAGGATTTAAACCATCATTTCTGTCTCCAAAAGATTTTCTGTAAGTTGAAGACAATGCTAAACCTACATTTTCAGTAAACCATAAAGTTAATCCTAATCCTACATTAACCGTTCCGAAGCTATCTTTCCCTAAGAAAGTATACCCTCCACCAGCTTGTAAACTTGGATCAAACCATTTTGTACCGATCAACTCCATGAAACTGTATTTTACAGTTCCATCAATTCCGTAGTACATTAAGTCTCCAGGATTTGTAACGACCATTCCTCTACTATCAGCACCAGCAGCAGTTGGAGCAAAACTTACGAATTTGTCGATTTTGTTGACTGAACCACTTAATCCAAAAGAAAAACCTCCATTGATGTGTCTAGATACCTGAATATAAGACACAGACGGAAGAATGTTCCAGTTGTCTTTTACAGCAAATGGCTGAGAGAAGTGTTGTGGAAACCAGTTAACGTGATCTTGTTTAACACTCGGTCTTGAGTCGATAGCATTTACACCAATGGTAATTGCCCACGGATTGTTACTATCTTGCGCTTGGGAAGATAATCCCGTAGCCATCAATACAGCAACTAAAAATTTGTTAAGATGTTTCATAATGATTCTATTAATATTTAGTTAATTATGAACAAAAATAGCAACTTATTTTTTACGAACAAAATTAAAATATAAAAAAAACCTACAAAAAACCAAAGAATCTGTATTACTGTATCACGTTTAATCCTTTACCCACTTTCACAAAGGCATCCAATGCTTGATCTAAATGCGTTTTTGTATGACTTGCAGACAACTGAACTCTGATCCGAGCCTTTTCTTTGGGCACCACTGGAAAGAAGAAACCAATAACATATACTCCATTTTTTAACAATTCATTGGCCATTGTTTGTGCCAATTTAGCATCATACAACATTACAGGTACAATGGCAGAATCTCCATCAATGATATCAAAACCAGCTTTAATCATTCCTTGTTTGAAATAATTGGTATTCCATTCTAGTTGATCTCTCAATGAGGTGTCTTTTTCTAACAATTCAAACACCTTAATTGATGCTCCAACAATAGCTGGAGCCAATGAATTTGAAAACAAATAAGGTCTTGAACGTTGACGTAAAATTTCAATAATTTCTTTTTTAGCTGTAGTATATCCTCCCATAGCTCCTCCTAAGGCTTTCCCTAGTGTACCTGTAATTATATCAACACGTCCCATTACTCCTTTAGCTTCTAATGTTCCTTTTCCTGTTGCTCCAATAAAACCTGCCGCGTGACATTCATCTACCATCACCATTGCGTCGTATTTATCGGCTAAGTCGCAAATTTTATCCAAAGGCGCTACAAGTCCATCCATAGAAAAAACGCCATCAGTAACAATCAATTTAAAACGTGTCCCCGCGTCGGTAGCTTTGATTAGTTGCTGCTCCAAATCTTCCATATTGCTATTTTCATAACGATAACGAGCTGCTTTACACAAACGCACCCCATCTATTATAGAAGCGTGGTTCAGACTATCTGAAATGATACAATCTTGCTCTCCTAATAAAGGCTCAAAAACACCACCATTAGCATCAAAAGCTGCTGCATACAATATCGTATCTTCCGTACCGTAAAAATCGGCAATCTTTTTTTCTAGGGTTTTGTGAATATCCTGCGTACCACAAATAAAACGAACGGATGACATTCCGAAGCCGTGAGAATCTAAAGTATCTTTTGCGGCTTGTATCACTTCTGGATGCGAAGAAAGCCCCAAATAATTATTGGCACAAAAATTAAGTACCGTTTCGCCATTCACTGTAATTTCTGCCCCTTGAGCTGAAGTAATAATTCTTTCTTTTTTAAAAAGGCCATTTGCTTCGATGGTTTGCAATTCGGTTTGCAAGTATTCTTGTATCTTACCGTACATAGTATGTGTTTTTATATTCTAAATTTAGTTTTTATGACAAATTTACTATATCGATTGCTAATCCGATATATACCAATACCTTTTTAACTACTTTATATCCCATTTTCTCAATAGCTTCTTGATAATTCTCCAATTGCTGCTGATATTTAACAGTATGAACTCCTGTTTTATAATCCAACAAGAGCATTTCGTTCGCACCTTTCAAAACCATACGGTCAGGTTTCATTGTTTTTCCTTCATTTTGAATAATGGCTTGCTCATTAAAAACCTGATTTCCTTCCTCAAAATAGCCCACCAACTCTGGATGCGATACAATAGCTTGAATCGTTTGAGTTACCGTTTCTGTTTGTTCAAAATGAATCCATCCATTAGCCAAAGCTATCTCAATAGCCTTTTCAATATCTGTTTTATACTTTACTAATGATAAAATTTCGTGCACAACGTTTCCGTAAGCAATGGCCTCTTGCTGTTGTGTGCCCCACATTAAGGCTTCTTTTTGAGCAATCTTGATGTTTTTGGGGTCTAAAAAAGCTTCCATCATTGGAATTGACTTGGTAGAATCGATATGTTTTACCGATTTAGAAAGCTTAGTAGCTGAACCAAAATCATAGGTTAATTTTTCGCTGTCAAATTGATTTTTGCCCTCTAAATATTGAATAAAGAAAGTACACATATTGTTCTTCGGCAACTCACCTTTACTGGACAAGTTCATATTAGAAATAACATACAATTGTTCCTCTGCCCTAGTTAATGCTACATACAAAACGTTAATATTATCCAACAATTCTTCTTGCTTTTTTTGATGGTAAACTTCGGATGCTTCTGCTCCGAAACCCTCAACCGCACTACTATTATCAATCAATACCTTCTCTAATCCGAGCTCTTCCTTTTCAGCATCAAGCCATAGTTTATCTTTGGGTTTGCGTGAATAATCCTCTTCTGCAAAAGGCATAATTACTACTGGAAATTCCAATCCTTTGGATTTATGAATGGTCATTATTCGGACTGCATTGCTACCTTCTGGAGAAGGAATGCTGAATTTGGAGCCATTTTTCTCCCAAAACAATAAAAAATCTGCTATTCCAGCTTGATTGCGAATGTCTCGCTCAAGCACAATATCTAAAAAATATTGCACATAAGAATTGCTGTTTGCTGCAGTCAAAAACTTAGCAATACTAATCTCAACCGCCTCATACAAGGCTTTTTTTCGGATATCTTGAAATGAAAATTGCACCCCAAACTGCTGCTGTAACCAAACCTCAAAATCAGCCTCGTTTGACAATGCCATTCCTTGCGCAATACAATCGGGGACAGCTACTAGATCTTGTTTGTTTTTGGCAATGAAATACAAAAAGTTCACCTTGGCTTCTAAGTCATTGCTATTATTCAAATAGCGCAACAAATGAATCAAAAAACGGACTTCGGTGGCATTTTGAATCATCAAAGTTTCTGAGGACAACAAAGGGATGTTTTGCTCTGTTAAATAATTGGCTACCGCAATTCCTTGTTCTCGTTTTCGGGTAAGAATAACGATGTCTTTGTATTCAAACCCTTGAGCGATTACTTTTTGAATCGTTTGCAATGTTGCCAAAACATACAATGCTGTTTTATCAAGTGTTTCCTCATCTTCCTCATTAGTGACTGACTGAGGAATAAAAGAGATATTTACATAGCCTCCCTTTTTGTCATTTGCTTTTTGATGGCTGTGATTTTCGTATAAATCTTTGTAATCTACATTGGTGAATTCAGCCGATAACATCTTGAAAAAAGCATTATTAAACTCAATTACTTCAGCATAACTTCGGTAATTTTTGTCCAGATGAATCAATTTTTTATCTGGATTGCTAAACGGATTATGGTCTTTGCTCAAAGCGATAAATTGCTCTGCTTTCCCGCCTCTCCAACGATAAATCGACTGTTTCGGGTCGCCCACTATCATCAACGTTCCTTTTACGCCATAATCATCTTGACCCGCCAAGGCATTATCAATTAACGGAATGAGATTTTGCCATTGCATTTCGGAAGTATCTTGAAACTCATCGATAAAAAAATGACGATAGCGCTCCCCCAAACGCTCATAAATAAAAGGCGCAGGTTGATTTTGAATTTCACGATGAATAATCGCATTGAACTCGGCAATGGAAAGCACATTTTGTTCTGCTTGAATTTTGGCCAATTCGTTGCTGACTGTATTCAATAAAGACAAAGGCGTAATGTTTTTTAGAAAAGCTTTATAAAAACTAATCTTTTCAAAAATCTTATAAATTGCAGCTAACTGACTCAAAAATTCAGGAATTAAGGCCTCAATAATCGCTCTGTCTTTGGCTGTTTTGTTGATTTTTATATCGTCAAATTCGTGATAGGTTTTGTTCTTAGGATTAAATTTTCCTTCTTGAATACTTAAAAGATGCTTTGGAAAATAAGCCCCAGAAAATGATTTTGCATCAATACCATTTGAGTCTATTTGTTCTAAAATTGCAGTTGCCGCAGTCATCGTCTCTTGTTCTAAATCGCGATTAAGTTGCAGCAATTTCTCTTTTATTTTTACAAACTCACCAATCGAAGTGTCTTGAAATTGAGCAATTTCATTGCGGTTATTCTCATTCAGCACTAGTCGGCCCGTTTCTAATATTTCCCTTGAAATATCCCAAGACTTATCATCATCGGTTTTCTCCATAGTGAAATCGATGAGAAGTTGCGTTAGGGTCACATCTTCGCCAGCTTGAGCAATAATGGCATCTACGGTTTCGACTAATAAATTTTCGGTATCCAAGGTCACTTCGAAAGTCATCGGAAGATTCAAATCGAGAGCAAAAGCACGAATGACTTTATGGGTAAATTTATCGATGGTAGAAATATCAAAAGCGGCATAATTATGAATAATATGCTTGATAATTTGTTGCGCTTTGGTTTTGATTTGAATCAATGACAACTGAGTATCAATAGCCAAATCCTGCATTAAATCAAGTGCTTTCGCATTGGGTTCGTCTTTGGCAAATTCGGATAGGCTACCTACAATCCTGCTTTTCATTTCTTGCACCGCTTTGTTAGTAAAAGTGATGGCTAAAATATGGCGATAAGCATCGTTTTTTGGGGCGACCAAAATAATTTTGAGGTATTCTTTGACCAATGCATAGGTTTTCCCCGAGCCAGCAGATGCGTCATAAATTGAAAAGGAGGTGCTTTGCATAGTTGTGATTGTTTGTAAACTTTTATAACCCTTTAGGTGAAATTATTTTTTACCACATAGGGAGAAACATAGAAATTATAATTCGTAAAAGAAAAGATAGACGTTTTACTATTCACATAGTATTCTATGTGTGAAATAGCGCTATTTCTATTTATTCCTTTTCATAAGCAATAATCTATGCTTCTTTGTGGTTGAATTTTTTATTTTATTTGAATTTCACCAAATGAGTGGAAAAAACAAAATCTCTCGATTATCCTAAACCCTAGCCCTGATGGAAGCGGCATCCTTTGCTGCCGGGGTTCGGCAGTAAAGATATAGCGTACAGCAGGAAATAGCTCCTGATTACCCATCAGATTATTCTAGAATCAGGATTGTTCCGTTGGAAATTTGCTCATTTAATTTTTAAAAGTAGTATTTTTGCAGTATGGAAACAAATAGACAGAAAAAAATAGGCGGTGTCATCCAAAAAGATTTGGTGGACATTTTGCAAGGTGAAGTGAGAAAAAATGGCGTTACTAACTTAGTAATTTCCGTATCCAAAGTCGTGGTAACCTCAGATTTATCGGTGGCTACGGTGCATTTAAGTATTTTTCCTCAAGAGAAAGCAAAAGAAACATTAGAAGCCATAAAAACGAATACCAACTTGATTAAACACGATTTGTCGCAACGTGTTCGTTTGCAATTGCGTAGAGTTCCTAATTTGGTTTTCTTTATTGATGACTCGTTGGATTATATCGAGAAAATCGATAATGCCTTGAAAAACCAAGAAAATCCTATTGAAAACAGAGATTTATTAGAAAAACGCAGACAGTTTTAAATTGAATTTTTCGCTTTACATCGCGCACCGATACCTTAGAAGTAATAGCAAAAACAGTGCTATTAACATCATTAATCGTATAGCTAGTTTGGGCATCATTGTGGGTGCTATGGCGCTATTTGTAGTGTTATCAGTATTTAGCGGTTTGAAAGAATTTAGCCTTTCGTTTACCAACGAAATTGACCCCGATTTAAAAGCGACGCCTACCCTTGGCAAATCGTTTTTTGTTACTCCCCAACAAAATCAAGAAATCAAAAAAATAGCTGGAATTGCTTCGTTCTCCAAGATTATTGAAGAACGAGTACTTTTTACTTTTGCAGACAAGCAAGAAGTGACTTATTTGAAAGGAGTAGACACGCAATTCACCAAAGTAAACGCCATTGAAAAAAAATTGTATAACGGGCAATGGCTGCAACCCAATACCTATCAAGTTGTCGTAGGATACGGAATGGCGCAAAAATTCTCGATGGGTTTGTTTGACTACAATACGGCGCTAGAAGTAATGGTGCCAAGGCCAGGCAAAGGGACGATTACTATTCCCTCAGAAGCCTTTAATCAAACCGATTTGATTCCGATTGGGATTTATTCGATTAGTGAAGATTTGGACTCTAAGTACGTTTTTGCCGATTTAAGCTTGGCGCAAGAATTACTAGAATACCAACCCCATCAAATTTCGGGAATTGAATTTAAACTCCGCCCAAATGCGGATGAAAACGCCATTATTGCCCAATTACAAACGATTTTTGAAAATAAAATCACGCTAAAAAACAGAGCGCAATTGAACGAATCGCTTTATAAAATGTTGAACACCGAAAACATCGCGGTGTATTTAATTTTTACTTTAGTGATTGTCGTGGCGCTTTTTAACTTGATTGGCGCTTTGATTATGATGATTTTGGACAAAAAAAGCAATCTGAAAACCTTATTCAATCTTGGAACAGAAATCAAAAGTCTTCGCAACATTTTTTTGCTACAAGGGACGTTGTTGAGTGTTTATGGCGGAATCATTGGATTGCTTTTGGGTATCGTAATTGTGTTATTGCAACAACAATTTGAATGGATTATGATTACCCCTACATTGGCTTATCCAGTCGTTTTTAGTTTTGAAAATATCGCTATTGTAATGGCGACCATTATCACCCTTGGTTTTTTGGCTTCGTTGATTGCTAGTAGTCGCGTGAGTAAAAAGTTATTGGATTAAAAAAAAGCCACGAATCCACGAATTATTAGTGAATTAGTGGCAAATCTGAAGCCTATATAATTTTTACACCACTTCATACCCAGCATAAGCGTCGATAATCTCGTCTAGTACCGCAAATAATTCTTCTGGTTTATCGAGCGTAACCAATTGTTGTTTGTACGTTTTAAACGAATGAATTCCTTTGAAATAATTGGTATAATGTGGTCTTGTTTCTACAATTCCGTGACGTTCGCCTTTCCAATCCATAGCCCAAGTCAAGTGGTTGCGAACTGCTTCAACTCGATCTACAACTGTAGGTTTGGCTAGATGTTCTCCTGTCTTAAAGAAATGCTTTATTTCGTTAAAAATCCAAGGATAACCTATCGCGGCACGACCAATCATAATACCGTCGATACCGTATTTGTTTTTATATTCTAATGCTTTTTCTGGTGAATCGATATCGCCGTTTCCAAAAATCGGCATCGTAATTCTTGGATTGTTTTTGACACGAGCAATGTGAGACCAATCCGAATGGCCTTTGTACATCTGAGCGCGCGTTCTCGCGTGAATGCTCAATGCAGCAACGCCAATATCTTGCAAACGCTCCGCCACTTCATCGATATTGATAGAATTATCGTCCCAACCCAAACGGGTTTTTACGGTTACAGGTAAGTGCGTACTATCAATCACCGCTTTGGTCAAACGAATCATCAAATCGACGTCTTTTAGAACTCCTGCACCGGCACCTTTACAAACGACTTTCTTTACGGGACAACCAAAATTAATATCAATTAAATCTGGATTTACGGTAGAAACAATTTTAGAAGACAACGCCATCGCTTCTTCGTCACCACCAAAGATTTGTATCCCAACAGGGCGTTCGTAATCGAAAATATCCAATTTCATTCGGCTCTTGATGGCATCGCGAATTAGACCTTCTGAGGAAATAAACTCAGAATACATTAAGTCGGCACCGTGCATTTTACACAATCTACGGAAAGGTGGGTCGCTTACATCTTCCATAGGTGCAAGAAGTAAAGGAAAATCTGGAAGTTCTATGTTGCCAATTTTGGGCATTGCTTAAATTTTTTGCAAAGATAGTTAAGAATTTCTAGTAATAAAATTTAATCTCAAGAGTATCTCATTTTTAGCTTTTTATAAGTATTTTTACTAAAATTTCGCTATGCTTTTTACCTTTGGTTTTTATTCTTCGCTGCTATTAATTTCATTTTCTCACGGCATTGTTTACTCCTTTTTGTTGCTAAAAAAAGGAATTCAAACCGAGGTTTCTTCTAACTATTGGCTAAGCATTTTCATTTTTGTTTGCTGCTTGTATATTGCGCCTTGGATGTTGGGTTTTGGCGGATGGTATGACAATCAGCCTTATCGAGATATTTTATTCTATACGCCTTTTCAGCATTTGTTTTTGATTGGCCCTTTGATGTACTTTTATATTCAAAACTTATTGAATCCCTCTTTTTCCCTAAACACAAAAAATAGTATTCATTTTATTCCTGCCCTCCTATATCTGCTTTATAGTTTATCATTATTTGTTTATGATCAATTAATTCTGGGCGATTACTATTTTTATCAAGATGGTTCCGATAAAGATTTTGACGAATGGTATCAAATCACAGGACAGCTCTCAATGCTTTTTTATTTTATCATTTCAATTCGATTTTACAATAAATACCGAAAACTAATGCAACAGGTGGTCAGTTACGCAGATAGCTTACTTTTTAAATGGATAAAAACGTTCTTGTACAGCTTTTTGATTATGCTGATTTTACCCGTGGTTTTTGATGTTTTGGGTTTGTATTTTGCAGCACTTAATAGTTATACAGGAAGTTGGTGGTTTTTTCTGTTTTTTTCTTTTGTCCTTTATTACATTGCTATAGAAGGATATGCCAATGCTATTGTTGCCAAAATTCCTTTTGAAATATCTGTTTTTGAAAAAAAGCCAGCTCTATTACTAGCCAACCCGTTCCATTCAGAAACCGAAGTATTGGATATTGATTTCGAATTTCTGGAAAATAAACCTTCAGAAGAAATTACTTTTTGGAAAGATAAAATCGAATCGATTATTATTCATCAAAAACTGTATCAAGACCCCGAATTATCATTGACCGAAGTGGCCAAAAAATTACAAACCAACGCGTCCATAATTTCAAAAACCATCAATCAAGGGTTTCAGATGAACTTTAATGACTACATCAACCATCACAGAATTGAATCTGTCAAAAAAGCGTTTGCACAAGGTGAACATAAAAAAACCACGCTTCTAGGAATTGCCTATGATTGCGGTTTTAATTCCAAAGCTACCTTCAATCGTGCTTTCAAAAAAAATACAGGTCTTTCTCCAAAAGAATATATTTCCAAGCTTTAGCTAAATTTGGGCGCGACCCGAAAAGGGTCAGGCTGCTTATTCCCATCTTTTTTGCTTAAAGAATCGCAAAAAAGGATTTTCCCTTGCATCCTTCGCGCAAAAAAACTTCAAAAAACACCGTCTCCTTTTCAAAACATAATCTGAGACTCCCCTCTAAATCATTGATTGTGCTTGATGACAAAAGCTATTTATAATTTGAGACTCTCTTAGTTGGACTCAAATTATAATTTGCAACGCTTGCTACGGCTATACCACGCATCTTTGCCTTGTTATTCATCCATAAAAACAAAAACTATGAAATTAAGCACAACAAGTATTGCTTGTCTAGCAACACTATTTTTAGCCACCTCATGCGGTGTTTTTGGGTCATTAAACTCTAATACTTCTATTAAACCCAACGAAACATTTGTCTTAGGTAAAAACGAACACAATACTTTCAAAACCTATTTGAAAAACGAAGGAACCACCACCTTAAAAATTTATCAAGCTCCCCTTAACGGTGGAACTCACTCTCCCGTTGTTATCAAACCCAAAGGAACCGCAACTATCAAAACCGCAAAAAATACGGCTTTAATAATAGAAAACACGGGCAACGAATATGGCTCCGTAACTCTAAAAGTAAAAGGCGACTTAAATTTAGGAATGACTTACAATAACCAATAAACTAATGATAAAGAGTATAATAAAAATAATCCTCACCATCGTATTGACCATTACGTCAATCGTTGCTCAAGCACAACTTCAAGGTTCTGGAAAAACCATCACTTCGACTTATGATTACAAAAATTTCGACAAAGTTTATCTTCAAGATTTGGATGGAAAAATTGAAATCGAAATAGGCAAACCTTGGAGCATTTCGGTAACCATCGATGACAACTTGAAAGATCTTTTAATTTTCTCAGAAAACACCTCAGAATATGAACTAAAAATTCAATTCAAAGACAACAAAAACAATAAAAAATATATTGAAAAAACCAACATCAAAATTAAAATCACAATGCCCGAAGCTAGTGTCATCAAGAATGAAGGAAATAGTGATTTGGAGGTTAAAAATGTTTTTGGACGTTATTTTAGATTAGAAAACACAGGAAATGGAGATAGTAAAATTCTTGGAGCTATTGATGTTTTGGATATCAATAAAACAGGAAATGGCGATGTAAACGCTCAAAACCTCATAGCCAAAAAAGCCACTTTACACAGCACTGGAAACGGAAATCTTACCGTAAATGTATCCGAAACACTTTCAGCAAAAGTATCAGGAAATGGAAATATCATCAACAAAGGGAAAGCCATATTTGATGCCCATTCAAAAAAATCAGGCAATGGTAAATTAATAACCAATTAGCGTTTTCAATCACAAAATCAAACCAATTATGAAATCGCCACTAACAACAAGTTTGTTGCAAACAAACACCGATCAGTAAAAGGCGACCCGAGCGAAGCGAATTGGCGAAGCATACCATCTATTACCTATAAAAAATAATATTTACATATATGAAAATAATAAAAACAATCACAACCCCTAGCTTGTTACCACATTGGTCACAAGATTTAGTCGTAACCCTACCACGAATCGTCTGCGGCTATTTATTAGCCTTTGATTTTGGAGCGGCCAAATTCGGAATGCCTTGGTCTCCCGCAGACAACAACCTAGGCTTATTTGAGGTCGCATTTTGGTTCCCCAATGATGTGGCAAGTTACGGCGGAATATTTGCGATTGCCCCAGCATTTTTTGCTTGGATGGGTGCTTTTTCGGAGACAATTGGTGGGCTTCTTCTAATAATTGGCCTGCAAACAAGGATAGCTTCATTTCTAATAGTGTGCACTATGCTAGTAGCCATTTTTATGCAACAAATCAATAACGGCCTTTGGAATTGCCTTCCTGCTATGGGCTTTCTATGGATTGGGCTATTTAATCTGATGGTAGGCTCTGGACGTTTTGGTATGGATTACTTATTCACTAAAAACAAAGCATAATTATGAGAACTTCACCAATAATAATGACACTATTACTTTGCACACTTTTGACAAGTTGTGTTCAAAAAACGTATAAAAAAACGGTAGTTTATACCTTGGATGTATCAAAAATCAAAAACATAAAAAAAGTAGGAATTCGAGGAAACGACAAACCTCTTTCTTGGGATAAGGATACCGAAATGAAAGCCATTAAAAAAGATAGTCTTTATCAAACTACAATAACTACCTATACGGGATACAAGTTCACCGAAGTAAAATTTGTGGTAAATGAGCAGTTTGAATTAGAAAACAAAGAGAATAGAAGAATCATTTTTGACGCAAAAAAAGACACGACCAATGTCTTCTTTACTTTTGATAAAAGATAAAAACCTCAGCCAATTTCATCATCAGCCAATTGATAATAAGCGTAAACTCCTAACACCAATTCCCCCACAGTTCCCAAGAGAAATACTACAGAAGGCAAGCCGTCTAAGAACATCGAAACCAATCTCCCGAAAGCCAAGCCCAACATAAAAATCATATTAGAAATTGTTGCTGCTTTCCAAAATTGTTTTTGAAAAATTCCGAAAAGCCAAAAAAACGAAAAGCCCAAATACAAACCCATTATGGCTTTGAAAATTGAAAATTCGTCGGGTGATTGTAGGCTTACCTCAAAAAGAAAATCAGGTTTAACGCCATATATCAAACCAACAGGTACTACTATAGCTGCTGAAATAATAAGATGTAGTTTTTTAAAAAAAGGGGATGTTGTACTCATTTCTCAAATATACAAAAACAACAGCAATACCTTTCTACTGCTTCTAATCGATAAAAAACTACTATATCAAAATACCAACCACATCCTTCAATTCATAAACTCTTACTGTAAGAGGATTAAAAATAAATAGTTATCGGTACTAACTTTAAAAACATACCATTAAATCTAAACTTTGCGCTATATTTGCAGCTTGAAAGCGATATTTTTCGCCATTAATGACAGAGACACCGCATGAAACACATTAGAAATTTTTGCATTATTGCACATATTGACCACGGAAAAAGTACCCTTGCCGACCGATTATTAGGCGCTACGCAAACGGTTACCGCTCGCGAAGAAAAAGCCCAATTGCTGGACAATATGGACTTGGAGCGCGAACGTGGTATCACGATTAAGAGTCACGCCATACAGATGGAATACACCTACAAAGGCGAACAATATATCTTGAATTTGATTGACACTCCGGGTCACGTGGATTTCTCCTATGAAGTTTCTCGTTCAATAGCTGCTTGTGAAGGGGCGCTTTTGATTGTAGATGCGGCTCAAAGCATACAAGCACAAACGATTTCAAACTTATACTTGGCTTTAGAAAACGACTTAGAAATCATTCCTGTTTTGAATAAAGTCGATTTACCAAGCGCTAATCCTGAAGAGGTAAGCGATGACATTATTGATCTGTTGGGCTGTAAATTAGAGGATATTATTCATGCCTCTGGAAAGACAGGTTTTGGTGTCGAAAATATTTTGGCCGCCATTATTGAAAAAATTCCAGCTCCAAAAGGAAATGTAGACGAACCGCTTCAAGCCTTAATTTTTGATTCACATTACAATCCGTTTCGTGGCATTGAAGTCATTTTTCGTGTAAAAAATGGGGAAATAAAAAAAGGCCAAAAAATCAAATTCATGGCTACTGGCAATGAATATTTTGCGGATGAAGTAGGAACTTTGAAATTAAATCAGGTTCCAAAAAGCGTAATCTCCACAGGGGATGTTGGTTATTTGATTTCTGGAATTAAAGAAGCCAAAGAGGTAAAAGTAGGGGACACCATCACAGATGCCAAAACCCCTACCACCAATATGATTACCGGTTTTGAGGACGTAAAACCAATGGTTTTTGCCGGAATTTATCCTGTAGACACAGAAGATTATGAAGATTTGCGTTCTTCAATGGAAAAACTACAATTGAATGATGCTTCTTTAGTCTTTACTGCGGAAAGTTCTGCCGCATTAGGATTTGGTTTCCGATGTGGTTTCTTAGGAATGCTACATATGGAAATCATTCAAGAGCGTTTAGAACGTGAATTTGACATGACGGTGATTACTACGGTTCCCAACGTTTCGTATTTGGCTTACACCAAAAAAGATCCAGAAACAGCTTTGATTGTCAACAATCCATCCGATTTGCCCGAGCCTTCCAAATTAGACCATGTAGAAGAACCTTATATCAAAGCAACCATTATTACCAAAGCCGATTTTGTGGGCAACGTAATGAGTTTGTGTATTGAAAAAAGAGGACTGATTACCAACCAAACTTACTTAACCACCGAGCGTGTAGAATTGAATTTTGATATGCCTTTGGCCGAGATTGTATTCGATTTTTATGATCGATTGAAAACGGTTTCTAAAGGTTATGCCTCATTTGATTACTCGCCTATTGGAATGCGTACTTCAAAATTGGTGAAACTAGACGTATTGTTAAATGCACAAACTGTTGATGCTTTATCAGCGTTGATTCACGAGGACAACGCTTACAATATTGGAAAGAAAATGACCGAAAAATTACGTGAGTTGATTCCGAGACAGCAATTTGATATTCCAATTCAAGCGGCAATTGGAGCCAAAATCATTGCTCGTGAAACCATAAAAGCCTTACGTAAAGACGTTACTGCCAAATGTTACGGTGGAGATATTTCTCGTAAACGTAAATTGTTGGAAAAACAGAAAAAAGGTAAAAAACGCATGCGCCAAGTAGGAAACGTAGAAATTCCGCAGGAAGCGTTTATGGCGGTTTTGAAGTTGAATGATTAAATTTTAAAGTATTAAGAATTAAGTACAAAGTATTAAGATATAACCTGACAATGTAAAAGTTGTCAGGTTTTTTTGTTTTCAAACTAATAATAAGACTAATTTACTTTGGGAAATAGCTTAAGACTAACAGGTGACAAGACCTTTTTTCATTAACTTTGTTTTTATGGAAACAATAAAATTAAATATTGATTTAAGTGTAAGTCAATTACTTGAAGCGGTTAAACAATTATCTCCAAAAGACCGATTGAAAATCAATGATGCGCTTTGGAATGAAGATGTTGAAATTCCTATAGAACATCAAAAAATTGTTTTAGATCGAATCGCTAAAGATAAAACTAATCCTGAACGCCTTTTGGATTGGGACAAAGTATCTAACAGTCTATAAACTCAGAAAATAGTATTAAACAACCTGACGATTTTAAAATTGTCAGGCTTTTTTTTATTCCCCCTTTGGGGCTAGGGGGCTTATTTATCCTTCAACCAATCAAACAATCGATGTGCATCGGAACCTTTGAATAATTGTGTGCCTTCGTTCATAGTGGCGGCTGAACCACAAGCCACTCCCCATCGAATAACTTCTTTTAAAGGTTTATTTTGGGATAGCGCCCAAACCATGCCTCCTACCATACTATCGCCAGCACCTACCGTACTCTTTTTGGCAACATTGGGAGCAGGGACAAACTCATAATGGTCTTTGGTCACCAAAATAGCGCCTTGTGGACCAAGCGATACCACTACTATTTCTGCACCTCCTTTGGCTATAATTTTCTTGGCTGCTTCATTTACTTCTTCCATTTCTAGTCGCTCTTCCCCAATTAATTTGGCTAGTTCACCTACGTTTGGTTTGATTAAATAAGCACCAACTTCAAGGACTTTTTCTAAAGCTTCTCCAGAAGTATCAATAATTAATTTTGAGTGGTTCTCTTTAGCAATATGCGCTACTTTTTGATAAAAATCGGCATTCAAACCTTCATTCAAACTACCGCTAGCTACCAAATACTTGGGTTTGAACTCGGCAATTTTAGCTAAAAATCGTTCACTCTCTTCTTGGGTTAACGAACCTCCTGTGAATCCAAATCGGTATTGCGAATTGGTATTCGTATCTACCGCCACAAAACTTTCTCTTGTCCAACTCTCCACAGGAACCGCCTCGCTAGCAATATTTTCTTGAGCTACCAATTCTTCCAATAATTTGCCCATAGCGCCTCCTGAAGTGAATAGTGCCATAGAATTTCCGCCTAATCGTGCGATCGCTTTAGAGACATTGATTCCGCCACCTCCCGCATCGTATCTGGGTACCTCGCAACGAATTTTTTGTTCGGCTACTAATCCTTTAAAACTAGTACTTTTATCTACAGCAGGGTTGACTGTTAAGGTCACTATATCGAATGTTTTCATTTTTTCTCCATTTAATTAATCCTAGCTGCAATGTACTGAATTTTGATCTTCAAACATACTCCTACCATTCTGTTTTCTGACATGAACTCATTCGACTTAATGTAAAGACAATAGAAAACCAGCTCACCTTCTTTCAAATTAGCTAGAAACAAAGATATATGTAGACCAAAATAGTCTTGATTTGAATATTGAATGAGCACAATCTTTTCATGCTATCAACTTTCAATTTTACCTTGAAACACAATATTAAACATTTGATTTTCAAGTTTTTAATTGAAACGATTTGTATATTTGTTATTCCCAAAAATACATTCAGAACTATGAGAGCCACTCTTTTTCTATTGTTTTTATTTTGTACGACAATAGCCGTGTCTCAAGGGATTGAAGTGGACACAACCTCAATGAGTATTCCTGATTTAGTTAGAAATGAATTACTACAAAATGCTTGCGCCGAAGAAGGGAATTTTTTGTTTTCATCACGACAAGGAATCGGGAAATTTAGCAGTTCAAATCCTAATTTTCCTTTTCAAGACGGCATCATCCTGAGAAATGGCATCGCGAAATATACCGAAGGATTGTACACAGGAATTAACGAAAGCAGTCAATTAAACAAAAATGGGGATCCTGATCTGCAATTCATCAGCAATAGCAATGGACAATCGACTCCCATAACCGATGTGAGTTTTTTACAATTCGATTTCACGCCCTTGTCGAGCACCTTTAGTTTTGATTTTCTATTTGCTTCGAATGAATATGGCGAGTTTCAATGTGGTTTTAGTGATATTTTCGCTTTTGTGCTAACTGATTTAACCACAGGAAGCACTACTAATTTGGCCGTGGTCCCAAACACCTCCTTACCCGTTTCGGTTTTAAATATAAGGGATGAGCAATATAATTCTTCCTGCTTGTCTGCTAATCCAGAATTATTTGCTCAGTACAACTTGAAAAACCCTGCAAATTCCTTCCTGAACATGCGAGGAGAAACCAAAGTACTTACGGCCTCTTCTGCTGTGATTCCTAACCGAACTTACCGAATCAAACTAGCGATAGGTGATTATAATGATAGCAACTATGATTCTGCTGTTTTAATCAAAGGAGGCAGTTTCAAAACCACCATGGACTTAGGTCCAGATAGAAGTATTTGCGAAGGAGAGCAACTCACAATTGAAACTAAGTTGACAGGAAACTTTGCTTATTCTTGGAGTCGAAATGGAGTCGTAATTCCAGGGGAAACCGGAGCTACATTGCTGATTACACAACCAGGCACTTATGAAGTTACAGCGACACTTTCGGGTTGTGTTATCAAAGATGAAGTGGTTATCAACCAACTACTCATCAACACGCCTACAAATCTTGTGGCTTGTTACAGAGGCCTTTCAACCTACTCCTTCGATCTCACTCAAAACAGCCTACAATCCTTAGGATTAGACCCCAATGACTATACTATTAATTATTTTGCTTCTCTTGCTGCAGCCACTGCAAATGATCCCGTAATTCCACAAAATCAATTGACCACTTATACGATCACTAGTCCACAAACGATTTACATAAAAATCATTCATAAAACCAATAACAATAGCATTTGCAATGATTTCATTTCCTTTGTTCTTCAAACCAACCCTCCCTTGAGCATCATCAATCCACCAAATCTTTTGGTATGTGAAACCGCAAGTGGATTTATCACAGCAGATTTAACAATAAACAACAATCTCATCTTGAATGGATTACCCTCAAATGAATATGCTTTTTCCTATTACCTCAACTTACTTGATGCCAACAATAAGACGAATGAAATCAAAAATCCAATTAATTTTCCCATGTCGTCACAACGCTCCCCACTTAAGATTTGGGTGCGAATTGAAAATAAAAACCAAACACAGTGCTACACTACTTCATTTTTTGACCTCATCGTAATTCCGCTTCTCAACGTAGATCAATTGCGAGATGTAGTGGCTTGCGATACTTTCATTTTACCCGATATTACTAATGGACGATATTACTCAGGACCAAATGGCACAGGTATTTCATTAAACATTGGAGATACAATTACGCAATCAGGCACATATTATATATACAACTTTCCTTCCTCAAGCAATAACTGCCCCAACGAAAGCTCCTTTAGAATTACCCTTGTAAAAGATTTTATTTTTTCAAATCAAGGCTGTGGACAATATAGCGTACCAGCAGTACTAGTGGGTGATTTCTTTACCGAACCCAATGGAGGAGGAAACAAAATCCCTTCCGGAACCGTGCTTAGTAACAGCCAAATCATTTACTATTTTGCGGTGATCAACGGGATTGTGTGTCGAGACGAGGCCGTTCCTATCACTGTTTTTCCTTTACCTGAAGTAGATCAACTATCGGATGTTGTGACCTGCAATTCATTTACTTTACCTACTTTGACCCACGGAAAATACTACACACTACCCGGAGGTAACGGCATTACTCTCACCGAAGGAAACGCTATTACTGCTACACAAACCCTCTACATTTATGCTAATGACGGTCAATGTTCTAATGAATCTCACTTTCTAATCAACATTATTGATACTACTTTATTTGGTCCAATCAGCCATTGTGGAGAATACATCTTGCCCAATATCCCAATTGGAGGATATTACGATCAACCTAAAGGACAAGGAAATTTAATCCCTGAAGGAACCAAAATCACAAGTTCAAAAATAGTATATTATTACGCAACCACAACGACCACCCCCAACTGCACTGACAACCTAAAAATAGACATCACTATTAAACCATTGCCCTTAATTGACAAACCTAATGATGTGCTGAGCTGTACCAATTATATTTTACCAAATCTTACCAATGGTAATTATTTTACACTGCCTAATGGAGGTGGTCAACAAGTAGCCTTTGGAACTATACTATCTACCACTCAAACACTTTACGTTTTCAAATCAGGACCCGATTGTAGCAACGAACATGCTTTTACTATAACAATTAGATCATTGCCTGTGGTAGACAATTTCACAGACGTCTTAAGTTGTGAAAGTTTTTTACTACCCAAGTTAAAAAATGGAACGTATTATACCGCTTCTGGTGGTCCAAATGGTCAAGGAATGGCCTTAAATGAAGGAACATTAATCACTACATCACAAACACTATTTATTTATAACGAATGGGCTGATTTTAAAGAATGTACTAACGAATCGTTTTTTAAAGTTACCATCAAAAAAGTAGAAGTAGGAACATTCAACCATATCATTACCTGCGATTCTTATACCCTACCTCCGCTGGCAACTGGAAATTATTTCTTGAGTCCCAATGGCAAAGACCCTATAGCAATGGGCACTGTATTAAATCAATCACAAAAAATTTATGTTTATGCCGAAGTAGGGAATCGTATTACTTGTACCAGTGAAACCTCTTTTTTAGTGACCATTTCTAACGCACCAAAAATTGAACCCATACCTACTGTTTTGAGTTGTTTAAACTACCGTTTACCTCCTTTAACAATAGGTGAATATTATTCTGGACCCAACAAAACTGGTACCCTATTTCAAGCTGGCACCGAAATAACCACCAACCAAAAAATGTATATTTACGCAGCCTCCGTTGAAAATCCAAATTGCTTTTCCGAAATTTCCTTTAACATCACTATTTTTCCATTAAGAGATATCGCTCCAAAAAAAGCCTACGTTTGTATCGAGGCCGAAACCGGAAACATACTCCAACCTGCTTTTCTAGATGCTGGCTTAGATCCCTCTCAATACAATGTAAGATGGTATCTAGAGGGTAATCCCGTAGCAGAAGGCCCTAATTACACCACAACCAAGGAAGGAATATATACATTAGAAATCGATAAAATCTCACCAAATATTGGCTCAGATTGCGGCTACAATTCCACCACATACACCGTAGAAAAATCAAGTCCAGCTGCGGCAAAAATTACAGTATCGGATGCTTTTACTGATTCGATTGATCTCATCGTAACCCTGAGCAACGGACTTGGTTCATATGAGTTTAAAATCGATGACGGTAATTTTCAAACCAGCAACATTTTTTTCAACGTAGATTCTGGAGAACATACGCTCACCATAAAAGACGTCAAAGGCGGATGTGATGACCGCATTTTGATTGCTAATGTGTTAAAGTATCCCAAATTTTTCACTCCTAACAGTGATGGCTATCATGACACTTGGAACATAGATGACCTCGCATTTCAGCCCAATGCAATAATCAGAATATTTGATCGCTACGGAAAATTCATCAAAGAAATTAAGCCTTCAGGTCCTGGTTGGGATGGATTTTATAACGGAAATCCATTACCATCAACCGATTATTGGTTTCAGGTTTTTTATATACTAAATGAAAAAGAACAAATCTTCAAATCTCATTTTAGTATGAAAAGATAACAATCCTATGCTATCAAGGATCATCATTTCTTTTCCAAATTCCAACATTAGAGAGCAATGTAGCATTTATAATCCAACGACACCAATACTCGATTCACAACTTCGTATCTTTGCTCTTTTTAAAATAGCTAAAATATGATTGAAGATAAAAACCCACAACGTACTAGTATTGATCAATTAGGTGAATTTGGGTTGATCGAACATTTGACTAAACATTTTGAAAGTTCGCACACCTCAACCATAAAAGGAATTGGGGACGATGCCGCAGTAGTCGATTTTGGAACAAGAAAAGCGGTAATATCCACCGATTTACTAATTGAAGGCGTTCATTTTGATTTAGCCTATATGCCCTTAAAACACCTTGGCTACAAAGCGGTAGTGGTTAACCTGTCAGACATCTGTGCTATGAATGCAAAGCCGACGCAAATTACAGTTTCGGTAGCCGTTTCTAATCGATTCCCGTTAGAAGCTTTAGAGGAATTGTATGAAGGAATTGCCCGAGCGGCCAAAGAATACAAAATTGATGTTATAGGTGGCGACACCACTTCTTCTCAAAAAGGAATGATTATCAGTATCACCGCTTTAGGAGAAGCAGATGAAAACAAATTAGTCTACAGAAATGGGGCTAAAACAACAGATTTATTAGTAGTATCTGGAGACATTGGCGCAGCCTATATGGGGCTTCAAGTTTTAGAAAGAGAAAAACAAGTCTTCCAAGTTAATCCCAATTCACAGCCTGATTTAGATGCGTATACTTATTTAATAGAAAGACAACTCAAACCGGAAGCTAGAACTGACATTAGAACCTTACTACATGCTCTTGAAATAAAACCAACAGCCATGATTGATGTTTCAGATGGCATCTCCTCTGAAATTATGCATTTGTGCAAACAATCTAATGTAGGTTGCAATTTATACGAAGACAAACTTCCTTTGGACCCCCAGTTTATTTCGGTTTGTGAAGAATTCAATATCGACAGTACAACTATCGCGATCAACGGAGGAGAAGATTATGAGTTATTATTTACTGTAGCAATGTCTGATTTTGATAAAATTAAAGGAAATCCTAATTTCACGATTATTGGGCACATGACTGAGCCAAGTGAAGGCATCCATTTGGTCACCCGCGCTAATACTAAAATTCCTCTAAAAGCGAGAGGATGGAATGCCTTTGAAAATTAATTGGGTAAATTCCTAAACCAAAATTCAAAAGCGTATGATTTAGGCTTTGATCCTAAATCTGTTTTAGGCTAAAAATAGGCTTCAAAAAAAAGAGACACTTTCATCCTAAAGTGCCTCTTTTTTTTATATCCGTCAAAAACACTGTTTTGTTAAAATATTTTCATTTCAGTAAATTTTATCCCAAAAAAGAAGAGCATTAAAAACTTCTTAACTATAAAATAAAAAAGGTGGAATTGCTTCCACCCTTTTTGCCCCAAATCTACCATAAACTTAACCTACTAATATTATGGTGATATAAACTTACTACAACTCTACGTTCATCACAAGGTTTTCCGATGAAATGCATAAAAATCCGATTAAATACACTTTTCGACTAATTTTAATACGCTCTTGCATCCTTACCTTCATAAAAATTCATAAAGGCCCTATTGACTACTCGATTCCCTCCTGGAGTAGGATAATCCCCTGTAAAATACCAATCCCCTAAATTTTTAGGACAAGCCACATGTAGATTTTCTACAGTTTGAAAAATAATTTTTACTTCGGCATTTATTTCTGATGAACTTAACATTTCTGCAATTTTATCCGAGATTTCCTGTGGTGTAAATGGTTCATAAATAGCCGTAACATAATTCACCACTTCCACGTCTTTATAATTTTCTTGAGCTTTACACTTGGCATACACCTCATCTACGATATGATATAAATTTCTTTCTTTCAAAAGCTCCAAAGTAGCTTTAAAAGCAATCAATCCCTCAAGTTTAGCCATATCAATTCCGTAGCAATCGGGATATCGAATTTGTGGAGCAGAAGAAACAACTACAATTCGTTTTGGATTCAAGCGATCCATCATTTTTATGATACTTTTCTTTAAAGTTGTACCTCGAACAATACTATCATCGATGATTACCAAATTATCTGTAGGCTGAACAACACCATAAGTTACATCATAAACATGTGCTACTAAGTCGTCTCTACTACTATCTTCTGTAATAAAGGTTCTTAATTTAGCATCTTTAATCGCTACTTTTTCCGTTCTGATTTTGACAGCTAATAATGCTTGTAAACTCTCAGTGGTGAGTTTATTTCTATTCGCTAAAATATAATCATTTTTTCGTTTGTTTAAAAAATCTTGAGCGGCCTCAACCATTCCAAAGAAAGAAGTTTCTGCGGTGTTAGGAATGTATGAAAAGACAGTGTTATCGGTGTCGTTTTCAATAGATGCTAATACGGCAGGCAAGATTAAACGCCCTAACATTTTTCTCTCTTGATAAATCTCAGCATCACTGCCTCTAGAAAAATAGATGCGTTCAAACGAGCACGCTTTTTTGGTAATGGCAGGAAGAATTTCTTTCATAGAAACTGTACCATTTTTTTTGATAATCAAAGCAGCGCCCGGATCAATCTCACGCACTTGATCAAAAGGGACATTAAAAACGGTCTGGATCACAGGTCGTTCTGATGCCACCACAACTATTTCATCATCTTGATAAAAATAAGCAGGACGAATGCCCGCAGGATCTCTAAAAACAAAAGCGTCTCCGTGCCCTAAAAGCCCCGCCATTGCATAACCTCCATCCAAATTTTTAGCAGCTCTATGCAAAATCTTCGCTACATCTAATCGTTCAGCTATCACTGGAGAAGCTTCTCTTTTATTTAATCCTTCATTTTTACACTCTTGATATAAATCGGTTACGGCATCATCTAGAAAATGTCCAATTTTCTCCATTACTGTAACAGTATCGGCCATTTCTTTAGGATGCTGACCTAACTCTACTAGATTTTCAAAAAGCTCTTTTACATTAGTCATGTTAAAATTACCCGCTAAAATCAAGTTGCGGTGCATCCAATTGTTTTGACGTAAAAAAGGATGCACACTTTCAATACTGTTTTTACCAAAAGTTCCATAACGAACATGTCCCAAAAACAATTCTCCAATGTAAGGAATGTTTGCTTTTTGCAAAGCTACATCCTCAGCATAATCAGGATTTTGAGCCAATTCATCATTTATTCTAGCATTTATTTGTGCAAAAACATCTTGTATAGGTTGCGCGTGATTAGAGCGCACTCGGCTTATGTAGCGTTGCCCGGGCTCTACATCAAGTTTAATACTAGCAAATCCAGCCCCATCTTGTCCTCGATTGTGCTGTTTTTCCATTAACAAATACATCTTTTGAATGCCATAAAAAGCAGATCCGTATTTTTCTTTGTAATATTCTAGAGGCTTAAGAAGTCGTACTAATGCTATTCCACATTCGTGTTGTAAAGCGTCGCTCATGGTATTTTAGTGTTGTGTTGTAATTAGTATTGCGTATTAAAAAAAGCCCAGTTTCCTGAGCTTTGTCATTTATAATTCGATATCAAATTGAGTTAACGCTTTGAAGGCTTTCAAACGCTGATTCACTTCGTTTTGGGTTAATGTCTCCATTCTTTCGGTTCCAAATTTTTCAACACAAAATGAAGCTAGATTAGAGCCATAAATAATTCCATTTTTCATGTTTTCGAAAGATATATTTTCGCTTTGTGCGATAAATCCAGAGAAGCCTCCCGCAAAGGTATCCCCAGCTCCCGTTGGATCAAATACTTCTTCCAATGGCAATGCTGGCGCAAAAAACACTTCTTTATTATGAAACAATAAAGCGCCGTGTTCTCCTTTTTTGATCACTACATATTTGGGTCCTAAGGTGTGAATTTTGGCCGCTGCCTTCACCAAAGAATATTCTCCTGAAAGTTGTCTTGCCTCTTCATCGTTGATCGTAATCACATCAACACGCTTGATCACTTCAAGTAATTCTGGTAAGGCACAATCCATCCAAAAATTCATCGTATCCAAGACTACTAATTTTGGCATTGCTTCCATTTGATCCAAAACACTGCTTTGTACTAAGGGATGAAGATTCCCTAGCATCACTACATCAGCATCTTTAAAGTTTTGAGGTACTTTTGGTTGAAAATCAGCCAAAACATTGAGTTCGGTAACCAATGTATCTCTTGAATTCAAATCGTTGTGATACAAACCACTCCAGAAAAAAGTTTTGCCACCTTTTACAATTTCTACCCCAGAAATATCAATGTTTTTTGAAGTCAACAAATCTAAATGTTCTTGCGGAAAATCATCGCCAACTACGGATACAATTGCAGATTGTAAGTTAAAAAAAGAAGCGGACAATCCAATATAAGTTGCTGCTCCACCTAAAATTTTATCAGTTTTCCCAAAAGGAGTTTCAATTGCGTCGAAAGCTACTGTTCCAACAATCAATAATTTATTCATTTGCCTAGTTTCAAATTAAGGCGCAAAGATAGTTTTTAAAGTGTAAAATTGCAATGATTCACAAGGCAAAGAATCAAAACAAAAAATAGTTGATTATCGGTTATTTACACTATTTTTTGCTCTTCCTTTTCATAAAAAAAATCAACAGAAAGTTCTTTTTGCTTCGAAGCCATTACCGCCAACTCATCACAGCGCTCGTTTTGAGGATGATTATTGTGCCCTTTGATCCATTTGAACTCGACTTGATGTTTTCGGAATATAACTAAAAAACGTTTCCAAAGGTCTGCGTTTTTACGATCTACAAATCGTTTTTTCTCCCAGCCAAAGACCCATTTCTTTTGCACAGAATCTACCACATATTTTGAGTCGGACACCACTAACACCGAAGTGTTTTCGTTTTTCAACTTTTCAAGACCAACAATTACAGCCAACAACTCCATCCTATTATTAGTAGTCAACCGAAATCCTTCATAAAACTCCTTTTTATAAGGTTTTCCTACCCATTCCATTACCACACCATAGCCTCCTGGCCCTGGATTACCTTTGGCTGCACCATCGGTATAAATATGTACTTGATGTGACATAATGAATTTTTATTATTTTAGAAGCACTTTTTCAATCACCTCTGGAAAGTGTTTTTGCTCCAAATCATGAATTTTTGCAGCTACATCTTCTGCAGAATCCCCCGGAGTAAGCAACACGGACTTTTGAAAAACAATAGCCCCCTCATCATAATGTTCATTTACATAATGAATAGTGATTCCGGTTTCTTTTTCCTTATTGGCCACAACTGCTTGATGAATATGCATGCCATACATTCCTTTACCTCCAAATTTTGGCAACAAGGCCGGATGAATATTTAGAATCCTATCAGGATAGGCATCAATTACATCTTGAGGAACTTTTAATAAAAAACCCGCCAAAATAATCCAATCCGGCTGCAAAGAATTCAATTTTCGTAAAACATTACCTTCATTTAGGTCTTGTTTTGAAAAAATAAAAGAGGCTACATTCAAATTTTCAGCTCTTTCTATAACTTTTGCACTTGCATTGTTAGTAAATACACTGATTACTCTAGCGCAATCAGAATTTGCAAAATATTTGATAATATTTTCGGCATTTGTTCCCGAACCAGAAGCAAAAACTATAATTTTTTTCATTTTTTCAGCAGTTTTATTTTGCAAAAAACGGGATAAAAATCCAAAAAAAACAGCTTTCTAACGGCTTTGTTAAATAAATTTTAGCATTTAGAGGACACATTTATTAACTAAATAGTTGTTTTAAAATAAAGTTTTTTATTTTTGCCAACAAATTAAATTCTAAAATTAAAAATTATGTCAGACATTGCATCAAGAGTAAAAGCGATTATCGTAGACAAATTAGGTGTTGACGAAAACGAAGTTGTAACAGAAGCTAGCTTCACCAATGATTTAGGAGCTGACTCATTAGACACTGTTGAGCTTATTATGGAATTCGAAAAAGAATTTGACATTCAAATTCCAGACGATCAAGCAGAAAATATTGCTACTGTTGGTCAAGCTATCTCTTATATCGAGGAAGCAAAAAAATAATAACTCGCACCCGTTTATGATGCAAAATAAACGGGTGTTATTATTTTATTTTTTTTAATAAAATGACACTAGAAGATTTTTTTCTTCTTGTAAATACTAATATATGTAATACCCATGTCTCTTTTGTACAACATACAATCAAGAAAACGTGGGTTTTATTTGTTTAAAGCTAACAAAATAAATACGTTATGAAATTAAGGCGAGTTGTAGTTACAGGTTTAGGAGCACTAACTCCTATTGGAAACAACATCCAAGAATACTGGCATGGTCTTTTGAATGGAATTAGTGGAGCCGCCCCTATTACCTACTACGATACGGAAAAACATAAAACAAAATTTGCCTGCGAAGTAAAAAACTTCAATATTGAAGAGTACATGGACCGCAAAGAATCCCGTAGATTGGACAAATTTGCTCAATATGCAATTGCAGCAAGTGATGAAGCCATCAAAGACGCAGGACTTAACAACGAAAACATCGACAAACAAAGAGTTGGCGTTATTTGGGGTGCCGGAATTGGAGGTTTAGAAACTTTTCAAGATGAAGTAATGTATTATGCAAAAGGAGATGGAACGCCAAAATTCAATCCGTTTTTTATACCAAAAATGATCGCTGATATTGCACCGGCTCACATTTCGATGCGAAATGGTTACATGGGACCTAATTACACTACGGTGTCGGCTTGTGCTTCCTCTGCCAATGCCTTAATTGATGCTTTCAACTACATTCGCTTAGGCATGTGTGATGTAATTGTTTCAGGAGGCTCTGAAGCCGCTATAACCATTGCAGGAATGGGTGGCTTTAACTCTATGCATGCTTTGTCAACAAGAAATGAAAGCCCTGAAACAGCTTCTAGACCTTTTGATGGCACACGAGACGGGTTTGTATTAGGCGAAGGTGCTGGTGCTTTGGTGCTAGAAGATTACGAACATGCGAAAGCAAGAGGAGCCAAAATTTACTGCGAAATTGGCGGTGGCGGAATGTCATCAGATGCTTACCATTTAACCGCACCACACCCTGAAGGAATTGGAGTAATCGCGGTAATGAAAAACACACTCCGTGATGCAGGAATGAATCCAGAGGAAGTAGACCACATCAATACTCACGGAACTTCAACGCCACTTGGCGATGTAGCCGAATTGAAAGCTATTAGTGCCGTTTTTGGAGATCATGCCAAAACTATTAATATTAATTCAACCAAATCAATGACGGGACATTTATTAGGTGCTGCAGGAGCTATTGAAGCCATTGCTTCGATACTAGCTATGCAACACGGGATAGTCCCTCCTACAATCAATCACTCCGTAATTGACGAAAAAATCGACCCTTCCCTTAACCTTACCCTTAATTCCCCTCAAAAAAGAGACATTAAGGTAGCGATGAGTAACACGTTTGGTTTTGGAGGACACAACGCTTGCGTATTATTTAAAAAATTAGTTGACTAATTTATCTATGAATATCATTAGAAAAATATTTTCAAAATCCCGTTCCATTGAAGACGGGATTTTTTTTAATGCCCTCGAAAAAATCTTAGGCTTTTCACCGCTTGACTTAGAAAAATATCGAAAAGCGTTCACCCATCGCTCTTCTAACAAAATGGATAGCGAAGGAAATCCTATGAATTACGAGCGCCTAGAATTTTTAGGCGATGCCATGCTAGGCTCAGTAATTGCAGGATACTTATTCAACCAAGCGCCTTATGGCGATGAGGGCTATCTTACCAAAATGCGCTCAAAAATTGTCAGTAGAGAACATCTTAATGAACTAGGAAAAGACCTAAAACTAATTCAATTTATAGAAAGCAAAGTACCGGTTAACCATTTTGGCGAAAACATACATGGCAATATTTTCGAATCATTAATTGGCGCCATTTATTTAGATAGAGGGTACCTTTTTTGCGAAAAATTTATCCATTCAAGAGTCATTCGCCCTTATGTAGACATTAGCAAACTTGAAGGCAAAGTTATCAGCTATAAAAGTTTGGTTATTGAATGGTGTCAAAAAGAAAAGAAAAGTTTTTTCTTCGATATTTTTGAAGATAATGCCATCGATGGTCAACGCCTATTTGGAGTACGATTGAGCATAGACGAGAAAGTAATTGCCAAAGCACGAGCTACTTCCAAAAAGAAAGCTGAAGAAAAAGCAGCACAACGCGCTTATTTTGCCTTTCAAGAAAAGATAAACAAAAAATAACCTTAATTTTCTTAAAACTACAACGTTTTCGGTAGTCTTTTAACAAAATCATATCATTTCTACTTAGAAATTCTTCAATAGAAATACTATCTTTACTGCTTATTGTAACAGAATGGCAATTCATAAAGTAAATTTAGATGAATTTGAAGAAATAGAATACGCTATTATCGCAATTCATTCCACTATGGAAGATTACCGATTAGCCTACTCCGTTAATTCTTCCTTACAAATCAATCTTGCTAAAAACCCAAAGGATCTTTTTGTTAAGATTAAAGAAGGAGAAACATTTTTTTCAAGATTCTCTTTTTACGACGCCAAAAAAGATAGGTATTGGCATCTCATTCAAAATAAGAATGAGGTAATACAAACTAAAAATAACACAAAAACAAATTTGTTCTTAGAACAAGAAATTGAGATTTCGGTTCAAACTTATTTAATACCCGAACTGAAAAAAGCAGATTATTTTTTAAAAATCGAGGCAAGTCAAAACAATTTTAATGTATCACAAACCGTAACAAAGTTAAACGCTATAGACGCTATAAATATGTCGTATAGTATTGAAACCGAAAACATAAAATCAAAAAACAATTTAATTTTTTAATAAAATGCTTACAAACAAAAAAACGAAAATTGTAGCCACACTTGGGCCTGCATGTAGTACAAAAGAGATCATCAAAGATATGATTGAAGCAGGGGTTAATGTGTTTAGAGTAAATTTTTCTCATGCTGATTATAATGATGTTAGAAATAAGGTAAACATCATTCGCGAAATAAACGAAGAAAACGGATACACAACTGCCATCTTAGGTGATTTACAAGGGCCTAAACTTCGTGTTGGAGTTATGGAAGATGGCGTATTTGTAAATGATGGTGATTTAATCACTTTCACCACCGCAGAAGACATCATTGGAACATCTAAGAAGGTTTTCATGAAATATCAAAACTTTCCAAACGATGTGAATCCAGGGGAAAGAATCCTTTTGGATGATGGTAAATTAATTTTTGAAATTGTTGAAACTGATAAAAAAAGTGAAGTCCTTGCTAAGGTTATCCAAGGTGGAGAATTAAAATCCAAAAAAGGAGTAAATCTTCCAAATACTAAAATTTCTCTTCCCGCCATGACTGAAAAGGATATTGCGGATGCTAAATTTGCTATCGAATTACAATTAGATTGGATCGCTCTTTCTTTTGTTAAAACTCCTAGAGATTTACAAGATCTTCAAGAATTAATCGCAGAAAACTCTGAATTCAAAATTCCAATTATTGCCAAAATCGAAATGCCAGAAGCATTAGAAAACATAGACAAAATTGTAGCTTATTGCGATGCTCTAATGGTAGCCAGAGGCGATTTGGGTGTAGAACTTCCTGCTCATGAAGTACCCTTAGTGCAAAAAGAATTAATCAGAAGAGCTAAAACAGCAAGAATTCCAGTAATTGTAGCTACACAAATGATGGAAACCATGATTACTAGCTTGACTCCAACTCGTGCTGAAGTAAATGATGTGGCCAACTCAGTAATGGATGGCGCAGATGCTGTAATGCTTTCTGGAGAAACGGCAACAGGAAATTATCCTGTTCAAGTGATTCAAAAAATGACTCAAATTTTGGAAGCTGTTGAAGATTCACCACTAATCAATGTTCCTCAGAATACGCCTCAAATTAAAACCAACCGATACATCACTAAAACGATCTGTCATCATGCGGCTTTAATGGCCAATTCTATCAATGCCAAAGCGATTTGTACACTAACCAATAGTGGTTATACCGCTTTCCAAATTTCGGCTTGGCGACCTAATGCACATGTTTTAGTATTTACTTCAAACAAGCGCATCTTAACACAATTGAACTTATTGTGGGGCGTTAAATCATTCATGTACACTAAAGATGTTAGTACCGATGATACAGTAACCGATGTAAATGAAATCGTCAAAGAAAAAGGATTTGTTCAAAAAGGGGATTACCTAATCAACTTAGCGGCAATGCCAATTAAAGACAAAGGGATGGTTAACACGCTGAGAGTTTCTGAAATAGAATAATGTACAGCAGTTTATAAATGTAACGCCCCTCAATAGGGGCGTTTTTTATAGTATTTTTTTCTCAATTTAATAAGAATGTATATCTTTAGCATCGCCAATATAAAATCGACTACTAACTTAAATTAACAACATATGGCTTTTAACACCTCCAATAATCCATTTTTAAACAATAAAAGTTTTAAGAATCAAGGAAATCCTGAAACGGTACACCAAGCTACGGTTATTGATTATAATCAAAGTATGACGTTATCTGGAACCTTAAACAGAAGTTTAATTTTGTTTTTGTTACTAACAGCCTCTGCGACTATTACATGGTGGATGGCTTTTAATGAAATGAATCCGATGGTACCCACTATAGGCGGAGCTATCGTAGGACTAATCTTGGTTATGATTGCTGCATTCAAACCTCATTTATCACCTTATTTGGCACCTGGATATGCCGTTTTTGAAGGGTTATTCATTGGGGGAATTTCGGCTATATTTGAAGCGAAATACCCTGGAATTGTTACTCAAGCAGTGGGTGCCACTTTTGTAACTTTTGCCGTTTGCTTAGGACTCTATAAATACCAAATTGTAAAAGTAACAGAGCAATTTAAATCGGTGGTTGTCGCTGCAACACTAGCTATTGCGACGTACTATTTAATCTCTTGGTTGTTTTCAATGTTTACTGGTTATACTCCTGTTCACTATGACAATTCAATGATGAGCATCGGGATTAGTGTTTTTGTAATTATCGTTGCTGCTTTGAATTTATTTTTGGATTTTGACCGAATCGAGCAAGGCGTTACTGAAAAAATGCCCAAATACATGGAATGGTATGGCGCTATGGGATTATTAATTACCTTAGTTTGGTTGTATGTCGAATTTTTAAGATTGTTATCAAAACTTTCAAGTAAAGACTAAAAATTAAAAGCGGCTATCAATTTTGATAGCCGCTTTTTTTATAACAAATCTATATTACTCCTAAGTTGTAGTTTTTACTGCATTGGCAACAGCCACTTGTTGAATATCGCGATCAAACAAATACAAACCTCCCTTATCATCTCCTATCAAATTGATTTTATCCAAAATAGATTTGGCGGTAGCCTCCTCTTCAATTTGTTCGGCAACATACCATTGCAAGAAATTGTGTGTTGCATAATCTTTTTCAGAAAAAGTACGATCTACTAATTCATTAATCGAATTCGAAACAAATATTTCATGTTTGTACAATTCTTCAAACATCCCCTGAAAAGTATCATAAGTAGTTTTAGGCGCTTTTAAATCTGTGATTTGTGCATGTCCGCCTCGTTCATTAACATACTTGATCAGTTTCAACATATGAGCGCGTTCCTCATCGGACTGTGCATACATAAATTGTGCGATTCCTTCTAAGCCATGAACCTCAGCCCAACAAGCCATCGACAAATAAATTTGAGAGGATTCTGCCTCGATGCGGATTTGGTGGTTTAGTGCCGTTTCGATATTTTTAGACAACATGATTTAAAATTTTAAGGGTTATTACAATAGGCTATAAAACAAAATTAGCAAAAAGTTATCATAAAGATATTTATTTAGAAGCCATCATAAAACTTCAATACTACAAATTGCTTCAATTTAGAATCATAATAAGTATGTAAATAATAGTTCTTATGACGCAGCGTGTTTTGCAAAACGAACTCTGGATGCTCATAAGAAAAGCGTTGGAGAAAATCAACTGCCAATGGCGCTGGTTTTGAAGCCATCGGATTTCCTCTTTTATCTAATAGACTTTCAAAATAAACATTCCAAGACACAGAATAAGAATTGCTAAAAAACTGCTCCTCATCGGGCAAAAAACGTGAAGAATAGCGCTCCACTTCTTGGCTACCTCCTATGGTTAAAAATAAATTTTCAGGAGTTTTATAAACCGAAACCCCTAAATCAGTAGTAGATAATTGGTTTAAAAACTTAGCCGTGTTTTTAATTGCTTTAGGTCTTTGATTTGCAATTTGAATAGTTAAGGGAGAATTTTTGAACGTAATGCTATCATTTTTGGCCACATGAAATTCTTTGATAAATTCATTGGTTTCAAAGTCTTTGATGCCAAAATGCAACTCTTCATTATTCGCAGCCAACTGGTAGATTTTGTTCTCGTGATAATAAGAATTTGCATGTCCATTACCGCGTTTTAATGGAAATTGTGTGAAAATTTGCTCTTTAAGTTGTAGCGTTTTAAAATCAAGTTGCACTAATTGAGTTTCAAACCAATTATGATCGAAAGTGAAGAGAATATCATTTTCACGCACATAGAATTTGGATTTACTTGTGGCTTTAAATAACGGATTATAGGTTCTGGTTTCTATTTTTTCCAATGGCAAAAAAGCCAAAATCATCGATAAATTGACTGCTTCTTTCTTAGTATTCACAAATTCGAAACTACTAAAATCAAGAAGATATTGTGTTTTTATACCCGCTTTAAAAACATACAACCCCAAAGCATTCTCTGTGTTTTTTTTAGTGAGTAAATAGAAACTATTGTTTTCGTTAAAAGTATAAAGGACCGTTTCTCGAAGTAATGCTACTGAAAGAAAACTAGTTATTATTTTTTTTGAAGCGAAGTCATAATGTAGTGCAACTATCTTTTTATAACTAGGATCAGCCCAATAAACAGTCGGATTTTCGTCCGTCTCAAAAGAATAACCTACCATTGACTTATAGCCTAGATCAGGCCGAGGTACAGTCATACTATCCTTAAAAAACAAAAAAGGATTATACTTTAGTATCGTTGTTTTCTCTTTATCAGTGGCAAAAACAAATACATTGTCATTTTTCCTATCCGAAGCACAAATAATTTGATGGTAATCTTTTGATTTTTTTAATTCCAAAGGATGAGAAGCGACCCTTATTTGTCCAAAAAACAAAGAAACATTTCCAAAAAATAAAAGTACCACTAGCTGCTTCATCTTTTCTTATAATTAAAATACTACATTTATTGCTGCAAATAATATGCCAAAGACCAAATGATTATTCGTTCATGATTTCTTGAAAATAATCTACGAATTGCCCCAAGTGCAACCCATCCATCAAACCGTGATGCACATGCACCGACATATTCATTCGCCTACTCCCATCGTTTTGGATCATCATTTTTCCAAAAGAAATTTTAGGGCAACTATCCGGAAAAGTATAACTTCGAGCATGAGATAAGGAGGTAAAATCCAACCAAGGTACAGCTGAAAAATGAATTAAATTCTCCAAATCAAATTCTCGGGTAAATAATCCGGTGGTGGTCTGAATTCTCTGAATTTCTGCTAAGGCATTTTTTTCGAAAACTGTAAAATCAGGATCAAATTCTATCAACGAAAATCCGAAAGTTCCATCGGGTCGGCTAATCGTTGCTGAGCCATCAATCCGATCGTAAACTACAATATTTTCGTTCTCTATTCGGTATCTAAAATTTTCTATTGCATTAACCGCTTGCAAGGTTTTGTGTAAATAATAAATAAAAAAAGAAGATGAAACCACTTTGGCCTTATCATAAGCTATTGTGCAATCGATAGCTACGGTAGCTCCAAAAAAAGGCTCTTCCATTTGTTTAAAAAAATGAAAATGTTCTTTTCTGTTCCAATTTTCTAGGTCAAACAGCTGTTTCATTAGGTTAAAAGTGGAATTATATCGGTTAATTGTTGCAATGTAGTAAAGTTTGGATGGTCAACTTTGTGGTCTATTTTCTCGTGTGCCCAAGTTGTATGAAAAGGAATGTGAGCCGCATGTCCGCCTATCGAAAGTACAGGCAAAACATCCGACTTAAGCGAATTTCCAATCATATAAAATGCATCGGGTTGTATTTCCAAGCGTTTAATTAAATCTAAATAATCGATTTCTTGCTTATCAGACATCACTTCAATATGATGAAAATAAGGCCCTAAACCTGAATTGTGTAGTTTTCTTCTTTGGTCTAATAAATCCCCTTTGGTGGCTACGACTAATTTGTATTTACCGCTCAACGCTTCTAAAGTTTCGGTCACACCATCTAGCAAATCTACTGGTTTTTCTAATAAGTCTTTTCCATATTGGACGATTTTGGCAATTGCTTCAATTGAAATAGTATTATTAGAAATTTTCATGGCTGCTTCTATCATGGATAAAATATAACCTTTAATACCATACCCATACAACTTTAAATTGGCAATTTCAATTTGAAACAATTCGGATGAAATCCCTTGATGTGAAAGATAATCTTCCATCAATCCAC
Source organism: Flavobacterium sp. TSSA_36 (assembly GCF_051547165.1). NCBI lineage: Bacteria > Pseudomonadati > Bacteroidota > Flavobacteriia > Flavobacteriales > Flavobacteriaceae > Flavobacterium > Flavobacterium sp. TSSA_36. The sequence continues at coordinate 349,560 of NZ_JBPTTP010000001.1, forward strand.
AGAATTTTTTCTCGGTTTGGTCAAAATACATTTCATTGCCCCAAAGAGTATCATCAGCATCAAAAGCGATTACTTTTAGATTTTTCATAGTGTTACAAATTTAATGCTACAAAAATAAGCGAATATCTGTAAGGAAGCGATACCGTCAGTAAATTGTTGGTCGAAAGCATCGTTCATTTCCAATGTCATTAAAAAAATGAAAATTTAGAAATTCTTTAACGCTGTTTCACCAAATATTCCGCTGTCTATCAGTATTTTTGTAAAAAAACAGCATGAAAAAACTATTTTTTTTATTGTACAGCGTCACTATCCTTTTGTTTTCGTGCTCCTCAGGTGGTTCGGACCACAGCACCAATGAAGCTAAAGGGGAATCGGGCTCGTTTAACTTTACATATGCTGAAATTCCTTCTAAACCCATACCGGTTCACTACTATTATCCTTCAAATTCGAACAAAGCAACCTGTAAAATCCTAATGGTGTTCCATGGAGATAGTCGTGATGCCAGTTATTATAGAAATTTATGGATAAATTATGCTGAAAAATACCAAGTGATGGTTTTTGCTCCTGAATTTTCTGAAAAGGATTTTCCTGGTGGTAATTTTTATATTATGGGTAATGTTTACAAAGACACGAACAAACCTAAACCTGACGAATTGAATCCGGAATCCCAATGGACCTTTTCTTATATTGAACCTTTATTTTCCGAAATCAAAAAAAGAACCCATAGCACGCAATCAAAATATGATATTTACGGCCATTCTGGCGGAGGACAATTTGCACATCGTTTAGTGTTACTAAAATCGAATTTGAGTATCAACCAAATCATCAGCTCCAACGGAGGATGGTTTACAGTGGCTGATCCCGAAGCGGACTTTCCCTACGGATTAAAAAATGCCCCGATACCGACGTCAAACTATGCTCGTTTTTTTGCTTCAAAACTCACTGTACAAGTAGGAAGTCCATGCAACGTTTGTAATTCGAGCCAAAGTGACCAAAGTGCAGGATTCAGACATAATGCCTCAGCTGATGCTCAAGGTCTTAATCGAATAGACCGCGCTTTGTATTTTTTCAACAATGGGAAAGCCATGGCGCAACAACTTGGCTTACCTTTTCACTGGAAATTTAGAGAAGTGAGTAATGCTTATCACGACCCTGTTAGCACAAGTCAAGATGCCGCTAAACTCTTATACGAATAAAAAACAACGCCTCGATATCTCGAGGCGTTGTTTTTAACATGCTATTTTATTCCTAAACCAAAGCTGCTTTGATTAAATATTCTGCAATTTGTATCGTGTTTGTAGCAGCTCCTTTTCTTAAGTTATCAGCTACAATCCACATATTCAAAGTATTCGCTTGGCTTTCGTCACGACGAATTCTACCTACAAAAACGTCATTTTTCCCTTCAGCATAACGAGGCATTGGATAGGTGAAGGTGTCTAAATTATCTTGAACTACCACGCCATCTGTATGGTGTAAAATGTTGCGAACTTCTGAAACATCAAAATCATTTGTAAATTCAACATTCACCGCTTCACTATGACCACCAACTACTGGCACGCGCACTGCAGTTGCAGTAACTCTAATGGTATCATCGCTTAAGATTTTTTTGGTTTCGTTGACTAATTTCATTTCTTCTTTGGTGTATCCGTTGTCCTCAAAACTATCACATTGCGGAATACAATTGCGATTGATTTTGTATTTGTATACCATTTCACCTTCAATTCCGGCTACTTCATTTTCAAATTGCTGTACTGCTTTAACCCCCGTACCTGTGATGGACTGATAGGTAGAAACAATGACACGCTTGATGTTGTATTTTTGATGTAAAGGCGCCAAAGCTAATACCATCTGGATGGTTGAACAGTTTGGATTTGCAATGATTTTGTCTTCTTTAGTCAATTGGTTGGCATTGATTTCTGGAACCACTAATTTTTTGGTTGGGTCCATTCTCCAAGCAGAAGAATTATCGATTACAGTAGTACCTGCTGCTGCAAATTTTGGAGCCCATTCCAAAGAAGTTCCTCCACCAGCAGAAAACAAAGCAATATCTGCTTTTAAATCTACAGCGGTTTGCAATCCTACCACTTTATACTTTTTGCCGTTGAATTCAATCTCTTTGCCCACAGATTTTTCTGAAGCTACCGGAATCAACTCGGTCACTGGAAAATTACGCTCTGCTAGTACTTTCAACATGATTTCGCCTACCATTCCGGTAGCGCCTACTACTGCTATTCTCATTGTATCTGTTTTATTATGACTATTTTAATGAGGCACAAATGTAAGAATTCTTTAAAACAAATCAACAACAACGACAAATATTAACAAATTGTTACAAATACAACAATTCAATTTTTAATCTTCTAATTTTAACAAAAAAAACCGCTTCTAAATTAAAGAAACGGTTAAGTTAGACACTAGTGTAGCGGTATTATTTCTTTAATAAATCTCTAATTTGAGTCAACAATTCTTCTTGAGTAGGGCCTGCCGGAGCAGTTGGCGCTGCTTCTTCTTTTTTCTTCATACCATTGATTGCTTTAACCATCAAAAAAATCACAAAAGCAATTACTAAGAAACTGATGATGGCTGCTAGAAATTTACCATACAAGATACCACCGTCAGTTTTTAATCCAGCTAAATCCTCTACTTGAGCGGCTTTCAAAGCAGGATTTAGTAAGGCTGGCGTGATTACGTCGGCAACCAATGAGTTAACAATTGCACCAAAAGCGCCGCCAATTATAACTCCAACGGCTAAATCCATTGCGTTTCCTTTGGCAATAAAATCCTTAAATTCTGTGATCATTCCCATATCTATAGTTTTTGTTGATTAAATAGAATATAAATATAAATATTTTTTTGAAACGAGTGGAAAGAAATTATTCTCTGTAAAACACACGCTTGACACGCTGGGAAATACTCGTCAAAATTTCATACGGAATGGTGTGTAATTTCTCGGCCATTTCGCTTACGGTCGGGCTTTCGCCAAAAATGATCACTGGATCTCCTTCTTGGCACACAATGTCTGTTACATCCACCATTAGCATGTCCATGCATACACTTCCTAGAATTATGGCTTTTTGGTGATGTATCGAAACGTAGCCTACTCCATTTCCCCAAAGACGGGCAATTCCATCGGCATAACCAATGGGGATTGTTGCGATTTTGGTCTTTTTTTCTGCCATAAATCGACGTCCATAACCTACAGAATCGCCTGCAGGAATTGTTCGGATTTGTGAGATTACCGATTTCAGCGTACTTACATTCTCTAATTTTTTTTGCTCATCGGCATCGTTAGAAACGCCATACAAACCAATGCCTAACCGAACCATATCGAATTGTGCATGCGCAAAATTACTGATTCCAGAAGTATTCAAAATATGACGAATCGGGGTAATGCACAACTCCTTGATCAATACTGAAGAGAGCTTTTCGAACAAATCGATTTGTGATTCAACAAAAGCGCTATGATGTAGATCATCACTTGTGGCCAAATGGGATAAAATACTTTTTACCTTCACACGAGTAGTAGCCCTGAGAATTACAATCAATTCTTCGATACTTTCTTGTTCAAAACCTAAACGATGCATGCCCGTATCTATCTTGATGTGAATCGGAAATTGATGTAATTTTTTTTGCTCTGCTATTTTTAAAAAAGAGCGCAAGCCTTTGAGACTATAAATTTCTGGCTCGAGTTGGTATTGAATAATGGCGGAAAAACTAGTAGACTCAGGATTCAGTACCATGATTGGCAATCGAATTCCTGCTGCTTTTAGCGCAATTCCTTCATCGGCGAAAGCCACTCCCAAATAATCTACTTGATGGTGTTCTAGTAATTTCGCAATTTCAAATCCCCCATTTCCGTAGCCAAAAGCTTTGACCATCACCATCATTTTAGTGGAAGGCTGCAATTTGGATCGAAAAAAATTCAGGTTATGACTAATCGCATTTAGATTAATCTCTAACACTGTTTCATGTGTTTTTTCTTCAAGAGTAGCTACAATATCTTCGAAATGAAAACTTCTGGCGCCTTTAATTAAAATAGTCTCGTTTCTAAAAAAATCACTGTCTAAGTGTGCCAAAAACGCTGACGTGGTCTCATAAGTAATGCAATTAACAAACTTGTGCTTAAAGGCGGTTATAGTAGCACCAATTCCGATAACTCGATTGATTTTATTGGAAATAATGAGTTGTGATACTTTGGAATACAATTCTTCATCACTCAAACCACTTTGAAAAATATCTGATAAGATGACCGTTTTTTTCTTGTATTGTTTTTGGCTTTCTAGAAAATCAAGCGCGATTTTTAACGACTGAAAATCGGAACTATAACTATCATCTATAATTGTAGTACTATTAATTCCGTCCTTAATCTTTAGACGCATTTCAACAGGATACAACAAAAGCATACGATACTCAATGGTTTCCCTGTCATACCCTAAGTGAAGCAACACCATCAAACAATGAATGGCATTTTCGATGGAGGCATCATCTTGAAAAGGGATAGTTACCGTAAAAGCGTAGGAATGTAATTGTATATGAAGTTTGGTTTTGTCTAGAATACTTGTTTTTTGAATGAAAACATCTGCAGAACGATCTTTAAAACTCCAAGAAAAGGTTTTCAAAGAGGGATTTAAAAACGCTTCAATAGTTTTATTTTTAGCATAAATCAGGAGTTCACAATTCTTAAAAAGCAGGAGTTTTTCCTTTATTTTTTCCCCAATTGAAGTAAATCCTTCATCATGAGCCGAACCGATATTCGTCAAAATCCCGAGAGTAGGCCGAATGATTTGTTCTAAATTCGACATTTCATGGATGGTAGAAATTCCGGCCTCAAAAATTCCTAAATTATGTTGCTTCGCGATGCCCATCACAGATAAGGGTACACCTACCTGAGAATTATAACTTTTCGGACTACGAATGATTGTATAATCAGGGCTAAGCAAAAAATTTAGCCACTCCTTCACAATAGTTTTACCGTTGCTTCCTGTAAGACCGATTACGGGAAAATGAAACAAACGTCGATGGTAAGCTGCTAATTTTTGTAGCGCAGTTAAAACATGCTCAACTACTAAAAAATTTACATTATGATGACAATCTTTGGGAATATACTGTACTACAAAATGTGTAACCCCCTGTTTCATCACATCATTTAGATACAAATGTGCATCATTATTAGGACCAATTAAAGCGAAAAACAAGGTGTTTGTGCTATTTTGCAGGGAACGGCTATCAATAGAAATAGCCTCTATAATGGATGAGGCATCACCTTCGAAAGAAGCATTAATTTGTTGGGCAATGGTAGCAATTGAAAGATTCATTAGGTACTTAATTTGAAAGTAAAAATACTAAAAGGCGAGCGAATCGCAGGAATTTATATTTTATTTAACTAGAAGGAATTTTGATTGGAATACCCTAAAACAATTGTAAATTGCAAACCATTACATGGGCCTAAAAACGCTTGACTTTGAAAAAAATACTTCCTTTCTTTTCTTATGTATTCCATCCGATATTTATACCGCTGATGGCTACATTATTTTATTTTTATTATACTTCAACAGCATTTGAAAGCAAAGAAATAGGCATTGTTCTGCTACAAATTCTTGTTTTGACCATCGTAATTCCTATACTTATTTTCTTTTTATTAAAAGCATTAAATCAGATAGATTCCGTAATGGCGACAGCCGTAGAGCAGCGCAAAATTCCTTTGGTTTTACAATCTTTCATTATGATTCTTTTGATCAAAAGAAGTCTTACTATTGAACGCTATTTAGAATTGCATTTTTTCTTTTTGGCCGCTTTATTAAGCACTTTAATTGCGTTACTCTTGCTATTTGTCAAAATTAAAGCTAGTATTCACCTACTCGCTTTTAGTTCACTCACTATATTTATCTTAGGATTACAACTACAACATTCTGAGTATTTTTCTGTTGTGTTTCCTGTTTTTATCTTCTTAAACGGTGTTATCGCTTCTTCAAGATTGGTAATGAAGGCGCACACTCCTAAGGAACTGATCATTGGATTATTAGCAGGTACTATCCCACAATTAGGGTTATTGTTTCTTTGGGCATAAAATAGTCCGTCCTATCTGTTACAGTTAACATTAGAAATTTTATGCTAAAAAATTAAAATTTTTATGACTGTCCGTAACTCATACCAACAGTCTAAATAATGACAATATACTTTGCGTCTCTGCGCCTTTGCGTGAAATTGGGCTCGCAAAGTCGCGAAGACGCAAAGATCAGAAAGGATTATATTTGTGAAAAACATTCAACAACTAATTTATTCTGTGAAATGGTACTAGTCACGGATAGTCTTAAAAATTTTTATGGGTACAGGTCATAAAATATAAAAAAGGACTCCAATATTAAGATTTTGAAATTGAATTTTTTCTGCTCCTATTTGTCCTTTCTTGAACAAAGAATTCAATCCATATTGGAAGTAAACATTAAAAGTATTGTAACCCGCCGCTAGATGCACTCCATAAAGCAACCGATTTAAATCTGCATTGTTCCTAATAATCAATTTCGTAGCATTTGCTTGATACAAACTACGATCAGTCAACAAATAACTCAACTTAAAACCAGCATAAATTCTCCAAAATTGAGTGCTCTCAAAAGTTGAAGTACGCCATCTGAGCTCGATAGGCAAATCAAGAGTTAAAGTTGAAAATTTGTTTTTACTGTAATTTCCACCTTCTAAAAAACTGTATCCCGGATTTTTATTACTACCCGAAATTCCAAAATTATGATTGTAGTTATTATGTGTCAAACCAAGACCTGAAGCCACTGCAACAGTCCGATTTTTATTCAATGGCATATCTCTTAAGAAACCCGCTGTAAAACCGGCAGCAATTTTATCATCAGAATAGCCTTTGGGAGCGGCAATCAAATTATTATAGGTCACGCCTAGATAAAACTGATCCTCACGGTACAAGGAATCTATTTTGATTTTTGGTCTTTGCGGGTCAAAAGAAACCTCTTGAGCCAATATGCAGGTCTCAACCAAAAGAAAAAAAAGCAATAAAATAGTACGCATAGCAAAATGATAAGATTGATCTCGAAAAAAAAGAGGAATTCAACGCGTTGGGTGAAATTATTTTTGACCACATAGATGAATTGAAAGTACACTTTTATAAAGAAACAAATAGACATTTTACAATTCAAATAACTCCTCAATTGTGAGAAATAGTACTATTTATGTTTTTTCTATGTGCATTTGCTATTACTCCATGGCACTAGCCTACATTTAGGCATTGACATGCGGCTGAGTCTACTTTTTAATTTCACCCAACGGGTTAATCCTGTACAAATATACTATTTTGAAATTGCAATTGGACGGATGACCAAAAAAGGAAACGCGACGTTACACTAAGGAATAAAGCGCCCCCTGAACAATAGCCCGTCTGCTGATTTCTTTGTCCATAAAATTTTGAATTAATGTTTTCTTAAGTCCCCAATGTGGTGCAATGAGCAAATCCCAATCTGAAATTCCAAACAAGCGTTGAATAACAATATCGGGACGTAACAATGGTATCAATTGACACAATAAATCTGTGTATTCTTCCAAAGTGAATAGCGGAAAAGGATTTCGTTTATAGTGCACCCCAAGAATGGAGCCCTCGACAATATGTAAATGATGGAACTTAACGAATTTTATTTGTGGAAATTGATTCATTTCATGAATGTATTGTAACATCATTTCGACAGTTTCACCAGGGAAACCAAATACAGTATGAATACACAAATCAATAGGACTATCGGCAAACCATTCGACCGCTTGAAGAAATTCTTGATGAGAACAACCTCGATTAATCTGCTGCAAAGTAGCGTCGTACATAGACTCCATCCCCATTTCAACATCTACATTTAATCGATCGCAATAGGATTCTAGCAAAGCGATTGTTTCAGGATCCAAACAATCAGGACGTGTCCCCACTGAAAGTCCAACGATTAAATCAGGCGCAGCAGCCAACGCTTCATCATAACATTTTTTTAAATACGCAACGGAACCATAAGTATTAGTATTGGGTTGAAAATACACAATAAACCGTTCTGCTTTATAGGATTTTTGGGCTCTTTCGATACCTTGAAGTACTTGCTGTGTTAGGCTTGGCAGTTTTCTAGAGAGTTCAGGCGTAAAAGAATCGGTATTACAATAGGTACACCCGCCAAATCCTTTACTTCCATCTCGGTTAGGGCAGCTAAAACCCGCATCTACTATGATTTTGTATACCTTCTGTCCGTTGTACTTATCTTTTAAAAAAGTGCCATAATTGTTATAGCCTTTTCTCTCATTAGAAACTATTGCCTTCATTTTGCAAAAATACAGCTTCTTCTACAAAATGGACTAAAAGGAACTTGTAAAGTATTGCTAAATAACGCCTTTGAAAATTTCAAGTGCAAAATTCACTTATGCTGACTACCTCATTATCATTCTTGTTGAGGTCTACACGAATTTTTTGCAATACTCGGGATGCTTTGTCGGTAACTTTTGCCGGTGATGCGTTGTATGTGTTTTGGGTAGATGCATAACCTCTTGCTCTCTGTTTTCATACTCTATCTATAGCTTTGATTGGGCTTTGACTTACTTATAACTGCTCTTAACTTTTTATCGAAGTATAAATTTATAAAAAAAGTATTTGGTTATTCTTCTTGAAACAAGATGCGGTACCTTTCCTCTAACACTGTTTTGTATTTTTCTTTGTACTCATGAGACAGAAAGGAATGATCAATCCATTTTATGGCTATAGGTTTGTTTTTTTGGAAGCGTTTGGCTAAGCTTTTCAATTGCTTTTGGTTTAGTCCTAAGCCAATTCCCAATCTTTCAAAATGTTCCCATTTGAGTTTTTTCTTTTTACCTTCTAAGGTTAGGACTAACTCTTCGGTGTCGTCTGGGTTGACAATGGCTACATTTAATAAATCGTAGGCAGGCGCAAGTGTCCAAGTATCATTGGAATAGATCATGGAAAAGTTTTTCAAATGCATGTCGTTGTTTCCGGTTAGGAAACTGAAAATGCCCAATTCTAGAAAGTACACTTTGTCGAGCAGGGTGTTATCAGAATACTCGTGTAATGCTTTGCCAATTTTTTCCATCGAGCTTTTGTATTTATCGAAAGCTTCTGTGATTTGGAACATATCGAGCATGTGGATTTTCTCTCCTGTATCGGTCCTGTCGATGCGCTTAGTGATATAGGACAGTTCGCCTGATTGCAATCGAATCAAACTTGATTTCACCGTGTTGATGCCAAAAGCTTCGGCGATGCGCATGGTTACATGTTCGTTTTCGGGCATTTCGGAAAAGTGGTCTGAGGGCGGTTTGAAAATGTAATTTCCCCCCAAAGCACCTACTACGGTTAGTCGGCCTTTACTGCCATCATCTATGGTGTCGCTTACAATGGACAAGGATAATTTGGGTTGCACTCCCGGAACGGCCACACTTCTCTCCACTACATTTTTGGCCAGCTCCGCCATTTGTTTTAGCGAGTGTTCAAAGATCGGTTGTTGCTCGGTACCAAAAAAATAGACACTGCACTGCTCGTGAAAATCGCCAACGGTAGTATCGCTTAGTGACTGGTAACAATATAAACATTTCTTACTCATTTTCGATTGGTATGGGTTGTACACTAACCGCTCCGATACAATTTTGGCAACAAGCCAGCAGTAGTCCCATGCGATCGTTTGGATTGATTTTCCAGCTTTTAGAAGCAATATCTAATAGCCATCCTTCAGGTATTAGTCCTTCAAAAAATGGGAACAATCGTTTTTCACTATACATTTTGACGCTGACAGGCATTGTTAGAGAGAGGCATTCTTTTGGATGATCTTGTATGTACCTTCCCTCATATTGAAAGGTGTATTCCCCTTCGTCGGTTTCAGTGAGTATTCCGGCTAGGTATTCTTTGTAATATATGGCCGCTTTTCTCATGATCCTTGTGCTTCATTTTTTGATAATTCTCTTGCGTTAACTGGTGCTAAGGTATGTCCAAACATTTTGAGTACTTGATTCACTTTTTCCAAATTCAAGTTTTCTTTACCCTGTTCTATTTTTCGAATCACAGTTAGTGCCACTCCAGCGCGCTCGGCAAAGGCTTCCTGAGTTAGTTTTACTTCGTTTCTTTTCTCTTTTACAAAATTAGCCAGTGTGTTCATGATTATATGCTTTTGCATTGATTATAAACAAATATACTAAATTATATGTAAAAGCATATAGCTTGTAAATATACAAAGATAGTAATAGATGCCATTTGAGTCATTTTTTGCCATTTATATCAAAAAGTATCCTACTTTACAATTTAGCGAGACCCAATTTTCTGTAGATTCCGAGGGTCTCGATTTAACTCCTTGACATTTGATAAAGAATGCATATTTTAGAAGGCTATAAAAAGAAAAAACCTCGAAAACACTATGGTTTTCGAGGTTTTGAACCCTTTTGACATTTAAATCAGCAGAGAGGAAGATCTCTCTAATATTCAAGATTTCTTTGCCGAAGCTTTAAATATGCAGCGAGGGATAAAATACGAAAAAAGACATCTTAATTCCTTAGAATACAAAGTACAAAAAGAGCATGGAGCACTTTTATTACTTCAAAGATCTCAAGCAGTAATTAAAAACAAAGAAGCTTTATTGCTTCAAAGCAAAATTTTTTCTGACTTTATAACCAAAGAACTTAATCTTGAAATGAAGAATAAGTACAACGTTTTTGTAGAACAACATCCATTGGGAAAAGATTTTAAAGAAAAACTGGCTGAACTTAAAATAAAAAAACAATCAGAACAAACCAAAAACATAAACCTAATTAAAACCTACTCCCGTTTTGTGTTTGTACCACAATTTCTCTTTTGTTGATAAGATATTATGAAATTCAACTCCGAATTTCTTACATTTAGCCTTCAAACGCTATAGTAAAGCATCATTACATATCAGTACCTAAAAAAATTGATAACAGCATTTAAAATACCACGATTTTAAAACTGTTATTAAAGCGTTCACTGTATGTAAAAAATCAAACAAGAAAAATTCACTACATGACCATTGAACAATACATTACTAAAATAAATACTCTATTTCAAACAGGAAACGCACGAGAACACTCCTACCGTGGGGATTTACAGAATCTTTTAATGGCTATTTTGCCAGATGTTTTAGTTACAAATGAGCCCGCTAGAGTGGCTTGTGGCGCACCTGATTATGTATTGACACGCAAAGACATTCCTGTTGGGTATGTAGAAGCTAAAGATATTGGTGTAGATCTAAAAGATAAAAAACTAAAGGAACAGTTTGAGCGATACAAAGCGGGTTTAAGTAATTTGATATTTACAGATTACATGGATTTCCATTTTTACAAAGATGGTGAATTTGTTATTAAAATTGAAATTGCTTCTTTAGAAAATGGAAGCATAATTGCTAAACCCGAAAACTTCGACCAGTTTAAAAACCTAATTAAAAACTTTGCCGAAACCATTTCGCAAACCATCAAAAGCCCCACAAAACTGGCGCAGATGATGGCGGGTAAAGCAAAGTTAATGGCCGATGTTATTGAAAAATCTTTAATCAATGATGATGAACACAACAACCGTTCGCAACTAAAATCGCAAATGTTGTCGTTTCAGCAAATGCTAATTCATGATATCGATAATAAGGCTTTCGCTGATATTTATGCACAAACCATCGCTTACGGAATGTTTGCCGCTCGTTATCACGACCCAACATTAGAAAATTTTTCACGAGAAGAAGCTGCCACGCTTATACCTAAAAGTAATCCGTTTTTACGAAAATTATTTCAAGATATAGCAGGTTACGACTTAGATACGCGCTTGGTTTGGATAGTAGATGAATTAATTTCTATTTTCTTGGCCAGTGATGTCGAGGATATTATGAAGAACTTCGGGAAAAGTACCAAGCAAGAAGATCCCGTGGTGCATTTTTACGAAACCTTTCTAGGAGAATACAATCCCGCCTTACGTAAAGCTCGCGGAGTTTGGTACACGCCACAACCTGTAGTAAATTTTATAGTGCGTGCTGTAGATGATATTTTAAAAACAGAGTTCAATTTACCACAAGGTTTAGCTGATACAAGCAAAATTAAAATCAAGAAAAAAGCCGTTACGCAAACTGGTGTAGGTGCTAAATCTAAAATTGTAGAAGTAGAAACCGAAGTCGAAGTTCACAAAGTACAAATTTTAGACCCAGCAACGGGAACAGGAACATTTTTGGCTGAAGTAGTCAAACACATACACAAAAAATTTGAAGGACAGCAAGGCATTTGGAGCAAGTATGTAACCAAAGATTTAATCCCACGCTTGAATGGTTTTGAGTTGCTAATGGCGAGTTATGCTATGGCACACCTCAAAATGGATATGCTCCTAACCGAAACAGGCTATAAACCCACCGACGACCAACGTTTTCGCATTTTCCTAACCAACAGTTTAGAAGAAGCCCATCCCGACACCCAAACCCTTTTTAGTTCGTGGCTCTCTGACGAAGCCGACCAAGCCAACGCCATAAAGCGGGATGCACCCGTTATGGTTGTTATTGGAAATCCTCCGTATGCTGTGAGCAGTACCAATAAAAGTCCTTGGATTGAGAGTTTAACAGCAGATTATAAAAAAGACCTAAATGAAAAAAGCTATAATTCTTTATCAGATGATTATGTGAAATTTATTCGCTTTGGACAATATTTTATAGACAAAAATGGAAGCGGAGTTTTGGCTTATATTTCAAACAATAGTTTTATTGATGGGATTACGCATAGACAAATGCGGAAACATTTATTGGAGAGTTTCGATAAAATTTATATTCTTGATTTACACGGTAACGCTAAGAAAAAAGAAGTTTGTTCTGATGGTTCACCTGACCAAAATGTGTTTGATATTATGCAAGGTGTTTCCATCAACTTATTCGTGAAAACTGGTAAGAAAAATAAAAACGAATTGGGTAAAGTTTTTCATTTTGATTTACAAGGGAAACGTGACTTTAAATATGATTTACTAACTGCAAATAACTTAAAATCATTTAATTGGAATGATTTAGAAATTAAAAAACCAAATTATTTTTTTACTAATAAAGATTTTAAAGGAGAATCTAATTACAATAGTGGTTTTTCAATTAATGATTTTTTTGAAAAAAAAGCTGCTGGTATAAAAACACATCGAGATTCTGTGGTAATTGGTTTTAATGAAATAGAATTAAAAAATCAAATCGAAAATTATTTAATTACTAAACAAAAAGTAACAAATACATTTACATACTCTAAATGTAAATCTTTAATATATCGACCATTCGATAATAGAATTATTTATTATGATACGAATTTAGTTGAACGACACAGACAAGAGCAAATCAAACATTCTTTCTCAAAAAATTTTTCATTATTGATAGGAAGACAAACTAAAAATAAAGAAATTAATCATTTTTTTATTTCAAATACTTTATCAGAAATGAAAACTGCTGAGAGCTCAACAGGTTCATATCATTTTCAACTGTATATTTACCCCGAAACCACCGCCCAACAAACATTAAACGGTAACACGGAAAGAACCCCCAACCTCAACCCTGAAATTGTTAAACAAATTGAGGAGGGATTGGGCATTGCGTTTGTTTCAGAAAAAGAACACACCCCTAACCCCTCTCAAGAGGGGAATAAAACGTTCGCCCCAATCGATTTATTGGATTATATCTATGCGGTTTTGCATTCGCCAAGTTACAGAGAGAAGTACAAGGAGTTTTTAAAAATTGATTTTCCAAGAGTGCCGTATCCAAAAAATCCACGTCAATTTATTGATTTGGTCGATTTAGGCAGTCAGTTACGTCAAATCCATTTACTAGAGAGTCCAGTTGTTGAGGATTACATTACCCAATATCCCGAAGATGGAGACAATATTGTAACCAAACCAAAGTACGAACAACGCAACTTTCTAATGGACGAAAACACTATAACGCATAATGACACCATCGAACCAATGGGGCGTGTTTACATCAACGAAACCCAATATTTTGAGAACGTTCCCGAAGTGGCTTGGAACTTTTACATAGGTGGTTACCAACCCGCTCAAAAATGGCTCAAAGACCGCAAGGAACGAGAATTGAGTTACGAGGATATTTTGCATTACCAAAAGATTATTGTAGCATTATTTGAGACCGATAGAATTATGAAAGAAATTGATACGATTGAGATATAGATGGAAAAAGAAAGTGTTTTTGAGTTAATTCGAAAGGAAGAAATGATTCTTTTTGCTGGTGCGGGAATGTCATTGTATGCGGGATTTCCATCAGGAAAGGAATTAGCAAAAATATTGCATAAAAACCTACCCATTAGCCAACAAAATGAAATTGAACTATCTTCTGATTTATTGCAAGTTAGTGAAGATATATTTAACATTAGAAATGGCAATAAAAACTACTTGATTACAAAATTAAAAGAGTGTTTTGAAATAGAACCAAGTTCAAAAGAGACACATCAATTATTGGCTAAAATTCCCCAGATTAAAACCATTATTACTACCAATTATGATACTCTTTTTGAAGACACAAATAAAAATTTACAAGTAATTCGGAGAAGCTCTGATTACCCTATTGCTAATTCAAAAAAGCAACAACTATTTAAAATACATGGCGACTTATCGGATACAACAAATATAATCTTAACAAAATCAGACTATAATAAATTTTTTATTGAAAATAAAGATGAAACTGTTTTCTGGACTGCTATTAAAGATCGACTAGCTTCTAATAATATTTTGTTTATAGGTTATTCGCTTGAAGATAATAATGTAATGGTAATGTTTGAGAAAATATTGAGTGAAATAGGCGAAAACAGAAAAGAATTATTTTTTGTAGCTCCATCAATTAGTCAAACCAAAAAGAGATTTTTAGACCGAAAAGGAATTAATTTTATTGAAAGCACAGGAGAGGATCTCATTAAAGATATTTTTGAAGATTTAAAATTAAATTATTTTCCTGGTTTATATAAGGGTGAAGGAACTGCTGACATTGCATTTAATTTTGGCTCATTAAATCAAATTAAAATTCACCTTAGTAAACATCAAGAAAGCCTGAAAATACATAGCTTCACTTCACTAAAAGGTTTTGTGAAAAATGAAGTCAAGTTTAATTTAGATACCACCAAAAGCGATAGTAAAAAAATGTTGGATTCATTGAGAGGTAAAAATTTTGATGATGTTCTGATAGAAGGTGAATATATTAAAGACTGGAGTCTTTTTATGGACGGATTTAGAATGTTAAAAGATAACGTTTCTAAAGTATGGGTCAAAAAAGTACCAAATATTCAAGGTTTATTTGATATAGAATTTGAAGATGGGTTTGAGTTAGAGAATTATAAAATTGATATCTTCATAATAAATCCAAAAGAAGATGAGTGGCATTTAAAAATTGTATTACTTGACTTTGTTGTTATTGTAGAGATGGAGTTTAATAACAAAAGTAATAACACGAAATTAAACGTTAATATCAGCCCTAATGAACAAATTACATCTGTAAAAAACGGCTTGAATTTTTACAATATAATTACTAGAATGACGCATAATAAATCTTTTACATTATTTAAAGATAACACCTTGTTTTACACTTACAGCTACAAAATACCACTTGAAGAGGATGCATTGGATGCTCACTTCTTATTAAATTATTTTCAAAAATTGAAGAAAATTGAGCAACATTTTCTAGTAAAATTTACTAATATAATTTGGGCTGAAATAAATGAAAAGGTAATTGATAAGATACTTTCATATATTGAAAAAAAGACTCTAAAGATTGATTTTTTAGGTTTTACTTTTAAAAATGAAAATGAAGCAGAAATTGAAAATCTATTAGAAATTTGTAAAGACCAAGGGGTTTTTATGGTTTCTGAGAATAATAAATCAACATATAATTTACATGGATTTGATTTTGAAATAGGTTATATGCAACAAATCATTGAAGATGCATTTATCGAAAATGCAGAAGATTTAAAAAACAATAAAACAAATAAAGTAAGTTTAAAAAGTAAATCAAATTCAGCGCAAATTCAATTTAGTAACGAGAAAGACAATTAATTTAACACGTTGACTTTGCAAAATATTTTTTTATTTCAATGTAAAAAGGTTAAAAAAATTAATTTTGAAGAAATAATACAAATCGTGCTAAACCTTTAAATTACACATATCTATACAATGAGCCAATTTAGACTTCCTTTATTACCTTTTGAACAAGATGTAGAAACTAAAGTAGTCCTAAAAAAGCTAGCCTTAGCACATCGAGCTCTTGCTGAACTTAATGGAGTTGCCGAGACAATCCCTAATGAAGTTATTGTATTAAATACTTTGTCATTACAGGAAGCAAAAGATAGTTCTGCAATTGAAAACATCATAACTACACATGATGAATTATTTTCAAGTGACAGTATTGCACAACAATTTGCAAGTACAGCAGCAAAAGAAGTTTTTAATTATGCATCCGCTTTAAAGGAGGGATTCAAGTCGGTTCGTGAAAAAAAAATATTAACTAGTAATCAAATCATTGAAATTCAAGGAATTTTAGAAGAAACAAAATCAGGTTTTAGAAAACTTCCAGGGACGGAATTAAAAAATGGTCAAACGGGTGAAGTTGTTTATACACCACCACAAGTCCATGAAGAAATAGTAAACTTGATGCGTAATTTGGAAATTTTTATTAATGATGATGAATTAACCGATTTAGACCCATTAATTAAAATGGCTATCATACACCATCAATTCGAAAGCATTCATCCTTTCTACGATGGAAATGGTCGCACGGGCAGAATAATCAACATTCTATACCTTGTAAAAGAAGATCTATTACATTTACCCATTCTATATCTAAGTAGATATATTAATCAAAACAAAGCTAATTATTATCATCTATTACAAGAAACTAGGATAACTCAAGATTGGGAACCTTGGATTCTTTTTATGCTTGAAGCAGTTGAACAAACCTCTATTCAAACAACAGCAATTATTCGAGGGATAAAAAAACTAATGATGGAGTATAAAAAAGAAATTCGTATAAACTTACCCAAAATTTATTCTCAAGATTTGATTAATAATTTGTTTAAACATCCCTACACAAAAATCGATTTCATTGTTGAAGACTTAGGTATTACCAGACAAACAGCCTCAAAATACTTGGATCAATTAATCGCATTAAAACTGATTACTTTACATAAAATAGGCAAAGAAAACTTTTACATTAATACTGCACTTTATGAATTTTTACAAAATGCGCCACAAAAACTCAAGTTCAAATAATTCAATTTTGTTGACACGTTTGTCTTGTCATGTTAAAAGAAAAGGAAAAAGTTAACACGTTACAATAGTCATGTTAAACAAAGTGATAAAATGTAACTTATTTAACTAGCTACTACTATCCCATTAAAACACAAAAAAACCAACTGAAGCAGTTGGTTTTTTATTTAAAAACTTCTATCAAATATTGCTTTCTGGGTGTGAAACTGGGTGAAAAACACATAACACACTGAAAATCAATTGATATCGCAGAGAGGAAGGGATTCGAACCCTCGATACAGTTACCCATATACTAGCTTTCCAGGCTAGCTCCTTCAACCACTCGGACACCTCTCTATTTGAGTTTGCAAATAACTTAAAAAAAAATGAGTTAGAAAAGGAAAAAGTAATAATTATCCCATTTCCCCTCGAATGGATGTTTCGAAAAGATTTTTAAAATCTGAAGCTTTACATTTTTTACCCAACAAATGCATTAACTTAGTAATGGCAGCCTCTGTGGTACAGTCTTTTCCAGAAATCACCCCAATTTGTTTGAGTTGGGAACTCGTTTCATACTTCCCCATATCCACGCTTCCACCGGAACATTGCGTCACATTAATGATGTGAATTCCGTTTTGAATCGTTTTTTGAAGCAATTCAATAAACCAACTTTCAGTGGGGGCATTCCCTGAACCAAAAGTTTCCAACACTACCCCTCTCAATCCGGGAACCTCCAGTAATGTTTTGATTATCTTTTGATTAATACCTGGAAACATTTTTACAATCATAACATTATTGTCAAAGGTTTTATGTACACATAGCGCCTTTTTTTCTGGAAACGGTAAAAGAAGCTCCTGATTTACTTTAAGATGCACCCCTGATTCGATCAAAAAAGGATAATTAGGAGAAGTAAACGCATTAAAATGCTCGGCACTAATTTTGGTAGTGCGATTGCCTCGATACAATTTGTATTCAAAATACAAGCCTACTTCGGTTATAATTGGCTGCCCATTTTCTTGCAAAGAAGCAATTTGAATGGCGGTTATCAAGTTTTCTTTAGCATCGGTTCTTAGATCTCCGATGGGCAATTGTGAACCCGTAAAAATAACCGGTTTGGTTAAGTTCTCTAGCATAAAACTCAAGGCTGATGCAGAATACGACATCGTATCTGAGCCATGTAATACTACAAAACCATCAAAAAAATCATACTTATTCTCGATTACCTCGGCAATGGCTACCCAACTTTCTGGACTAATGTTAGATGAATCAATAGGATTGTCAAAAGAAATAGTTTCAATGGTACAGTCTAACAACTTTAGCTCAGGAACACGTTGCAATAATTTGGAAAAATTGAATGCTTTTAAGGCTCCGGTCTCAAAATCCTTTTGCATACCGATGGTACCGCCGGTATAAATCAGCAATATTTTTGTACTAGAAGACATCAGTATAGTTCAATTTATTCACCACCGGATTAGCATACATTGATAAAAAGCCTTCCAAAATTTGAGGATTATCATGATCAATTCGCATTTCTAAACGGCGTTCAAACAATGATTTCTCGTTTTCGGTATACAAATGAGCATATTGATTCGTATTATGCAACAAATCATAGGCTATGAAATTAGTGGGCCATAATTTGTAGTTGGCTAATATGGCGTCATCAATGGCCTGTGCTAAGGCCAAAACTTGTTTGTTTGCGTTACTTTCCTGGGCAACAATGGCATCAATTTCTTCAGTAATTACTTTTCCCACATGAATGTGAATGCGCTTCTTTTGCCCCAAAACACCGCTCAGAATATTTTGAAAATCTTCGTTTTTTTCTTTAATATAAATTTCATTATTTGCTTCTGCTATCAATTGTGGCATTTTCAAAACATCGGTAGGATCGTATTCATAAGAAATTGAAACCGGTACGATTTTTATTTTCTTAAAATAATCCATTATATTCTTTTCATCTGAACCCATTCCTAGCATTTTGAGTACACCAGGATTAGTCGCATCATTGCCATCTTTGGTTCTTCCTTCGCGTTGTGCAATCCAAACGGATCGGTTTTCATGCAACAACAATTGCCCAATATATTCCGAAAGCAACTTAGAACTTTGCAACATTTCTCTTGGAGAGAGTCCACGAAGCACCAAGAAATTACGATTTAATTTGGCTAATATCTTCAAGAAAGACTTCTTTACCAAATTATCTCCAATTGCCGATGCGGTCATGACTAATCCATGTTCAAATAAAGTAGCATTAAGCAATGTCGTGTCTAAAAGAATATCGCGATGATTCGAAACAAACAAGTATGCCGTGTTTTTTTCTAAATGTTCAAAACCAGAAGTAGTCAATCCATCCGAACTTTTTTCTAAAATTTTACCGACGGATTGATAAATAAAATTGCATTGAAAATCACGAATAGAATGCGTTTTTTTGAGTTGTTCCTTCCAAACTTCATCTTCAACCTCCGGGAATGAAAAATTCATTAACGCCTTCATCATAGGATGTTGCATCACGTCTGATAAAGCTTCATTTACTTCAGAATCATAAAAAGGCCTTATGGCATCAAATTTTTGCATTGGATTTTCATTTTTAATGGGGACAAAAGAACGAAAAAAAAGGCAAACAATGGGTACAATTTGGCTTAAATCCCAAAAACACGTTTAGAATTCTCAGTAGTAATAGCTGCAATTTCAGCGATACTTTTACCATAAATTTCGGCTAATTTTGCGGCAATGTTAAGTACATAACCACTCTCATTTCGCTTGCCACGAAAGGGAATCGGTGCCAAATAAGGCGAATCCGTTTCGAGTACGAGGTGTTGCAAATCAATGCGATCTAAAAACTGATCGATTTTACCATTTTTAAATGTTACTACCCCGCCAATTCCTAACAACATATTATAAGAAATGGCCAAAAGCGCTTGCTCATAGGTACCCGAAAAACAGTGAAAAATTCCAAACAATTCAGGGCTTTTCTCTTCTTCTAGAATTTCGAAAATTTCATCAAAAGCCTCACGACAGTGAATCACAATCGGCAATTTGTACTTCTTTGCCCACTGAATCTGTTGCCTAAAAGCAAGTTGTTGTTCCTTTAGATGCGTTTTGTCCCAATACAAATCGATACCTATTTCGCCAATGGCATAGAACTTTCTCTTAGTTAATTCGGAGGCTACGTGTGCTAATTCCGCTTCATAATTGTCTTTCACATAAGTAGGATGCAAGCCCATCATCAAAAAAACATTTTCCGGAAAATCTTGTTCCAAATCATACATCGCCTGCGTACAAGTCGAGTCGATAGCTGGAATAAAAAATCGAGAAACTCCAGCATTTATGGCACGTTGTATCATTTCGCCACGGTCTTGATCAAATTCTTCGGAGTACAAATGGGTATGCGTATCGGTAAGTATCATGGTATTTTTTTTGCGCTACAAAGTTAGCGTTTTGAACTAGTAGTTTTAAAATTTTTAGGCTACTTTTGAAAAGGCACTTTTATTATGGAAAATCTACAAACACACTTAGAAAACAAAAACTATCAAAAAATCAAATTCAAAATTATCAAAACTAAGCATTTATTGATCAAAGCAAAAATCAATGGGATTGCGGGTAATTTCATACTCGATACCGGTGCTTCGAGCAGTTGCGTAGGTTTTGAAGGGATCGATTTTTTTCAATTAAAAGCTAAAAAATCCAAAACCAAAGCGGCTGGTGCTGGAGCTGTAGGAATGTTCACCCAACTCTCTACAAACAATAGTCTGCAATTAGGACGTTGGAAAAATCTCGATGTAGCACTTATCATTTTTGATTTATCACACGTCAATGAGGCACTCACCCAACAAAAAACAAAACCCGTTCACGGTATTATTGGCGCCGATATTCTGCTAAAAGGCAAAGGAATTATTGATTACTATAACCATTACTTGTACTTAAAAAAGGATTTATAAGGCAATTACCAAGGTACCACGCTATCCGCTATAGTTTTGCAAAAGCTGGGCGCTCCTATCGTTATTGCAGAAGTCTGTAAAAAACCATTGTAACGGAGTTGCTTCTTTTCCTGTACATTTATTTTAGTTGCAGCAAGATCTGAAAAAAGATTTGGGAGGACACCGGAAAACCTGTTGGATACAATGTAGATTCTTTCGCTACTTTTCAAAAAAAAAGCGCCAGTGTTGAAACTGACGCTTTGGTATTGAGATTGAAAAAAATTATTTTTTCTTTCCTTTTGCAGGTGCTTTTGCTGCTTTTGCTGCTTCTTGAGCTGCTTTCATAGCGGCACGAGAAATCTTCACTTGACAAATAACAGTGTTGTCTGGGTGCATGATTTTGAAATCTGGTGTAGGTACTTTAGTTACATACAACTTGTTACCCATATCTAATGGCGTAATATCAGCTTCAACAAAATCAGGAAGATTTTTTGGTAACGCTCTTACTTTTAATTTACGGTTGTTCATACGTAAATCACCACCAGCCATAACACCTTTAGAGTTACCAATGATTTTTACAGGAACTTCCATAGTGATTTCTTTATCCTCGTGGATTTGAAAGAAGTCAATGTGTAAAATTTTGTCAGATACTGGGTGTACTTGAATATCTTGTAACACAGCATTGAAAGATTTACCGTTACCCAATTCAATCACAACTGTATGTGCGTTTGGAGTGTAAACCAAGTTTTTGAAAGCTTTTTCTTCTGCTGAGAAATGCACCGCTTGATTTCCTCCGTATAACACGCAAGGAACCGCTCCAGCATTACGTAAGGCTTTAGTTGACACTTTGCCCACGCTTTCTCTTTCTGATCCTTTAATTGTAATCGATTTCATTGTAAATATTTATATAGTTATTAATTAAACTCTTTTTTTTGAGTGATTAGTAATTAGTGATTAGCCTTGTTTTTTCTGCTAATTACTAATTACTAAGCGCTATTCACTAATGCTACATTATAAACTTCCCGCTAATGGAATTGTTGTGGTGTACCATGTGCATTACTTCGGCAAAAAGTGGTGCACAACTCAACACTTTTATTTTATTGGACGCTCTTCGTAATGGAATAGAATCCGAAACGATTAATTCGCTTAATTTGGAGTTCTCAATTTTATCATAGGCTTCCCCAGATAAAATGGCATGGGTACAAATGGCTCTAACACTCAAAGCACCTTTTTCAATCATCAAATCGGCAGCTTTGGCTAAAGTTCCTCCGGTATCGATCATGTCATCTACCAAGATTACATTTCTTCCTTTTACCTCGCCAATTAGTTCCATGGATTCAATTACATTGGCAGCTTTTCTTTGTTTGTAACAAATTACTACATCAGATTCTAAAAATTTAGAATAGGCATAGGCTCTTTTTGAACCTCCCATATCAGGTGAAGCAATGGTTAAATTTTCTAATCCTAATTCTTTTACATAAGGCAAGAAAATTGTAGAAGCAAATAAATGATCTACTGGTATTTCAAAAAAACCTTGAATTTGATCCGCGTGTAAATCCATGGTCATTACTCGAGTAGCTCCTGCAGCATCTAGCAAATTAGCTACTAATTTCGCCCCAATTGGCACTCTTGGCTTATCTTTTCGATCTTGTCTTGCCCAACCAAAATAAGGAATTACGGCCGTGATGTGTCTAGCTGAAGCTCTCTTAGCAGCATCAATCATCATCAATAATTCCATCAGATTATCTGAGGTTGGAAAAGTAGAGCACACAATAAATACGCGAAGTCCTCGGATGGATTCTTCAAAAGAAGGTTGAAATTCACCGTCGCTGTATTTGGCTAAGGTGACTTTTCCCAAAGGAATTCCGTAATTTTTAGCAATTTGCTCTGCAAGATATACACTTTGTGAACACGCAAAAATTTTAGCTTCTGGTTCTAGGTGTGACATTTAATATGTTGTTTTTAATGCCGATATTTTTTTTCATTTTCTTAATTTCGCAACGAAGTCAAGGAAAACACCGTAAAATACTCGGATGTAGTTAGTTAGTGTGTGTTGTTTTAACGAGGTGCAAATTTATGAAATTTATTCAAGACTGAAAGAAAAAAATTAAGTATTTTTTGTTGAACATTTAAATATATTTTTTACATTTGCACCGTGTTAAAGAAACAGCAGTTTAGCTACCACTAAATTGTTCTTTATGCGTGAAACAACTGTTGTTGTTTCGGTCTGCTAAGCCCGGATGGCGGAATTGGTAGACGCGCTGGTCTCAAACACCTGTGGGAAACCGTGCCGGTTCGACTCCGGCTCCGGGTACTTTAAAAGTCTGTAATAGCGTTGTAAATCAACTCTTTACAGACTTTTTTTATTTGAGTTGCCCAACCGTTACCCAACCATTTTGAAAACACTCAAAATATTTACACTTTTTAAATAATAAATTAGGTATTATTTTTATAAAAATTATTGAAATGCTTGCAACGGGATTTCCCGCATTTGAACTTTGCTCCTATTTTCAAATCTTATAAATTCTCCAGCGGGAACTTCTTTCAATAAAAAACACTTTCTTTCTTTTTTGCAATAAAGTTTGCTTAGTGGGATTTGCTATAATTACAAATCAATACTTCTTATTGAATAATTTACTAAGTGTAACAGATTAATCATTGATGATAAAATAACTCATTAAAACGGCTCATTTTAAGTCAATTAATTTTATACATTTGTTCTAAATCCTTTTGTTTAGTAGGTTCTAACAAAAAACCCTCTATCTAATTTTTAAAATTAGGTAGGGGGTTTGTTACATTCTGAAAATAAGGTTTAACAGATTACAAAACGGAGCGCAACCGTATTGCACGGGGTGTTCAAAACTCTTTACAGTACCTTTTTTGTTTGCCTTGTGGTTTTGCTGTGTGTGTTGTGTTGAGTGATTATTAGTTTTCAATAAGTGATACCATTCAAACAAACTAAGCATTAAAACGCCTTAAAATGCTTCAATGTTGTTTGTTATTAACAACCTATTTTGCCCTCTGCTTTACTCTCAATTTTGCTCAATGCTTCTTGCTTCTCCTGATTAGTTAATGCATTGAACTCTTTGTTTAATCTTGCTGTTTCTCTCAATTCTTTAAGATATGCGGGGGCGGGCTTCTCGGCCGTTGCTCTCTCTACTAACTGCCTTACTGTTTGACTGTTTAGTGTCTTGTTTTCATTTTTCAATATCAATGCTATAAATCTATCTATTGCATTGTTTAGTCTTTCGGGTGATCCGTATTGAAAAGGGGTTTGCAAACGTTTCATCCATCCTTTGTATGGTGTGGGGTTAATATTTTGCTCAATAAGATATATTGCAAGGTGATTATTTGCCTTTATATATTTTACTTCTGCGATTCTCTTTATTGTTTCGGGTCTGAAACTTGCTCCAATAGTTCTTCTGTTTTCTTTATACGCTCTCTCTCTGCCTTGTGCTAGTGATTTCTTTTTTTCCGTAGGATCAGCCCAACTCGCTTTGTTGGCTCGTAATGCGCTTTCTGTTCGTGTCATAGGATTTTATATTTTGAATTATAAACAAACAATCCCCTTTGATTATAAGTCATTGGGGATTGTCCTGAGTAAACAAACTAACAATCTAAAAATTAATTTTTAGGGGCTCTTTCTCTGATAAAATAAATTAGATTTTTGGGATCCAATTCAGTAACAAATTCATTTTTATAGTTCTTTGTTTGTATCAATTCTGTTAAGTCTCCTTGATAGTCATACCCAGCAAAATCTTTGAAAGACTTTTTCAAATCGAGTAAAGCATTTTTGAAATTCTCAAAAGCTTTAAACATTTCAATTTGTTTGGGGTCTGATAAGTATGTTTTGAAATTTTCAGCGATTTCAATTTTTGTTTGTTCAGAAACAAAATAAGAACGGTCTGCGGGGCTGTAACTGAAGTATGATGCACTCAATTCAATTGGCTTTTTGGAAACAACCTCATTTATCTTTGCTTTGAACTCGGCCACAAAGTCGGCTTGCAATGCTACTTGCTGTGAAACAAAGTGTTTATTGGCACCAATAGCCAAACAGTTTGAAGCAATAACGGATAAAAATTGTTCCGATGCTGTTGCTCCCCTATCTGTAATCATTGATAAGGCTGTTTTTTCGTCAAGCTCTCCTAAATCTAAGTCTTGATATAGTGGGGATATTTCGTTTAAGGTTGGAATAATCAATTCTAATTGTTTAATTAATCTTTCGGCTCCAATAGCATCATTTGCGATTAGCTTTTTTTCTGTTTTCATAATTCCTTTTGTTTAGTGTTGAATGTTAGTTTAATTGAATGTTGGGAAAATTAAAAGCTTGTTTCACATCAATAGTGTGATCTAGTTCAGATTGTTCTTTTGATGTGGATGGGTTTTGCCTTTCTTTGGCCATTCCCTCGGTTAAAATTTCCTGATAGATTTCAGGATACTGAATTTTTAAATCTTCTTTTGTCATTGTGTTTAATTTAATGCCTCACGGCGGTTTATACTTTTGGGAACTATTCCCAAAATGTTACTTTAGCAAATAGTTGTATTTGGTTTTTTGGATACAACTTATTTTGTTTGTTCAATTGATTGCTGTGTGTGTTTCTGATGTTGTGTGCAATTTCTTTTATCTGTGTTTTTAAATCTGAGTTTAACCAAATTGAACTTAGATACTCGGTTTTGATCTTCTCAAAAGTATTTGGGTTGTTCTCTAAATAATATTTAATACCGGAATGACTAAGTAAAATGCTTTCGTCTTTTTGCATTGAAATATCTAATTTGGTAACTCTGCAAATTCGCCGTTCTTGCTTATCGGTTGCTTTTTCTGTTTGGGTTACATTTCCACCTTTATATATAGTGGAATAGTAACCGCTTTTGATATTTTGGAATGACTTTATTTTGCTTTCGTTCTGTGTGGAAATGTAACCGCTTTTTAATAATTCAAGCTTTTTAAATATTAGGTTTTCTATTCTGTTTTTTAAGTTGTTTTCTACTTTTGAAACGATACTTAAGTATTTTGCCCTTTCTTTATTAAACCTGTTTTTATAAGGATCTTGACTTATATTAAACCAAGTGAGAGTATTTAAGTACTTTGTTATTTTTGTTTGTTCTGAAGCTTTCAAACAACTGAAATCTGTTTCACAATCCAACAATAGGACTTTATCAAACTCATTGATTATTTCATTTGAAATCTTTACATAACAATCATATTTTAATAAATCATTTGCGGTGTAAATGCCAAATTGATTGAAGTATTTACTTTGTTTACTCTTGATCTCAAAACGAAAAGTATTGATGTCGCAATGCTCCGGAAACTGCAAGCCTTTTGCATACGCCTTTATTATTTTATACGTGTTCATTGTTCCGTTGGCATTGGCCTTAAAGCTTTTTTTGAAGTATGCTAATCCTAAATCGGTTTTAAATTCGTTGCGTTCGTGATAGAGTAAAAAAGCAATTAGGTTTTTGATGTCAATAGGTGATACAATGTTTAACCCAAATTCAATATTTACTATTTTCAATAAATCTAGGTCAATTTTAAAAAGGGTTTTAAGCTCTAAAATTATCTGAATACAATCTATTACCTTGAAATCATTTGCATTGTGTAAACCATCATTAAAATAATAGTGGGGTTTGAATATAATATCTACTCTATTTGAAAAGAAACAAAAAACGATCCCTTTAAAATGCTTTACGGTTTTGGTTTTAATTACTTCAATATCAAACAAGTTAAGTTTGTCCTCACTTTTTACCCATTCCAGTAAATAATGATTTTCTAAATGTTGAATAGTTGAATTATCTGTGATATAAAATTTTAAAAAATCAATCATCTTACTATCTTTGAAACGGTTTTACAAATTGCCTTTTGTGAAACTGAACTTTTGAATAAAGTATAAGGGAGCTTGAACAACTCCCTTTTTTGTTGCTCTAAATTTCACGATAAATAGTAATGATTGTGTTAACCGTTCAAAGGGATCAAACTTGCTTCAATGTCTGAACGTAAAAAATATACTCGGCCACCAAGCCCAAACGGTTTGAGTTTTCCGTTCTTTTGCCAATTGGCCACCGTTGAGAGGTCAACGTTAAACATTCTTGCTACGTCTTGACGTGTCAAATAATCGTTTGGTTCTTTGGGCTTGAAGTTCTTTAAAAAATCATCTAAATGATTTTTTACGCCCTTTGTAATTTCCTGTTGTAGTTGTTCAGGGGTTACTGAAATGAATTGAATTTGTGTCATATTGCAAAGTTTTTGAATTAATGCTTTGACAAAATTCATTCTATTTCTATTTTTATTCATTACTGCACTTGTGCGGAATTTGTGCAAAATGCAATTATAATGGTTTCTCTACTAATGATAGGTATTTGCTTTTGAAATTTTCACAAACATTAATTTTGTTTTCTTCACAATATTCAATAATATCTTTCATCTGTTTGATACTTTTATAAATATTGTGATTCGATTTGCTTTCTTTTAAACTATCGTTTATGTACTGCCTTGAAAGGTTTAAATGTTTTGATAGTTGTGTAGGATTTTCAAATTCTTTCAATAAGTGATAGTAACGAAAACCTTTTTGAGGAATTAATTTAGAATATATTTCTCCTTTAGCAAGCAATAATCCGATTTGAAAAGATTTTTTTTGTGTTGTTTTTACCGTGTTTATTTTTGGTAATTCATTCAACTTTTGTTTATAAAGTGTTATTCTGTAATCTTCAAATTCACTTGGTTTAGTTCTTGGATTACATCTTAAAATAATGCTTTTTATTTCATTTTCGGTAGTGTCTTTATATTCATTCAAATAGAATTTTTTGTAGCCAATTATTTCTTTGTCATTGCTTAATTCATTGTAATATTCATATTCCGACAAACTCCAAACTCTTTTAATTTCGGCTTCTATATTGTTGATTTTTTCTACTTCATTGTTAATAAATTCCTGAGTGGTTTTGGTTGGGTTTTGCGCTTTGAAAACAGCCAAATTCCTTTCAAATCTTAAATTAAAATCCTCAACATTTCTCAAATCATAAATTTTTGGATCCAAAAAAAGCCCGTTTTCTAACTCAACTTTTCTTTTTTTTTCAAATTTTGTAACTTGAATTGTATTGTCAAGTTTGTCTAAATTCATTTGTAAGGCTCTTATTTTCTCCTCTTGCTTATTCATCTCAAAACTTTTGTTATCGTTGCTTAAATCGGCTCTTTTGGGGTTTGTTTTACTCGGTGCCTGTGTTTAATATTACTGTCATTTCGGGGGCTTTGTCTTTATGTAGGTCGTTGTAAAACTTCATAAACAAATCGGCGTTTTCGTCTGTGTCCTCCGGTGCATTAATATAAACTCTAAAGATTGATTCTTTTGAATGTCCCGAAATCCCCATTAAAACGGGTGTAGGCATTTTTTTGTAATAATTAGTACAAAACGATCTCCTGAAACTGTGAGTAGTTATTAATTCGTGTTTTGGGTAGATTCCAAATTCTTTTCGGCCTGAGATAGCATCAAATATTTTTCCCTCTGTTGGGGTGTTTATCTTTGCTTCTTCGCAAACTTTTTTGATATAAGTATTCAGTTTTTGAGTACTGATTTTATAAGGAAATCCGTTTTCAATAATATCAATAATGTGAGGGGCAATTATCCCAATTGTAACGGCTTTTTTTGTTTTTTGTTGGATTATGTCTAAATACATATTTCCGCCTTTATATCGAATATTGTCCGGTGTAATGTTTAATAAATCCCCGCCACGTTGTCCGATTTCACAACCAATCAACAACCATTTGCGGGCGTTCTTGAATGCCTCACTTTTTAAGTCTGTCGTTCTTATTGTTTCCAATTCATCAAACGAAAGTGTTTGAATATATCTATCGTCATCACTTTCGGAAACAACAATAATTTGCTTTGCAAAGGAATTAACTTTGATTCCCTTTTTTTCTGCTTCATTGCATACCGTTTTAATATTTGCAATGTGTTTTGATGCTGTGTTAACGGCGTATTTTTTGGTTTTCAATAACCATCTTTCAAATTTGTCAATAACTAATTCGTTGAGGTCTGCAAAATGAATTACTTTTTTAGTTTTCCTTTCATATTCAGAAATAACATTCTTTGTTGCTGTAAAACTATTTATTCGGCTTTGTGAAATGCCGTGTTTGTAACCGCCTTTAACTTTAACTTTTCGGGTGTCGGCGGTGTCAATAATGTTTTGAATGTAGTTTGTTATTAAATCATCGTCTTTTTTCTCTATGCGATCAAAACATTCATTGATTTTTGTATCCAACCAAAAAGCATCAATCAAAACTCCATTTCCTAAGTCGGTGTTTAGTTTTTCAAAAATGAATGATTCTAATTTTTTGAGGTTGTTAAAAACTACTTTGTTTTCGGGGGTGTTTTGTTTTGGGTAGTTGTCGCCTTTTTTGGGATTTTCTTTGTCGGGTGTATTCCAATCTTTTGGGTTAACTGAAAACCCAGTATTTAATTCAAATACGTTTTCTCTATTAATTGATAAACGAATTTTTATTGAAACATTTTTATTTGCCTTGCTTCTTAATCGATATTGAATTGTTGCCATTTTATAACTTTTGAACGGTTGAACTTTTGAACAATTCAAAAGTAATAAAATTTGCAATACATTTCACAAAGTTGCCCAACCGTTGCCCAACCGTTTTAAGATTTCATTACTTTTTATTCTATTTCATTCTATTTTTGAACTACTCTTAAATGTCTTGTTAAGTATTGAATTTATTGAGTTTAAAGCTCTTTTTTGTTGGTTTTTGTTGGAATGTTTAAAAATGCCAAATCTAGGGGTTTCAATTCCGGCTCCGGGTACTTAAAAACCTCGTAATCGATTGATTACGAGGTTTTTTTATTTTTTAAGGGAACGAAAGGATCAAAGGGATCAATTTCAAAAGTTGGGGATTATGCAAAAATATTGGATAATCTGAATAAGAAAATTTATGCCAATTATACCTTTTTAATCACATACGTTACCATACCCCAAATGATCAATTGGTTTTCTTCGGTAACTAAAATGGGTTTGTAATTTGGATTTTCGGGCAGCAAATACATACAATCCTTTTCGACTTGAATGCGTTTTACAGTAAATTCGCCGTCAATACAGCAAATCGCAATTTTATTGTTTTTGGGTTCCAAACTTCGGTCAACGACCAATACATCTTTGTCATTGATACCGGCATCAATCATAGAATTGCCTTTTACTTTGATGTAAAATGTAGCCAATGGATTTTCGCTCAATTCTTTGTTCAAATCAATGTTGGTTTCCATAAAATCTGCTGCCGGTGAAGGAAATCCTGCCGAAACGCCCTCATTGATATACGGTATTCGAAGTTCACTTTCGAAGTCTGGACGGAAGAAAGAGAGCTTTTGTTTTGGGTTTACAGACATTGTATTTCGAGTATTTCTTTAAACTTTGTAGTATATTTTGGCGACAAATGATTTTGATTCATGTTCCAAGTCAGACTCAAATTTTGGGTAGCCAATTTTACTTTTGTCATTCCAATTTTGTGATTGAGCTGATCGATGGTTTGCATCAATGCCAAATGTTTTGGATTTTCTTCTTCGAACAAATGCAGTTGTTTTTTGTTCTCGTCAATCAGTTCGGTCACAATTACCCCCGCTTTTTTGAACTTAATACCTTCGTTACCTTGGTGCAATTCTTTCAGTAAAGCGATGGCAGCGTTCGAAATTGTTAAGGTCGAATGGCTAGCGTAGGGTAATGTTATGGCTTTGTTGAAATAGTATTTTGAGGCGTTGACCGAGTGTTTGTCAATGACCAACATCACGATAATGGTATGGCAACAGGAATGTTGTTTGCGTAATTTTTCGGCACAAACTGCAGCAAAAGTAGCGATACGTTCTCTAAGTAAATCAAATTCCGCGATTTGTTTTGGAAAGCTTCTTGTGGTAGCAATACTCTTTTTTTGTAGCACAACAGGTTCTAAATCTAATACGGATTTGCCTTCTAATTCTTGTTTTAATCTAAGGCCAATAACGCCCATTTCTTTCTTAATCCAAGCTTCGTGTTGAGGTTGTATAAAATCCAGTGCGGTTTGTATGTTACGCAGTTTGGCTTTTTTGGTCGTGCGATACCCAATGCCCCAAACGTCTTCAATCTTGGTCCATTTTAGGGCTTTGATGCGTTTTTCTTCGGAGTCAATAACATAGACGCCTTGGGTGCGATCTTGAAATTTTTTAGCAATTTTATTGGCAACTTTAGAGAGCGCTTTGGTTTCGGCAAAGCCAATGCAAACCGGAATTCCCACCCATTTTTGCACTCGGGTTTTCATCTGAAGTCCGTAGCTGTGGTAGTCCTCAATCGAAAGACCATCAAAATTCAGGAAGGCTTCGTCTATACTGTAGATTTCAATATTCGGCGTGAACTGATTCAATATGTTCATCACTCGATTACTTAAATCCCCATACAATGGATAATTGGAGGAAAAGACAGCGACTTCTTTCTCTTTTATCAGGTCTTTAATTTGAAAGGCAGGTGCCCCCATAGGAATGCCAACCGCTTTGGCTTCATTACTTCTAGAAATCACACAACCATCGTTGTTGGATAATATCGCAACCGGTTTTCCGTTGAATTTCGGTTGAAAAACACGTTCGCAAGAAGCATAGAAATTATTACAATCGACTAAAGCATACATAGCACAAATTTACAGCATTCGAACTGCCGTAAGTAGCTAACGATAGTTAATTTTTTGTGGCTGTTGATAAGTTAACACAGTATTAAATTATATGACTGTCCGCTATGTGTACGAGCAATTCAACTATGGAACACGGATGACACGGATGGTGCAGATTTTCGCTGATTTGTATATCAAAATTCCGTTTAAATCTGCGTCATCCGCGTGCCATTTTTATTATTAGTGCAAGTAATGGATTGTCATTTAAATTATCTTATTAATACCGAATAAAAATTATATTTAATCGTAAAATAAAATTGGTATTTACTTAATACAGTGTTGGTTAGGGTTTATATAGGTTGATAGCACCGCATAAATATGTACAACCTTGGTTTGTGTATTGATGCTAAAATGTATCATATACTTAAAGGTTTTAAGAGGTACACAATGTACTTGTTTGTATCGTATTTCAAAGAAGGGATTGTGTTGTAAACTTTTTAAAAAACTACGATATTCATTTAAAAATTTTTTGCCGTATCCTTTTCTTCTTGAGTTCAAAAAATCTCGAGCTTCTATTAAATCGTCTGCTACTCTTGGATCAGCAGTAATGGTATATTTCGTCATTTAAACGTCCAGGTTGTCTAGCATTTCAAATGCGTCAACTGGCTTTTTATTGTCTTCAATACGTTTGGAGACAATTTCTTTATGCCATTGCGGAATTTCTAGAGCGCTTTGAGCGTGTTTGTAAGCTAGAAAGTCAATAAAGTTTTCTACTTCTTCTAAAACAGAATCGGGAAGATTCTTAAGTTTGGTATTGACTTGTTCAAAGGTGGTTGTAGCCATAGTTGAAATATGATTTGTAGCGTTTTACAACGGCTTTATGTTCTTATTTAAAAGAGAAAGTTAAGCAAATTTAAGTGATTTTAGATGAATTTGTTACGCAGTAATTTCTTTTAACATAAAAAGAAGGATTCAGCTTTTCTCTGTGTTGAAAGTAAAATAGTGTGGAATTTTACTAAATAAAAGATAGCCACCAATTGTTTTAGGCGTGAAAATTATCCAACCAATTGGGGTCGCTCATTTGTTTTTGAATCCTTTCAATGTCGCCAAACGTAGTCACCAAAGCATCGTTGTTGTTGCTGTCGACCAAATCTTTCTGAAAAGCACCGCCTTTTTGAATGATGTATTCGGCCATTTGTTGACCAATGACTTGCATCAAATCAAAGCGATTAATATCCGCCATATCAATTGAGTTCAAGATGGAATAATCTACATCGTGTAACCATTTTGAAGGATATTTTTTGGGGTCTAATCCGTCGGTATTCGGTATTTTTTTGATAGAGAGAGGGTCTAATGAAATTTGGAATCGTCGAAAATCAATAATTTTATTAATCATCGGAGAGCGTAAGGTGTTTACTTGCATAGCGCTAGAATCTTGACCCATTTGTGTCATCAGCCATTCCAACCAAAATTTAATATCCAAACCTTTAATTTTGAGCGTAGCATCGGGTTGTACAAATTGTCTGGAGAGTCCGGTGCCAAAACTGAAAATGCATAATTTGGTGATATCATAAGCGGAATCTTTTTCTTTTCCTTTGGGAAAGCTATAGGAAATGGCTTCCATAAATCCAGCAAGAACAGGATTGTTGTAGGTAGTCGTTCCACCATCTACAAAACGTTCAAGTGGATTGAAATAAGTAGGAGCACTCATCGTGGCTTCGAGTACGGCACGGAGTAATACGTCTTTGTAGGTGCCATAAAAGCTACCATCTTTTTGTTTGAAACAACTAAAAAAAGTCTCTTCAGAAGCAGTCATATCGTGCGCCGTAATCATCAAATCAATATCGGTTTTGGCACAACTTTCGGCTAGGGTAGTGTTTTGAATTTCTTCGAAAAGTAACTTTCGGTAATTGCCTTTTAGGTATTTTGGCGGATTTACAAAACGGTCTCCCAAAGGTTTTTTGTCAAATACTTCTTCGATTAGTGTACTATATTTTTCTTCTATCGCCGTTGCGGTATAGCCTGAAGCAATGAGGCCTGCGATGATGCCTCCGGTAGAAGTTCCTGAAACCATATCAAACAATTCAAAACAAGGAATCCCAGCGGTTTCTTCTAATTTTTTGAGCAGTTGAAGGGTTAAAATTCCTCTCATCCCGCCACCATCTAAGCATAAAATGACTCTTTTGTTGGGATTGATATTGAGTTTTTCAAAAGCCTTTTTTCTTGAGGCTGGCATTTTTGATCCGTTTACTTTTGCCATTGTGGTTGGTTTGGTTAATAGATGTGATTGGAGCTATATAAAAATACTCAAAAAATACTTTTTTTATATTTCATTTCCAATAATTTGATCCATAACCCAGTTGGTATGAGTGGCTGTAGCTCCGGTTGATGGATGTTGTGAGCGACCTAACAAGTGATCTCTCATTTGTTGCACGTGATACAATTGAATGTTTTCTGGGTGTGTTATTTCGTGTGCTGTTGTGCCTTCTGAAGTTGTGAGTAGCATAGGTTCGTTTTCAAAAATCGAAAAAGTAATAGTACCCCTGCTGCCATAAATAGTAACTTTGTCTTCCCGTTTTAAAGTGCCAAAATTCCAACAACCACTTCCAGTTATACCTGATTGATGGAGCCAGCAAGCTGTTGCAGCATCTTTTGCAGTGTATAGTCCCTGTTGGTTGAGACTAATTCCCGAAACATTAGTTATGGTTCCAAAATAATGCACAAACAAATCCAATCCGTGACTGGCTAAATCATCAAAATAGCCTCCAGTAGCAATTTTTCTATCGGTTCTCCAATTGTATTCTCCTGAAAGGTCTTGTGCTGAGGTGGGTTTGCTCAAATGCCAATGAAGGTGTCTAATCGTGCCAATTTTGTTGTTTTTAATCCATTCTTTTATTTGCTCAAATCTTGGTAAGGTACGTCTGTAATAGGCAACAAAAAGCGGAATGTTTTTAACAGCAAATGCTTCGGTGATGGCGACACAATCTTTATAATTGGGGGCTAATGGTTTTTCTATACAACAGGGTTTTCCGGCGACGGCTACTTTTAGACCATAATATTTGTGTACATCTGGAGGCGTTGCAATATAAACCGCATCTATTTCAGGGTCGTTGATTAGGGCATCAGCATCGGTGTAGTATTTGGCTATGCCGTGTCTTTTGGCATAATCAGCCGCCTTTTCTTCATCACGACGCATCACAGCTCCGATGGTAAATCCTTCTGTTTTTTGATAGGCGGGGCCACTTTTGATTTCGGTTACATTTCCGCAACCAATAATTCCCCAGCGGATTGTTTTCTCTTTTATATCCATTGCCTTTTAATTGCAGCCGTCTATGCCACAACAAGAATTATCTGCTTCTGTGTTGATGCTAGTGTTTTCTACTTCTTCCCAAATTTGTTTCAAGGCATTCAGAAAAGTTTCAGGATATTGTGCTCCAGAAATGGCATATTTATTATTCAAAACAAAGAAAGGAACTCCTTGCACGCCTATGGCTTGTGCTTCTTGTTGGTCTTTTCTAACGGCATCACCATATTTATCTGATGAAAGTACCGAATTTATACTTTCCTCTTCCAATCCAACTTCTTTCCCTAAAGCAGTTAGCACGGCAATGTTGTTGATGTCCAATCCGTCGGTAAGATAGGCTTTGAATAACAACTCTTTTAACGAATCCGCAACTTCTTTTTCTTTGGCCAAATGCAACAAACGATGTGCATTATAGGAATTCGCCATTTTAGCTTTTTCAAAGTGAAAATCCAGACCAACGTTTTTAGCATTCTGTGTCATATCGAAGAGCATCTGTTGTGCCCAATCGGTATCTTTTCTGTATTTTTCTGCTAAGTGCTCAACCAAACTGTCTTCTTTTGTGGCGACGAAGTTAGCATCTAATTGGAAACTTTTCCACTCGATATGTATCGCATTCCTATATTCGAATTGTGCAATGGCAGATTCTAATCTTCTTTTGCCAATATAACAAAAGGGACACATGATGTCGGACCAAATTTGTATGTTGATTTGCTTTGTCATTTTTTTGATTTTTGAGGGGTGAAATATACTAAAAAAAACCGCCTTAAATAAGAATTTAAGGCGGCTGAATATAGTTGTATTTTTTTTAGATTAAATCCATTACTAGCGATGGGAATAATCCTAATGCGATGTTTAATAATAAAGCAACAGTCGCAACAATATAGATTACTACAGGAGTTCCTGTTCTAGATTCATTCGATTCTTTAGTATACATGGCTAGTATTAATTTGAAATAATACCCCACACTAATGATAGAGTTGACTACAGCAAAAATAACAACCACTAAATATCCCGCTTGAATGGTTTCACTGAATAAAGCCATTTTAGCAAAAAATCCTGAGAAAATTGGAATACCTGCCATGGATAAAAGTGATCCAGTTAACACAGCAGCTAATAATGGATGTGTTTTTCCTAAACCATGGAAGTTGGCAATGTCTTCATTATTTTTGTCTTTACATACATAAAGTAAGACACTAAAAGCTCCAATACCTGCAATGGCGTAGGCAGTTGTGTAATATAATAAACTTCCTGCAGAAGTACCAATACTAAGTAAAGTCATTAGCATAAAACCAGCATGAGAAATACCAGAGAAAGCCAACATTCTTTTGACATTACTTTGTTTTAATGCCATAATGTTACCCACTGTCATTGATGCAATAGAAATAATTACAATGACCAATTGAAAATTATAATTCAAATCAGCATTCAATACACTAAGTAATTTAAATAAAGCCGACATCGCCACCACTTTTGCCAAAGTACTCATGGTAGCAGTGGTCATAGCGGGAGCACCTTCGTAAACATCAGGAGCCCAAAAGTGGAATGGGAAGGCCGCTATTTTGAACAACATTCCTATGGTCAACAATACAATTCCTATGGGGAACCAAATTGGCAATTCCGCTGATTTTGACATTTCACTGATTTCAGCTACATCAAAACTACCCATCGCACCGTATACTAAACAGATACCAAAAAGTAATATTCCAGATGCAAAAGATCCCATTAAGAAATATTTCATACCCGCCTCATTACTCTTTAAATCCAAACGCTTGCTTGCTGCCAAGATGTATAAAGCGATAGACAATACTTCGATTCCTAAAAAGAACATGGCTAAGTTTCCGAAAGAAACCATAGCAACGGCTCCAGCTAGTAAAAATATT
The DNA here is from genome assembly GCF_051547165.1 of Flavobacterium sp. TSSA_36. Taxonomy (NCBI): domain Bacteria; kingdom Pseudomonadati; phylum Bacteroidota; class Flavobacteriia; order Flavobacteriales; family Flavobacteriaceae; genus Flavobacterium; species Flavobacterium sp. TSSA_36. The sequence continues at coordinate 386,506 of NZ_JBPTTP010000001.1, forward strand.
TTTATCGCAATAAAATCTGATAATTTAGATTGATGCTTCTCATAAAAGTTATGACTCAAGGCTACCAAAAAGATGGTAAGTACAATAAACAAACTTGAAAAAGTAACGGAAAAATTCGTTACCGAAATCATATTATTATAAAAAGAAGCAGGCGTATTATAATCGGCTACTGTCAGCCCCAAAACGCCAAGTAATCCAAGTATGGTTGCAGGAATAATTCCTTTTCTGAAATCAAGAATTTCAAATAAAAGGCATAAAACACCTAATCCTATTATAGCTATTAATGTATTCATTTTTGATTTTTTGATTCAGGATTTTTGATTTAGGATTTAAATGTAACACTTAATTCACCATCTCAAAAGCCCTATTTTTTACTGTTATTTTTTTCTTTTATTGTTTTTATGGCAGCTGAAAAAATTGATACTAATTCATTTTCTTCTTTTATTAGTGAATCTAATGCTGTTTTATCACAAGGTACTTCTAAACCCTTTATAAATTCTAACCAGAACAAACTTTCATCTGCTTCTTCATCTACAATTTTTAGTTTGTTTAAAAAATCAGCTTCTGATTTTCCTCTACAAACAGCTCTATAATTTGCTGCAACTGATGATGATGATTTAAAAAGTTGAAAAGAGACTACATCATTTGCTTTTGTTTTCTCAAGAGTCATTAAAAATAAAAAAACATCCAATGCAAATTGTTTGGTTCTATTTTTAAGTTCCTCTTTTGTCATTTTTAAAAAATCCTAATTCCTAATTATTAAATTCCTAAATCTTATTGATTTGAGTTAAAATTTCTTCTAGACTTGGTGTAATTAAGTCTGTAATTGGTTTTGGATACAATCCAAAAAAGAACAATACCGCTACTATAACTAGTAATGTAATGATCTCGCTAAGCGATAGGGCTGCAAAAGGTTTTGCATTGGTTTCCCCTAACATGACATGTTGAAACATTTTAAGCATATAGTAAGCTCCAAAAATTATCGTAGTTCCACCCAATACCGCAAACCAAATATTGATTTGTGATAAGCTATACAACACGGTAAATTCTCCAACAAAGTTAAATGTAGTTGGCAACGCAACCGATGCTAAAACTAAGATCATAAACAAAGAAGTGAATTTTGGTGCTAAGGCGCGAATGCCTCCCATGTCAGCAATCGTTCTTGTTTCGTATCTTCTGTAAATGATTTCAGCAGCAAAGAATAAACCTACCACAACAAATCCGTGGGCAATCATTTGTAGAACGGCCCCTCTAAAACCATCAAGCGTTAAGGTGTAAGCACCAGCAGCAATTAAACCTACGTGAGCTAAAGACGAGTAAGCTAATAATTTTTTGAGATCCTTTTGTCTGATCGCTACAATAGATCCGTAAATGACACCTGCGATTCCGATTGCAATGAAAATAGGCATGTATTCTTTAGCGGCGATTCTAGATAGTGGTAATTGCCAACGAATCACGCTGTATAAACCCATTTTTAGCATGATACCAGATAATAACATGGTCCCAACAGTTGGCGCTTTTTGATAAACATTAGCCTGCCAAGTGTGAAAAGGAATTAAAGGAATTTTGATAGCATATGCTAAGAAAAATGCTGTAAAAATCCATTTTTGTTCAGTAACTGAAAGATTTAATTTATATAAATCTTCAATCATAAAACTTCCTGCTTGTTGGTACATGTAGATAAATGCAACTAGCATAAACAAAGAACCCGCTAAAGTGTAAATAAAGAATTTAACAACTGCTTTTTTGCGTTCTTCCAAATCACCATTACCCCAAACTAAGGCAATAAAGTAAATTGGAATCAAAGCCAATTCCCAGAAAATATAATATAAAAGTCCGTCTGATGCTAAAAAAGTACCTACCATAGCAAATGCCATGAATAAAAGTAACGCATAAAAAGTTTTAGCATTTTTTAGCTCATTCCCAAAAGAAGAATAAATGATGATTGGCGTTAAAGCTGTTGTTAACAAGAGCATCGCCAATGAAAGTCCATCGGCTTTTAAGGCAAAAGATACTTTCGGTAAGGTAATCCAATTGGCTAGAAAACTAATGTTTTCACCAGCATTATAATGATTTAAAAGTACGATAGAAACCCCAAAAGTAACTAGTCCAAACAACATAGCTATTTTTGAAGCCAACTTGTCTCCTGCCAAGTAGGTGACCAAAGCTCCAATTAAAAGTAATAGTAATATAAGTGATACGTTCATAGTAGGGTGTATTATTGTGCTAAAAATAAAAAGGAAATAATGGCGCATAGTCCTAAAACAAAAGCAAAAAGATATAATCCAACACTTCCATTTTGTAATTTTCTACCATAGTGTCCCATTTCGTTCGTTACTTTTCCAAGTCCAAATACGAAACTTGAAATACCAGTTTCAATATAATCTCTAAAGAAACATGACAACGCATTTGTTGTTTTTACAAATACAGTATCGTACAATTCGTCAACATAATATTTGTTGTAAACCACTTTTGTGAAGCCTGTAATTTCGCTATCTGCAGGTGGCACAGTATTATTTTTAACGTATTTCACATAAGCAATGGCAATCCCAACTAATCCTCCAACTACGGCAAGAGCCATCAACATATATTCTGTGGCGCCTAAATGGTGAGAAGCGTTTGCTAATTTTGGTACAATTGGAATCAAATAGTGATTTAACCAACTGTTACCAGGTAAACTGATAAGACCACCAATGGTAGCCAAAATAGCCAAAATGATTAATGGTACAGTAATTAGTGCAGGGCTTTCGTGCAAATGATGTTTTTGTTCTGCTGTTCCTCTAAAATCCTGGAAGAAAGTCAAGAACATCAATCGGAACATATAAAAAGCTGTCATAATAGAAGCTACCGAAGCAATAATCCACAAAGGAATATTATGGTGGAATGCCGTTAACAAAATTTCATCTTTTGAGAAGAAACCTGAGAATAATGGTACACCTGATATGGCTAAAGAAGAAACTAACATGGTGATAAAAGTGATGGGCATTACTTTTCTCAATCCACCCATGTTACGCATATCTTGTTCTCCATGTAAAGCATGAATTACAGAACCTGAACCCAAGAACAAACAAGCTTTGAAGAAAGCGTGTGTGATTACGTGGAATACAGCAACTTCATAAGCCCCCAATCCTAAGGCCAAAAACATTAATCCTAATTGAGAAACTGTAGAATAAGCCAGTACTTTTTTGATGTCATTTTGAGCCAATCCAATGGTTGCAGCTACCAATGAAGTAACAGCACCTACAATAGCGATGATGTTTTGAACATCTGGAGCCAAATCGAATACAAAATTCAAACGGGTAATCATAAAGATACCAGCAGTAACCATCGTTGCCGCGTGAATCAAGGCAGAAACCGGAGTTGGTCCAGCCATCGCATCAGGTAACCAAGTGTACAACGGAATTTGTGCTGATTTACCACAAGCCCCAATAAATAATGCAAAAGAAGCAACAGCTATGGCGTATACATTGATTTCTGTTGCACCAGAAATAATCGTTTTTAAAGAAGTATAATCAAGGGTATTAAATTGTCTTCCTAAAATAAAGATTCCAATCAGTAAACCTAGATCACCAATACGGTTCATGATGAATGCTTTTTTGGCAGCATCATTATAGTCTTGGTTTTTATACCAGAAACCAATTAGTAAGTAAGAGCAAAGTCCAACGCCTTCCCATCCGATGAAAAGGACTAACAAGTTGCTACCAAGTACCAAAGTGATCATGAAAAACACAAATAAATTCAAATAGGCAAAAAACATATGCATATTTTCATCATCGTGCATATAACTAATAGAATACAAGTGAATCAATGAACCAATACCCGTTACAAAAAGCAACCAAAGTACCGAAAGCTGATCTACTAAAAATCCTAAATCAATTTTGAAAGTTCCTAATTGAATCCATTCGAATAATGAAATCTGTAGCGCTTCTTTGGATGAAGAAACGGTTCCAAAAAAGAAAAAAGTAGCTACAAACGAGATCAATACACTCAAAGTACCAATGACACCCGAAACAGTTTTTCCTAAATTTTTTCCAAAAAATACGTTGATTAAAAAGCCTACTAAAGGAGCAAGAACTAATATTAATGCTATGTTGGTATTCATTTCCATTTATCCTTTTAAGTTTTTTAAATTATCAATAGTAATAGCGCCTAAATTTCTAAAAATAGAAACTAAAATGGCTAATCCAACTGCAACTTCAGCCGCGGCAACCGCCATAGAAAAAAACACAAAAACTTGTCCTTGTGCATCCTGATGGTAAGTTGAAAAGGCAACAAAAAGTAAATTTACTGCATTCAACATAATTTCAATTGACATGAAAACAATGATGGCATTTCTTCTGTACAATACTCCAAAAATGCCAATACAAAAGAGGATGACACTCAAGAAGATGTAATTTTCGATACCAATCTGGTTTAAAATATTATTCATCTTACTTTTCTATTTTTTCTTTTTTAGACAAAAGGACCGTTCCAATCATTGCTGTCAAAAGCAATATCGAAGCAAATTCAAACGGAACCATATATTCATTCAATAACACTTTACCTAATACATTGATCGATTGAAAATCCTCACCAGTAGCTACGTATTCACCAACAATTGGTTTTGAATTGGTAAATATGGCAATCAATATTAAACATACTAAGCAAAAGGATACGATAGCCCCTAAACGAGTAATTCTAGGTTTGTGTACTTCATCTTCTTTATTCAAGTTCATCAACATGATGGTGAACAAAAATAAAATCATAATCGCACCAGAGTAAACTATAATATGAACGATGGCTAAGAATTGTGCGTTCAATAACAAATAGTGGCCCGCAATAGTAAAGAAACAAATCACCAAATAAATGGCACTATGTATAGGATTTCGGCTAAAAACCGTTAAAAAGGCAGTGGCTAAAGTGATAAAGCCTAACAGGCAAAAAACAATAAGTACTGTAGACATTAGTTAGCGTTTTTAAGTTGAGTATTTTTAATAGCCATTTCTAAAGGCATTACTAATTTATCTTTTCCAAAAATAAAATCTTCTCTAGTATAATTAGCAGGCACTAATTCTTTTGAAAGTGTCAAATAAATAGCATCTTTAGGGCAAGCCTCTTCACATAATCCACAGAAAATGCAACGCAACATGTTGATTTCATAGATTTCTGCATATTTCTCCTCGCGGTACAAATGTTTTTCATCAGCTTTACGCTCTGCTGCTTTCATTGTAATGGCTTCGGCAGGGCACGATAAGGCACACAATCCACAAGCGGTACAGTTTTCTCTTCCTTCCTCATCGCGTTTTAGCATATGCTGTCCGCGATAAATTGGACTCATAGTTCGCACTTGTTCAGGGTAATGAATCGTTGCTTTTTTCTTAAAAAAGTGTTGGATGGTAATGAGCAAACCTTTTACAATCGCTACAAGATACAAGCGTTCCAAAAAGGTCATCTCTTTGTTTGAGACCATCTTTTTTCTACCCGATAATGATATAGTTTCTATTGACATTTTTTGTTTTTTATTTAAAGCTAATCCTGCTATCCGCTGTATCTTTTATTTTTTGAAAGAAAAAATAAAAGGATGCCGCTACTATCAGGGCTAGGGCGCTTCGTAATTAATTTAGAATCCTAAAAAAGCAGCAATATCTGCTCTTAAAATAACAATTCCAGTAATAATGATATTGATGATTGACAGAGGAATTAAGATTCTCCATCCTAAGTGCATCAATTGATCGTATCTGAATCTTGGTATCGTCCATCTTACCCACATATAGAAAAAGATAAAACTAAATATTTTCATAAACAATGCGGCTACACCGATAAGATTTCCAATGTTTACACCCCAGTTTTCAACTGCATAAGCCATTCCAGGATAGTTGTACCCTCCAAAGAATAATACTGATAAAATAGTAGAAGAAATAAACATATTAGCATATTCCGCAAATAAATAGAATCCCATTTTCATGGAAGAATATTCCGTGTGGTATCCACCAATTAATTCACTCTCACATTCTGGTAAGTCAAAAGGCGTACGGTTGCTTTCAGCAAAAGCACAAATCAAAAAGATTAAGAAAGATAAAGGTTGATAAAATACATTCCAGTTCATTCCCGCTTGTTGAGCAGAAATTTCTCTTAAACTCAGGGTTCCTGTCATCATTAACAAAGCAATCATGGATAATCCCATAGCTACTTCATACGATACCATTTGCGAAGCCGCACGAACCGCTCCCATCAAAGAGAATTTATTGTTCGAAGCCCAACCTCCAATCATAATTCCATATACACCAATAGAAACTACTCCGAAAAAGTACAGTAATCCAATATTAATATCGGTAGCTTGTAATAAGATATCTTTTCCAAATAAATGCAAACGATCTCCCCATGGAATAACAGCACTAGTCATTAAAGCTGTACCCATGGCAATTCCTGGCCCAACAAAAAATAAAAATCTATTAGGAGTATCCGGCTCAAATTCTTCTTTGGCAAACAATTTCAAACCATCGGCAAGTGGTTGAAATAAACCACCCCATCCCGCACGGTTTGGCCCCACTCTATCTTGCAAATAAGCAGCAACTTTCCTTTCTGCCCAAGTGGAATACATGGCTACCAACATGGTAATTGCGAAGACAACTACGATTACAACACTTTTTTCAATAATAAAAACACTATCCATTTTTGTTCGAATCTATTAAGTTGCCATCAATTTTTTCATTGTAATCAATCTCCGCCATGCTGATTTTTTTACGGTCTTGAGGTCTTCCCAAAAGGATTTTCTCTTCGGTATTAATGATTACTTTTTCTGTTTTGGTGTAATTGTTTTGATTGATTACAGAGTCTTTTTCAAAAACTCTTGGTCCTTCAATTACCCAGTCACTTACGTCTTTTTTGTCAAAACGACAGGTATTACAAATGAATTCTTCTACTTCGTGATATTCATCTTTTCTTCCCGTTACACGTTGAATTTCGCCTCCAAACATCCAAACAGTAGTGTTACCACAACATCCAGGAGTAGTACACTCTCTGTGTGCGTTGAAAGGCTTATTGAACCAAACTCTCGATTTGAAACGGAAGGTTTTGTCGGTCAATGCTCCAACAGGACATACATCAATCATGTTTCCAGAGAATTCATTGTCGATAGCTTTTGAAATGCAAGTTGAGATATTAGAGTGATCTCCTCTGTCTAGAACGCCGTGTACACGGTTGTCTGTTAATTGATCCGCTACTTGTACGCATCTTTGGCACAAAATACAACGGTTCATATGTAGTTGAATATTTGGACCAATGTTTTCAGGTTCAAATGTTCTTTTTTCTTCGATATAACGCGTTTGCGATTTTCCGTGTTCGAAGCTTAAGTTTTGCAAATCGCATTCTCCAGCTTGATCACATATTGGGCAATCTAAAGGGTGATTGATCAATAAAAATTCAGTTACCGCTTTTCTAGCTTCTGTAACTCTTTCAGAAGATTTACTGTTTACTTCCATACCATCCATGCAGCCTGTTACACAAGATGCCATTAATTTTGGCATAGGTCTTGGGTCAGCTTCACTTCCTTTGGATACTTCCACTAAACAACAACGGCATTTACCACCGCTCCCTTTTAATTTCGAATAATAACACATCGCTGGCGGAACTACATCTCCACCAATCATGCGAGCGGCTTGTAGGATGGTTGTTCCTGGTTCTACTTCTATCGACTGACCGTCTATTGTTACTTTCATTTTTTTGGGTCTTAATGGTAAAACAAAATTTTACCTTTTTAACTTTTAACTATAGGGTTACTTTACCAACTAAGTGCTTTACCTTTTCGAAAGGTTCTGCTACAAAATGATCTCTATTTTTAATTTTTTCTGGGAAACGAATGTGGTATTCGAATTCATCTCTAAAATGACGAATAGCAGCAGCGACAGGCCAAGATGCAGCATCACCAAGAGGACAGATCGTGTTTCCTTCGATTTTACTTTGAATGCTCAACAACAATTCGATATCTTCCTCGCGACCGTGTCCGTTTTCGATTCGGTGTAATACTTTTTCTAGCCATCCTGTACCTTCACGACATGGAGTACATTGACCACAGCTTTCATGGTGATAGAAACGAGAGAAATTCCAAGTGTTTCTAACAATACAGCTCGTGTCATCATATACGATAAATCCACCTGAACCTAACATAGAACCTGTAGCAAAACCACCATCACTTAACGACTCATAGGTCATTAATCGGTCTTCGCCAGCAGCTGTTTTATAAATTAAGTTAGCAGGTAAAATTGGCACTGAACTTCCACCTGGTACAAATGCTTTTAAAGGACGATCAGAACTCATTCCGCCTAAATATTCATCTGAATTCATGAATTCGTACACAGATAATCCCATTTCGATTTCATAAACTCCAGGGTTTTTAATATGACCTGAAGCAGAAATTAATTTAGTTCCAGTAGATCTTCCAACTCCAATTTTAGCGTAATCAGCCCCAGAATTATTTACAATCCACGGCACTGCCGCAATGGTTTCTACGTTGTTTACTACAGTCGGATTGGCCCAAAGACCAGAAACGGCTGGGAAAGGTGGTTTGATACGCGGATTTCCACGTTTACCTTCTAAAGATTCAATAAGTGCAGTTTCTTCACCACAGATATAAGCTCCACCACCACAATGAACGTACAAGTCTAAATCGTAACCTGTACCTAATATATTTTTTCCTAACCATCCTGCAGCTTTTGCTTCGGCTATGGCTCTTTCTAATATCTTGTAAACCCACATGTATTCTCCACGAATGTAGATATAAGAACGATTAGCGCCTAGTGCATAACTAGAGGTAATCATCCCTTCAATTAACAAGTGAGGAATATATTCCATCAAGAAACGATCTTTGAACGTTCCTGGTTCTGATTCGTCTGCGTTACAAACCAAATGACGTGGTTTTCCTGATTTTTTATCAATAAAACTCCATTTCATTCCTGCCGGGAATCCTGCACCACCACGACCTCTTAGTCCAGAAGTCTTAACTTCTTCAACTACTTCGTCAGGAGTTAATGTTTTTAAAGCTTTCTCAACTGAAGCATAACCGCCGTTAGCACGATATACTTCGTATGTCTTTATTCCAGGAATATTGATTTTGTCTAATAATATTTTTTGTGACATCTTATTTATCGTGTAATATTATTTTATTATCTCTGCAATCTGTAATGATTTGATCGATTTTCTCTTCAGTTAAATGTTCTTTGTAGAAATCTCCCAATTGCATCATTGGAGCATAACCACAAGCACCTAAACATTCTACACCTCTTACTTCAAACAAGCCATCAGCGGTAGGCTCTCCTACTGGTACACCTAGTTTTTCACAAGTGTAGTCCATTAAGTTTTCTACACCATTCAAACAACAAGGAGAAGTTTGACAAAACTCGAACATGTATTTTCCAACAGGTCTTTGGTTAAACATGGTGTAAAACGTCACGACTTCATACACTTCAATAGGTTTGATATGAAGAATTTCGGCTACTTTGTTTTGTAATTCGATGCTTAACCAGTTGTCATGGGCATCTTGTACCTCATGTAAAACTGGCAACAGTGCTGATTTTCTCTTGTCTTCAGGATAGTGGCTGATCAATTCATTGATGCGTTCCATCAATGTTTCGGTCATGTTTATTTCTTGTTGGTACTGTTTTCTTTCCATTTTTATAATTTTTGCCGAAAGGCTCAAAGTCACAAAGTTTTTTTAAATCAAAAATCTAAAAAACACTAGTTCAAATTATTATGCGTCTAATTCTCCTGCGATTACATTTAAACTTGATAATATTACAATGGCATCCGATAGCATGGATCCTTTAATCATTTCAGGATACGCTTGATAGTAAATAAAGCAAGGTCTACGGAAATGCAAACGATAAGGTGTTCTACTTCCGTCTGAAACTAAGTAAAAACCAATTTCACCGTTAGCTCCTTCTACAGGATGGTATACTTCTCCAACTGGAACAGGAACCTCGCCCATTACAATTTTAAAGTGATAAATTAAAGATTCCATAGTAGTATATACGTCTTCTTTTGGAGGCAAGAAATACTCTGGAACATCCGCATGGTACTCATTACCTTCAGGCATTTTGGCTAAAGCTTGTTTAATAATGCTCAAACTTTCCCAAACTTCTGCATTACGAACGCAGAAACGATCGTAAGTATCTCCTGATTTTCCAACAGGAACAATGAAATCAAAATCTTCGTAAGAGCTGTAAGGTTGTGCTACACGCACATCATAATCTACACCAGCGGCACGTAAGTTAGGTCCTGTAAAACCATAAGCCAACGCTTTTTCGGCAGTAATTCCTCCTACATTTACAGTTCTATCAATAAAAATTCTGTTTCTTTCGAATAAGTTTTCGAATTCTTTCCAAGCCACTGGAAATTCTTCTAGAAAAGTATTTAATAATTCAAAGGCTTTAGGAGACCAGTCTTTTTCGAAACCACCAATTCTACCCATATTGGTAGTCAAGCGTGCCCCACAAATTTCTTCGTAAATTTCGTATACTTTCTCTCTGAATTGGAACACATATAAAAAACCAGTATAAGCACCAGTATCTACTCCTAAGATAGAATTACAAATAAGGTGATCGGTGATTCTGGCTAATTCCATAACAATCACACGAAGGTATTGTGCTCTTTTAGGAACTTCTACTCCTAGTAATTTTTCTAAAGTCATCCACCATCCTAAGTTGTTGATAGGAGAAGAACAATAGTTCATACGATCCGTAAGTGGCGTAATTTGATAAAATGGGCGATTTTCGGCTATTTTTTCGAAGGCTCTGTGGATGTATCCAATGGTAGGTTCAGCTTCTAAAATTTTCTCTCCATCCATCAATAAGATGTTTTGAAAAATTCCGTGCGTTGCTGGGTGAGTAGGTCCTAAATTCAAGATTGAAAGTTCACTTCCGTCTTCATTATGACGCTCTTTGATTATTTTAGCATAACGATGCTCTGGTGGTAATAATAGTTCTGACATTTATTGAATGTGAAAAATTATAAGATTGTTTTTTAGCTATTAGAAGGTGTTCTTCCAAAGAAACGGTCATCTTTATCGGTTCTTCCTCCATCTTCCATTGGGAATTCTTTTCGCATTGGAAAAGAAACCATTTCATCCATGTTCAAAATTCTTTTCAACTGAGGATGTCCTACAAAGTTAATCCCAAAGAAATCATAGGTTTCGCGTTCCATCCAATTGGCACATAAAAATATGTTAGCAATTGATTTTACCTCAGGTGCTTCCCCGTTTAAAAAAGTTTTGATGCGGATACGTTTATTTTCATACCAATTGTGCATGTGGTACACGACTGCAAATTGCCTTTCTTCTTCGTTGTCTGGATAATGAATACCACATAAATCGGTCAAGAAGTGAAAACGTAATTGTGGGTCATTCTTTAAAAATAGAACGACTGCTGTTATCGTGTCGGCAGCTACTTCGAAGGTAAAAATATCTCTATCTTGAGTGAATTGAAAAACAGCATTGCCAAAATGAGCTACTAATTTTTCTTGTATTTCGGTTGTTTCTAATGCCATCTTTTTATTTGATATTATAAGAAGCTAATAATTCTTGATATTCTGGGGAGCTTCGTCTTCTAACCGATTCATTTTTTACAATTTCTTGTAATTTCATTACTCCTTCTACTATTTGCTCTGGTCTTGGAGGGCAACCTGGCACATAAACATCTACCGGAATTACTTTATCAATACCTTGTAACACAGAATAGGTATCAAAAACACCCCCTGAAGAGGCACATGCACCAACGGCAATCACCCATCTAGGCTCTGACATTTGCTCGTAAACTTGTCGTAAAATTGGACCCATTTTTTTAGAAATAGTTCCCATAACCATTAGCATATCAGCTTGTCTTGGAGAAAAACTTACTCTTTCTGATCCAAAACGAGCCAAATCGTAATGAGAGGCCATAGTAGCCATGAATTCGATACCGCAGCAAGAAGTGGCAAACGGCAAAGGCCATAAAGAGTTAGCTCTAGCTAATCCTACAACATCATTTAATTTAGTTGCAAAAAAACCTTCACCAACAACTCCTTCTGGAGGAGCGACCATTTTTGTATTAGAATCTGTCATAATTGATATAGTGTTCGATTTCTATTGTCTTTATTTATTCCCACTCAAGGGCTTTTTTCTTGATGATATAGAAAAAACCAACTAGTAACAAGAGCATAAAAATAACCATTTTTATCATACCCTCAATACCTAACTCCTTGAAATTGATAGCCCAAGGATATAAAAAGATTACTTCAATATCAAACAACACAAACAAAATAGCTACAAGAAAGTATTTTACCGAAAACGGGATACGAGCGTTTCCGATGGATTCAATACCACATTCAAAGTTTCTATTTTTGTTTATAGAGTTTCTTTTTGGACCTAATTTTCCAGAAATAAAGATGATTCCAGCGACAAAAGCTACCACAATTGCTAGCTGAATTAGGATAGGAAGAAAATTGATTTGTTCGGTTTGCATAGTAGTTTTTTTATCTTGCTTAAACGAATCGCAAAGATAGGTTGCAAGGATGTAAAACACAAGTTAATTACTTTTTTTCAGTTATAAACGTTTGTTAATCTGTTCTAATTTTTATTCATTATAAATAATAAAACTGATTTAGTTCTGTTGTAGTTACTTTAAAATAAAAAAGTGCTTCGAAATCAATCGAAGCACTTTACTTTTTGTAAAAAATACTGTTCTATTTTTTAGCTTAAAGCACTACTACTTGAGCAGCAACTTTACCTTTTCTTCCTTCTTCTTCTTCATAACTTACTCGGTCACCTTCGCGTAATTCTTCCGCTTTGATTCCTGATGCATGAACAAAAATGTCTTTTCCTGTTTCTTCGTCTGTAATGAATCCGTAACCTTTTGACTCATTGAAAAATTTAACTGTACCTGTACGCATTGTAATAATAATAATAATTTATAATGGACAAATGTAATCTTTAATATAATACAAAATCGTTTCGTGTCGTATTTTTTTTTCAAAAATATTGATATACAGACTATTCAAGCTTTATTTTGATTTTAATTGAATGTGTAATTCGTTTAATTGAGAATCATCAATTGTGGAAGGAGCATCAATCATTACGTCTCGACCAGAATTATTTTTTGGGAAAGCAATAAAGTCACGAATGGTTTCTTGGCCACCTAAAATGGCCACTAATCGATCCAATCCAAAAGCCAATCCACCATGAGGAGGAGCTCCAAATTGAAAAGCATCCATCAAAAATCCGAATTGTGCTTTGGCTTCTTCTTCTGTAAATCCTAAATATTTAAACATTAATTGTTGAGTGGCTTTGTCATGAATACGAATAGACCCCCCTCCAATTTCATTTCCATTCAACACCATATCATAAGCATTGGCTCTTACTTTTCCTGGATTGGTTTCTAATAAATGCATGTCCTCTGGTTTTGGCGAGGTAAATGGGTGGTGCATGGCGTGATAACGTCCGCTTTCTTCATCAAATTCTAACAATGGGAAGTCAACAACCCAAAGAGGAGCAAATTCAGCCGGGTTTCTTAAGCCTAAACGAGTTGCTAATTCCATTCGCAATGCTGAAAGTTGCGCTCTAGTTTTATCAGCAGGTCCAGACAATACAAAAATCATGTCTCCCGGTTTGGCGCCAGTTGTTTTAGCCCAATTGGTTAAATCGTCTTGATCGTAGAATTTATCTACAGATGATTTGTAAGTGCCGTCTTCGTTACATTTTACATAGACCATTCCGCTTGCACCCACTTGTGGACGTTTTACCCAATCAATCAAAGCGTCAATTTCTTTACGAGTATAGTTTCCTGCGCCAGGAACAGCTATACCCACTACTAATTCAGCAGCATTGAAAACAGAGAATTCTTTGTGTTGTGCATAAGCATTCAATTCACCAAACTCCATTCCAAAACGAATATCTGGTTTATCGTTTCCGTAGGTTTTCATAGCATGTTCGTAAGTCATTCTAGGGAATTTCTCAACTTCGATGCCTTTTAATTCTTTTAGTAAATGACGTGTCAGCCCTTCAAAAACGTTTAAAATGTCTTCTTGCTCTACAAATGCCATTTCACAATCGATTTGCGTAAACTCAGGCTGTCTGTCGGCACGTAAATCTTCATCACGGAAACATTTTACAATCTGAAAATATTTATCCATGCCGCCCACCATCAATAATTGCTTGAAGGTTTGTGGCGATTGCGGTAACGCATAAAACTGCCCTTCATTCATTCTTGAAGGAACTACGAAATCTCTAGCGCCTTCTGGAGTAGATTTGATCAAGTAAGGTGTTTCTACTTCACAAAAATCTAAATCTGAAAGGTATTTTCTAACTTCCATCGCTACTTTGTGACGGAAAAGCAAGCTGTTTTTTACTGGATTTCGTCGAATGTCTAAATAACGGTATTTCATTCGAATATCTTCACCACCATCCGTTTCATCTTCGATAGTAAATGGAGGGGTTAATGCTGCATTTAATATCGTTAACTCGGATACTAAAATTTCGATCTCTCCTGTTGGAATATTGTTGTTTTTGGCTTCACGTTCAATTACTGTTCCTTTCACCTGAATTACAAATTCTCTTCCTAAGGTTTTGGCTAATTCAAAAACAGATTTTTCGGTACGACTTTCGTCAAAAATCAATTGTGTAATTCCGTAACGGTCTCTTAGATCGACCCAATTCATGAATCCTTTATCACGTGATTTTTGTACCCATCCCGCTAGCGTTACTTCTTGATTGATATGTGAGGCGTTCAATTCGCCACAATTATGACTTCTATACATGTTCCAAAATTTTAGATTGCAAAAGTAAAAACAAAATTTAAATAATGGTAATAGTTTACCATATCCTTATCTTTTAAAAAAAAAGATTGTTAATGTTTTTAAGTTTGAAGGAAAATACTATTAAGTTTGAGGTTACTAATCAGTAACTAAAATATATATGAAAAAAGTACTTGTTCTAGCCTTGTTGGCATTTGTATCATTTGCAGGTTTTAGCCAAAAGAAATCCTCTTTTGTTTTACAAGCCGAAATCGCTAATCGCAATAGTGATACGCTTAGAATTTTAAACAGAACCAATGGGAAGGAATTATTAAAGATGGCTGTAGATAAAAAAGGATTGTTTAAAGGGACTGTTGCCCTGGATAATGGTTTTTATCTTTTGTTTGATGGTAAAGAATATGCTTCGTTGTTTTTGAAAAATAGCTATAATCTAAAACTCAAAATGGATGCCAAGCAATTTGATGAATCTATTGTATTTACTGGAGTGGGTGCAGTTGAGAACAATTATTTAGCACAAAACACTGTTGCCGAGTCTAAATTTGACTATAATGCGCTTTTAGCAGCCAACGAAGCCGATTTTTCAAAACGTATCGAGGAGAAAAAAGCGGCTGATGTTGCGGATTTAGCCTCTAAAAAATTAGATCCAGAATTTGTAGCGGTTCAAAAGCAAAATATCGAAATGAATTTGGCAAGTTTGCAACAATACTATCAAAAAATTGCTGAAAGTAACAAAATGAATGGTGCACCTTCTCCGACTTTTGAGTACGACAATTATAAAGGAGGAAAAACTAAGTTAGAAGATTTTAAAGGTAAGTTTGTTTATATTGATGTTTGGGCGACTTGGTGTGGGCCATGTCGTCAGGAAATCCCTTTTTTGAAAAAAGTAGAGGAGAAATACCATGACAAGAATATTGTCTTTTTAAGTATGTCGATTGATAAGTTGAAAGATGCAGAAAAATGGAAAACCATGATTAAAGAAAAAGAACTTGGAGGTGTTCAGGTTTTTGCTGATAACGATTGGAATTCAAAGTTTGTGCAGGACTATAAAATTACTGGAATTCCTCGCTTTATTTTGGTAGATCCTAATGGCATTATTGTAAAGGCAGATGCGCCAAGACCTTCTTCAGGTGAATTGCATACCTTACTGGACTCGGTTTTAAAGTAAATAGTAGTTTTATAGTGTTTAAAAACAGTCTTTTATGGCTGTTTTTTTTGTGTTTTGTGTTTTCCAATGTTAAGCTTTTAAGCAATGTTACCAAATTGTTACCAAAAAGTTTTTTTAATGTGAACTTTTGTGTAACTTTGGTATCAGAAAAGATAACCACTAAAATCAAACATCATGAAAACATATATTTTAACTGCAGCATTATTATTAACTGGATTAATTTATGCACAAGAAACAAAACCGGTTTTGGAGCCTTTTGGCAATAAAGTGAAAGCCACTTATTTTTATGATAATGGTCAGGTACAACAAGAAGGTTTTTTTGAAAACGGCAAATTGGAGGGCTATTGGGTAGCCTATAATGAAGACGGAACAAAAAAATCATCTGGATTTTATAAAGAAGGAGCTAAAGTTGGAAAATGGTTTTTTTGGAAAGAAGCTAATTTAAGTGAAGTAGATTATGCAAGTAACACGATTGCTACTATCAAAAACTGGAAACGAGAAGCTGTTGCTGTAAAAAATTAATTTTTTGGTTAATTAATAAAAAAAATGCCATCTAAACATCGTTTAGGTGGCATTTTTTATTGCATTCATTTAATCCAGAATCCGCATTAGAAAGCTACAATGACTCTTTTAGCTCCCCATTATTACATTTTTTATCGGAGTTCTGTCAATACCTTTCTTCTAAAAAATAGTCCGTGAACTTCCGCTTATATGCATAATTCAATGACCCACCTATGTAGATTATTTTGCATTAATCATAAAAAACGCTTATCCTTTTGATGCAAAGAGGATAAGCGTTTTTAAAATTTAATGTGCTATTACTAACTAGTTTTAATGAGTATGTTTTGGATTGAAGCCATCTTCACTTATTTCGGTAGGCACATAATCAGCGGTAAGTAAAGCTTCATAGTCTGTTTTTTCTCCTTTACTAACTTTATGAATGATTTTTTCCATGATTTCATAAATCACGGGAACAATAATTAAAGTAAGGAATAACGAACTAATCAAACCACCGATGATTACCCAAGCTAATCCGTTTTTCCATTCGGCACCAGCACCAGAGGCTAATGCTATCGGAAACATACCAAATACCATAGCAATAGTCGTCATCAAGATAGGACGCAAACGGGCATGATTGGCCTGAATTAATGCATTACGAATACTTTCGCCTGCAGCCCTTCTTTGATTAGTATAATCTACTAGCATGATTGCGTTTTTACTCACCAATCCAATCAACATGATGATCCCTAAAATGGTAAAAATATTCAAAGAGTTATTGGTCAGGGCTAAGGCTAATAAAGCACCGATAAAGGAAAGAGGGATAGCAAATAATACTACAAATGGATGTACAAAGCTATCATATAACCCCACCATCACCAAGTATACTAAAATAATTGCGGCCAATAGAGCGATTCCTAAAGTACCAAAACCTTCACTTTGATTTTCTTGATCTCCCCCCCAAATGTATTTTACACCCGTTGGTTTTTCTAATTTATCTAATTGTGTTTGCCATTGTTGCACAATAGTTCCCGATGGGACTCCGATATTTTGGCCTTGCACTGTTACAGAAGCAGTTTTATCTCTACGTTCTAATTGACTTGGCCCTGAACCTTCCGAAATTGTAGCAAATTGGGAGAGTTTAATTTGTTGCCCTTGATCATTCACAAAAATAAGATTACTTACATCAGTGATGTCTTTTCTGTCAAAAGCGTTGTACTTGATATTGATGTCATATTCATATTCACCCGATCTGAATTTTCCATCGGTGTTACCACTATAAGCAGTTTGCATGGTCATTCCTACAGTTTGTAAGGTTAACCCAAGTGCTGCCATCTTATCACGATCTACTTTTACGTTAACTTCTGGGTTTCCATCTTCAACGGTAAGTTTAATTTCTGTGGTTCCAGGAATTTTTCTCAATTCGGCCTCGGCTAGTTTGGCAAATTTCATCGCGCTTTCAACAGATGGCCCTGTTACAATCAATCCTAATTTTGCATCTTCAGCAGTCCCTAATATTCCTACAGGTACGGTTTTTACTTTTGCCCCAACCAACACTTTTTCAAGTTGTTTCTTGATTTTTGCAGCATAAACAGCAGCATCATCTTTACGGTCTTTTTGATCAATCATTTTCACGTTGATCTCTGCTTTATAAGCGGTAGATTGAGAAGCCCCCATTCCTTCTGAAGTTTGACCTACAGTAGTGATCTGGGTTTTCACATAGTCTTGTTTACTCAAATAGGTTTCTGCTTTTTGAGTCATAAAGTTAGTTTGCTCTAATGAAGCATCTTTTGGTAATTCGATTTGAACAAGGAATTCCCCGCTATCAGATGAGGCAAAAAATTCTCCTCCGATAAATCCTAAAGGCAACAGGGCAATAGAAGCAAAGAACAAAATCAGTACCGCAAAAATGGTTTTGTAGTAATGATCTAAACACCATTCTAAGATTTCGGATACCCAATTTGTGAACCTAGTAAGCAGGTTTTCAAATCCTAAAATAATTTTGCCAAACCAATTTTTTCCTTCGATATGTTCTAGTTTTCCAAATCTTGAAGATAACCAGGGAATAATGGTGAATGAGGTTAATAAAGATAATAAAGTTGAAATTACCACTGTCATACAGAATTGGGTAATAATATTGGAAACTAAACCAGTACTCAACGCAATAGGTAAAAACACTACCACAATTACTAAGGTGATTGAAGTTACCGTTGCTCCAATTTCGGCTGTGCCATCAAAGGCAGCACGAACTCTGTTTTTGCCCATTTCCATATGGCGATAGATGTTTTCGAGCACCACAATCGCGTCATCCACCAGTATCCCTACAACAAGAGAAAGTCCCAATAAACTCATCAAGTTTAAGGTATAATCTAAAAGATAGATTCCGATAAATGTAGCTACTAACGAGGCTGGAATCGATACCATCACAATTAATGAATTTCGAATGCTGTGAAGGAAAAACAACATAACCAAAGCGACCAATAATACTGCGATTAATAAATCGTGTACCACAGAATCAGCTGCCTCTAGAGTGAAGACGGTACTGTCTTTTGCAATTTCAAGTTCTAACGAAACGTCTTTATAATCCTTTTCAATATCTGCAATCGTTTTGATAATTAATTCACTCACCGCTACCGCATTAGCATCAGACTGTTTTATGATTTGAAGAGCAATGGCGCTTTTTTGATCGATTCGTGCGATTTTTTCAGCTAATTTTTGGGTATCTTGAATATCAGCGATGTCTTGCAAACGTATTTGAATACCATTAGCAGATGAAATCACAAGATTTCGTAATTCCTCTACATTTTTGTATTTACCCGCCAAACGAATTAAGATTTTTTGTTCGCGCGTTTGAATATTTCCAGTAGGAAAGTCTAAGTTCGAGGACAAAATCATTTGTTGTACTTGAGGTACAGACAATCCGTAACCTTGTAATTTTACGGCATCAATATTTACTTGAATTTCTCTTTCTTGACCACCAATAATGTTTACTTGAGCCACACCTTCCACACGAGATAAAATGGGGGCGATTTTTTTATCAATTAAATCATAAAATGCCGCTTCATCCATTTTTCCATTAGCACCGATAGTCATGATGGGCAAATCACTCAGTGAGAATTTGGTCAAGGATGGTGGATCGGCATCATCTGGTAAATCTCCTAAAATGGCATTGATTTTTCGTTGCGCATCATTGATGGCTAAATCAGCATCTGCATTTGAGGTTAATGTAACTGATACTGCGGAGAGACTTTCATAGGATTTCGAGTCAATTTTTTTGATATTTTCCAAAGAAGCGATCGCATCTTCTACTTTTTTGGTCACGGTATTTTCTACCTCACTTGGAGAGGCCCCGGGATAAACGGTAGAAATCGTGATAACATTAGTTTCAAATTTTGGGATCAATTCGTAGCCCAATTGGCTATAACTAAAAATCCCGGCTAGTGTAAGGATTGTAAATAATACAATCACTAGTGAAGGTCGTTTTATGGATATTTCTGCTAATTTCATACGTCTGATTTGTGGATTTTTCCCAGCAATTATTTAATGATTTCTACTGCAACGCCATCTTGTAAATTGATTTGTCCAGTAGTTATCACTGTTTCACCAATAGAAAGTCCGCTAATGATTTCAACTTTATCGCCTAAAATTCGACCTGCAGTTACTTTTTTAAGTTTAGCAATGCCGTTTTCTACTACAAAAATTTCATTACTGCTGACACTGCCTACAAAGGCATTTCTAGGAACGATTGTCAAAGCCGATTTTTGTTGCGAAGATTGGAATAACGCCGTTCCATACATTCCTGCTTTAAGTTCGTTATTGGTGTTGTTAGCCACTTCAATTTCTACCGGAAAATTCAGATTTGAATCGGCTTTAGCAGCAATGAAAGTGATACGACCATTAAAAGATTTGTCAGGATAAATGCCCGTTTTGATCGCAATGGAGTTGCCTACTTTTAAACTGGCCACTTGGGCTTCACTAACGGTAACTTTCAATTTCAATTTACTGACATTAACAATATCAAATAATGCAGTAGCAGGCATTGCGGCTAACATTGATCCTGGTTCGATATATTTTTTGTTAATGATTCCGTTAATTGGAGCTTTGATACGCGTGTCACCCACATTTATTTTGGCTTGTTTGTAGTTGGCTTCAGCATTAGTAAGGCCTAATTTGGCTTGGTCTAATTGTTGTTTGGTTACACCGCCCGTTTGATAGGCATTTTGAAACCGATTGTAATCTGATTTGGCATTCATGTAAGCAGCCTCAGCCGCTTTTGCATTTACATCAATGACATCACCTCTTACGATAGCTAAGGTTTGTCCTATAGTGACACGATCGCCCTCCTTGGCCAAAACACTAATTACTTTACCGGATTTTTCTGCAGAAAACGTAAGCTCCTGAATTGGTTCAAAATTACCATTGGCTACAAAATCTAAGGAAACCACTTCGTTTTTAACTTGATCCACTTTTACGGTAACGCTCGCATTTTTTGAAGCTACGATGGCTATTTTTTCAGCATTTTCTGCTTTGTTTTTCATCAAAATATAGCTAATTACACCTAAGGCCGCAATGATGATTATAATGGTTTTTATGTATTTTTTCATGATTTTAGTTGTTTAATAATGTTTTAAGTTCTCCTTTTGATTTTACTAATTTTATTTCCGCTAGTTTGTAATCTAATATCGCGGCGGTATAATTATTTTGTGCCTCGGTTGCTGCATTCTCTGCATCCAATAAATCGGTTAATGAAGCCAAACCTTGTTGGTAATTGTTATTCGTGTTCTTTAGAATTTCTTCTGCCAAACGCATGTTTTCTTTTTGATTGGTAATAGTGCTGATACTGTTTTCAATTTGTGTAGTAGCATTTTTATAATCAAGGTCTAAGGCTAATTGTGTGTCTTTGATGTCTTCTTCAATAGAACGCAGCTCTACATCAGCTTGCCTTACTTTGGCTCTAGTACCAAATCCACTAAAAATAGGAACTCTCAAATTTAAACCAATAGATGAAAAGTCAGACCAATACACTCCATTAGATGGTTTTTTGAACAATGGCATTTCAGGACCTTGCCCGAAGTAATTGTAATTAGCAGAAAGGGAAAGGGTAGGATAAAAGTTAGCTATAGCTGCTTTTTTCTGAAAATTCAATAATTCTTCTTGTTTTTTTAAGAGCAAATATTCCGTTCTAGTTTCCGGATTTGGTGCTTCTGTGATGGCCAAAGGCGTGATTTCAAAAGCAGTATTTGGTATCACAATTTTTGTAGCAATAGGCATTCCTATATAAAACTTTAAGGTGTTTTCTTGAAGCTGAATTAAATTGTTGATTTGTTGTTTTTGAGTCATAACATTGGTCACTCTCACATTCATTCTATCTAAATCAATTTTTTTGGCTAGCCCATTCTCAAATTGCCCTTTTACAATATCTCTAGCTTTTTCGGTAATTTTAAAAGTATTTTCTAACAGCGAAAGCTTTTCACGGAGCACGTATACTTGGTAATAATTGTTAGCAACACCTTCAATTACTTGTTCTTCGGTTAATTGATTGTTGATTAAATAAAACTCTTTTGTGGAACGCGCGGCTTTCAAACCTGTAAAAACCGATTGATCAAACAAAGCCTGAGTTAGGGAAACACCTGCTATAGAATTCCATTTTTGACCAAAAACAGCCTCAATAGTGGTTCCGGGTTGCCCGAATGATCCCCCATCAATAATACTAGTTTGTTGAATAGGGCTGTAGTTTAAACTTCCGTTGGCTGTAATTTGAGGCAAGGCTCTCGAACGCACTTCTTCAATTTGATATTGGCTATTCTCTACTTTTAGCTTTGCTTTTTGTGCTTCGGCCTTATTTTCAAGAGCAAACTTTAGTGCGTCTTGTAGGCTCAAGGTGGTCGCCTCTTGTGCTTGCATATTCAAAGCAAACCATACTATACTAAGAAAGGATAATCGGTATTTCATAAATTTAATATTTGTTATTGGGATTGATGATGCTGTTTTCTAATGCTATTCACCTTTACTATGGTTATTGCAATATGGTGTGTTCGTCTAACTGTCTTTCTAATTCAATGATACCCGCCAAGGTAGCCATCGCTCTGGTATGGTATTTTAAGGCTTCTAATTCTAGTTCTTGTGCTTCTTTCTCTGAAACGGTATTGCCATTGATATCAAAGATGAGTGTGTAGTAAAATCGTACATAGGCTTCTTTTGGAATGTCGGGTCGATACAAACCTTCTTTGATTCCTTTCTCAATGTTTTGTTTAAATACGGCATTACAATCATTTACCTCTCTACTAACCAAGTTGTAATAAATCTCAGGATAATGTTTTTTGAGTTGGTACATGGGCGAGGTATCTCCAGAATTAAACATTTCTTTGAACATTTTTCTAATTTCAAAATTCTCCTGAATGGCGTTGTAATTTTTTTTGACAATCGCGTCAATGCTCTGGTGCACCTCCTTGTGCATTACTTCTGTGCTTTCCTCAATCAGGACTTCTTTGTTGCAAAAGTATTTATAGATTGTTTTTTTAGAAATACACATTTCACTGGCAATATCATCCATAGTGATACTTTTAAAACCAAGTTTTAAAAAGAGCTCACTTGCTTTGGCCATGATTTTCTCTTTCATTGTAATGAAATCTTTTGTCTGTTATTTATTAGCTTGTTTTTATGGAAGGACATTACATTAAGAATTCCAAGTTTGCTATTAATTTAATATCTCTACCGATAGACCTTCCCCCATGTTGGGTATTCAAGTTGTACCAATGATCAAATTCTAATCGGCTGATTTTTGTTGAGACTTCAAAAGACCCCTTTTGTTGTCCGTCGTAGTTATTGATTCCCAGAAATTCGGTTTCTAACTCAAGTGATTTTGTAATGTTTTTAATCGTTAAGTCTCCTTTTAAAAAATTAATATTTTTATTTATTTTTTGAAAAGAAGTAGATTTAAATTGAATCATGGGAGCTTCATTCTCTTCAAAAAGCGAAGTCATCTTCGTTAAAAAGGGAATGGATTCTTGTTTTTTTGTGTTTTTTGGAAGTGCTAACGAAAAAGCTACTGATGCATCTTCAATAGTATCGTTGTCTAATACAATGTATCCGCTAAATTCGTTGTTGTTTCCACCCAAGTAGGCAATTAGGGAGTTTTTGTCTTCAATCAATACATCGGACTGATTGGAATTAATAAGCCATTTTGAATTCATGATTCGTGATAACTGTAGGTTGAGGGTTTAAGGAACTTTTGATTTTAATTATGGACAAATATAGAAAGGAAACCGCGAATACCAAAAAAGTTTCCTATGTTTTGTTTTTTTTAACACAGTAAACGTTTTCGATAGGATATATTTAACAATTGTTGTACAATAATATAATGCTATTCCACTGAATTTTCTGTTGAAAATAGTTTTCCTAATTGTATCTTTGAACTTTCGCTAATCGAATTTTATCCCTATGTATTCAGTTGCTGCTTACCAAGAGTTTTTTATGGCTTATCTCGATAATCAAACCATACATAAAGAACCCCAAAATTTATACCACCCTATTCACTATATCTTATCTTTAGGAGGCAAAAGAATGCGTCCTGTTTTGACTTTAATGAGTGCCGAAATTTTTGATACCTCCTATCAAAAGGCACTGCCTGCCTCTATGGCGGTAGAAGTTTTTCATAATTTCTCGTTAGTTCACGATGACATCATGGATGCAGCACCCTTGCGAAGAGGACACGAAACGGTACATGAAAAATGGGATACCAATACGGGCATTTTATCAGGTGATGCCATGCTAATTTTGGCCTATCAATATTTTGAAAAATACGAACCCAAAACCTTTCGAAAATTGGCTAAATTGTTTAGCAAAACGGCTTTAGAAGTTTGTGAAGGGCAGCAATGGGATGTGGATTTCGAAACGAGAAACGATGTCACGATTCCTGAATATCTAAAAATGATCGAATTCAAAACAGCAGTACTCGTGGCAGCGGCTATGAAAATGGGCGCAATCATCGCTAAAACATCCAAAACCAACGCTAAATTAATTTATGATTTTGGACTGAATTTAGGAATTGCCTTCCAATTACAAGACGATTACTTGGATGCGTTTGGCGATCCTGCCACTTTTGGAAAACAAGTAGGCGGTGATATTATTGAGAATAAAAAAACCTATTTGTATTTGAAAGCCCTTGAGTTCTCTACTGATTCTCAGAAAGAACAATTAACCACTTTGTTTTCAACGCAACCAGCAACTGTAGCGGCAAAAATTGAGCAAGTCAAACACATTTTTACAGTCAGTGGCGCAGCTGTTGCTACACAGGAAGCCATTAAGAAATATACACATTTAGCATTTGAAACATTGAATAATTTACAAATCGCATCGGATAAAAAAGCATTATTGAAAGCCTTTGGAGAAAATTTGATGGAACGAAAAGTGTAAAAAATCAAACAAACTCTTTGTTTGAAACACTAAAGTTTTATTTTGCTATCAGCGAACTTAAAAAGCAAAACATGTATGTAGCGCCACTCAATACGGAACATTTACTTGCAGAAGCAACCAAGGAAAATTTGTATCTTAATTTAATAGTTCAAATCAATAAAGATTTTAACTTGGCTAATGAAGGTGTTGATTTTCCAGTGACTATTACGCCAGAGGCACTCCAATTGGAGCTGCAAGAAAAAATATATCGTCTTATTCAGCACAAGTTTGCTGAATATTTAAACTTGCTCTATATCATTGATGTTCCGGAAAACGACATAAAGCAATTGGATGGATCCGATATTGTTGCGCTGTCAAGTCAGGTGGCTTTTTTGATTCTAAAAAGAGAATGGCAAAAAGTATGGTTTCGAAATTATTATCGTTCCGTTTAAAGGTGAAATTTCTTCTCAACACCCCCCTTTCTTACTTTTTCAATTGTATCCTCCTTATAAAATAGACTTCCTAGCCTAACGACCTATTAGAAGTAAACCCTTACAAAAGGCATGAAGGCTTCGCTATAAATACTCTTGTTGTCATCATGTAAAACATCATAACGAACTCCAAAAGTAACATTGTTGCTGCGATAACCCGCTCCTAAATACAAGGCGGTATTCCAATAATCCTGATCGCCGTAGTATCGAAATTTGGTATTGAATCGCAATTGCTCTAGCTCTGCCGATAATTGAATTTGGGGAATCGGATTGATCAAACCAATCAAACTTCCTCCATAAGTATAAGTTTCATAATTGTTTTTTACTTTAATATACCCAAATTGTATACTTGCTCCCAAAGCCACAAATGGGTTAATATTGTAAATCGCACTTGGGGCCACAGAAATATCGGTAAAGCCCGAACCAAAATTCAAACCTAATCCTCCTCCAAATTGTATTTTTTTAGAAAAACCATTTGAAAAAGCCTGTTGCGCATACAACGATTTCGTGAAACACAGCAATACAAAAAGGAAAATCAATCGGCAAACTGCAAAAAATTTAATTTTTTTCATGACAATGGGTTTTATTTAACAAAAATAGCAGTAAAAGTAATCAAAAAAGTGAATTAATTATATCCGTTTATTGTACTTTTGTCGGACTATTTTAAAAATTCATTCAACTAATATTATGGATAGGTTTTCATTTTTAAACGCAGCACACACCGAATTTTTTGCACAATTATACGATCAATATTTAGAAAATCCAGATAGCGTAGAGCCAAGTTGGAGAAGCTTTTTTCAAGGCTTTGACTTTGGAATGACCACTTATAATGAGGAACAAGTAAACCATTCGCCCACAACAGCTGTAGTTGCCTCTTCCGAAGATTCTTGTTTTGCTTCGAATACTCAAGTTTCTGAAAAATTACAAAAAGAATTTAAAGTGATCAAACTGATCGAAGGCTACCGAATGCGAGGGCATTTGTTTACCAAAACCAACCCGGTGCGCGATCGTCGTCTTTATTTACCTACTTTAGATATTGAAAATTTTGGTCTTGTTACTTCGGATATGGACGTAGTTTTTGATGCTGCCAAAGTAATTGGTAAAGAACCTTGTACTTTAAGAGAACTAATTGGACATTTAGAAAATATCTATTGCCAACATATCGGAATCGAATATGTTTTTATACGTAAACCCGAAATTGTGGAGTGGATTCGTCAAAAAATAAGAATTAATGACAATCAACCTAATTTCTCTTCTGAGGAGAAAAAAGTAATCTTAGAGAAATTAAATGAAGCCGTAGCGTTTGAAAATTTCTTGCATACAAAATACGTAGGCCAAAAACGCTTTTCTCTAGAAGGTGGAGAAACAATTATCCCCGCTTTAGATGCTTTAATTGAAAAAGCAGCCGATAAAGGAGTAGAGCAATTCGTTATGGGAATGGCGCACCGTGGACGTTTGAATGTACTTGCCAATATATTCGGCAAATCAACACAAGATATTTTTAGTGAATTTGATGGCAAAGACTACGACCAAGAGTATTTTGATGGCGACGTTAAATACCATTTGGGATTGACTGCTGACAAAGTTACGCGTTCGGGCAAAAAAATAAACATCAACCTTGCTCCAAATCCTTCCCACTTAGAAACCGTAGGCGCAGTTATTGAAGGAATTACAAGAGCAAAACAAGATAAATATTTTGCGGATGATTTCTCCAAAGTATTGCCAATTGCCGTTCATGGTGATGCTGCTATCGCAGGCCAAGGCATTTTGTATGAAATTGTACAAATGGCACAATTAGATGGTTACAAAACCGGAGGAACCATTCATATTGTAATCAATAATCAAGTAGGTTTTACTACCAACTATCTTGACGCACGTTCGTCTACTTACTGTACAGATGTGGCCAAAGTGACCCTTTCTCCGGTATTACATGTGAATGCAGATGATGCAGAAGCGGTAGTTCACGCCATGTCTTTCGCATTAGATTTTAGAATGCAATTCGGAAAAGATGTCTTTATTGATTTGCTAGGATACAGAAAGTATGGTCATAATGAAGGAGATGAACCAAGATTTACCCAACCTGTATTGTATAAATTAATTGCCAAACATCAAAATCCAAGAGATATTTATGCTTTAAAATTATTGACAGATGGTGTTATTGATGCCACTTTTGTCAACCAAATTGAAAAGGAATACAAAGACAAACTCAATGATAACCTTGAGGCTTCACGTAAAAAAGAACTGACAGTAATTACTCCATTTATGCAAAATGAATGGAATGGATTTGAGCAAGTTTCTGACAAAGTGATGTTGCAAAAAGTGGATACAACTGTAGCCAAAGAAACCTTAGATTCTATTATTACAACCGTTTCTAGCTTGCCTGCTGATAAAAAATTCATCAACAAAATTTCTAAAATTGTTGGCGATAGAAAAACAGGATATGACAACAATACTATCGATTGGGGAACTGCCGAGACTATGGCTTATGGCTCATTACTAACCGAAGGATTTGATGTTCGTATTTCAGGTCAGGATGTAGAGCGAGGGACTTTTTCACACCGTCATGCGGTAGTAAAAGTGGAAGATTCAGAAGAAGAAGTTGTGCTGTTAGATCACATAGAAAACAAAAAAGGAAACTTCTATGTGTACAACTCATTCTTGTCTGAATATGGTGTTTTAGGATTTGACTATGGCTATGCCTTGGCAAATCCAAACGCATTGACGATTTGGGAAGCACAATTTGGCGATTTCTCTAATGGTGCCCAAATCATGATTGACCAATACATCTCGTGTGGAGAAGACAAATGGAACAATCAAAACGGAATTGTAATGTTGTTGCCGCATGGTTACGAAGGACAGGGAGCAGAGCACTCTTCGGCTAGAATGGAGCGTTATCTTCAACTTTGTGCCCGACATAATATGTATGTGGCGGATTGTACAACACCAGCCAACTTCTTCCACTTGTTAAGAAGACAAATGAAAACCAATTTCCGTAAACCATTAATAGTGTTTACACCAAAGAGTTTACTACGTGATCCAAGATGTGTTTCACCACTAGAAGATTTTACGCAGGGGCAATTCCAAGAAACCATTGATGATACAGCAGTTAATAAAGCAGAGGTAAAGACCTTGGTGTTTTGCACCGGTAAATTCTATTATGATATTACAGCCGAAAGAACCAACAACGGTCGAAACGATGTAGCTGTAGTGCGTATCGAACAATTATTCCCCTTACCCATCGAGCAGTTAAAAGAAATTATCGCTCAATATCCAAATGCAGACGATTATGTTTGGGCACAAGAAGAACCAAAAAACATGGGAGCTTATACGTACATGTTGGCTAATTTTGATTTGGTAAAATGGAGATTAGCATCACTTAAAGCCTATGCGGCACCAGCGTCAGGAAGTTACACCAGAGCCAAGCGTCGTCACGCCGATGCTATTAGAATGGTATTTGATAAAAATTTATTTAGATAAAACGTTTGTGGTTTTTAGTTTATTACTTAAAACAAACCAGAAACCATTAGCCTTAAACTACAAACAATAAACTAACAGAAGATGATTTTAGAAATGAAAGTCCCATCACCAGGGGAATCCATCAAAGAAGTAGAAATAGCCACTTGGTTGGTAAAAGATGGTGATTATGTAGAAAAAGATCAAGCGATTGCTGAAGTAGATTCAGATAAAGCAACCTTAGAGTTACCAGCAGAAGCCAGCGGTATAATTACCCTAAAAGCAGAAGAAGGTGATGCAGTAGCAGTAGGCGCCATTGTTTGTTTAATAGATACTGCCGCAGCTAAACCATCAGGTGCAACGCCTGTGGCAGCACCAGTAGCTGAAGCGCCAAAAGCGGAGGTAAAAGTTGAAGCGCCAAAAGCAGCTCCAGTAGCGCCAACTTATGCAGCAGGCACTCCATCGCCAGCCGCTAGAAAAATATTGGACGAAAAAAACATAGCTCCAGAAACCATTGTTGGCACTGGAAAAGCAGGTAGAATCACTAAAGAAGACGCAGTTAATGCGGTGCCATCTATGGGAACCCCAACGGGAGGTTCTCGTGGCGTAGAACGCACCAAATTATCTATGTTGCGTCGTAAAGTATCTGAGCGACTAGTGGCTGCTAAAAATGAAACGGCAATGTTGACTACTTTCAACGAAGTAAACATGACGCCTATCAACAATTTGCGTAACGAGTACAAAGATGCCTTCAAAGCCAAACACGGTGGGGTAAGTTTAGGCTATATGTCTTTCTTTACCAAAGCGGTAACTAGAGCGTTGCAATTGTATCCAGACGTTAATTCAATGATGGATGGCGATTACAAAGTGGCCTACGATTTCTGTGATATCTCCATCGCAGTTTCTGGACCAAAAGGCTTAATGGTGCCCGTAGTTCGTAATGCAGAAAACTTGACGTTCCGTGGAGTTGAAGCCGAAATCAAACGTTTGGCCTTGAGAGCACGCGACGGACAAATCACTGTTGATGATATGACAGGAGGAACCTTTACGATTACCAATGGTGGTGTTTTTGGCTCCATGTTGTCTACGCCAATTATCAACCCTCCACAGTCCGGAATCTTAGGAATGCACAACATTATCGAGCGTCCAATTGCTGTAAATGGTAAAGTAGAAATTCACCCAATGATGTACGTAGCCCTTTCTTATGACCACCGAATCATCGACGGACGCGAGTCAGTTGGTTTCTTGGTAGCAGTGAAAGAAGCACTAGAAAATCCAGTGGAATTGCTTTGCGATAACAATCCTAAAAAAGCATTTGAGTTGTAGTCCATTCCATTGTAAATACATAAAATCCCAAATTCCAATACTGGTTTTTGGGATTTTTTTATGGAAATTTGAAATTTCTGCTAAGAATTCATAACTTTCCATTTCAATGACCATTAGTGATAATTGACGCAATTCTATCTAACCCTTTTTTTAATCTTTGATAATCAGCGAATCGGTGGTAAAAAAAGGTAACCAAGTTGCCGTCAAAGTTTTTCCACTTTCTTGAAATTCGTGGCTACCTTTTTTTTTAAAGGCAATTACCCTGTAATCTGCACATTTTAGCTGTCCTTTTCACAAAGAAAACTTATTTTTGTATCATGAAAAAATGGATACAAACCCTGTTTTCAATGCCCAAAACAGCCGAGCAAGATCACAACATGAAACCAGAGGGTCACGAACCCGAAAAAAACAATACAGAACCCGTGAGTAAAAAATTTCTAATCGTAGGTTTAGGTAATATTGGCGCAGATTATGTCAATACCCGTCACAATATTGGCTTTAAAGTACTCGACTTTCTTGCCAAAAAAGAAAACATTGCTTTTCAAACCGTAAAACTAGGCGCTTTAGCCGAATACAAATTCAAAGGCAGAACATTTTTATTGCTAAAACCCAATACTTACATGAATTTGAGTGGGAAAGCCGTAAAATACTGGATGGATCTTGAAAAAATTCCACTAGAAAACCTCATGGTTATAACTGATGACTTGAATCTCTCATTTGGCACCATTCGCATCAAAGGCAAAGGAAGTGATGGCGGCCATAATGGGTTAAAAAACATCAACCTCATCCTCAATACCCAAAACTACACCCGTTTTCGATTTGGTATTAGCGACCAATTCAAAAAAGGGCAACAAATAGATTATGTATTAGGCGAATGGGACGAACAAGAAAAAGCTGCACTTCCAGAACGTTTAGACATTAGCACGGAAATCATCAAATCATTCGGTACCGCAGGACTTAATAACACCATGAATAGCTTTAATGGAAAATAAAAAAGGAATAAGATTACCTTCTTTTTCCTCTATTTTATTTTGAATAATTTGACAATCCGTTACTTGAACCAATAATAAAAATGGCACGCAGATGACGCAGATTTAAACGGATTTTTACATACAAATGAGCGAAAATCCGTTTAAATCTGCGTCATCCGTGTTCCATTCTTGGTACATATAGCGGACAGTCAAATTGAATAATATGGCTGTCCGTAACTCATACCAACAG
The DNA here is from genome assembly GCF_051547165.1 of Flavobacterium sp. TSSA_36. Classification (NCBI taxonomy): domain Bacteria; kingdom Pseudomonadati; phylum Bacteroidota; class Flavobacteriia; order Flavobacteriales; family Flavobacteriaceae; genus Flavobacterium; species Flavobacterium sp. TSSA_36. The sequence continues at coordinate 417,811 of NZ_JBPTTP010000001.1, forward strand.
TCTAAATAATGACAATATACTTTGCGTCTCTGTGCCTTTGCGTGAAATTGGGCTCGCAAAGTCGCGAAGACGCAAAGATCAGAAAGGATTATATTTGTGAAAAACATTCAACAACTAATTTATTCTGTGAAATGGTACTAGTCACGGATAGTCATATTGAATAAAGCAAATGGTTGTTGACAAAACAGAGCTCCTTTTTTAAATACAGGGATCTCAAATTCAAAAAAAGGGCTCGATACATTCTCAAAAAAACAATGCACCCAATAACATCACAACGGATTGAAATGCGTTGCTACAGTACCCAATCATTCCGATGGACCCGAGTATCAAAGAAAAGAATCGTAACTTAACTGATCGTGTAGCATTGGATTTCAATCCAACCCAAAAAAATTATAGTACCTATTTTTGGCTATGCCATCTTTTTGAGCATCTAGATTTTTAAAAGGTTGCTTCAGAATCTGGCCTAAAAAAAGACCTTACTTTATTATGATTTTTTTAACCCATTTTCTATCCCCAGCTCTTATGTTCAAAAAATAAACCCCTGAAAGAGCATTTGTCAAATCAATAGTTTTATTAAAATCCCCGTCGTTATCAAAGGTTTTTTGATAAATAGCTCTCCCCAAAACATCGGTCACAGCCACCATTACTTGTCCTTTATTTATCGAAGTAAATTGAAGATTAACAATTCCGTTAGAGGGATTTGGAGCTATTAGGACATCATCAACCTGAGTAAATTCAGTCCCTAAGGTTGCTTTAGTAGCACATATGACCATTGCAGCAGCGCTAATTGCACCACTATCATCGGGATATGCATCTCTAACTCTCAAGAGCCATTTTCCTGCAGGATCGCTCCCATTAAAACCACTCAACAAATCAGTTGGTGTAATGGTTTGTTGGGATGTGTTAACACAATTTACAATAACTCCGCTATCATCTAATTTTAAACGTAAAGTAGCATTCGTACCTCCACATATCCTTTGTAACAAGCGCACTGTTTTATTTTGAGGACTCACAATTTCGAGCTCTACATCAGACAAATAAGAATGAGTCAAAGTCACCTCTACGTTTATATCTGTCACCTCACCTAAACCAGTAGGCACATCTACTTCTTTGATGGTATAAGTCGCTACACCATCAGGAATGGCAATTGGCGTAGTAAAAGTATAAGTATTACAGGAAGAAACTGTAGTGTACCCTATCGCAAATGGCATTTTATTTAATGCATAAAAAACAGAATTTGTGGGTTCAATCTTGATCCTACATTTTGGCGCAGCAACCATAGGGACTACAATAGTTTCGGAACCATCATTAGGAGTATTCACAAGCAAGGTGTTAGGAAAAGTCAATCCCCCGTCTGTCGATAATTTAATCGAAACATTTGAAGCTCCCAAAAGAGTATTCGTATCATTTACATTCCAAGTTATGGTTTGCGTTGAACCCGGATTCCAACTTAAATCGACTGTATTTTGTGAAGTTACCTCAAAAGGCCCCACTGTATTTGCAACCGTTATCTGGGTTTCATCAGAAGCCGTCTGCCCTAAACCTTCATTATCACGAGCAGTCAACACGAATGTTAAAGTCCTTCCAATATTAGCAACTGACTCCCAATCACTATTTAACCTATTTACCAATACTTTTTCATAAGCCGGAAAATAGCGTTCTAACGACAAAGAAGGCGGGATGGAACGAAACAACGGACCGTCAACTTTATCAGCAATAGCAAAACTATTCGCACCAAAAGCATTGATTGCAGTATCGTTTTGCTCCCAAACGTAAGTAAAAGAATTTTTGGTTGCACCGGTTGCTACTCCTTTTAATACAAAAGGGGTGCTTTTAGGAATAGTATAACTACTCCCTGCATCAACCCCAAATGCAGCTGTGTCAATAGTGGTGGCCACTGGACACGTTTTAGTCATCATATTATCTTGAATTTGCTTAATGCTAGCATAGGCAAAATAATCATCTGAATTTTTTTGAACATCATAGTCATCAGTTATTCCAGCGTATCCCATGATTGTAGAGCCACTTCCGGGCTCAACATTAGTACCTGTTCCTTCCACTTCATGTGAAAAAGTATGTGTTGCTCCCAATTGATGTCCAAATTCATGAGCTACAAAATCGAGATCAAAAGTATCTCCTTCTGGTTTATTATTAGAAGGTGAAGTATAGGCCCTAGCTTTATCAGCATTACAAACACATCCGATACATCCAGCATTTCCACCACCTCCAGAAGCACCAAATAAATGACCAATATCGTATTTATCAGCACCTAAAATTGCTGGATTGGTTAAGGTATTTTCTAATTGTTGACTCCAAGCACTTGGCGCATTTCCACCCACCACTGTAGCATAAGGATCTGTGGTGGCATCGGTAAAAACAACTTTATTATTATCAGCTACGAGTACCAGTTTCAACGCTAAATCTTTATTAAAAATACCATTTACTCGTGTCAAGGTAGCATTCATAGCTGCTAATGCGCCTGAAACTGTACCTCCATGATAAGTAGCATATTCTCCGGTACATGACAGAGCCAAACGTAAGGTGCGAAACACGCGGTCACTCGCCTTGCTTTTGAGCGTTTTACTGGAAAATTTTGCTGCCAAAGCTTGGGTCTCTGTTTCACATTTTAAACCTAAGTTTGTTTTACTTGTTTTATCAGAGCGGTATAGCACATATTTTTCATTATGCCCCTTTAGAGGTTCTAAAAATTCCGATTCGCGACCATTTCTCAAAACCATCGTTTGCAATCCATCGGGCGACATGCTAAAATAAACAGTAGCATTAGGATCTGTGATTCCTTTTCCTGAAAAAGAGCGAATTTCCGGAAATTGTGCTTGTAATTCAGGTGCGAAATTTGAATTCTCCACAATCTGAAATTGTTCCATTTGGCCAGAGGCGTTAGGCAATGTTATTTTTTGGAGTCCAATTTTAGAAGATTGGGGAACTTTTAGGTCCAAATTCATACGCCATTGACTCCAATTCAATTCAAAAAAACCGTCATAAGATCTTTCTTGAGCATCTATATTTTGTCTAGTCTCAGAAAATGCTTCAGCAACCTTCCATGTAGGTTTTTCTTGCGAATAAGAAGAAGTGAAAACAAAAAACAAAAGCAGCAATATTGGTATTTTCCTCATAACTATTTGATTTTGTGGTATTAAAGTTAAATAAATTCTTGTAAAAAAATCATTTTTCAACTATTAAATCCATCAAAAAACACTTTATTTTCAAAAATAGTACACTCTCATTAGGGTACAAATATAAACTATCTATGTAATTAAAGCCACTGACGTCAGGACAGTCAGGGCATTGGCTTTTAAAAAAAGTTAACCTCGAATTACACCAAGTAGCACTACTACTCCTCGAAATTAAAATTGAATGTCAAGAAATCCATCAACTTTACTACTTGGTATCATTAAAACTATAATGTAATTTCAGATTTATTAGTAATTCGTTACTGAAAGTTTTAAATGTGAATACCCTGTAGAGGTAATGCACTCCAATTTTAAGAAAATTGTAAAATTTGAAAGTCGATAGCAAAGATTTTAAAGATGTAAAAAAGGAAGGTAACCGCATTACGCCTTGAACATCAGCTATACACAAAGCAAATCTTCTTATTTTATTTACTTATGAATCGCGAGTCTGACCTTGAGACAAAATGAAGTCAGAGAACACTTGAAATTGAGGGGTGAATTTTTATACCAATTGAATTAGAAAGTATAAATTTGCACCTTTATAAATAAGTCATTTTGAAGATTTTTCATTCCATAACCGAATTTGTTGCTACAAAAAAAACGATTCTTACTTTAGGTACTTTTGATGGCGTACATTTCGGTCACAAAAGCATATTAAATAAAGTAAACCAAAGTACTTTAAATGACACTTATGAAAGTGTTGTCCTTACTTTTTATCCCCATCCTCGATCGGTTTTACAAGATCAGACAGCCCTAAAATTATTAAATACGATCCCCGAGAAGATAGAATTGCTGACACAATTAGGGATACAAAACTTAATTATTCATCCTTTCGATACTGCTTTTTCAAAATTAACTGCCGAAGAGTTTGTGAGGGATTTATTGGTAGAACGACTAAAAATTCACAAAATCATTATCGGGTATGACCATCGCTTTGGAAGTAATCGCTCTGCTGACATCAATGATTTGATTGCCTTTGGTAAAAAATACAATTTTGAAGTAGAACAAATTTCGGCACAAGAAATCAATGAAATTTCGGTGAGTTCTACCAAAATTAGAAATGCCATTACCGAAGGAAATCTTGATCTCGCCAATCAATACCTTGAAACCCCTTATTCGTTAATTGGAAAAGTTGTCAAAGGAAAACAATTGGGGCGCACTTTAGGTTTTCCGACAGCCAATCTTGCCATCGATACCTTTACTAAATTAATCCCGCAAAACGGAGTGTATGTGGTAAAAAGTATGCTCGATCACAAAACAGTTTTGGGCATGATGAACATTGGTTTCAACCCAACGGTGGGTGGAGATCAACAAAGTATCGAAGTGCATTTCTTAGATTTTCAAGCTGATTTATACGATCAAGAATTAAAAATCAGTATTTTGCATCGTTTACGAGGAGAACAAAAATTTGAAAACATTCAGGCGTTACAATCCCAATTATCCACAGACGAGAAAAACACTAGAGCCTACTTTGCGTCCTTCCAAGAACCTAACAAAAGTTAATGTTCCCCTAAATAAAAAATATTCATTGTTTTTTTTGATAACTTAGTGTCAATCAATTTATTATATTTATTACCACTAACCTCAAAAAAACATAACATGAAACTTTCAAGAGAATTTCAAAACGGCTTCCTAATTTTCTTAGGCATTGCTATTTATTTTTTAATAATGAACCTCGTTGGCCTTTCGGATGTATTTTACTTGCGATTGTTCAACACAATTTTTGTGCTTTATGGGGTCAATCGAACCTTACTGATGAACATTAACGATGGGAATATTTTATTAGCGAACAACGCTGTTTCAGGTATGAAAACTTCTTTATATGGGGTTTTTATGAGCATCATTGGGTTAATTATCTACAGTTATATGCAGGGTGGTGATGATTATGTACAATCGCTATCTAAAACGTTTCTTTTTGGTGGCAGCCCCACGGTGATGTTGTACAGCATTTGCTTATTGTTTGAAGGCATTGCTTCTACTGTTGTAGTAACGATGTTGCTTTTATTATATTGGAACAACCGATTGGTTACAGACTAAAAATGATCGCTTTTAATTACTTCCATTGTTACTTCAAAAGTAAATGATTACTTTTGGCCATCAAAAATATGGCGTATGAGCAGTATAAGACACAATTGGACCAGAGAAGAAATAATAGCGATCTACAATAAACCGTTAATGGATTTGTTGTATGAGGCTGCAACAATACACAGAACACACCACGATCCTAATGTAGTACAAGTTTCAACACTTTTATCCATAAAAACTGGCGGATGCTCAGAAGATTGTGGGTATTGTCCACAGGCCGCTAGATATCATACCGACATTGAAGGTAATGACCTCATGACGGTAAGCCAAGTGAAAGCCCAAGCTTTGAGAGCAAAATCAGGAGGGTCTTCTAGAGTTTGTATGGGAGCTGCTTGGCGCAATGTAAAAGATGGCCCCGAATTTGACCAAGTATTAGAAATGGTACGAACCATTAACAAACTAGATATGGAAGTTTGTTGTACTTTAGGAATGATCACCGAAAATCAAGCCAAAAGATTAGCCGAAGCGGGATTGTATGCTTATAATCACAATTTAGATACTTCTGAAGAATATTACAAAGAAGTAATTTCTACTCGCGGTTTTGAAGATCGTTTGCAAACTATTGAAAACGTTCGAAAAACAAAAATTTCAGTATGCAGTGGCGGTATCATCGGAATGGGAGAAAGCGTAGAAGACAGAGCTGGAATGTTGGTCGCTCTAGCTACCTTAAATCCACAACCTGAATCTGTGCCAATTAATGCGTTAGTAGCCGTAGAAGGAACTCCTTTAGAAGAAGAAAAACCCGTAGAAATTTGGGAAATGATCCGAATGGTAGCCACCACACGAATTGTAATGCCCGAAACCCAAGTTCGCTTGTCAGCAGGTAGAATGAACATGAGTCGCGAAGGGCAATCCATGTGTTTCTTTGCGGGAGCCAATTCTATTTTCGCTGGAGATAAATTGTTGACAACTCCCAATCCGAATGTAGATGAGGACATGAAACTCTTTGAAACCTTGGGTTTACAACCTCAAAAACCTTTTATCAAATTGCAACAACCTGAGACTGTAGAAGCTTCCGATTCTCAATACACTGAATTGGGCGAAAAACCAAGATGGTCAAGACCAGGACATACCATCGAAAGAAACGTAGAAGCTTCAATGAAAAATAAGTAATTTTTTTTTTTATAAAATAAAATAAAGCTTTAGTAAATTTGCTCTTAGTCTAAAAAACTAGGAGCATTTTTTTTAATTTTTAATTTCTATTTATGAAAATGAATCTTATTGAAATTGAACGTGTTGAAACCATTTCAAAAGAAGATTTCTATACTCTTTATGTAAAAAAACAAAAGCCTTTAGTAATTGAAAAACTAACCCAAGATTGGCCCGCTTATGAGAAGTGGAATCTCAATTATATTAAAAGTGTAGCCGGCGAAAAAACAGTGCCGCTGTATGACGATCGTCCTGTGTCACACAAAGATGGTTTTAATCAAGCCCATACCCAAATGAAAATGGCTGATTATATTGATTTACTTCAATCAAAACCTACTAATTATCGCATTTTTCTTTATGAATTAATGAAGGAAGTGCCACTATTACAACAAGATTTTAAGTGGCCCAACATCGGATTACGATTGGTAAAACAATTACCTATGCTCTTTTTTGGCGGTGAAAACTCCAAAGTATTCATGCATTATGATATTGATTATTCGAATATTTTGCATTTCCATTTTCATGGCACGAAACAATGCATGCTATTCGATCCGCAACAAACACCCTACCTTTACAAAGTCCCTCACGCTCTCATTGCTCGTGAAGACATTGATTTTGATGCTCCCGATTTCGAAAAATTCCCAGCCTTACAAAACGCTAAAGGCTACATCACCCATCTGAAGCATGGGGAGATGCTCTACATGCCCGAGGGCTATTGGCATTATATGAAATACCAAAGCGCAGGTTTTTCAATGAGTCTGCGCGCTTTTCCAAGGCGAATCCCTAACCTTTCCAAAGCCTTCTACAATGTTTTTATTATGAGATATTTTGATGTAATGATGCGAAAGTTAAAAGGACAAGCTTGGATAGATTACAAAAATGCAAAAGCAATGAAAAACAGCAGTAAATAACGATTGAAATCTGTTGTCGCCAAACACCAAACAACGGATTAAAATCCGTTGCTACAAAATCAATCATTCCTACGGAATTTAAGGTTAAAAAATAATCTTCTACGTTCAACGGATTGAAATCCGTTACTACAAAATATTACGTTCCTACGGAACTTGAGGTTGAAAAATAATTTTCTACGTTCAACGGATTGAAATCCGTTACTACAAAATGTAACGTTCCTACGGAACTTGAGGTTGAAAAATAATTTTCTACGTTCAACGGATTGAAATCCGTTACTACAAAATGTAACGTTCCTACGGAACTTGAGGTTAAAAAATAATTTTCTACGTTCAACGGATTGAAATCCGTTACTACAAAATGTAACGTTCCTACGGAACTTGAGGTTAAAAAATAATTTTCTACGTTCAACGGATTGAAATCCGTTGCTACAAAATGTAACGTTCCTACGGAACTTGAGGTTAAAAAATAATTTTATTACTTTTTATCGCTCCGTTAGCCAAAGTGGTTCGTACAATCAGCACTTGGTTACTTGATCTTAAAGTAGCAATCGACCATTTTTGTAAGTTGATTTTGGCTTTATCGTATAATTTTCTACCCATCAGATCAAAAATCTGCACTTTTGTAATGGCTTCATCTGATGAATTGATCGAAATGACTTTGTTTTTAACGCTTACAATAAGTTGCTTATCCGTTATCACATTGTCTTCGACACCCAATTGATTGTTGTAATATTTTAGCACGAATCGATCATTTTCAATGCCGCTAATGGCTGTAAACTTGTACTTTTCCTTGGATAAATCATGAAGCAACCCCAACTTCTTATCCTCTAGCCAAACTTCTTGTTGTGCTAACTGCCCTTCTGTATTTTCAATTGCAATTTCAAATGGACCCGCCACAGTACTGCGATAACCCAAAGGAACTTCGTCTGTCTCGTCAAAAGGCAAAGCACGACCTTGTATCGTAAGATTTTTATCTTTATTAATGCTATAAAAATCTACAAAAGGCTGCCCATCGAAACTTGGACCATCGTAGAGATTATCAAAATCGTTAGTCGCTCCTGCCAAATAACCTATTAGCAATTGTTTAAATGCTCCTTCGCTATTGGTTAAATTCAACCAAATGCGATGCTCTGGCGCATTACTTGATTTTGTAACAGCCGTTTGCTTGAAGAATTGCGCGTTATTTCCAGCAACCCGCATCGCATTGGTAAACTGAAAACTTCCTGTAACAGTATTCCCCACAAAAAACGATTGTCCTGCGGCGATAAAACCATTAGGTGTACTTGTATTCAATCCTGGATTTTTGGATGGAGCTGTACCTGTACCACCAGCTAAAGTATAAGTGGCATAATCATTGGCTGTATAGTCATTATTTGTAATTGCTGTATTGTGTGTCCAGAAATATAGGGCGCCGTAAATAATGTCCTTATTGGCTTGCATAAACTTATTAGCATCAATGGCCGACGGATAGGGATTGCCTATCAAATTGAATTGATTAGCACCTACTTTAAATTCATAATCCCCATTATTAGGGATCCCTTTAAAAGCGACCGGTTGCTTATAAGGCATCACTACCGTTTCTGGATAAGGTGCACCGTAGACTCCAGGTTTGGGGGTACGAATAATAAATCCTACGCCAGGGTTCATCATTCCATCATTAAAAACCCATCCTTTGGAAGGATCGTAGGTGTGATATTTATCTGACAAGGTATTGGGTGACAACAACTTTGCTGTTTGCCCAGTTACAGGAGAAGACCAATAGGTATAATCAAAGTTTTTCATGGCAGATGAAGTTCTTCGGTATTCTATTTTTCCTATATTTTTGGCATTACTAGTTTGTACTAAACTGGCGTTGTTTTCGAAAATTAATTGTCCGTTGCTTGTTACTGCATTAGTAATAATCAAATTGCGGCCTTCGGGCACTCGAATTGTAATTCCAGAATTGATAGTCAACCCGCATGCCACAAAATCCTGAGTTACAGAAAAAGCCCTTTCTATAATGGCATTTTTCGTTGAATCGGGCACACCATTACTCCAAGTGGAGCCATTCCAGGTAGTCGTACTTTTGTCAGAAATAGTTACATTCTCAGAGGGCGGTGAGCTACAACCACCACTAGTTACCGTAAAGGTATAGATTCCTGCATCAAGATTAGGTACGATAAACGTTGTTCCCGAACCCGTATAAGTCGCCTGCGCAGCTCCACTTTGAAGTACTGTCCATGAATTATTTGGTAAGCTATTTAAGACTACACTTCCTTTAGTTGCACAAGTGAGAGATGCTATATTTCCTATACTTGGTTTACCTGCCTTTACTCCTACTGTAAATTGTATACCTTCAGAATTTGAAAAAACACCTTGTTGATAGGTAGCAGAATAAGTTAATTTTATGGTGTAAATACCTTCTTTAATCGATTTTATCTGCGCTTTAGAGCCTGTGGCAAAAGGAGTGGATTGATTATTTAAATACCAATTAAAAACACCATTCGAACCAACTGGACCGTTAATTTTTCCTTCCAAATTTAGTGTTTCCCCTGCGCATATTTGCCCGATTGGATTTATCACAACATCTGGAGAGCCTCCCAAATTCATTAAGTCATCAAAACTTACATTTCCCGACCCACCTCCTTTACAAAACGATACAAAATTAGTACCAAGTTGAATATCTTGGTTGTTCGAACAATCCCCTATAATGCCCCCTTGGGAAACCTTTAAAACAGCTGAACCTGGTAAAACCGTGGAGGCAATTTGTAAACTTACCTTATTTTTAAATTCAATAGTCCCTATTGTAGGGGTAACATTAACTAATTTGGTATCAAGTCTTACAACATTATTCTGATTATTAGCGCCAACAAGCAGTAATTTCCCCGTAATTGTAATCGATTCTATGGGTAGGGTACTAAAATTAGAACTGCTCACATCAATGCTAATCGTATTCCCTGATTGTAGTAATAAAGGGCCATAATAAACGTTCAATTCCCCGGGATATCCTTGGGTGATCGAGGGTGTTACCCATGTAGAACCATTCCAACGTTCCCAAACCGAAAGGGTTTTCCAATCCCCACTGCTCTTGGATCGATATTCTCCGACTGCTTGACCAAAAGTAATTGATGAAACTAATCCCAATAAAATTAAAATCCAATTCTTCATACTCCTATTCCATTTATAACCACAATCCACACTAAAATTCTGGGTGTGCAAAGATACTTCTGAACCCTTAATTTTTTTTAAAAAAAAACTTAAAAAAAACCTATTTATGACAACTAAGTAACTGATTTACAATAAAAAAACTTTCCGTGTAAATACTGTGAAAGGATAAAATTGATTAGTCTATTTTATTTGTTCAACGGATTGAAATCCATTGCTATACTATCTCTCACTCCCAATGTCATAAAGTTAAGAGATTTTAGATTGAAGAAACAATCATTTTATTCCTTAACTTAATGACATTGCGCTCACTCCTACACAACAAATAAAATCCGTTGCTACAAAATGTATCGTTCCTTCTGTACATATTTGGGCTAAAAAATAATTTTATGGCTGGTGATCGCTCCGTTAGCCAACATGGTTTTTACAATCAAAGCCTGCTCACTTGATGGCAAAGCATCGATCATATACTCTTGTGCGTTGATTTTAGATTTATTATAGATTTTTCTACCCAACAAGTCAAAAATCTGGATTTGTGTAATGGTTTCCTCAGAAGAAGTAACCGTTATTCTTTTATTTATGATACTAATCACAAGGGATTTGTCGGCCAATTCGTTATCCTCGGTACCCAAAGTTTTATTAGTGTATTTCAACACGAAACGGTCGTTTTCTACCCCATTTATAGCGGTAAAACTATAACTGCCTTTGGTTAAATCGTGAACGGTACTCGTCTTTTTATCTTCCAACCAAAGCTCTTGTTGGGCCAAAGCACCTTCTCTGGAATCCATTCCAATTTCAAAAGAACCAGCAATTGTGGATCGATAGCCTAAAGGGATTTCATCTGTCACATCAAAAGGCAATGCTCTACCTTGAATCGTGAGGTTTTTCCCCTGATTGATGCTGTAAAAATCAACAAAAGGTTGGCCATCAAAACTCGGTCCGTCATACAAACTGTCCCAATCATTGGTGGCCCCTTCTATATATCCGATCAACAATTGCTTGAAAGCACCTTGGCTGTTTGTTAAATTTAACCAAAGGCGATTCTTCACCTCAGCTGTTGTTTTTTTGGTGATGGATTGTTTGAAAAATTGGGTATTATTGCCCGCTAAGCGCATGGCATTGGTGAATTGGAAACTACTGTTTGCAGCAATTCCATTTTTAGTCCCCACAAAAAAGGATTGTCCTGCAGCTATTTTACGTGAAGGTTTGTTAGAACTCATTTCTTCTCCACTATCCAAAACACCATTATGATTCGCATCAACAAAATTACCTACAGCAGTCCTTGTTGAACCGGTCAAATTATATGTAGCATAATCATTAGCCGTATAATTATTGTTTGTTATTGGCGTATTATGCGTCCAAAAATACAAGGGCCCATAAAGAATATTCGCATTAGCAGCGATAAACAAATCCGCATCAATAGCTGATGGATAGGGATTCCCAATCAAATTGTATTGATCGGGTCCTACTGCGATAGTGTATACTCCATTGTTTGGTATTCCTAAAAAAGAGGCCATATAAACAGTAGGAGTAATGTCCGAAAAATGTTGTGGTCCTCTGATAATATATCCTTTTCCCACAGTCATAGTCGTAGCTGACCATTCTTGAATCCAAGTATTTGTTGCTCCATTAAAGGAGAAAAATTTATCAAAAAGGGTTTCCGGAGAGACATCGATCAATCGCTGACTTTGAACAGCGCTAGACCAATAAGTAAAATCTTTTTTGAGTATTGGGGTGGTCTTTCGAAACATCCGAACAACACCCGTATTACTAGTTTGATCATCTATTTGATGCAAACTTGCCCCATCTTCTAGAACTAAAAGTCCTTCCCCCGCATATTGATACCGCAAAGACAACGTATTGCCCGCACTAATTCTTACTTCAAAACCCGAAGTAATAGCACATTGACAAGCATAGGTAGCGTTAGTAAAGGTATAGTTTTCCTCAAAAATCAGATCCTTTCCGGGTGTGGGTGCTCCATTAGTCCATGCTGCACCAGCACGTTTCGTTTGATCCACACACAGCAGCAACCTAGCAATTCGATGTTTAGTACTCCCTGAAACTGAATTAAAAGTGCCTCCAATTAGTACTTTCTCATCGGAAGTCATGGCTATCGAGGAAAGTGTACCATTCAAATTGACCAAAAAACTACCATCTAAACTACCATTGGCATGGATCCGTACCATTCTTTTCACCCCGACTCCATTATACGTTCCAGAAAATGTCCCACCAAGTAGTAATCGACCATTGGGTTGTACTAAAATAGCTCTAACCGTTCCGCTACTGAATCCGTTACCGGTGATAAAAGTAGTATCCAAACTCCCATTGGAATGAAGCCGAATCAGCCTTTTTATTGCATTGCCATTACATTTCAAAAAAGAACCTCCTACTATAATTTTACCATCCGATTGCAAGGCTACACAATAAACCGTAGCATCAAACCCAGCACCAATGTGAAAGCCAGTGTCTACGCTTCCGTCTGAATTCAATTGAATAAGCCTTGGAGATGAAACTCCGTTAAACACTGTAAAATGCCCTCCCAAAATCATTTTCCCATCCGATTGCAAAACTATGGTTTCAACTATACCATCTTCAGCCCCGGTACCTGTACTAAAAGTAGCGTCCAAACTTCCATCAGGTAATAAACGCGCAATTTTAATCGCTGTCATTCCATTATAGGTCGAAAAATTCCCAACAATGATAATTTTTCCATCTAACTGAACCTCTACACCATATACTTGCCCATTGCATCCTGAGCCAATATTGAACAAGGAATCAATACTTCCATTGGGTAACAAACGAGCAACTCCTTTTGCCGCAGTGCCATTATAAGCGCTAAAATTACCTACAATGATAATTTTTCCATCGGATTGTACCGCCGCATTGCGAATGGTAGCATTAGCCCCCTGAACCGTGCCATCAAATGAGTTTTCTATCTCGCCTGCTTCATTGAGTTTTGCGATTCTAGGAGCTGCTACCCCATTAAACTGTGTGAAATTCCCAACGACTATACTACTCTTGTTCACTAGTGGAATTAGTTTTGAAACGCTGTTATTCAAGCCTACCCCCGAAGTTAAATACCCAATATCTAATGCACCTTGCGTATCAATTTTAGCCAATTTTCCTTGGTTTTGATCATCAAAAATGGAAAAAGATCCTCCCACAAACCAAGCAGAATCCATGAAATTTTCTAAAGCAAGAACACTAGCAGTAGCAGGACCATTACCCATATCAAAAGCGGTATTGATCACACCATTTGAATTGAAAAGCTGTACTCTGTTTACCTTAGTTCCATTGTAGCTTTCATTAAAAGAACCTCCTATCATGAGATCTCCACTTGAAGTGCTATTGATAACCTCAACAGTCCCATTACTAAATCCAGAACCCGAAACAAAAGAGGAATCTACGGTTCCATCTTGGTTTACTCTTACAATGCGATTGGCGGTAGTTCCGTTAAAGAGGGTAAAAGAACCTCCCAAAATGATTTTACCATCCGCTTGAATGCCTATAGCACTAACATTGTTGTTAAAACCAACACCTGTTGTAAAACTCAAATCCAGACTCCCGTTAGGATTTAATCGAGCAATTCTTCCCAGGCTTACACCATTGAATGTATCAAAATCTCCACCAATAATAATTTTACCATCGGATTGAAGCTCGACTTTTTCAATCACTTTAGAAGCACCTGTGCCAATACTAAAGGTAGTATCAATGGTCCCGTTAGGTAAAATTTTTACCAATCTATTAGTTGTAATTCCATTGAACTTCGTAAAACTTCCAACCAAGAAAATACTGCCATCTGATTGTAATGCCATATCATAAATGACATTACTCGAAGCACCTGGCGTTGTAACAAATGAGGTGTCCCGACTTCCATCAGAAAGAAGCCGAACTATGCGACCAACGGAAACACCATTAAAAGTAGTAAACGAACCACTTACTATAATCTTGCCATCGGGCTGCAGTAAACAGGCATAAACTTTATCATTAAAACCTGTGCCCAAAGCAAAAGAGGCGTCCTTAGATCCATCAGGTAATAACCGACATAAATAAGGGGTAGTACTACCATTAAAGTTTAGAAAATCTCCACCAACAATCAATTTACCATCGGCCTGCACTGCCAATGTTTTGACAGTATTATCGAAACCATCTCCTTTTAAACCATCATCAAACGTATTAAACGTAGGATCCACTTTTCCTTGTTGCCCAAAAGCAACCCCCACACTACTGCAAAAAATCACCAAAAACAACCGTAAAGTATACTTTTTCAAAGTCTTTCATTTTAAAATTAAACAATGTGACTATCGGCGAATAGTACCATTTTGGAGAATGAATTAATTATGGAATGCTTTTGATTGCCCTTTATTCTCTCTATTCTTTGCGTCTCTGTGACTTAGCGTGAAATTTGGCTCGTAAAGGCGCAGGGTCGCAAAGGGTCTTTTCAATATTTAACCTCTTGGTATGAATTACGGATAGCCTTATTAAACAATTAACAAGAGAAGCAGTGATAAAATTATTAGGTTGTGTTTATTTATGCAATACCCAGATTTAGTGATATTTAAAATAGTAGTAGCCCCATTAAAAAACCCTTTCCCTGCTAAAACAGGAAAAGGGTTTGATACTAAAAGAATGGGTTAAATCGTTCTTACACTATTAAGCGCACTTACGGAAATTTTCTTAAAAAATAATTTTCTGACTGTTGATTACGCCCTTGGCCAAAGTAGTTTTTACAATCAACGTTTGCTCCGAAGATAACAAATGATCGATGACATATTCCTGGGCATTGATTTTTGCTTTATCGTAGATTTTTCTACCCAACAAATCAAAAATCTGTATTTGTGACATCGTTTCCTCAGATGAAGTAATTGTGATTTTTTTATTTTTAATACTAATCAGAAGTGATTTGTCTGCTACTATGTTGTCCTCAGTACCCAATGTTTTATTGGTGTATTTCAACACGAAGCGGTCGTTTTCTACTCCATAGATAGTGGTAAAGGTATAACTACCCTTGGTCAAATCGTGAACGGTACTCGTCTTTTTATCTTCCAACCAAAGCTCTTGTTGGGCCAAAACACCATCTCTAGAATCAATACCAATCTCAAATGGCCCTGCAATGGTACTGCGGTAGCCCAAAGGCACAACATCAGTTACCTCAAAAGGCAAAGCGCGACCCTGAATCGTTAGATTTTGTCCTTGATTGATGCTGTAGAAATCCACAAAAGGCTGGCCATCAAAACTCGGACCGTCATACAAATTGTCGTAATCATTGGTAGCACCCGTAATGTAGCCCACCAATAATTGTTTGAAAGCGCCTTGTGCATTGGTCAAATTCAACCAAACACGGTTTTTCTCGTCTGATGTAGATTTTTTGGTATTAGTTTGTTTAAAGAATTGGGTATTGTTTGCTGAAACACGCATGGTGTTAGTAAATTTGAAACTACTGTTTGAAGCAATTCCGCTTTTTGTTCCTACAAAAAATGATTGACCAGCAGCAATGAAACCATTCGGAACCACTCCAGAAACACCTGTACTTGGAGCTTTAGCAGTTGCTGTTCCTGTACCTCCTGTGATATTAAATGTAGCATAATCATTGGCCGTGTATATATTATTCGCAATCGGCGTATTATGAGTCCAGAAATACAATGGCCCATAAATTATTCCACTGTTGTCTTTCATAAACTTTGTAGCGTCAATAGCCGATGGATAGGGATTCCCAACCAAATTATATTGATTAGGTCCAACAGTAAAGGTAACATCTCCATTGTTAGGCACACCTTTGAAAGTTACGGGTTGTGCATAAGGTGTGACCCCTGACCAAGTTTCGCCATTAAGATATGTCCCTGGCTTTGGCACACGGATAATATACCCTGCACCAGGAATCATAGTACTTGTTGTTGGATTATTGTACAAGACCCAACCACTAGCAGGATCATATCTAAAATATTTATCTGCTAAAGTATTCGGAGACAACGTCACTATATTTTGACCCGCAACAGGCGATGACCAATAGGTGAAATCGAAGTTTTTCATGAGGGAGGAACTACGGTTGTATTCAATAGTTCCTGTATTGGTAACGTTGTTGATTTGTACTAAACTGGCATTATTTTCAAAGACTAATTTTCCACCACTTACAACAGTAACTTTATCAACCACAGAAAGTGTACGAAGGCTATTTACAGTCAGGACACCAGTAGCATTAACCTGCAATGTATTCGCATTGGCATCAACCGTGCCTACAATAGGCTTATTGGTAACATTAGGAATAACGACACAGTCTGAGGCGGTTGGAATTCCATTAGGACTCCAATTAGTAGCGACATTCCAATCGGTACTTGATGTCCCTGTCCATGTTTTTAACAATTGAATTACAGTTGGAACATTATTTGACTCATTGGTACCCGAAATATCCGTAACCTTTGATAACGAAGGATCTTCTCCTACTACCTCTGCACTATTTTCAACTTTACCTAAGGCCACATCTGCAGCTGTGATTACGTACGTACCAGTCAACGTTGCAGTGGCTCCAGGTGCCAAAAGCGCTATAGTACTAGTTGGTATTACTACTGCAGGATTTAGATCCCTTAATTTGATGTTGGTAAGTGGAACATCGCCTGAGTTTTTTACCACAAAACTATACGTTATCGTGTCTCCTAATTTTCCACAATCAACTAAAGAAGCAGTTTTTACAAGGCTTAATTCTGAGCGTTTAAGTGAGCCTTCATTCACCCCTATAAATGCACAATCGGAACTTCCAGAAAAAGTAATTACTAAACGATCTACCGAAGCTTCATTCGAAGCATTAATTCCAAAATCAGAAAAATCATAGCCTAACATTCGGATATCTCTGGTTTCATTTGCTTGAAAATTATTACTTGCCACTCCATTATCAGCTTTAAACAAATCCAATCGATAGCTACCCACCGCATTTATAGCCGGGAAAGATATCGTTATGGTATTCCCAATGGTATTCCCATTTACATCAACAAACTTAAAAACATCTGCACCAGCATCGGGTTGAGCCACTTGCGAAATAATAATATCTGGCTTACCATCACCTACACCGGAGATATTAATATTTCCTGTTCCAATTTTAAATTGAGAAGTTCCTGCTTTAATATTAGCAATTCCTGTTCCTAAAGACAATCCTTTTTTTCCATCAGTCAAACGAGCGGCTAACTCTGCTGGGGTTGAAGTGCTACCAATTAACGGAGGGGTTAGTATTCTATTGGTTAGTGAACCATCCATCATTGCCCCTTGTAAGAAATAGGTGCTAGTAATATTATATTGAATATCAAATATTTTTAGCGCTCTAAATTTGGTGTCTTCAAAAGTAACTCCTTTACTAGTTAAAACGGCATTATCCACTCCGGTAGCCCAAGTCTTGCCATTCCAATCGAAAGCTAGTAAATTGTTTTCCGTATCGGGTTGCTTGGTCGCATCTGTAGTAGCGCTTGCTGAAGTAAAAAAACCGTTAAAGTCAGTATAAATTTTTGTTACCACTGAACTAGTCGAAGCCAGGTTTGAGGATTTTTTTAAAACTGTACCTTCTATATTATTAGGTATTGAAACATTCCAGTTTTTTGATAATGGATTTCTATTTACTTCTTTTACAGGCAGTAAAACTTGCGCTTTAACCATTACAACTGCAAAAAACAAAACCGCAAAAAATAAAATTCTATTCATATTTTGATTTAAAACATCCAATTACTTAGTGATGATTTTGTGTGAAAAACCACTACTATATTAAAAGCAAATGTATGAATAAAAGCGCAAGTACCTATTTTTAAAATGCAAGTAGTGGTGAATTTGCAAAATAAAAAAATTAACAAAAAATTTATATTTAAACAGACAAACTGAAACAAAAAAAATTATGTTACTACAAATAGTATTACCGATTTATAGTACTTCATGAATTTAAAAACCCTTTCAATGTAAATCACTGAAAGGGTTTTCGAATTACAAACAATTTGTCCTTAAAAAATAATTTTCTGACTATTGATTACACCATTGGCCAAGGTAGTTTTTACAATCAACGTTTGCTCCGAAGATAACAAGTGATCGATGACATATTCCTGGGCATTGATTTTCGCTTTATCGTAGATTTTTCTACCCAACAAATCAAAAATCTGAATTTGTGTAATGGTTTCTTCCGAAGAAGTAACCGTTATTTTTTTATTTTTGATACTAATCACAAGCGATTTGTCTGCTAACGTGTTATCATCAGTACCCAAAGTTTTATTGGTGTATTTCAACACGAAGCGGTCGTTTTCTAATCCATTGATGGTGGTAAAGGTGTAACTACCCTTGGTCAAATCGTGAACGGTACTCGTCTTTTTATCTTCCAACCAAAGCTCTTGTTGGGCCAAAACACCATCTCTAGAATCAATACCAATCTCAAATGGCCCTGCAATTGTGCTGCGGTAACCCAAAGGCACAACATCAGTTACCTCAAAAGGCAAGGCGCGACCTTGAATCGTTAGATTTTGTCCTTGATTGATGCTGTAGAAATCCACAAAAGGCTGGCCATCAAAACTCGGACCGTCATACAAAGTATCCCAATCGTTGGTAGCTCCGGTAACATAGCCCACCAATAATTGTTTGAAAGCACCTTGCGCATTGGTCAAATTCAACCAAACGCGATTTTTCTCGACAGTGGTCGATTTCTTAGTGCTGGTTTGCTTGAAAAACTGTTGATTGATCCCTGTACCATAAGAATTTGTTGTCCCTGATACACGCATCGAGTTGGTAAATTGAAATTTACTATCAGTGGCTATTCCTTGTTTTGTTCCTACAAAAAACGATTGGCCTGCTGCGATGTAACCGTTGGGCGCATTGTTATTTAAACCAGGGTTTGGTGCAGGTCCGGTAGGCAGCCCCGTTACTGTAGAACCCGTTAGATTAAAAGTAGCATAATCGTTAGCCATATAACCATTATTGGTGATTGGCGTATTATGCGTCCAAAAATACAATGGTCCGTATATAATTGCACTGTTGTCTTGCATAAAGGTTGTGGCATTTATAGCCGACGGATATGGATTGCCAATCAAATTGTATTGGTCGGGTCCTACAGTAAATGTAACATTTCCATTGTTCGGCACTCCTTTGAAGGTTACGGGTTGCGCATAAGTGCTGCCCGACCAGTTATCAGGTGCAGGAGAACCAGGTTTTGGAACACGGATGATGTATCCAGCTCCGGGTGTCATTATACCTGTATGCAATAACCAACCACTGACAGGATCATATCTAAAATATTTATCTGCTAAAGTATTCGGAGACAACGTCACTATATTTTGACCCGCAACAGGCGATGACCAATAGGTGAAATCGAAATTTTTCATGAGGGAGGAACTACGGTTGTATTCAATAGTTCCTGTATTGGTAACGTTGTTGGTTTGTACTAAACTGGCCGTGTTATTAAAAATAAGACTTGTTGTAGCATTATTAGTAACATTTACTGCATTTGTTATGGTCATCGTATGTCCTGAATTTATGACGACGTTACCCGATGTTACCGCACAAGAACAGCCATTAATGTTACCTGTAGAGGTGTAATTTCCATTAAAAATAATAGGTTGGGTTAACAAAGGATTAGAACCAGCTGGAGTTGTCCCTATCCAAGCACTACCATTCCAAGTGGCAGTAGCAGGAATTGGATTAGTCACTGCTGCACCCGATGATGCTGAAGTACACGTACCATTGCTTATTACAAAAGTATAACTAGTATTAGCAGCTAACCCTCCAATTATCGTATTATCAACATTTGTTCCTGTTAATCCCGTCAAACCAGCGGTTGAAGGTGTAGCTGAAATAGTCCAAGATCCTGAAGATGGTAAACCACTCAAAGCAACACTTCCTGTTGCAAGGACACAAGTGGGTTGGGTGATGGTGCCAATGATTGGGG
This sequence comes from Flavobacterium sp. TSSA_36, assembly GCF_051547165.1. Classification (NCBI taxonomy): domain Bacteria; kingdom Pseudomonadati; phylum Bacteroidota; class Flavobacteriia; order Flavobacteriales; family Flavobacteriaceae; genus Flavobacterium; species Flavobacterium sp. TSSA_36. The sequence goes on from NZ_JBPTTP010000001.1 coordinate 438,192, forward strand.
CAGAAGGACTTGTATTTGTCGCTTTAATTTCAATAGGAGAGTTAATTGAGCATCCTCCAACATCTGTATAATTCAAAATATAAGTCCCTGAATCTAGTCCTACTCTGTTAAGAGTGTTTGCTCCATCTGTCCAATTAACATCTAAAACATTTACTTCTAAAAAATTAACTCCTGCTTGATACAAATCAACTGATTTGGAATAAACTAAATTATAAGAAGAATCGAAAAGCTCTAACAGCATATTTTGACCTCTAGAGGAACAACAACTAGTTCTATTGTAAAATCGCAAGTAATCAATATTTTTTCCTGATTGCAAATCAACCATTACCCACTCATTTATATTATTTGTTGCACTATGCCAAAATGTATCCCCCGTAGTTACCCCATTATTAACATTTGAAGGAATATAGTTGGGACCACTACTACCTAACCATACTGATGATGCAGTCGCCACAGCACCGTTACTTGAAAGCGCAACATTATTCCCTGTAAATATTTCAAAAGCCTGAATTTCTGCCACTTGCTGATAGGCATCAATAGTATATTTTTGTGATAATTTTATATATCTCACATTTGAAATACCACCTGATAGCTGAGGCGAAATACTCCCATTATTAGAATTTGAACAAGTTTCATCAACTTTATTTGGTGTGATACTAGGAGGAACAATCATAACAGTTGTAGACGCGCAAGCAGTTGTATTACAAGTCCCGCTATAACGCACAAAATAAGTTGTATTAACCGTTGGCGATACGATTATACTATTACCTGTACCTAAGGGTATACCCCCACAAGAACCTGAAAACCATTGGGCTGTTGCTCCTGTTCCTGTTGAACCACCATTAACTGTAAGTATTGTAGAACTTCCGGAGCAAATAGTTGTTATCCCCGTTATATTTGTTGGAGCTACAGAAAGGCTATTAACTGTAACCGTTACAGGTACACAAGTAGTGGAGTTTCCACACGAATTTGTATATCTCACATAATACGTTGTAGTACTTGTCGGACTAACTGTAATCGTATTGCCTTGACCAATCGAAACACCTCCACAGGAACTAGCAAACCATTCTGCAAATCCTCCTTTATCGCCCCCTGTGGCATAACCTGACAACGAACCTCCACTTACCGTTAAAGTTGTTGAATTACCTGCACAAATGGTAGTGTTTCCTGATACATTTGCAACTGTTGGCGTTGATAAAGATGGTAATTTATTAACCTGTATGATTACTATGGTATTACTAGTGTACACGCCTGAAGTTGTTGTTCTTTTATACCATGTTGTTTGAGAAATACCCGCTGGTACTAAATAATCTCTTGTATTACTTATACCTGGAGCGATTACGAAACCTGAAGTGGCACTAGTCGTACTCATTTCCCATTGATAGGAATAGCTTCCATTTCCACCTGTAGGAGTAGATCCATTAATTGTTATTTCACCAGGACTTGAATCAGTACAAATTGGCTTTGCATATGTGGCCACAACACTATATGTTTTTCTGATCCCTACACAAGGATCTCCATACATGCCGTTTAAAACTCCAGAAACAGCATTGAAAGACCAACTAGTATTTCCTAAAAGATTTAGAGTATTTATTTTACTTGTTGGGGCATGGCAAGAGCTTAGTACAAAATTTGGACTAATTCCAGTTGGAGTTCCATAACTTGCAAATTTAACATTCATAAGTACATTACCATATGGAGCCGTTAATGTAAAAGATCCTCCATACTCTCCAATAGTACCAGCAACATCTCCTGTTGTCCCATAAGAAGCAAAATCATTATCAATAGCAGAATTATTAGGAACAGTTATTCTACCATTCGCAGTAAAAAAAGTGTCATTAGGGTTAATTGCTCCTGAGGTTGAAGTTCCCCAGGTACCGCCCACCTGATTAGCTCCATTTAAAAGAAGCGCACCTGTTGTATGAGTAGTTATTGCATTTAAATTCAGTTGAACACCAGTTGCAATAGATGTAATATTATTAATTATAGTGTTTGCTGCAAATGTTTTAGTCCCACTTCCCGACAAAGTCAAATTACTGTAGGTAACTCCTGCTACGTTTTGATTAGCACCAACAAAACTAATACTACTTGCTGTACCAGCAGTAAAAATTCCATTATTTACAAAGTTTCCACTAATGTTTAGTAAACTAGTAGCACTATTAGCTAATGATAAAGCAGCTGAAGCATTTACTGTTAAATTTCTGCAAATGGCTGAAGTTCCACTGGAAATGATTGGAGAGAAAGGTGTTCCGCTTGGTATAACAACATCGGTTGTGGCAGTTGGTATTCCACCGCACCAATTAGATGCAGTATTCCAGTCTGTACTTGTAACACCGACCCAATTCCCAGGTGCACATGAAGTCGAAGTTACATTTACTATCCCAGAATTCGGTGCAAAAAAAGTATCGTTTTTATTAGTAGCAGAAGATGATGTACTGCCCCAGGTGCCAGATATTATTCCGTTACCACCTAATGTGAGTGATTTTGCAACATGTGTTAGTCCAGTACCAAGATCAGCTATAACTCCCGATGAAATAGAAAAAACATTATTAATTGTAATAGTACTTCCAAAAGTTTTGGTACCATTACTTGAAAGGTTTAAATTATTATATGTGTAGGCTCCTACCGTTTGCGAACCAACATTATTATAATTAACAGTACCCGAAGAAGGAGTCAAACTACCACCAGAAATTGTACCGCCAATGTTTAAAGTTCCTGAATCAGAAAAAACTATGATATTGTTTATGTTATTACTACTTAAATCAATACTCCCACTCACTGTAATCGTTCCTGAACTCAACATTAAAGTTGATCTTCGATCAATATCACTCGTTTCAACAAATGTTATGGAACCAGCCGTTAAACTTCCCGCCCCAACTTCTAGATTATTAGTGGCATTTTTTTTAATCGATGCTTCTATTACAACTCCTTCCGTAACTATCAATGAACCTGTTACATCAATTTTTAGTTCAGTTTGCTTATCGCCTCCCTTGATTGTAATAGATCTTGAACTTTGATTTGCAGTAACCTTTACAGTATGACCATTAGCTATGTTTACAACATCACCAACTCCAGGTACTCCACTACCACTCCAAGTAGTATCAGAATTCCAGTTTCCAGAACCAACAGAAGTATAAGGTGATTGCCCAAACCCCAATTGTACCATCAACAACACCGCAAAAAGTAAAATTCTTTTCATAAAAAAATAGTCTAAATTTAATTTATGCTAACAAAAAATTATAAAGAAAAAATTCTCAATTATTTTTGTTAATTTGGGGCAAAAGTAACTATTTTAGGCATAATTAAACGTTAAAATTTATGTTTAAATCACTAAAGTGCAAGTATTTCAAAAGAAGTAACTTTGAAAGGTTATTTTGAGCAGAATCGCACATAAAAAGGTATTTTTGTGAGCTTGTTGTTACTCAAAAAAATCATCCCATGACTAACGCTTACACCCTGAAAGAAGCCCAACAAAAAATAGAACACTTTTGCGCCTACCAAGAGCGCTGTCATGAGGAAGTCTATACCAAATTGCGAAGCATGCACTTGGATTCCCACGAGATCGACCAGCTTATTGTGCATCTTATCGAACACAACTTCTTGAATGAAGCCCGTTTCGCTTGTAGCTTTGCCCGTGGCAAACACCGCATCAAACATTGGGGAAAAATCCGCATTACCAACGAACTCAAAATGCGCCACATCAACACTACCTTGATTACGCTCGCCTTAAAAGAAATCTCCCCTGAGGAATACTTGGAAACTTTTAATGCTTTAGCCGAAAGGAATTGGCAAACCATTACAGAAAAAAATGCGCTTAAAAAAAGGAAGAAATTTTGTGATTATTTGCTTCGTCGTGGTTTTGAGAGCAACTTGATTTATGAGAAAGTAAAGGAATTGGAGCTTGGGAACGCGGATGACACGGATTTTTTATAGTGCCTAAGATTTAACCGCAAGGGGACAAAGGCGCAAAGCTCAATAGTATTGCATAGTGGTAAAAAAAAAAAATTAACCGCAAAGGGCACAAAGGATTACGCAAGGGACGCAAAGTTTTAAACGATTAACTATTAACCAATTAAACTCTTTTTAAAATCTGTTGAATCTGCGTGCAAAATTTAACCGTTAAATTCACAAGAAAAAAACATATAAGTTACCCAAGTTTTTCTGAATAGGCTGTGTATTTTGAACCATATAAGACAAATAAGGGCATATAAGTTTTGGTTGATTCTTATAAAATAAAACTCTTTGACTTTGTGTAGCTTCGTGTGTTCTTCGTTTTTCTTCGTGGTAAAAAACTTAACCACAAGGAGCGCAAAGTTTTAAACGATTAACCGATTAAACAGTTCAAACAATTAAACAAATTTCACAAACTCAACAGCACCGAAACGGCATTTCCTCCAAAACCAACGGCGTTAACGAGCACCTTACGAATCGTTCTTGAATCGGAAGTTTGATTAAAAAATGGAGTGGAAATAAATTGCTTGTGTTGCAGCATCAGAATGGCCATTTCAACACTTAAGATTCCTGAAGCACCAAACGTATGCCCTATTTTCCATTTATTGGTAGTGAGTAATGGTAACTGTTTTCCAAACACTTTTTCAATGGCACGGTATTCTGTCAAATCCCCTTTGATGGTACCTGGCGCGTGCATTACAATAGCATCTACTTCGGATAAAGGCGTGTTTTGCAAAGCCATTGCCATCGATTTTTGAAAACAAAGGGCTTCTGCTGAAATTGAAATGTTATGCTCCAAAATTTCTGTAGCGTAGCCGATGCCTTCAATAAAAGCCAAGGCATTTTCTTTTTGACCTAATTCTAAACAACATACTGCCGCACCTTCACCTAAAACCATTGTGTTTTGCTTTTTATCTAAATCCAAAGCACGGTTGGGGTACTCCTCTTTACTTTGAGTATAAATCTTCAAAGCGCGCATTTGGCCTATTGTAAAATCAGTCAAGGGTGCTTCGCTTCCACCAACTAAAAATTGATTTACCATTCCTGCTCGCAACCAAGCGACTCCGTTGAGTAAAGCATGCAAGGCAGTAGAACAAGTAATGGAATGTGAAATTTCGGGACCAGTACTTTGCAAATCATGCGCCACCCAAGACGAAATATTCCCCAAAGTAGTGGTAGGTGAAGCTAAGGTTTGGGCTTTTCCCGTCGTTAAATATTCCTGAAAATGTTTTTCGAACAAATCGGTGGCACCTCTTGAAGAGCCAATGTTGATACCAAAACTCCCTCCTTTTTCCCAACGGGCCTGCGCCATCGCTTTTCTTGCCGCCACCATAGCATACAACACCGATTTATCCAATGATTTGTACTTTATATCCGTTTGTTGTAAAGCCAAAACTTCTTGTTGTGAAGCGGCATCCAAAGTAGCCACACAAGTATTTTGATGGTCTAAAAAATGTTCGGAAAAACAAGTTTTAGTATTTTGATAGTTTTCCCAAATGGTCTTCGGGTCATTGCCCAAAGGGGAAATGGAGGACAGGGCGGTTATAGAGATAATTTGTGACAAAATAGACGATTGTAATTTACCGCAAAGGTCGCAAAGAATTACAGAAAGTCCACAAAATAATTGAAAATCTATGCAAATTGATTTTAGCTATACGCATAAATGGAACACGGATGACGCGGATAAAACGGATGGATGCGGATTTTTTTTGTTATAGAAAAAAAAAACACAAATTTTTCACAAAGCACAACACTTTGCAAACCTTGCGATTTTTCCTTTGCGTGCCTTGCGGTTAAACCCAGATTTTATTAATGTCTTTAATTTTTTTAAATTCGTGTCAATTCGTGAAATTCGTGTTTAAAAACTACGCTATTTCCAAAGCACTTTCGACTACTTCATACACTATTTGCAACTGTGCATCGGTAATTACATAAGGCGGCAAAATGTAAACTATATTCCCAACTGGACGCAGAATTACTCCATTTTCAATAAAAAAATCGTAGAGTTTATTACGCAAAGAACCATAATAACTCGCTGCGCCATCGGTTTTGATTTCCAAAGCGAAAATCACCCCAAAAACTCTAGTGGTGGTTACTTTTGGGTGTATAGCTATATGCTTTTGAAAGTCCAAATGGCGTTGATGAATCCGTTGAATATTGGTCTGCATCGTTTCGGTTTGCAACAATTCGATGCTGGCAAGTGCTGCAGCACAACCCGTAGGATTAGCCGTAAACGTATGCCCGTGAAACAAGGCTTTATTAATATCATCATCATAGAATGCATCAAAAATGGCTGTTGTGAAAGTCGTAATCGCCATAGGAATAGTGCCACCAGTCAAGGCTTTAGACAAGCACATCATATCGGGTTGTTCTTTTAAATAATCGCAAGCAAAGTTTTTTCCCGTTTTACCAAAACCAGTCATCACTTCATCGGCAATAGCCAATACTTGGTTTTCTTTGCAAATTTGAAGCAAGTTATCCAAAGCTTCGGGTGCATACATCACCATTCCTGCGGCACCTTGTACCAAAGGTTCAAAAATAAACGCTGCACAATTTTTATCGGTGATTGCTTTTTGAAGAGCTGCCTTACTTTCCGCTTCCTTTCCTTGCACAGGAACAGGAATCCGAACGACATCAATCATCATTCCTTGAAAAGCTTCGGTAAAGAAAGAAATACCACTCGCCGCCATCGCCGCAAAAGTGTCGCCATGAAAGGCATCTTCAAATGCAATAATCGTTGTTTTTGAAATTCCTTGGTTAAAGTGATACTGCAAAGCGACTTTTATCGCAATTTCGACAGCGGTAGAACCATTATCCGAAAAAAAGAGTTTTTGCTGATTGCTAGGTAAGATTTCGACTAATTTCTCGGATAAAACAACAGCGGGTTCGTGCGTAAAACCTCCAAAAAGTACGTGCTCTAAGGTTATAAGTTGTTTATAAATCGCATCCGCAATAAAGCGATTCGAGTGACCATAAGGATTGACCCACCACGAAGCAATGGCATCAATATATTCTTTCCCGTTTTCGTCCCACAATAGAGCCGCTTCACCACGGATAATTCCGACCGGTAAAGCCGCTGTTTTATGTTGGGTGTATGGATGCCAAAGGTGTTTTTGGTCTCTTTCTGTAAGCTTCATTGTTTGGGAAGAAGGAATATTTGCTGTATTCATAATTATAACCTCAATAATTGCTCTCGGAATAAATCGGCATATTCTGCGATAACATTCGAATCAAAATAGGGTTCTTGGTCGATTCTTCCTATACATTTAACTCCTGTTTTGCTTACAATAATCGATTCGGTTGCTTGATTTTCGTGGCCAGAAAAAACGATTCCAGCCACAGCTATGTTTCGGTTTTGTAACGCCTCGATAGTTAACAACGTATGATTGATGCTCCCCAAATAATGACGGGAAACCACAATCACCTTGTAATCGGGTTGAATCAAATCGGCAATCGTATTAGTTGTATTCAGAGGAACTAAAATTCCGCCAGCGCCTTCAATTACCAGATGATTTTTGGTTATCGGCTCTTTAATATGAGTGATATCAATGGTGATTCCATCTATTTCGGCTGCATAATGAGGGCTTGCAGGCGTTTGTAAAGCATAACTGTTGGAATGAAAAACAGTCTTTTGATTAGACACGTAGGCCTTTACTTTATGACTATCGGAATTATCTAAATCTCCTGCCTGAATGGGTTTCCAATAATCGGCTTCTAAAGCTTGAGTAATGATAGCAGCTGCAACGGTTTTACCTACATCGGTACCTATTCCTGTAATAAATAATTTCATATTTTTTTGTTTCACAAAGATTCACAAAGTAAAAGAAGTTGCGCAAAGAGTTAAGGAACTACTCTGATCAACTTGGTATTTCAGGTTGTGAAACAATGCATGTATTAACTGATTTAAAAAACAAAAGTACTCAACAACGACAATACTATTGTTATTTCTTCTTCAATTCTAGCTGTAAAAACAAAAACGCAAGCGCTCTTGTCCGGCGGGAACCGTGGGGGAAAGTATTCGTTTTACATCAAATCCTTTGTCTTGAAGTTGTTACGCAATGCTTTTACAGAAGCATTTCCTGGAATTACAGCCGATTAACTTCGACCAAAAAAAGCTACAAATCTATTGTATTAAAGATGGAATTAAAATAAAATGAGCCCGAAAAATATCGAGCTCACTTTCAACCATAAATTTTTAAAACTTTTGAGGATGCTCTGTAGTAAGACGCCTCTTTTTATGTAAATTGTTGTTACACTATGATTTAAAAAAAATAGTTTTTTATTGCATTACTGGCTCTACATAGTCACCAATATTAAATGACAAAGAGAATCGTAAGGTATTATCTAAAGGAGAACTATGCTTGGAAGTAGAAGCTAGATAGGACAAATCAATTTTTAATTTTTTGATGGTAAATCCTCCTCCAAATGTAAAATAATTGACAGCATACATCGTATCAACATCATTAAAATATCCAGTACGCAAAGCAAATACGTTTTGGTACACATATTCAATCCCAATGCCAGTGGTTATTCCCTTTGCTCCTTTAGTCAATAATTTATTAAATTCTAAAGTAGCTCCCAATGTGCTGGCGGTGTCGAAGATGAAATCAATACCAGTACCCACGGCAAGGTTAGAGGGCAAAACACTTTCATTGTTATTCGCATCACTATAATTTAATTTTGAGCCAAGATTAGAAAGATTAAAACCAGCTCTCCATCTACTTTGAATTCCTTTTAATGAGAATTCATTAGACTGATAAAACCCTCCTAAATCTACTGCAAAAGAGCTGGCTACTTTCGCATTGTCGAATTGTTCTTGCAATTTTAGATCTGAACGTATGTATCTTCCCGACACAGCCATTGCAAAAGAATTGCTTAACTTCAGGGCATATGAGCCTTCTAATGCCAATTCATTAGGATTAACAACCCTACCCGGATCGTTTTCATTCGATCTAAAAACGACCTCACCCATACCGAAGTAACGCAACCCTACACCAAAAGTGCTTCTGTCATTAATTTTATTGAAAAAGTTAGCACTTACTAATGCCATATCATTGGTTAATGAAGTAAGGTAAGGTGTGTAACTGATCCCTACACCGAATTTATCTTCAGAGAAGGGATATTTGGCCGCATTCCATTGTTGAGAGAAAACATCTGTAGCTGTTGCTACTCCAGTATCTCCCATTCCAGCCGCTCTTGCATCAGAGGCGATCCTTAAAAAAGGGACTCCGGTTACATTTCTATTACTTTGTGTCTGTGCCTCTACATTCCCGACTGCAAAGAGGAATAAGAAAACAATAATTATATTTTTCATGTGTATTAGTTGCTTATTTTTTGATTTAAATTATAATACGCCTTGCGGTACAATATCCATTAGTAGTAATGAATTCATTTTCTTATCATCATAAATATTGTACCGCGACGTATCAAAGTCACATCAATTATTGTTATATATTTCTTTTAACAAATTTGATAACTGAGGACAATCCTTCTTTTCCTTTAACATGAAGGAAGTATACCCCAGAAGGCAAGTTGCTCAAATCTATCTCACTATATGGTTTGAATTGAACCTCTTTAATCTCAAACTTTCGCACAGTGGTTCCATTTAGTGCCACCACATCAACTTCGACATCTCCAGCCCAACGGTATTCCCATTTGATATTTAAGGTATTCACAACAGGATTAGGGAATATGTTGAGTTCCGTAATTTCTGATTGTTTCACAATAACTGTAACATGTTGTTCAACACTTGCTCCATAGCTATCCGTAGCTGTTAAAACTATTTCTGTTTCTCCGTTGGCAAGACTTTCCACATTAAAACTTTTTCCAGATAAAGTGACTGTAGCAATTGTTGGATCAACCATTGTAGCTTGAAAGGTCAACACGTCTCCATCGGAATCAGCAAAATACTTATCTAAACTATAGGATTTAGTTTCCAATAGTCTATTGTAAACGATGGCTTGTGCATCAAGTGCATTAGGAGCATGATTATTCACCACGATAACCTTTACTTGTTGTTCGACGCTTAAGCCATGAATATCTGTAGCTTTCAAGGTTAACATGGTTTCACCTGCGGCATGTGTTGCAATCACATATTGACCCAGATCTTGATCTACCGCCACTGATATACTATTTTTATTTCCAACTGAAGCACTAAAAGTAAGGATATCACTATCTGGATCAGTAAAATAATTTTTGAATTGACGTACATCAAAATAGTTCAATTTAGCATAAAGTATTTCTTTTGAATCAATAGCAACGGGCGCTCGATTGGTTTTTAATACTTGCACTTTCAAATCCATTTCTGAAGATGCACCAAATTCGTCAACAGCAGTAAACTTGAAGGTATAGTCACCAGCAGTTTCATAATCAGGAGCCAATTTTATAACCATTTCTTGACCAATCTTTTCAAAAGTAACCCAAGAAGGAACATTAATAGGTTTTACTGCTATACTATTTTGCTCTAGATCTTTTAATCCAACATTTACAGTAACTGATTTACTTTCACTCACAACGGTTACCACTTCTGGAACATTAAAGAAAGTTGGAGCAACATTAATATGCAATTTGACAGGAACTTGACCCATTGGATTAACAGGATCGTTAGTTCGTATTTTTAATACTGCATGCTGATCACCACGAACTCCATTAGCACCGATAAAGTTAAGTTTCACTTCGCTTTTACCTCCAGGAGCTACAACTCCATTTGAAATACCATCAATGGAAACCCAAGAATTTGCTATGTATTTCTCTTCTCCAGCCCTTACTAAAAATCCGTTTCCGGGATATGCTTTCGCTCCTTGTAAATCATACCAATCACCTCCATTTAAATACATATATCTTCCAGGAGAGTCCTCAATACCTTTGATTGATCCTTGAACACGAGCTAACTCAAGAGGGTAAGTAATAATGATATAAAAATCTTCGTTTGGATAAATTCCTTTTGGCTCCTTAATAGGGAGCGTTACCCATTTCCCTAAGTTATCTCCATCATAAACATAATCAACATCTCCTTGTTCGATGATAGTTGCATCAGCAACACTAGAACCTCCCGCACGTATTTCATAAGAAATAGTCCCTGTTGGTTTTTTACTTCCATCAAAATATGTTTGGAAATGTGACAAATTAAAACCTTCTTTCCCTCCGTTAAATCTAGTAGCAGTAGTAAAAGAAACTGAACCATTAAAACCGAAAAATCGATCAGAAACTATTGCATTTTCGTGGGCTAATACTCTATTAAAACTAGGCGAAGAATTTACACTACTAGCCATCACACTTCTTTTAGGTGTTGGAATCGATACTAACAAATGATCTTCGTTAGTCGTTTTGACACCTTTTGAAATAGATTCAGTACGGGAGTTTACTCCAGCTATAGACTTTCTCAAGTAATCAATACTTGCCTCAAATTTCATTGTCCCTGCCCCATTACTGTTGTCAAAAACTGCAAGTTGCGTATCCTTGTCTGTAAAATAGTTAACCGTACTATTCACCACCTTTGTTTGAACAGCTAAAACTGGAGCTAATGCAACGTTTGCCGTTATTGGAATCATCGTTTGCGGTACTGTAGCATTACTATCAATAACAATATGATCATTTACAAGACCACCTACCGTTGGTGTATAAGTAATTCTGAATTCAGATCTGTCACCAGGCAATATTGATGGGTAATCTCCCCAAAAATCCTCAATATTTACCCATTTCCAGTAGCCTCCAAAAAAACTTGGTATAAATGTATATCTTTCAATGATATAATCCGTAGCCCCACTTTTTAAAGAAATATTAGAAAACTGTAATGTCTTACTACCCGAATTTACAACATCAAATTCTTTCGTGTAGCTTGCAGTTCCATAAGCCATTATTTCTCCATAATTAATTTCTGGTATAGAAACAGTAAGAACAGAGGCTCCATTTACGGTTAAATTTATTGATTTTTCGAGTAGTCCTTTGTTAGGAACATTGGTACGTAATTTTAAGACTCCTTTATATTCGCCTGCATAAATATTGCGAGCATCAATATCAATTTGAGCACTTAAAGTTGTTCCAACTGGGATTACATGTTTTTTAGCAGGATTAATTACATAAGCTAAACCTTGGCCATGATTAACATTAGAGAAATTTGATATAGGAACAAAATCAGAGCGATCTCCGTTTTGAAGTCCAATTGCTGACAAAAATGTGGTCATATCGTTATCTCCGTTAAGTTTATATTGGAACTTCATGGATCCATTCTTATAAAAAATAACTTGAGCAGAGATTGGGCTTCCAATTCCTCCAAAGAAATTTGTAAAATACTCCCATGAGATGATCATTTTATCCTCATCAGCATAATAGAAAATACCTACATCTTCTTTTGAATATTGAGTTGTATTAAAACTACTAAAAGTCCAATAAGGCGCAATTAACGTTTTAAGCTTCGTCGTTGGAATAGGCTGATTAAAGACCTGTACTTCATCGGGTTGATCAAAAGTCAATACCCCACTATTTCCAACATAAATTTCTGTATACTCTTTACCATAAAAATTAATACTTCTTGGAAGGGTTAATTTTTCCCAATATTGATCCATTTCAAAAATATCTTCTGCAAACGGTAATTGCGTTCCTGTTTTACGGATATCAATCCATTGATAGTTTGTTCCGTCATTAAACGTATCATAACTATAAGTGAAATCAGGAATAGCGTTCGAAGTACTTACTGGTACCGACATAGTCAACCAATTATTACCTGTTGCAACAACTTCAAGGTCTGCTTTACCATTATTTTCGATACGAAGGGGATATTTAGCAGTTTCCCCATGGTTTAATTCCTTAGTAATTTCATCTAAATCAGTAACTGAAATAGCAGGTGCCTCAGTAACTTTTCCGAATAAAGTAATTTTATTACTACCTCCTTTGTTATCAGTAACCGTAAGTACATCATTAAAATCAGCAACCTGATCAGTAGGCATAATAATATCAAATACTTCACTAAGTCCAGGAGCTAGGGTTGCAGTTGTGTTTCCTATTATTTGAAATTTATTGTTTTCTAATTCAAAGCCAGTAAATGTTACAATGGCAGTTCCACTATTTTTAATTGCAAATTTTCTGGAAGCAACAGCCCCTTGGAATACGTTTCCAAAATTGATTTCGGAATGAGAGAAAGTAAGTTCTTTGGTACCTCCATCGACAATATTAATTTGTATCAAAGGATTTATTTGATTCGCATAAGGATCATTAGAAATAACATTTAAATATCGGTTGATCTTACCTTCATTCAAAGTACTCGTTTCCATAACTACTTCCATCTTTGCCGATTCTCCTGGCAATAAAATCCCTCCAGCATTACTGATAGAAGTAATAACATCAGGACCCGGATAATCAAACCCTAAAGCTAATCCAGAATATATAGCCCTCCTTTTCTCGTAATCATGTACTAAAATTCCATCTTGCTGCGCTAAATCTTCGATCAAAATATTAAGATTTCTCAAATCAGCTTCAGGATAGCTAATATCATCATAGTAAAAACGAATGTTTCCATCTGCATACAAAACCATTTGAGCGGTAAGAGTACCTTCGTATCCATCACTAACTTTTGAATATTGTACGATAACTCTATTTGCTTCTACTTTATAATGAATAGCACCTCCAAAACTCAATTCAACAAAAGCACCTAAAGGAGAAATATACCCATTGGGTGTCCAAGGAGCCCCTTGTAAAAAAGGTAAATTAATCGGTCTAACTTCATCATCAAATGCTGTAAACCCATTGTGACTGATATATAAAGTTTTCATTTTATCAGCATAATAAGGAAAATCAAACCCCATTTCTAAAGGATAAAACCTACCTGCATCCGCTTTAAAATAATCCGTAATATCTGTACCCGAAGAAGAAATATCTTGAAATTGATATTCTAAAGGATTTGATTCTTTGGTAGTATTGGTTCGGAATGTATATCCATATTTATGATATCCACCTGTCCAGGTTTCACTAATACCCGATTTATCATATTTTGGAATAAAATATTTCAAAGCAGCCTTACCTTGGTTTTCAACTGTAACTGTCGCAGTAACTTGATTTTTTAACGTAACATTTTCAATGGTTTGACTCATTGGATCAGCAACTATTTTGGAAGGTTCCATACTAACTCCAAACAAATAAATTTTTAATGATACTGGGGAACTGTTTGATGTTACCGTTATTACACCATTATCGTTTCCTGCAGCATTAGGTGTATATTTAATTTTAAGCCTAATTTCACTATCGGCTAAAATAGCATCAGGTGACCAACCCATAATTTGGAAATTTGGATTTGAGACACTTAAAGACATCTCTTTTAAATTACCCAATCCAATGTTTTTTATAACGCAATCTAATTCTTTGGTTGTACCTTGAAATACATTGGAAAAATCAAGCGTTTCTATAGATTTAAGAATTGGTTGCTGGCCTGTAACATTTAAAGTCACTGGTACTCTTAATTCTCTTTTATTGGCATCATTCGATTTTAAGATAGCATTAGCGTGGTAAGTACCATTAATTAAAGCTGAACCATCCGCAGAAAGCACAGTTTTTTCACTACTATTTCCGTTTATTTCTCCACTTGTTGGATTTAAAGTCAAGTATTGCCCTAAGTATTTATTTTGACTTCTTGCAATAGTATACCAAGCATAATCTTTAGTATTCAAACTACTTTCCAGTGACCCCCAAGTTTTACCTAGGTCAAATGATATCATACAATTAGATGAGCCCTCTGGCGTTCTCTCCGCTCCAATACTTAAAGGATATAGATTTCCGGAAGGAACATGAAATACTACCCAAAAGGTTTCTCCCTGTTCAAAATACAATTGTTCCTCTAAAGTAATATAAGCACTATTGGGAGAAGCGCTATAAGTAGTATATTCTTGTGCGTGAATAAGATTTTGTTTCGTAATCTCTGTTCCTTTATAAACTTCAACTACAACATTCCCTAAAGCGGGATCAGCATTAAAATACGTTTGGATTTGTGTAAGATTGAAGCCTTCAGCCTCATTTACATAGAATTTTGTAGCGGCTGAATTTGAATACTTTACATCTGTTTCTCCAATAAAATAATCTACATAATCTGCATATCTTTTAGATTGTGGGGAGAAACTGAATGGTTCCACCGTAGCTTTATTTGCAGAGGTAAAAATATTCGACTTGAGTAATCCAACCTTTCCTGAAGATGCAACTTTTGCAGCTTTCGTTATAGGATATTTTATTTTATTTGTAAAATCATAGGAGATACTGGCATCTTTATGTCTAGATGAAAATTCCCATCGTAGCACTCCTTGATCCTTATTTAAGATTGTCATTTCGTGCAATCCTTTAAAAGAAGTATTGGCATCAACATCAATAACAATATCTTTACTATTTTCATCTACAGCTATATCTGGCCCATTATTAGTGGTAGCTTCTACGATATTGGACAAATCAGAAATATTGTTCCACCTATCGCTCGAAACGATTGTAAAATAATAATGAGTAAGTCCAAAAAGACCGCTAACAGAGCTTGTCATCGTTTCCCCTGGTAAAGCCGTATTTTTTAGCACAACATAGGAAGCTTCTAAAAGATTGCTTTTTGTTATTGGTGAAGTGCTGTAACACAAACGAAACTCCAAAGGGTTAGCATCATCAATATCATTAGGAACAGTCCATGTAAAATTCGCAAATTCTTGCGCAATTCCAGTTAAGGTAAAATCTTTAATGGCATTTGGTGCGAGTCCTCCATTGTTTTTTATGGCTAAAAATGCATCAATGTGACCTGAACCTAGTTTTCCTTTATAATCTGGATTTTCAGTATCAATATCAACTACACCTGTCACTAATTTCGATCTCAGTTCTTCAGGTGTTATTTGATTCAAGCGATTTGCCAAAGCAAGCGCAGCAATACCAGAAACATGCGGACAAGCCATAGACGTTCCTTGATAGTAGCCGTACTGATTTTTTGGTAATGTACTTAAAACCCCATTAATTGCACCCAAATTAGTCTCTCCACCAGGGGCCGCGATATCTACCCATGCTCCAAAATTAGAATAGCTCGCTTTCTTCCAGTTTGGTCCTATTGAACTTACTGTTAAAATATTTTCGAAATGTCCTGGATACCAATTCTCGTCCGAATCGCTATTTCCTGCTGCAAAAATTACAATTCCACCTTTCATTGGACTATTTGCATAATCCCCTGCTTCGGCAATAAAATAATCAATTGCCTCTTTTACAGATTGCTCATAACTATCAGGAGTAGTATATCCCCAACTATTTTGTGAGATTACAGCACCATTATTTGCTGCATAAATATAGGTTTCATCAATACTTCCACCTCCTAAAGTTTGAAGGGACATCACTCTAGCTCCATCATTTTTACCACTTCCACCAGCAATACCACAAACACCAATACCGTTATTGTTGACGGCAGCTATTGTACCTGCAACGTGAGTTCCATGAGGTTCAGGGTCAATGTTACCATTATTCCTATCAAAATTCCAGCCGTGTATATCGTCTCTATATCCATTCCCATCATCATCAACACCAAAAACTCCATTAAGTTCGGCTACGTTTGTCCATATATTTGCTTCTAAATCGGGATGAAGAATATCTACACCTTGATCGTGTATGGATATAATTACCTTGTTATCACCCGTAACAACATCCCATGCTTTAAATAGATTCACATCAGACCCGTTTAAATATCCACTTTGTCCAGTATTATTATAATGCCATTGATCATTCAACTTAGGGTCATTAAAATACGAAGCTGACTTAGAAGTATTTTGCGCACTAACTGGCTTAAAGCTATAATTTGATAAAACTTTTTGATGCTCCGCCTCTGCTGACTGTATGGCTGTACTACCCTTATATAAAAGCACTGCATCTTTAGGATCTAGATTCGCATCTATTTCCACAACATACCATAAATCAAGCTTGTGTTTTCGCAACTTTGCTTCTAATCTTGGGTTGGGGTTTTCAGGAAACAGCCTACGCATTTTCCTTGCTCCTACTTTTGCAGAAACATTATCAAAAGCTTGAATTCCCGTCAGAAGATTTTTTCCTTCCCTCACTTTCATGGTACGCAAAGTTTGGGTTAATTGGCCAGAAAATTTGACTTTAACAGAGCCTTGTTTAACTCCTTTTTTAAAGTACGATTGCTGACTAAAAGAAAAAATTGACCAAAGCGAAAAAATCAAAAACCATAGTAATCGATTTCCTTTCTTGTAATAATTTGTCATAAATTTTTTTTGGTTAGTTAATATTTATTTAAAACAATTGTGCATCTTTCTTACTTACAACTTAAATTTCAATTTCTTGAAATTTTAATTTTCATAAATAATCATTTCATACAGGCAACTGAATTAATTTGTAGGACAAGATATGGTATAACCAAAAAAGTAAAATTTAAAAAGCAATTACATTTTATACAATACAAAACAAAACGCATTACATTTAAATAACAAAACATTTCAATTTGCTATTATTCAGTTATTTATAAAAATCATTATAAATACAAAAATTAGGTATAACTTGAAAAAGGATATTCAAAAGTGAATATTTGGGAGATTATTCAATGAGAATGATACTTGATAATTTAAATAAATCCGTTGGGTGAAATTCAAATAAAATAAAAACTAAACCACACTTCGATACCTCAGTGCAGGCTAGAGCCATAGATCAATAGCAAATGAACATAGAAACAAACAGAAATAGCACTATTTTTAACAATAGATGAACTATGTGAATAGTAAAACGTCTATTAATTCCTCTTAAAAACAACAAATTCTATGATTCTATGTGGTAAAAAACAATTTCACCCAACTAGTTTAAATAAATATGAAGATAATTTCCAATTAATGGAAAGAAATTAAGTTAAGTAATAATCACTTTAATTTTTTATTTCATAACGTTTTATAGGCATGAAGATAAAGCATACAAAACTTCCGAAATTTGAGCTTCGGTATTGTAGCTGTGTAAACAAAAACGTAAGCGCTCTTGACCAGCAGGAACCGTTGGGGAAAGTATAGGTTTTACATCAAATCCTTTGTCCTGAAGTTGTTTTGCAATGGCTTTTACAGTAGCATTTCCTGGAATTATTGCCGATTGAATAGCTGATTTACTTCTAACGAAAAGCGGTTTTAAACTGAAGCGGTTTTTTTCTTGATTAAAAAAATTAATTCGCTCTTTCAATTCACCAATTGCTGATGCTTTAGCATTCAACGCTTGATAAGCAATACCAATTGTTGCAACGGAATGGGGAGAAAGTCCTGTAGTGTATATAAAACTTCTAGCAAAATTGACCAAATAACTACTTAATTCTGCAGATCCGAGAACAACAGCACCATGACAACCTAAGCCTTTTCCAAAAGTAACAATACGAGCAAAAAAATGCTCTTGTAAACCCAAAAATTGCACCAATCCTTCTCCTTTTTCACCAAAAACCCCCAACGCATGCGCTTCGTCAATAACTAAATAACAATTATGTTTTGTGGCTACTTGAACCAGTTCTTCTAAATTTGGACAGTCTCCATCCATAGAAAAAACAGATTCGGTAACAATGTAAATTTCGTTATGCAAATTACCTCGACTGCGCTCGGTATGACAACGTTCAATCAACAACTCCAGATCCTCAAAATCGTTATGTTTAAATTTATAGGCTTTGGCATGAGATAATTGAATTCCATCTCTTATCGATGCATGACACAATTCATCATACAAAATAAAATCCCCTTTTTGAGGTACAGCACTAAAAAAACCTACATTGGCATCATAGCCTGAGTTAAAAAGTAAAGCCGATGGTGATTCATGAAAATTAGCAATAAAAGCTTCTGTTAAAGGATACAAGGAATGATTTCCAGAAAGCAATCGAGAACCTGTTGCTCCGTTGTTTATGCAATTATGAGCAACTAAATAACGGTGTGTTCCCGTAAAAATAGCTTCCGATTTTGCAAAACCTAAATAATCATTGGATGCAAAATCGATTAATTGGTTGGCCAAAGGCAATTTTCTAAGTGCATTTTGCTCTTGTCTGGCGACTAACTTTTGTTCAAGAGGCTGAGGAAGCTGTTTCATAGTCAACAAAAATAAGGACTTTTTTGGAACTAAATTTAAAATACGAATTAGCAAAAAATCAAGTTTTTTATTAAATCAAAGGCAAAATTCATAGCTATTTTCCAGTAAAATTCATTTATCAATTTTTTATATGTTAAAATAATCTTAAATAAATCAAAAAATCTGTTAACAAATCATTTTGTTTTTTACTTTCGGAGTATGATGAAAAGAATCGCTTCTATATTCCTGATAGCCACCCTATTCTATAATGTATTAGGGTACTATTTGTTATTTCATCAACAAGAAGAACAACAATGGGTTGCTAGAATGGAACACAAAGAACCTTCTACGTACAAAATACTTCAAATGAATGCTTCGATTTACACTTTTGTTGAAGATACTGACTTTGAATATGTAAATGAAAACATCACGCTAAAGAACAAACATTATCATATTTTTAAAAAACGAATACAAAATAACATCTTGTATTTGTATTATTTGCCCAATTCACATCAAGACACGCTCAACACGGATTTAAATTCAATCGTAGAGCAACAACTATTTGATCACTCTACTTCTAAGGATACACCCACTAAGAAGCTTTTAAAAATAGTAACGGCTGAATATGTGGCTAGTTTGCCTATAACGATTACACCTCCAGTAGTTATTGTAACTACACCATTACAACTGGCACAAGTACAGCCAGCAAAAACGTTGTACGGTTACTACAATTTACCTTATTCTCCCCCAGATGTAGTATAACACTTCTTTTTTTTAAGTGATTTTAAGCCCATCTACTTTGGATTGAAATCGATTTGGATTGTTTCATTAGTATTCCATCTCTTTAAAAAAGAATCCTTCCTTTCGCGGAAACAAGTGTTTGACTAGTATCTAACCCAAGCCTCATTAGGCTTACTTCAATGTATCAACAGGAAGCTATTTACTGCTTTTAAAGTAATGATTTCGTTTGGCACATTTTTCAAAAAAACCTTAACATGCATCTATCATATTCGTTCAAGGCCAACTTATGTCTGGTTTTGATTCTTACCTTATGTACCCTCAAAAGCAACGCTCAAGGCTGCGTAGCTGTTAGGCAAATGGGCGGTCAAAACATGAATACTTCCAACTCCTACGACCTTCATGAAGGAGAATTTCAAGTAGGAACTAATTATCGTTACTTTCACTCTTGGCGCCATTTTGTTGGAAAAGAAGAGCAACTTCAACGACAAACCACAGGAGGCGGACACGACGCAAACGGAAAAGAATTAGGTAACGCCGTAAATATTTATTCGCACGCCATAGATTTAAATTTTTCCTATGGACTAACCGATAGAATACAATTGAACGCCACCATTCCCTATGTAAACAATGAGCGTTCACAAGTATTACGACAAACGACACCCAAAAAAGACACCCTTCGTTATAGTGTTTATGCTGATGGGCTAGCGGATATCCGTTTAAGTGCTAATTATTGGGTTTTTGATCCTGCCAAAGCCACTAAAGGAAACATGATGCTAGGAGTAGGCATCAAACTCAATAACGGGAGTCATGACCGACGAGACAATGCGCCTCAAGCTGACGGCACTACCAAAAGCGTTGTTATGGATCAAGCGATTCAGCCGGGTGATGGTGGGGTTGGATTCACCGTAGAACTCCTTGCTTTTCGACAACTCACAGGTAGACTTTATGGTTTTGCTAATGGTTATTATTTATTCAATCCACAAGAATCGAATGGCACTTTCAAGTCCGCACCAAAAGCAGGGTTAGAAGGCTATGAAATCTATGCTAGCCCAGATCAGTATTTTGGACGATTAGGTTTGATGGCCTCGGCAGATAAAAAAGAAAACCTTGTCCTTTCATTAGCGGGAAGATTCGAAGGAATCCCTGCTTATGATGCCTTAGGAGGACAGGTCGCTTATCGACGCCCAGGCTATGTCATTGCCGTAGAATATGGCATTTCATATCGTTTAGGCAAACACGGATTAAGTTTGTTTATCCCTTATAACATTGTCAAAAACCGAATTCAAAGCGCCGCAGATATAACCAGCCAAAACGCACAAAACGCAGTTATTACTGATCCTAATAAATTCGTTCATGTACAAGGAGATGCCGCATTCGCAGACTATTCCATCAATTTTGGATATTCGTATCGCTTTAATTTAAATAACAAAATTAAAGTAACCCCTGCCAGCCACTAAACTTTCCAATTCATTAAAACCATAAACCAAAACTAACTCAACCTTCTACTACAATGAAAAAAATGTATCTCAGTTGTCTTTTATTGACATCCCTATTTATAAATGCTCAAACCGATATAGATGCTATTATGATGAGCAAGAACAATCTTTGTGCGGGAGCCGTTTACCAGCACAGCAGTTGGGATCAGTATTGGGAAGGTTCTTTTAAAAGAACCAATTTAAACCTAGGTGATGTGAGTACTCAATCTGTTGCAATAATGGGCAATTACGGCATAAGTGATAAATTAAATTTTATTTTTAGCGCTCCCTATGTAAAAACCAAAGCCTCAGCAGGCACCATGAAAGGACAAGAGGGAATTCAAGACCTCTCCTTAACCTTAAAATACATGCCTATAGAAAAAACAGTCAACAAAAACACGTATTCTGTATATGTGTTAGGCAGTTATTCGACTCCACTTTCTGATTATACAGCAGATTATTTACCATTAAGCCTTGGTTTAAAAAGCAAAACCGGAACACTACGATTGATGGGAGATTACCAAAGAGATCATTTTTCCACCACTTTATCCGCTGCCTATGTAAAGAGATCAAATATCATTATTGAAAGGAATTCATACCTAACAAACCACGAAGTAATCTATTCCAATGAAGTAGCTATGCCTGATGCTATTTCGGTGAACTTTAGAACAGGATATCGTTCAAATCGATTAATAGCTGAATTCATCATCGACAATTGGGTGACGCAAAAAGGAGGTTTTAATATCACCAAAAACAACATGCCTTTCCCCAGCAATACAATGAATGCTATTCGTTATGGTGTTTATAGCAAGTACACTCTCAAAAAAATTCCAGCATTATCAATCTTAGGGGGCTATAATTATGTAGCAGAAGGTAAAAATATAGGACAATCGAAGGCCATTTACGCAGGGCTATTTTACATTATCAATTTTGAAAAAAAATCAAATGAAAGCGAACAATAATTCAAACCAAATCATCTTCAAAACTCTAATTTTGTCTGTAACCGTTTTACTATTTTCCTGTAATGACGAAATAGAAGAACGCAATGAAAATTTTCAGGCACTTAATCCTACTTCTGTTGATGTGTCAGCAGGAACTTGGAAACCCATTTTACTAACTGCTCCAGATGAATTCACCATTGACATTCCTATAGCCACCAATACACCCGCCTATACAAGAGAAATCAATGAAATTAAAAGTTACCAAGCTAGCATAACTGAAGCACAGAAAAAGAGTATTGAATATTGGCGAGTAGGAGGCGTTTTACGATGGAATGAAATCATGCGTACCCTCGTAGCCAGGCATAATCGCCCGCCATATCAAAATGAAGATGGTACCTATCCAGCACCTTCACCAGCGAATCCGTTTGCAAATCCACAATTTCCATTTTCTAATCCTCCTTATTCAGCAAGAGCCTATGCCTACGTAAGTGCGGCACAATATGATGCTTTAATTGCTGCTTGGCATTATAAAAAATTATATAACAGAGCTGCTCCTTATACTATTGATGCGACCTTACAAGTTTTAGTACCCAAAAGTACATTAGCTGCTTATCCCTCAGAGGATGGAGTCTTATCAGGGGTTACCGTGGAATTACTAAAACTATTGTTTCCTACTGAAATTGCATATATCCAAGAAAAAGCAGAGGAAGAAAAATTATATCGTATTATTAGTGGTGCCAATGTGCGTAGCGACGTAGAAGCAGGTATTGCTTTAGGTCGGAAAATTGCAGCCAAATTTATAGCTAGAGCCGCTACAGATGGTGCAGGAGCTGCAATAGGCACTCCAGATATTTGGGCACAATTAGAAGCGCAAACTCTGGCCAAAGGTGAAACCCCTTGGATTTCCTTAGAATCTCCAAAACGCCCACCCATGCTGCCTTTATTTGGCAAAGTGAAACCTTTTTTGATGACCACTGCTGACGTAGTTAGTAATCGTCCTATAGCACCTCCTTCCACTAAATCAGAAGCTTTCGCAAAAGAACTGGACGAAATCAAAGGATATAGTACTAGTTTGACTAAAAGCCAACAAGCTATCGTTACTTTCTGGGCCGATGGTGTAGGGACATATACACCGCCTGGACATTGGAATGCCATTGCTACAGAAACATTTGCAAAATTAAGTTATAGTGAAGTTCGTTGGGCTAGAAATATGGCATTGCTTAATATGGCAATGATGGATGCGGCAATAAGTTGCTGGGATGCAAAATACACGTATTTCAATCCAAGACCCTCACAAATGGATCCTTCTATCAAAACCACTACAGGAGTTCCCAATTTTCCGGCTTATGTATCAGGGCATTCTACATTTAGTGCCGCCGCCGCCGCTGTACTTTCTCACCTTGTACCTTCTGAAAAAGAAAGATTTTCTGCTTATGCAAAAGAAGCCTCTTTGTCTAGAATGTACGGTGCCATTCACTACAGAAGCGATTGCGAAAAAGGACTGTTATTAGGGGAAAGTGTGGGTAAATTTGCCATTACAAGAGCCCAAACTGATGGCGCAGAATAATTTAAAAAGTTGGTAATAATTACAACTGGTTATTGCTTTTATTATCAATTGAGCCTAACAGGATTTCTTGTTAGGCTTTTTTTCGTAGGAAATAAAACAAGTGACCTACTCCAACTAATAATGAATTTACAAAAATCATAAATTATTCTCGTTGAACCCAAAAAAACTGTTAGTTAAAAACAAAAAAGCCTAGCAAATGCTAGGCTTAATTTCTATTCTATATTCTCTTAGTCTGCCAAAAGAATCAATTTATTATCTTTCATTTCAATGGTTCCAGACTCGATATCAAGTGTGTATAATTGATTAGAAACTTTTTTAAATTTAGTTTCTCCTTCGCTTATAAAATCAAAACTATTAGCTGTAATTTTTACAGTTCCTTGTTTTAATAAAGAAACAATTGGCGCGTGATTATTTAAGATTTGAAAACTTCCATCAACTCCCGGGAGGGTAATAGCAGTAATTTCTCCATTAAACAATTTTGCTTCTGCTGATACAATTTCTAAAATCATTTTTTTAGTGATTAGTAATTAGTAATTAGTGATTAGCACTATTTGCATACTGCGACCTTCTAATTGCTAACTGATTTTATGCTTCGGCTAACATTTTCTCTCCTGCTTCAATCGCTTGTTCGATAGTCCCTTTAAGGTTGAAAGCAGATTCTGGCAAGTGATCTAATTCTCCATCAATAATCATATTAAATCCTTTGATGGTATCTTTAATATCAACCAAAACTCCAGGAATACCAGTAAATTGCTCTGCTACGTGGAAAGGTTGAGACAAGAAACGTTGCACACGACGCGCTCTAGAAACCGCTAATTTATCATCTTCTGATAACTCTTCCATACCAAGGATCGCGATGATATCTTGTAATTGTTTGTATTTTTGAAGGATTTCTTTCACTCTTTGTGCACAATCGTAATGCTCATTTCCTAAGATATGTGGCGTCAAAATTCTTGAAGTAGAATCCAATGGATCTACCGCAGGATAAATACCTAACTCAGCAATTTTACGAGACAATACTGTTGTAGCATCTAAGTGAGCAAATGTAGTTGCTGGCGCAGGGTCAGTTAAGTCATCCGCAGGAACGTAAACCGCTTGTACCGATGTAATAGAACCTTTGTTTGTAGAAGTAATACGCTCTTGCATCGCACCCATCTCAGTGGCCAAAGTTGGTTGGTAACCTACCGCAGATGGCATACGTCCTAAAAGTGCTGACACCTCAGAACCTGCTTGCGTAAAACGGAAGATATTATCCACGAAGAACAATACATCTTTACCTTGATCAGATCCAGCTCCATCACGGAAATACTCAGCGATAGATAATCCAGAAAGTGCCACACGTGCACGAGCTCCTGGAGGCTCATTCATTTGTCCGAAAACGAAAGTAGCTTTAGACTCTCTCATTCCTGGCATATCCACTTTAGACAAATCCCATCCTCCATTTTCCATAGAGTGCATGAAATCGTCACCATATTTAATAATTCCTGACTCTAACATCTCACGAAGTAAGTCATTTCCTTCACGAGTTCTTTCTCCTACTCCTGCGAATACAGAAAGACCACCGTGACCTTTAGCAATATTGTTGATCAACTCCTGAATCAATACCGTTTTACCAACTCCAGCACCACCGAACAATCCAATTTTACCCCCTTTTGCATAAGGCTCAATCAAATCGATTACTTTAATACCTGTGAATAAAACTTCAGAAGAAGTAGATAAATCTTCAAATCTTGGAGCGGGCCTGTGAATTGGCAATCCGAACTCTCCTGTTTTAGGCAATTCACCTAAACCATCAATTGCATCTCCAACCACATTAAACAAACGTCCGTAAACATCTGGACCAATTGGCATTTGGATTGGATTTCCTGTACCCACTACTTCATAACCTCTGCTTAAACCATCTGTAGAATCCATCGAAATGGTACGCACAGTGTTTTCACCGATATGAGATTGCACTTCAAGTACCAATAAAGTACCATCTTTTCTTGTGACTTCTAATGAGTCATAAATTTTTGGAAGTTCAACATCCTTACCGTTGAAAACTACGTCCACTACTGGGCCAATGATTTGGGCAACTTTTCCTATTACTTTAGACATTACTTATGTATTTATTAAATAGCTATTTGGTTTGTGAAATTCTCCCTCAGAAAATAAATAGTCTTCGGATACTTTTTTAACGGCGCAAAGATATATTTTTTAATATAGATAATCAATATCTTTTTTTCAAAAAAAACGATATTTTTTGATTCTTGTTAACACAAAGTATACTCCTATTACATCGATATAGAAAAAAGCAACCCTCAGTGAGACACTGAGGGTTGCTTTCACATTAATTATACTAGATTTATAATGATTTCGGAAACATAATTCTATACTTACTTAAATCTACACCTTTGAAATTTGAACCATATTTAAGATTAATTGCCTCCAAAAACTTATTTGCTATCAATGCATATCCTCTAGGAGAAGGATGAACTCCGTCTAAAGAGAAAGCACCACCTGTAACAAAAGCCGAAGTTAGTTTATACCCATTGGCAGTAATTCCCCCTGCATCAATTTGTCTCATAATAGCATTAGCATCCACAAATGCCAATCCTTTGGACTCTGCTAGTGATTTTATAGTTACATTGTATGCATCTGTTGCAGTTTTCAATTCTAAAATCTCAGAAGGAATCAACAAATGCTTATCCTGCAACGGAAAGGTAATACCAAACTTATTTAATGGTGCTGGTGGCGCAAACCCAAGTCCAGAATTTGCAGCAGTTGGAGCTGCACCAATTGCAGATTGTGTAGTTAACAACACTAAATCTTCCTTAGTAGCTTGTCTAGCCTTACCAAAAACATTACCATAAAACGCAGCCGTTTGCGCCCCTAAAGTAGAAGTAAATGCTAAGGTTAGTTGGGCAGATAAATCCGTTAAAGACTCATCTTTAATCAACAAAGGATTAGCCAAAGTTGTAGACAATAAATTAATTCTATCACCTGCCCCAAAAGCAGTTAAAGCCTGTTTCAACGGCCCATACAACTGAGCATTAAGTGCATTTATAGTTGCGGTACCCACTGCAGCATCACCCCCACCTAAAACCGCAACTGAAAGCGGGTTATAAGGAACTGTTTTGAAAAAAGGAATAGACGTCACATAAGGTATATTTGCCACAACCCCTTTGGCCCCAGCAGAAGTTAAAGTATTTACCAGCGCTGCATACGTGCCATCAAAACCTACACCAGCCGCACCTGTAGCAGGAGTAATTGGATTTGTTCCATCCCCACCCGTTGTACCATAGCCCAAAACATCGTTATTTCCAATCCATAAAGAAAAGAATGTTGGCGCTTGACTCATGGCATAAGCCAATACAGAAGTAGATCCATTAGGCGCAAAGCGCACATAGTACGGATTTGCAGTACCATTAGCCAATCCAGCAGCGCTTCCATATGTAGGCGATAACAAATGAAAACTTTTCGCACCAGGAACACCTGCATTGTTATAAGGACCCGCAGCCACAACTGCAGCATTAAAAACCTCTGTAGTTGGCGGACCAACAACTGGAACTGGAGCCGCTCCATTGAAGTACAATCTTGGACCAAAATCTGGATTTTGTTGTCCTCCAAAAAGCAACCCTCCAATATTATCATTAGTAAAGGGAATTTTAAAATCACCTCCTCCAACAAGCTTAAACTGTTCTGCCATCACATTCGTGTAAGCCCCTTCCTGCCCTTTTTTAAACAAAGCGCCATCACTAAAACCCGATGTCAAGGAATTACCTAGAGCAACATACTTAGAGAAATTAGCCGACCCTGCTGTTAACGGTTTTCCATCAGATGAATTCGCCTCAACTACTACTTCATCTTCATTATTACAGGCTACAAAGGCTAACGAAGCTAATAGTAACCATTTGAAATTTTTTATCATTTTTATGCTTTTTTACTATTAATATATAATTTAAGGATTAATTGTCCATGAAGCAAAATACTGCTGTCCGATTAAACCTGCTCCTAATACTTGACCATACTCTTTACCTCCAATATTGGAAGCCCCTACTTTTAAGGTTGATTTTAAAGCTGGGAAATTATAGTTCAACTGCGCATCAATTACAGTAGCTGAAGCAATAGTACCATCAGCAAAAGAAGACTGCCATAAATACTCACTATTCCATCGTCCACTTACATTAAATCCGAAGTTTTTAAATAATTTTTCATTACTCAACGATGCCTTAATTCTATGCTTTGGAGTATTAAAACCTGCTTCAAAACTAGGATCTTTTTCTTGATCAAAATCAAATTGTGCATAATTATAGTTTACACCCACTTCAAAGTCTTGATACACTTTTCTTGACAATCCAATTCCAAAACCTAAAGATTTAATTTTTAATGCCGTATTGGTATACAATTGAAATGTTCTAGTATTTCCTGTTGACAGTGCATGAATAGATTGCGCACCTAAATCAGTTGGAAACCCTGTTAAACTTGGTGCATCTTGAGCTTTTCCATACAAAGGAGCTACTACATTCAAATTACCAATAAAATTATTGTAACTATTGTAGTAACCATTAATATCAATCGATGTATTGTTTATGAAAGAACGATACCCTAATTCGAAAGCCTTAACCTCTTCTGGTTTCACTAAATCTACGTTAGTTTTCTTTAGCAAAGCTGAATTACCTCCCGACGCAGAAAAAGCTAAAACAGACGAGGCTGTATATGAATTATCATAAGCGTTTGTCCCATTAATCGACACCGAACTACCTCCCGCTAAAGACTGTCCAACAGCACCAGTAATCGGCAATGTTTCCGTATATCTAGTTAAATTGTCTGGCGCAGACCCTAACAGAATCGCACTTCCAACATTAAAACCAATGTATTGATCCTGAGTAGATGGATTTCTGAAACCAGTTTGGAAAGACCCTCTAAAATTATGATTTTTGTTTTGCCCCCCTGAATACACTAAAGAGACTCTTGGAGAGTAATTGCCATCAAAGTTTTTAGCTTTATCATACCTCATAGAAGCGGTAATTTTCAAACGATCCTCCATTACTTTCTTCTGAGCTTGCGCATAAAATCCGTACTCATTATAATTGATTGGACCATTTTTATCGGTATAAATTCTACCAAAAGAATTCAATTCATACAATCTAAACGACCCTCCTACTTGAAGTTCTGCAAATTTTATTTGATCTTTAAAATTATAATTTGCATCGGAATGATAGATTCTAGAATTGTCCACTAATTTAGAACCTGTTAAAACATCTGGATCCGCAATTACTTGATTAAAAGCTTCTTTGAATGCGGCAGTACCAGGAATTAACCTACCTGTATCCGCATTGGCTCTAGCAACCTTATGTGCATCGGCTGGCAACATACCACCCAGTGAAGCACCAGCATAAGCAGTTGCGTAGTCCCTAAACCACTGGCTATCGGACTTCCATTTTCTATTGATATTAATACCCGTAAACAACATATCATACGATTGACCACCATCTTCAGTAGTAGTATACCCTCTTACAAAGAAGTTTTTCCCTTTGAATTCCAATTTATGTTGTTGCATGAAAAAATTATTCAAATAATAACGATTGGCTCCTTGATACACTGTATTTCCAAAACCAAATTTACTTTGCCAAATCACTTCTAATTTTTCATCACCAAATGGACGGTAATGTAAGGAAAAATCAATTTTAGTATTAGACACTTTATTATCGGTCAAATCCACCTCATTGTAACCTGTTCTTGAAACCTTGTCAGCTGGTAAGGTTGGAGCGGGAATAACCGTCGCAACTTCATCACCGTATACATTAATTCCATCATAACCATAATAATTACGATCTATTCCTTTTCTGGTTTTATCATCATAATTAGTAGCATACCACTCCGTACCTCTCATGTAAGTAAAATTAGCTTTGGCAGCAAATTTTGGACTAAAAACGCCAGCCATTCTCACCCCGTAATCTACGTAGTCGTTGGTACCTGCCGCTTTTTGAGAAGTTTGTCCAAATTTCGCGTAAGCAGTAATGCCTGGAGACGAAAACGGACTTTTACTGTTCATAAACAAAATACCATTAAAGGCATTTGCCCCATATAATGCTGAAGAAGCACCAGGCAACAATTCTACACTTTGCACATCAATTTCAGACAATCCAATAAGGTTTCCTAAAACGAAGTTTAACAAGGGAGAAGCATTATCCATACCATCCACCAACTGCATAAAACGAACGTTAGCTACAGAGGCAAACCCACGAGTGTTTATCGATTTAAAAGACATACTTGAGGTATTCATTTGTACTTCTTTTAAATTCTCTAATCCATCATAAAAAGAAGGAGAGGCTGTTTTTTTAATCTCAGCAATACCCATTCTCTCAATGGTAACTGGAGATTCTAAAACTCTCTCAGGAGTTCTTGAAGCAGAAACTACAATTTCATCTAATTTCGTTTCTTGATCTAGTAATTTTACACTTACTTTTTGATTGTAAGCACTCACTTTTATGGTTTGTGAGGTAAATCCAAGATTCGTAACTTCAATCGTTATTGGCAATACTTTGATTGAATTTAATACAAATTGACCATCATAATCCGTAACCGTACTTATGGATTGACCGACCACTTTAATATTGACACCAGGGATAGGTTGATTGTTAGCATCTCTAACAATCCCTGAAATTGAATTTTGCGCAAAAGTGAGTCCGCAAAAAAACAACGACAAAAAAAGTAAATAAATTCTCATTAGCTTTGTGTTAATTGGTTTAGGTAGTAAATGTAAAAATTATTTTGACATTAATAAAAATTGACACAAAAAACTATCAATATAATACTTAAAGTAGGCTAAAAAAAGCATAATATAATTATGATATTTTTTAAAATACTTCAAATTAAAAGCCAACTACTGCATAAAAAGTTATGCATGCATAATAAATTAAATTTATCGTATTTTTTAATCTCTTTTTTTGCATTTTTAATAAAAATGATTTCATCAACGAAAACGATTGAAAACAACAACAAAAAGAGGCCAAAATCTCAAAAACAACCATAAAAAAAGCCCCAAATACCGAAGTATTTGGGGCTAACTATATAAATACAAAACTATTCTACTGTTACAGATTTTGCTAGATTTCTAGGTTGATCTACATTACAACCTCTTAAAACTGCAATATGATAAGAAAGCAACTGCAAAGGAATGGTAGTAATTAAAGGCGATAATGCATCAGATGTTTCTGGAATCTCAATCACAAAATCAGCTAAATCTCTAACTTGAGTATCCCCTTTAGTAACAACGGCAATAATTCTACCACTTCTAGACTTTATCTCTTGGATATTACTAACAATTTTATCATAATGCCCTTGCTTAGGTGCTATGACAATCACCGGCATTTGATCATCAATAAGCGCTATGGGTCCATGCTTCATTTCTGCTGCTGGATAGCCTTCAGCGTGAATATAAGAAATCTCTTTTAATTTTAATGCCCCTTCTAAGGCAACTGGAAAATTATACCCACGTCCTAGATAAAGACAATTAGGCGCATCTTTAAAGGTGGCTGCAATTTCTTTGGTTGTATCATTCGTCTCTAAAGCCTCTACCACTTTTGAAGGAATGCATTCTAGTTCTTGCAAATAAGTATGATACTGAGATTGAGTTAAAGTTCCTTTCGCTTTCGCTAAACGTAACGCAATCATTGTCAATACCGTAATTTGAGTAGTAAACGCCTTAGTAGAAGCCACTCCAATTTCAGGACCTGCGTGAGTATAAGCTCCAGCATGAGTTTCTCTTGAAATAGAAGAACCTACTACATTACACACTCCAAAAACAAAAGCTCCATGCTCCTTGGCTAATTTGATTGCAGCCATTGTATCGGCTGTCTCTCCTGATTGTGATATCGCAATTACAACATCTTTACTAGTAATAATTGGGTTTCGGTATCTAAATTCGGAGGCATATTCTACTTCAACAGGAATTCTTGTAAATTCTTCAAAAACATATTCAGCTACTAAACCTGCATGCCATGACGTACCACAAGCTACAATGATAATACGTTCCGCATTTAGAAACTTTTCCAAGTTATCTTCCACACCTGCCATTTGAATAATACCCTCATTAGCATGTAATCTACCTCTGTAAGTATCTTTGATAACACTAGGTTGTTCATAAATTTCTTTCAACATGAAATGCTCGTACCCTCCTTTTTCAATTTGCTCCAAGTTCATTTGTAGCTCCTGAATGTATGGATCTACTAATGAGTCATCCATGATTTTACGCACTTTCATAGGTTTGTGCAAACGAATGTTGGCCATCTCTCCATCTTCTAAATAAACTGCATTAGAAGTATATTCTATAAAAGGAGAAGCATCAGAAGCTATAAAAAATTCCCCCTCACCTACACCAATTGCCAATGGACTCCCCAAACGTGCTGCTACAATTTCATTTGGATTTTTTTTATCAAAAACAGCAATAGCATAAGCTCCAATTACTTGATTTAATGCTAACTGAACCGCTTTTCCTAGTTTAAGTTTTTCCTTTTTTTGTACCTCTTCAATCAAATTCACTAACACTTCTGTATCTGTATCAGAATGAAACACATAGCCTCTATTGATTAACTCTTGTTTTAAAGGGGCATAATTTTCAATAATCCCATTGTGAATGATGGTAAGATCTCCTGAATTAGAAACATGCGGATGAGAATTCACATCATTAGGAACACCGTGAGTGGCCCAACGAGTATGTCCCATACCTATTGTCCCATTAGCGGTGATTTCTACAGCTGCTTTCGCTTCTAGATCAGTTACTTTTCCTTTGGTTTTACAAAGTTTAATCTCTTGCCCATCATACACCATGATTCCGGCGCTATCATATCCTCTGTATTCTAATCGCTTTAACCCTTTTATCACAATTGGGTAAGCTTCTCTATGTCCTATGTATCCAACAATTCCGCACATGTTATTTTATAATTTTGGTTTGGTATAAATAATTTCTAAACGCAATCTTTTTTCTTCAGGTACTGCGGGATGCGCTCCATAAAGCACCGTCCCAAGAGGGTTTATCACTGATGCGGTTGGCAAGGTTGAAAAAAGTGCATTTGGGGTTAGCAATTTGTTAAAAGTCCCTATTGCAATATCTTCTGTAACCACTAAACCTAATTTTACATTGGTTGAATCTTTATATTTAATCAAATTTTTAATTTGATTGGTAATTCTTATTTTATATTTCGTACCTCTTCCATCAGCACCGGATTCTTTTTGCAATAACCCATCAAAAATGTATTTATTTTTCTTGGCAGCCCCTGAAACAGTGGTAAAATCAGTCAAATAATCCAATACTGCGTTTTCATTGGTCAAGTCATAGATAAAAACTCGATTAGGTTCTACTGAATTTTTCATAGCTGTAGCGTCAATATTGAAAACCAAATTCGCTTCGTTAATCAACCATCCTTTAGTTCTGATAGCCTCTAACTCATCTGCCACACCGTTATTATCCTTGTCCGGCCCGAATAATTCAATTACAGCTAAGGAACCTTCGCCTCCTTTTACATACAATTTTTGATCTCCAGTTGTCGGATTTGAAGTCGCTATAGCGTTAGCATAGTCACTATTCACATTAGATTGCTCTAAAAAATTAACAGTATTACCGGAAAGTGCAAGTTCTAATGTCTTTTTCTCTCTTGTCACAGTAGTCGTTCCATTAGTTGTTGTAGACAAATCTTCTTTGTAATACATTCTAATAACTCCCTTTGAAAAATCAATCATCGCTAGACTTTCTTCAGATGAATTTTTCTCTACTTTAAAATAAAGTCCTCTAAAATAATTTTTAAAAACATCATTGGTGGCTAATTTACCCTCTGGAGCTTTTAAAATTTTGTTTAAAAAGAAATCAGTACTTAACTTTAAGCGCATCGCTGGCTTAGATTTTGTATTGGTCGCTTTTTTAGTGCTTTCATCAATTGTAGTTTCCGTAATTTCTGATGGATCAAAATAAAAAGCATCATTTTCTTTGGCATCCGCTGAGTTATTGATTCGATTACCAATTTTTAAGGCGTCAAAATCATTTTTTTGATTGCTATAATACGGCTGTTTTTCTTTAAAATTAGTCGCGGGATCTAAATCACGGATAAAGTAACCAGATTCAAAGATACTTAACTTAAACTTGGCTTTTGAACCTCCATAAATAGAATCTAATTCGTAGGTAATTTTACCGGTACTAGCATCAGAACTTTTGGCAGTAGAGAAATAAGGAATCGTAACCACGACACTATCCATCACTGGATTTGCTCCAATAGTTGGATTAACAGCTGACAAAGTTACCTGAGTTACAAAACTAGCGGTAGTCGTGCCAAATGCCGCATTGGTATAAACCCCTAAAGCATTTAAAGCCATATTATTGGTTTGTACTACTCCCGTTTTTTGATTATATGCTTTTACGGCAAAGTACTCTTTCCCTAAATCAAAATTATTATCTCCAATTAAATCTTCTCCAACCAGATTGTAATCTTTATCACAAGAGATCAACAGGAAAAAAGCACAAAAAACAAATAACTTCTTCAAGAATGCGGTAGTGTACATAAATAATGTAAGGTTAAAAATTAAAGCAACTGATTAGTATAGAAATTGGTATAAGCCTCTGCAAATCCATCTTTAGGGAGGAAAGGTAAAAAAGGTTTCTCAGAAGATTCTATAAATTTTGTTAAACTTGGCGTTAAATTATTAGAAGCGATAATCACTGCATCAGAGTTCAAAATAGCTGTTTTCATGATGTTTTCATAAGTAGGCACTTCTAAATCAGCTATAGCTTCGCTCGGTATTCCATCAAACTTTACTTTATTGATCATATCTAGATCCAACGTTTCGCTGAAAGATTCAGAATATACTGAAGTCACGATTTTAGTCTCAGAAAACAAAGCTTCATTTTTGTAATAATGCTTCATATACACCGGCAAAATAGAAGCCATCCAACCGTGAACGTGAATAATATCTGGAACCCAATTTAATTTTTTAACGGTTTCTACTACGCCTTTTGCAAAAAATATAGCGCGTTCATCATTATCAGGATACAACACCCCTTCTTCATCTGCAAACGTGGCTTTGCGTTTGAAATACTCATCATTATCAATAAAATAAACCTGGATGCGCTCTTTAGGTATAGACGCCACCTTAATTATCAAAGGCATATCTAAGTCATTGACCACTAAATTCATCCCCGAAAGTCGAATTACTTCGTGCAATTGATGTCTTCTTTCGTTAATATTTCCATAACGCGGCATAAAAATGCGAATCTGTCCGCCTTGATCATTGATCATTTTTGGCACATCATAAGACATTAAAGAGACCTCATTTTCAGCAAGGTAAGGAACAACCTC
This sequence comes from Flavobacterium sp. TSSA_36, assembly GCF_051547165.1. Lineage (NCBI taxonomy): Bacteria > Pseudomonadati > Bacteroidota > Flavobacteriia > Flavobacteriales > Flavobacteriaceae > Flavobacterium > Flavobacterium sp. TSSA_36. The sequence goes on from NZ_JBPTTP010000001.1 coordinate 473,227, forward strand.
AGATGACACATATAATATCCTCTTGTCTTTCATAGTAGTATTTACTTTAGGTATTGGCAATAAAAACGGTGCAAAATTACAAAATTTTATGCAGTTATGGACTAAAATAGTAAGTTTGTACCCAATTTTAATAGTTTGAGCATGCAAATATTCAATAAAAACATCGATTTAACAGAATTCTTGACGCTTCATAAATCAAGTAATTCAACTATAGGCTTCGTACCAACGATGGGAGCATTGCATGAGGGCCATTTGGCTTTAATGAAACAATCATTACAAGAAAACGACCTTACCATAGTTAGCATATTTGTCAACCCAACTCAATTTAACAATGCAGAAGATCTGGAAAAATACCCCAGAACGCTAGAGCATGATGTGTTAAAAATGAGTACCCTTAGCGAGGCTATAATTGTATTTGCACCCACAGTTGACGATATGTATGAGGGAAAAACCTTAGCGCAATCATTTGATTTTGATGGATTAGAACACCAAATGGAAGGCGCTTTTAGACCCGGACATTTTGATGGAGTAGGCACTATCGTGAAACGTTTGTTTGAAATTGTAACACCCACCAAGGCTTATTTTGGAGAAAAAGATTTTCAACAATTACAAATAGTCAAAAAACTAGTCGCCAAAACACACCTCCCAGTTGAAATTATTGGATGTCCTATTCACAGGGAATCCAGCGGACTTGCCATGAGTTCACGCAATGAAAGATTAAACAGTACCGAAAGACGTGAAGCTGCAGTTATTTATAGCATTCTAAAAAAATCCAAAGAATTATTCCAAACAAACGAGGCGGCTTTTGTAGCACTTTGGACCAAAAACGAGTTCGAAAAACATCCATTTTTAAAGTTGGAATATTTTGTAATTGCTGACGAATCAACACTTTTACCCATTACTTATAAAGAAAAATCTAAAAAATACCGTGCATTTGTTGCCGTTTTTGTTAATACCATTCGCTTAATTGATACCCTTTCATTAAATTAATTACATTTGCCCTATGCAAATTCAAGTCGTAAAATCTAAAATTCATCGCGTTAAGGTAACTGGTGCCGATTTAAACTATATTGGCAGTATTACTATTGACGAAGCCTTACTAGAAGCCTCTAATATTATTGAAGGCGAAAAAGTTTCTATTGTTAACATCAACAATGGAGAACGTTTTGAAACCTATGCCATCAAAGGCGAAAAAAACTCAGGTATCATTACCCTAAATGGGCCTGCCGCAAGAAAAGTGCAAAAAGATGACATTATCATCATCATTTCTTATGCTACCTTAGAATTTGAAGTAGCCAAAACTTTCAAACCGTGGATTATTTTTCCTAATGAAAATGACAATTCACTCACTTAATTTTTATTTTTTCAAAAAGAAAAATCCAAAAATTAATACAAGCTCTTTTAAAAGTTTTACCCACAAATTTCAATAAAGTGGAAAAACTTTGACCGCAGCTTGGCTAACTTTTTTTACCGCTGATTCGCTGATTTTTAAAGACTAAAAAAAGTGCTAGATAGAATTTCAATAAAGCAGCACAGCAACTAAACGCCGCTAACTTAACCACAAGATTCTCAAAACTGTAAGTTTTTAGATAATTTTGAAAGGGTTAAATCAAATTTAAAGCAAACAGGTAGGACTTTGACAAAAAGTTGCTGCCTTTTTTGGGCTACTTATTTTTATAACTCCGATTTCGCAGCTATACAAACTGTAAAATCTTGTTTTCCTCCCTGATGGGATAACCAAAAAATAAAATGCACGACCTAGTGAAAATTTTTATTTTTGAGATTTTCATGCAACGCGTTAAAAATAGTATCTTGCCTTATTATTATAAGGAATGCTAACCTACAAAGCCACTACCATGAAAAAAGTTTTCTTTTTTTTATTATTTTCAATCGCTCTTTTCGCACAAAACAAAACCATTTCCTTTGCCTCGGAAAAATTAGGGGAGAAACGAACAATTACCCTTAGCATTCCTGCATCTTACGAGAAAAACCCCACCAAAACCTACCCGATTCTTGTCCTTTTAGACGGTGATTTTTTAGTAGACCCTTTCCAAGGAGCCCTTTCCTATGGCAACTATTGGGATGATTTTCCGGAGACTATCATTATCGGAATTCATCAAAATCATAACGATGAAAGAGTTGACGACAGTGCTTACGACAATGCACAAGGGCTTCCTTATGAGAAAGGAGCTGCATTTTATGAATTCATAAGTCAAGAATTACTACCAGAAATTGAAAAAAAATACCGCGTAGCACCCTTCAGAATGATTGCAGGATTAGACACTACAGCAGGATATTTAAACTTTTTTTTATACAAAGAAAAACCCTTATTCAATGCTTATATTGTTTTAAACCCTGAACTCGCTCCGCTAATGGAAAAGAGAATTCCAGAACAACTAAGCGTACTAAAATCACCCGTTTTTTACTATCTTTCTACAAGTGATGATGAAATAAATCAGGTGGCCGAGCCCATACAAATACTGAATGATAACCTCAAAAAAAGCAACAATCCATCAGTAAATTATAAATTTGATTTATTTAAAAGTACCGGACATTATTCTCAAACGCTGATGGCCATTCCTAGTGCCTTACATCAAATTTTCGAATGCTACAAACCTATAACATCCGCTGAATTTGACAACAAAATCGCACTTTTACCCTTTGGATACGTGGATTATTTAGAAAAAAAATACGCTACTATTGAAGCAATTCTACATCTTAAAACCCCCATAAGAATCAATGATTTTAAGGCTATAGAAGCCGCCATATTAAAAAATAAAGCCTATAACGAGTTGGATCAGCTGGCAATATTGGCCGATAAAAATTACCCAAAATCAATGCTTGCGGAATATGAATTAGGATTGATGTATGAGAAAAAAGAAGAATATAAAAAAGCGATGAAACGTTATCAAAACGCCTCACAAATGCAAGAAATCGGGGCATTAAATAAAACGATGATGCTAGAAAAATATGAATTAATGTTGAGTAAAATTGCTCCAAAAAAATAATGGCTAAAGTAAAAACTACCTTTTTTTGTCAAAATTGTGGCGCGCAATATGCCAAATGGCAAGGACAATGCAACTCCTGTAAAGAATGGAACACGATTGCTGAGGAAATTGTACAAAAACAAGAAAAAGTTGCCTGGAAAAGTGAACCCGTTGCTTTAAGCAAAGCACCTCGTCCGTTGCGCATCAACGAAATTGATTCCACTGCCGAAATTCGATTAGATACTACTGATGCAGAATTGAATCGTGTTTTAGGAGGCGGCATCGTTCCTGGTTCATTGATTTTACTGGGTGGAGAACCGGGTATTGGAAAAAGTACTCTTTTACTTCAAATTTCGTTAAAACTTCCTTACAAAACGCTCTATGTTTCTGGGGAAGAAAGTCAAAAGCAAATCAAGATGCGTGCTGAACGTATTACGCCTAATGGAGATAATTGCTACATTTTGACCGAAACCAAAACACAAAATATCTTTAAACAAATTGAATCGATGCAACCTGAGATTGTCATCATCGACTCGATACAAACGCTACATACGGATTATATTGAATCGACTGCTGGAAGCATTTCTCAAATTAGAGAAACTACTGCCGAGTTGATTAAATTTGCTAAAGAAACCAACGTCCCGGTCATTCTTATTGGTCACATCACCAAAGATGGCACCATTGCTGGCCCAAAGATTCTGGAACATATGGTAGACACCGTTTTGCAATTTGAAGGCGACAGAAACCATGTGTACCGCATCCTTCGTTCACTTAAAAATCGTTTTGGCTCTACTGCTGAAATAGGAATTTATGAAATGTTAGGCAGCGGCTTACGCGAAGTTTCAAACCCCTCTGAAATATTGATTTCGCACAAAGACGAACAACTTTCTGGAACCGCGATTGCTACCACACTAGAAGGTATGCGTCCTTTAATGATCGAAATACAAGCCTTGGTCAGCACTGCAGTATACGGAACGCCACAGCGAAGTACAACAGGTTACAATGCCAAACGATTGAATATGATTTTAGCCGTTTTAGAAAAAAGAGCTGGTTTCCGATTAGGCGCTAAAGATGTCTTTTTGAACGTAACAGGTGGTCTCTCAGTGGATGATCCTGCGATTGATTTGGCTGTAGTTGCCGCCATCTTATCTTCCAACGAAGACATTCCTATCCATAAAGATTTTTGTTTTGCTGGCGAAGTTGGACTTTCAGGAGAAATTCGTCCTGTGAATCGGGTGGACCAGCGCATACAAGAGGCAGAAAAACTGGGTTTCTCCACTATATTCGTTTCAAAATACAACAAGATTGCGCTTAAAAATACTGGGATTCAAATTCGGTTGGTTACGAAAATTGAAGATGTAGCAGCTGAACTGTTTGGGTAACGTAAAGCCATAGCCCTGATGGAAGCGGCATCCTTTTATACCAAAAACCCTTTCAGTATTTAAAACTGAAAGGGTTTTTGGCATAAAAGATATAGCGTACAGCAGGATAAAGCTCCTAGAACTGAGACCCTGGCTTCTGAAAAGCTTTTTTATTGAAAACAATTAAGATTCCTACACCCGTTGAAATGGCCACATCAGCCACATTAAAAATAGCATTAAAGAAAGTGAAAGGTCTTCCACCAAGGAAAGGCACCCATTCTGGCATTGGAAAATCTTTGATAATCGGAAAATAAAACATGTCCACCACTTGACCATGAAACCAAGTACCATAAGGCTGATCCGAAAACAATACTGCCAATTGCTGGTAACTATCATTAAAAATTACGCCATAAAAAATAGAATCGATTAAATTTCCTAGTGCGCCTGCGAATATTAATGATATAGCGACAATCAAGTAATTCGAACTTTCATGATTTCGAATTGTATCCCACAACCAATACCCAATTCCTGGAACGGCGCAAATACGAAATAACGTCAAAAATAATTTGCCATATTCGCCAGGAATTTTGGTTCCCCAAGCCATACCTTCATTTTCGATAAAATGGATTTTAAACCAATCAAAGACAACTACTTCTTCTCCTAAAACAAAATTAGTTTTAATGAAAATTTTGGATACTTGGTCTACTAACAACAATAAAAAAACAATCAGGTAAGCTTGACGTAAAGACATTATAAAAACTTTTAAGTGGACAAAAATAGGCAAATTCGGTAGAAAAATTAAAAAATTCAAAAAAAGAAATTCCAAATTCCAACGAAGCCGTTTGGAATTTGGAATTTAAATTTTGGAATTTAAATAGTTATCGTTGCAAGTTTTTAGCCTCGATACTCATGGTTGCATGAGGAACAATTTTTAGCCTTTCTTTGCCAATTAATTTTCCGGTAATTCTGCAAATACCATAGGTTTTGTTTTCTACACGGAATAGCGCATTTTTCAAATCACGCAAGAACTTTTCTTGACGAATGGCCAATTGTGAATTCGCTTCTTTAGACATCGTTTCGCTGCCTTCTTCAAACGCTTTAAAAGTAGGTGAAGTGTCGTCAGTACCATTATTTAAATCATTCATATAGGCACTTTTTATCAAGTCTAAATCCGCTTGTGCTTTTTCAATCTTTTCTTTGATTATCTGTTTGAACTCTGCTAAATCAGCGTCTGAGTATCTTGTGATTTCCTCGATCATAGCCTAAATTAGTTTAAGGGGTTGGTTTTATGTTTTGGTTAGTTTTATTTAGTTATCGTTATTTTTGATTTGATTTCGTCAAACTCAATGGCCACTCCATCTTCTAAAGTTTCAGCAAAAATAAGTGCTTCTGTCAAGGTTTCTGACTTAATGTAACTTTCATTGGCTAAAACAGCTTCATGTAGTACCGGATGATTTTGAACGTATACCTTCACTTTGTCAGTTACCTCGAAACCAGAATCTTTACGGATATTCTGAATACGATTTACTAACTCCCTAGCGATGCCTTCTTTTCTCAATTCTTCAGAAATGGTGATATCTAAGGCCACTGTGATACCATTGGCATTGGCTACCAACCAACCTTCAATGTCTTGGGAAGAAATTTCAACATCAGCTAAGTATAAAATTACATCTTTTCCTGAAATTACAATACTTATACTGCCTTCCTTGTCTAATTGGTTGATTTGTTCTGGCGTAAACCCTTGTATTTGCTTGGCTATCAAGCCCATTTCCTTACCAAAACGAGGGCCTAAAGTTTTAAAATTAGGTTTAATTTGTTTCACTAAAACACCTGAAGCATCATCTAAAAGTTCGATTTCTTTGACGTTTACTTCGGCTTTTATGAGGTCTGCAACCGCTTCGATTTCAGCCTTCTGAACCGCGTCAAGTACTGGAATCATTACCTTTTGCAGTGGTTGACGCACTTTGATCATTTCCTTTTTACGTAGTGATAACACTAATGAAGAAATGGTTTGCGCCTTCTGCATTTTACTCTCTAATGATTTATCAACAAACTTTTCAACTGAAACAGGGAATTGTGCCAAGTGTACTGACTCGAAATTCTCTGTTCCTGTTGCTTGTGTCAAGTCTTTATACAACTTATCCATAAAGAAAGGAGCGATAGGTGCACTCAATTTGGCTATGCTTAACAAACAAGTATAAAGCGTTTGATAAGCCGCAATTTTATCTTGAGCATACTCACCTTTCCAGAAACGACGTCTACACAAACGCACGTACCAGTTACTCAAATTTTCTTGAACAAAGTCAGAAATAGCACGAGCGGCACGGGTTGGTTCATATTCAGCATAAAACACATCTACTTCTTTGATCAACGTGTTCAATTCTGAAATGATCCACTGGTCAATCTCAGGGCGCTCTTCTAGAGGAACCTCAGCTTCTGCATAGCTAAAGCCATCGATATTGGCATATAAAGCAAAGAATGAATAGGTATTATACAACGTTCCAAAGAACTTACGACGCACCTCAGCAATTCCTTCAATATCGAACTTCAAGTTGTCCCAAGGATTGGCATTCGAAATCATATACCAACGCGTAGCATCAGGACCATACTCTTCTAATGTGGTAAAAGGGTCAACGGCATTACCCAAACGCTTGGACATTTTTTGTCCATTTTTATCCAAAACCAAACCGTTGGATACTACGTTTTTGTAAGCTATTCGATCAAAAACCAAAGCACCAATAGCGTGTAAAGTATAAAACCATCCACGAGTTTGATCGACACCTTCAGCAATAAAATCCGCTGGATAATCGGTATTTTGATCTATTTTTTCTTTGTTTTCAAACGGATAATGCCATTGCGCATAAGGCATAGCACCTGAATCAAACCAAACGTCAATCAAATCGGATTCGCGTTTCATTGGTTTTCCTGAAGCAGAAACTAAGGTGATTTGGTCTACAACATTTTTGTGTAAATCAATCAAATCGTAATTAGTTTCAGACATGTTTCCAATTTCAAAACCAGCAAAAGGATTATTCTGTTGAACACCTGCCGCAATGGCTTTTTCAATTTCGTTGTACAATTCTTCAACGGAACCAATTAGAATTTCCTCTTGTTTGTCCTCGGTTCTCCATATAGGCAAAGGAATTCCCCAATATCTAGAACGGGATAAGTTCCAATCATTAGCATTTTTCAACCAATTACCAAAACGTCCTTCACCAGTAGCTTTTGGCTTCCAGTTGATGCTGTCGTTCAGGTCGAACATACGGTCTCTCACCTCGGTAATTTTGATAAACCAAGAGTCTAATGGATAATACAATATTGGCTTATCCGTTCTCCAACAATGCGGATAACTGTGTACGTATTTCTCTACTTTGAAGGCTTTGTTTTCTTCTTTTAAACGAATAGCGATTTCGACATCTACTGAACGCTCTGGCGCTTCTCCTTCGTTGTAATATTCGTTTTTAACGTATTTCCCTGAATACTCTCCAAGACCTTGAATGAATCTTCCTTGCAAATCTACCAAAGGAACTGGTGTCCCATTTTCATCTAAAACCAACATTGGTGGCACTTCTGGAGAAGCTTCTTTGGCTACTTTAGCATCATCAGCACCAAATGTAGGCGCGGTATGTACAATACCCGTACCGTCTTCAGTAGTTACAAAATCACCAGCAATCACTCTAAAAGCATTTTCAGGATTTTGATAAGGTAGAACAAAAGGTAATAATTGCTCATAACGAATATCCACTAAATCTTGACCTTTACATTCGGCTACGATTTGATACGGTATTTTTTTATCGCCTGCTTTGAAATTTTCGAAATCAGCTGCATCTTCAGAAGCGAAAAATCCTTTTGCAAATTGTTTCCCTACTAAATTTTTGGCCAAAATCACAAAAATTGACTCAAATGTATACTGATTGAAGGTTTTTACTAAAACATAATCGATTTTTGGCCCAACTGTCAAAGCGGTATTCGATGGCAAAGTCCAAGGCGTTGTCGTCCAAGCCAAGATGTGGATCTCTCCAAAACCTTGTAGAAATGAAGGTAATGTTTCTGGTAATGTCTTGAATTGAGCTACAATGGTCGTATCCGTTACATCACGGTAACTTCCAGGCTGATTCACTTCGTGAGAAGACAAACCAGTACCAGCTTTTGGTGAATACGGCTGAATGGTGTAGCCTTTGTACATCAAATCTTTGTTGTAGATTTGTTTTAGCAACCACCAAACGGATTCCATATACTTGGGTTTATAGGTCACATACGGATCTTCCATATCTACCCAATACCCCATTTTTTCAGTCAAATCGTTCCAAACATCGGTATAACGCATTACGGTTTTTTTACACGCTTCGTTATAATCCTCAATGGAGATGGTTTTTCCAATATCTTCTTTCGTTATGCCTAATTCTTTTTCAGTACCCAATTCTACAGGTAAACCGTGAGTGTCCCAGCCTGCTTTACGCTTTACTTGGAAACCTTTTTGGGTTTTATATCGGCAAAAAATATCTTTAATCGCACGTGCCATCACGTGGTGAATTCCTGGCAATCCGTTGGCCGAAGGAGGTCCTTCAAAAAACACAAAAGGCGTGTTGCCTTCGCGTGTAGTTACACTCTTTTCAAATATATTTTCGTTCTTCCAAAAATCAAGCACTTCGGATGCCGCTTTTGGCAAGTCAAGTCCTTTGTATTCAGTAAATTTTGTGCTCATGATCTCCATTTCTTAATCGTGGCGCGAAAGTAAGAAATTGTTATGAATTATTGTGGGTTTGACAGGAGTTTTGTATTATTTTATGAAGTGAATCTGTTCAAAATTTAATAAAAAAGTACGAAAATCTGTAATGTTCAGAGAAAATGAAAAATTTTGAACCCTTTATCAACTATGTACTACAAAGATTAGCTGAAAATTTCTTTCAAAATATCCAAAGATTTGGGCTGTTTGAATCCATCCAAATGATAGCTATAATATTCGATTAAAATTTTGAGTAAAATTTGACGTTCGGTAACATGAAACACTTTTTGATCAGAATCCAAGCGCAATGCTATCAACTTTTTGAATAGGTTCGATTGGTGTTCAGATAAAGAACTAATGGCTTGGAATAATGAAAAAACACCTTCTTTCATTTCAAAAAATGGCAAATCCATCTCTGATGTATCAGGATAAAATCCTAAAAACTTAGTAATCTCCAGCATTAAAATCAAGTGAAAATTGCTAGTCTCGTTATGAGTATCTAACCATTGTAAAGCCACTTCGAGGTACTGAAACAAATCATCGTTTTTTTCTTCTTCGTGAATAGCATGATGCAAAATTTCGGAAAGAAACAAGACCATAGTGCTCTTGATGATATCTAGCGGAATAGTTTGAAACGGGATGGCGGTTTTGATTTCTTTAAAATGCTCTAAGGTGCCTTTGTTCTTATGAACCGCTTCGATTTCCAAGATCGATAACGGTTGAAAATAAGCGATTTTTTGATTGTTCTTTTTGCCCGAAAAAGCATCGCGAACAAAATAAGACTTTAAACCATGCGATTGCGTAAAGCACTTTACAATCAAACTTTTTTCTTGAAATTTTAAAGTAGAAATTACGATGGCTTTGGTTTTTACCAACATAAGAATTGGGATTTGGGAATTGGGATTAGGAATTTGGATTTGGAATTTGGATTTTGGATTTTGGATTTTGGAATTTGGATTTTGGAATTTGGATTTTGGAATTTGGAATTTGGAATTTGGAATTTGGAATTTGGGATTTTATCTGATAATCATTACCTTTTTTACCTTGGTTTCGACGCCATCTTCGGCAGCAATGAAAATCATATACACGCCCGAAGCGACTTTATATTTCCCAAATGCGGTGGTGTCCCATTCTATGGTTCCCCCTTCCGAAATTGCTTCGTGCACTAAATTGCCTTCGATGTCGGTTATTTTTACATTGGCACGATTTAACAACCCCGCTATTTTGACTGTACCGTTAAATTCAGGACGTACCGGATTAGGATAAACATAGACGTTGTTCAAAGAATCACTAGCTGCAGTAGCCACTCCTTTAAACGAAATCATCCCTTTGGTTGTAGCAATATAAACTTCTCCGGTAACCGCATTAATCCCTATATCATTTATGGTGTTACTTGGTAATGGCGAATTATTGGTGGTGAAATGATACAGCGTTTTTTGCCCATTGGATGACAATAAAAAAACACCTGAATCTGCCGTTCCCACCCATTTATTGTTGGCTCCATCTACTACAATCGCATTGATAAATTGCTCGAACAGCAACTCCTGAGCCACCTCATCTTCCAGAATAATAATGGGCTTGGTAGTGAGTGCCGTTGTGCTTTGAAAGTTATTCACATTCGACACTACTCGTAGTCCTTTGGTTGTGCCAATCCAAAGTTGATTATTAGTATCTATTGCTAAAGCTCGCACGTCTGTGGTAGGTAGGTTTCCTTTGTCAGCTCCAAAAGTAATTTTCTTAAATGTGGGTGTGCCCGATTCGTTAAAAGCAAGTACTCCATCAGTATTTGAGGCAATCCATTTGGTGCTGTTTTTATCGATGACCATTCTTCCCATGCTCACATCGATACTTTTTTCGGCAATAGTATTCAAGGAATAACTTTGCCATTGCCCATTACTTCTCAACACTTTTAAGCCATTTTCGATTCGGGAATTGGTCACCCAAAGATTTCCTGATTTGTCAAAAGCGGTTCCGTTGATACGAACATCGATATACGTTGGCCCTAAAAAAGCTATCGATTCTAAACCCGAATTGGTTTGATTGTACAAGAAATTGGGCACTTCATTTTCTATGCGCAATAAACCCGAAAAAAAAGAACTCGCATAAACTTTAGTCTCGTCATTTGGATTAATCGTCACTCTCGAAATAGATTTGGCTCCCTGAACATCAGCTGCAGGAATAGATAACCAACCCTGAGCATTGAGTCGGCTAATGCCGTATAAATTAGGCCCACTATTGTTATAAGAATAAGGATTATAGTCGCCTGTATAGCCTCCATATACCGCCCAAAGGGAACTTGGTGTAACTTGAAAAGAAAAAATAGCGTTTCTGAGTGGTCCTGGAGGTGTAGTATCGGTTATTGGTGCGCCAACAGACAGCGTCGTTGCAAGCAAACCATTTTCTTTGGTGCCCAAAAACAAAGTAGCGTTTACGAGGGTAGCACAAGTAAAAACAGGATTTTTGTCCAAAATCTGATTGTTATTTATTTGTTTTATTAAAAGCAAGCCCGACCCAAACACCGAAATTTGACTGGGAGTAGTAACTAATAAATTGTTTACATCGGAACGTAAATCAACTATTGGAGCGCCAAAATTTTGAACAGAGACAAATGAATTAATCACATATTTATACAACACACCAGCCGTGGTTGCAGCATACAAATCTGTTCCAAAAGCAGTAATTCCAGACCAATTATCAGATGCAATTGTCGCCCATTGTTTATAATCAATTAGGTTCGGATTTGTAATTGAAGCACTACGAATTCCATTATCAGTGGCAGCATAAAGATTTCCTGCAAAAACAGCCGTTTGCTTTACCGAAATCTCCTTTCCTAAATCGCCAATAAAGTACGTATCACCAAAAAGTTGCGTATTCAAATTGAATTGCACGATACCAAAATCACAAGAAACATAAAGTATCCCCTGATATTCCATAAAATGATTGATTTTTTTGATAGTGGCAGGCAATTGTTTATTGACAATATCGACCACTTTCAATAGCGTTCCATCGGTTTCATTAATCACAATTAAAAGACCATTTTCATAACCTACAATCGTTTTGTTAAAAGTGGCACTATGATACAAAGCTGATATCGTCAAACCAGAAAGGCCATCGATAGTCGTGGTAGTTTTTAACGTGTTTGAAAGTGTGTTTTTGGAGAACAACGCATTCTCTGAAGCAGCAAAAAGATTGGAATTGGATTGCGCTACATCTTTGATTTCGTTATAAGAAAAATAACCTTGCCAAGACAATTGGCTTTGTGAAAAACCAACGTTTATGACTAACAAACAATAAAAAAACACGACTATTCTTCTCATGAGTTTTTTTCAAATGAATTACAAATATAATACAAACGAAAGTTTTTGATTTTTGTTCTTAAGGAATAAAAAAAAGGCCTTCTTCTGTTTCCAGAAGAAGGCCTTTACTAATTAACGTATTACTACTATACTACTCCTTGAGCTAACATAGCATCCGCTACTTTCACAAATCCAGCAATATTAGCTCCTTTTACATAATCAACAAATCCTGTTTCATCAGTACCATATTGTACACATGAAGCATGAATATTCAACATAATGTTATATAATTTTTCGTCTACTTCTTCTGAAGTCCAGCTCAAACGCAATGAGTTTTGTGACATTTCAAGTCCAGAAGTTGCTACACCACCAGCGTTAGACGCTTTTCCTGGAGCAAATAAAATTTTTGCCTTGTGGAAAGCTATTACAGCCTCAGGGGTAGACGGCATGTTCGCGCCTTCTGCAACAGCAATACAACCGTTAGCTAATAAAAGGGCAGCTTCTTCACCATTCAACTCATTTTGAGTAGCACAAGGTAAAGCAATATCTCCTTTTACTTCCCAAGGACGTTTACCTGCAACATATTTAGCATTTGGATATTTTGCTACATATTCGCTAATTCTTCCGCGCAATTCGTTTTTCAATTCCATTACGAAAGCTAATTTTTCAGCGTCGATTCCGTCTGCATCATAAATATACCCAGCAGAATCCGATAAAGTAACCACTTTACCACCTAATTGAGTGGCTTTTTGAGCGGCATACTGAGCTACATTTCCAGAACCAGAAATAACTACCGTTTTTCCTTCGAAAGAATCACCTTTTGTTTTCAACATACTTTGTGCAAAGTATACTGTTCCGTAGCCAGTTGCCTCAGGACGAATTAATGACCCTCCAAAAGAAATTCCTTTACCCGTTAATACCCCTGTAAATTCATTTCTTAACCTTTTGTATTGACCAAATAAGAACCCAACTTCTCTACCACCTACACCAATATCTCCCGCAGGGACGTCAGTATCAGCACCAATATGTTTGGCCAATTCGATCATAAAACTTTGGCAAAATTTCATGATTTCGTTATCTGATTTTCCTTTTGGATCAAAATCAGAACCTCCTTTACCTCCGCCCATTGGCAAGGTAGTTAAACTATTTTTGAAAGTTTGTTCGAAAGCTAAAAATTTCAAGATACTTAGATTTACAGAAGGGTGAAAACGCAATCCGCCTTTGTATGGGCCGATAGCAGAGTTCATCTGGATACGGTATCCACGATTTACTTGTGTTTGACCTTGATCGTCAATCCAAGCAACTCTAAACATGATAACGCGCTCTGGCTCAACCATGCGCTCCAAAAGCATTTTGTTTTGGTACTTTTTATTTTCTTCGATAAAAGGAATTACCGTTTCTGCTACTTCCAATACAGCTTGCAAAAACTCAGTTTCGTTCGGATTTTTTTTAGTTACCGAATCGATAAAATTAGTAATACTTTGAGACATGATTTTTGGATTATAAAGACGTTAAAAACGCATAGTTAATGATGACAAATATAAATCAAAAAGATAAATTTGACCTATTTTTTTAACAAAAAGAGTAAAATTATCTTTTATTTAAGCATTTACAAGGAAATACAAAATTATAGCATCCTTTTTTACGAAATCGTTGTAGTTTATGTAATGAAAATGAAAATTGTTTAATAATAATTGGTTTAACTTTTGTCGCAAGTTTTATGTTATTTGTTTTTATATATTTGCGCGCAATAAAAAGGCATTCAAATGTTTAAAAAAATATACCTTTCCTTACTCTTACTTGTAACCCAATTCCACTCAAGCATAGCACAATCTAACATAGCTCATGAAATTGGGATTACTATTGGACCTAGTACTTTCCAATCAGATTATGGCGAGCGATACAACTTTGATACCAACGCAGGAAATTCTGGACTTACCGTGGGTTTTTTACACTATTTAAACTTTTCCTCCAAAGCAGATCGAGACACTTATTTTTCGGAACACTTTAAAGTAAGATCCGAACTTTCTTATAGCACTACTACATTCAATCATTTTGGAAAATGGGTTGACGAAGGCAATAATTCCATTGGAAAACAACAACTTAGAGCCATGAGAGGTGCCACCAAATTCCTAAATATTGGGGTTCAAGGGGAATTTCATCTCACAAATATCCACGACTTTGAGAATAGTATTGGAACTTTTGATCCTTATCTAAGTTTAGGACTTGCCTACACCTTTTATACTACAGAAGCTACCTCAACTTTAGGCCCATTGGGCACACCAAGTACGACACCTTCAAAATATTTAACCCCTTCTGATGGGCGTCCGCACGGGTTTTCAACGGAAAGCAAGGGAACAGTCTCTTTTATTGCGGGAGTTGGAACCCGATACAAATTAACCGCAATGGGTGATTTATTAGTCGATATGAGATTTCAATATTTTACTTCTGATTGGGTAGACGGTCTCAATCCCAACAAGACCATTTATACAGAAAACAAGGCCAATGACTGGACCGTTTGGTTCAATATCGGGTATATTCATTACTTAGAATTCTAAACAAACACCACCATTGAAACTAAAAAGCCAGACTCCAAACGAATCTGGCTTTTTAATTTAAGCTCAAAATACGGGTTAAAAATGCATACTTACGCCATTTTTATTGTTTGGCCTTATCATATAATTTTTCTAAGGAAGGAAAAATGAACGCAGCAGTTTTTTGAATCGGATTAAAAAATAGCGATTTATCTAGGGTTTCCTTTTTAGCTAAGAAATTGTGGTAATTGATCTTTTCAAAAATCGTTAAAAAAACACTGATAATTAAAACCGCTTTTAACAATCGAAAAAAACCACCGCCTGCCTTGTTAATCCACCCCAAATAAGCAAAATTGGCTAAACCCGTAAAAAATTTACTGAGCATGTAGATGCCAACGACCACCACAATAAAGGTCAAAATAAAAGCCACCGTTTTGATGGTATACGGATTCCATTTTACACAACTAGAAATAACGGAACTCATTATAGCCGAAAATTTCACTGCTATGTATATTCCAATCAATAAAGAAACCAAAGAAGCTAACTCGGCAAAAAGTCCGTTTTGAATGCCTTTGAACAACGCATAAGCCAATAAACCACCGATTAAAAGATCAAAAAATGTCATGTTTTTAAGATAAATAATTAAAACGGCAAATATAAAAGAAATAGGCAATACCGTAACTCAATTTTCAAGTGCTTATCTTTGCCAAAAATAATAAGGATTAAAAAATAGTGTTAGTAACACAATTCTAAATTTTAAATCCTACATTCCTAAATTTTAAAATAATGTCTAGAGATATACAATTAAAAGAACGCTGGGAACAACTTGTTACCCTTTTGTCAGATCGATTTTCGCAAGGCGAAAATTTAGATTTAGACGCTATAATTTACCTTGTTGGGGTACAAGAATTGGGGCAAGTACACCGCGAGTACAAGAAAGACGAAAAAGTAAACTTGATGCACATCGGCATATGCAGATTACTGGAGCCTTATGGATTTTATGAATTCGATTTTTTTGATGAAGAGGGTTGGCCTCACTATAAAGTGAAAGAGGAATTACCACCTTTGAAAGCCGGAGAACAAACCGTTTTGATGAAAGAGGCGATTGTGAATTATTTTGTAGAACGTGAGGTGATTGATTAATATATTTTTATTGTTGTAGGGACAAGTCGCGACTTTCTTTTGTACGGACAAGTCGCGCCTTCTTTTGTATGGACAAGTCGCGACTTGTCCCTACAACAAAAAATCATATATTTGCACTTCAATTATGGAATGAAAATGATAGACAAGATAAAAGAATACATCGCCGAGGCACAAGCGTTTTCTACTCAAGATGGCGCTGAATTGGAAGCATTCAGAATTAAATATTTAGGAAGCAAAGGACTTTTGAAAGTGTTATTTGCCGAGTTTAAAAATGTTCCCAATGATCAGAAAAAAGAATTTGGACAAGTCATTAACTTGCTAAAAACTACTGCTGAAGATAAAGTAAAATCAATCCAAGAGAGTTTAGAAAATCAGCAAGAAAGCAAAGGTGTTTATGGTGATTTGACCCGCACAGGAGAACCGATTACGATTGGATCTCGTCATCCTATATCGTTGGTAAAAAATCAAATTATTGATATTTTTTCGACCATTGGCTTCAATGTTTCTGAAGGTCCAGAAATCGAGGACGATTGGCATAATTTTACGGCTTTGAACTTGCCAGAATACCATCCGGCTCGTGATATGCAAGATACTTTTTTCATTCAAACCAATCCTGACGTGTTATTGCGCACGCATACTTCATCAGTTCAGGTGCGCTATATGGAAAATAACAAACCTCCTATTCGTACGATTTCTCCCGGGCGTGTATTTCGTAATGAAGCGGTTTCTTCCCGTTCCCATTGTATTTTTCACCAAGTAGAAGGCTTATATATAGACAAGGATGTGTCTTTTGCCGATTTGAAGCAAACCCTTTTGTATTTCACTAAGGAAATGTTCGGCAAGTCTAAAATCCGACTAAGGCCGTCTTATTTTCCGTTTACGGAACCCAGTGCCGAAATAGATATTTATTGGGGATTAAAAACCGAAACCGATTATCGTATTACTAAAGGAACAGGTTGGCTAGAAATTGGTGGTTGTGGTATGGTAGACCCTAATGTGTTGACCAATTGTGGTATCAATCCCGACGAATATAACGGATTTGCTTTCGGAATGGGAGTAGAACGTATCGCGATGTTGCTGTATCAAATTGGTGATATTCGAATGTTTTATGAAAATGACGTGCGTTTCTTGGAACAATTTAAATCGATTATTTAGTGATTAGTAAATAGTGATTAGTACTTAGCAGTGAGTCTTTTATAATCATAGCTTCTATTAACTAAGGACTAAAAACTAAAGACTCATTTTTAAACTATGAAAAAAGATATCCTCATCCCTGTCGTTGAAAATGTATTTATTGCTGCCGTTCAAGAGTGGAGCGACGACTTTATGGAAAAAGTATGGTATGCTTATTTAGTCAACGATAGTGATTTTAATCTAGAAGGCGTAATGGTCGTTTCTAAAGCCTTTGGAACGATTGATGGCGAGATGAAGAAAACCTCGCTTTTGCGACATGCTTTCGTCGAAATACCTGCGGTTTCGGTCGTAAAAGTTGAAATGATTGAAAAAAGTGTACTTGCGCTCAACAACGAGTTTATGGTGACTTATTTTATTGATGGTAGGTTGTACGATAAAAAATTCATTTTCAAAGCCAATAGCATCAATGAAACCGAAATGGAAGAAGTACCCATTCTTTTTGTAGACGGAGTTATTGTGAGATAAAAATAAAAAAAGCATTTTCTGGAAATAGAAAATGCTTTTTTTATACGTTTAGAGAAAGAATAAAACGTAATGTTCCTTAATCTAATTCATCGGTTAGCTTTTTGAATACTGCTTTGGCTTCTTTACCCTCATACAAAATTTGGTAGACGGCATCAATGATTGGCGTTTTGGCACCATACCCTTGATTGAGCTTGTAAGCACTTTTTACCGCATAATATCCTTCAGCAACCATACTCATTTCCATCATGGCTGATTTTACGGTATAGCCTTTGCCAATCATGTTCCCAAACATTCTGTTTCTGGAAAAAACAGAGTAGCCGGTTACTAATAAATCACCCAAATAAGCAGAATCATTGATATTGCGTTTCATTCGATGTACTTTTTTAATAAATTTTTTCATCTCACGAATAGCGTTACTCATAATAACGGACTGAAAATTATCTCCATATCCTAAACCATGGGCAATTCCGGCAGCAATCGAATAAATATTTTTCAACATTGCGGCATATTCTGTACCAATAATATCATCTGATATTTTGGTTTTGATATAGTTTCCTGACAAATTTTTGGCTACTAATTTCGCTTTCAAATCATCGCTACAAGCAATGGTTAGGTAAGATAAACGCTCCAAAGCGACTTCTTCAGCATGACAAGGGCCTGTAATAACACCTATATTATAATATGGAATATCATATTGCACATGGAAATGTTCCCCCACAATCAAACTGGTCTCAGGTACAATTCCTTTAATAGCAGAAAAAATGATTTTATCTTTTAAGGAAACGGTTATCTTAGCCAATTCTGCGTCTAAAAAAGCAGAAGGAATGGCAAAAATAAGATAGTCTGCATAATTAACTGCTTCATTAATATCAGAGGTAAGTACGAGTTTATGCGTATCAAATTCAACAGAGCTAAGGTAATTTGGATTGTGTTTGTAGGTTTTCAAGTGATCAATTGCGGTTTCATTTCTCATATACCAGCAAATTTCGTTCTGGTTCACACACAACATTTTAGCGATAGCCGTAGCCCAACTTCCGCCACCAATTACTGCAAATTTTAATTTATCGGCCATTTTTTTATTAAATTTCATCAAAAGTACTCAAAATAGTAGTAATTACACAAATTAATTTTATTTCACCCGACAAACGATCCCGTTCATTTCTTCATAAAATGAGAAACTACACTCAAAAATGGTGTATATACCTCATGTCATCATTATGTTTTCACTTCGATTCCTACTTCACTAAAAATAATTTAAAAAAAAACAATCCCCCCACAATAAAGATAAAAAACAAACGTTACAAGGTATTGATAATTAGGTTATTGATGCTTTTAATTATTATTGGTTTAGTTAGTTTTGTTTTTAGTTATTGAAAAAGGCGTTTTACGAATCGTAAAGCGCCTTTTTTTCTGATTCCTATTTTGAGTCCTTACAAGAGGCTATTCTTAGTATTAATAGCTAGCCGTCACAATTTCACGAACCTTTTCTAAAGTGATATTTTGTTTTTCGCCTAAGGCTTTCCATCCTCTTTTTTCAAAACGCTTCACAATACAATCCGCTGTTTTATCAAACTCTTTTGTACAAGCAGACAATTGGGTAGGCATTCCCATGGTTTGAAAAAAAGCGATCGTTTTCTGAATGGCTTCTTGAGCGATTTCGTCATCAGTTCCAGTTAAATTAAAAATACGTTTACCGTATTGGGCTAATTTTCCTTTTTTTGTTTCAAACATAACTTGGTACAAATGTGGGCCAATAATAGCTAAGGTTCTAGCATGGTCAATTCCATACAAAGCTGTTAGTTCATGTCCAATCATATGGGTGGCCCAATCGCTAGGCACTCCTTTTTGAATTAATCCGTTGAGCGCCATGGTACAGCTCCACATAAAGTTGGAAGCCAAAGCATAATTTGTTGGGTCCTCCACTACTTTTGGGCCAATTTCGATTAAGGTTTGCAGAATACTTTCGGAAATTCGGTCTTGTAAATAACCTTCATGCGGATAGGTCAAGTATTGCTCCAATACGTGTGTGTAAGCATCTACAACGCCGTTTTGTAATTGACGCTTTGGTAATGAAATAATCACTGTTGGATCACAAATCGAAAATTTAGGAAACAAAGCGCTTCCGCCAAACGCCAACTTTTCTTGAGTAGCTTCAATAGTTACTACTGCACCCGAATTCATCTCGGAGCCAGTTGCTGGAATGGTTAATACCGTACCAAAAGGAACAACTTTGCTAAGGTCTTTGATGAGTAATCTTTTTTGTAAAATATCCATCGGGTTGCCTTCAAAATGTACGGCTGCCGACATAAATTTCACGCCATCAATTACGCTTCCGCCACCTACCGCAAGGATGAAATCAATGTTTTGTTCTTTGATTACCGCTACCGCTTTCATCAATGTTTCGTAATGTGGATTGGGTTCTATACCTCCAAATTCAACGATATTTCGATCATGAAGTGCGGCTTTTACTTGATCATATATCCCGTTTTTGAAGATACTTCCGCCACCGTAAGCAATCAAGATTTTGGCTTCTGCTGGAATCAAAGTTGCTATTTTTTCTATTTGTCCCTTTCCGAAAATTAAATTCGTGGGATTGTATAATTCGAAGTTTAACATAGTGCGTTTTTTTATTAGATGCTAAGACACTAAGTTACTAAGAAGCTAAGTTTTTGAAAAAATATCAAATTTGTCTTGCTTACATCTTACTAACTTAGTGACTCAGAATCTTAGATACTTCTTTTTACTTTTTTGAATTCAATTGCGCCAATAATTTTTCGGCAACTAATTTTGATGAAGCAGGATTTTGCCCTGTTATCAATTGTCCATCTTCCACAGCGTAAGCATTCCAATCTGGAGCTTTGCTATAAATTCCACCATTTTTTTGCAACATATCTTCCACCAAAAATGGTACGACATTCGTCAATCCAACAGCAGCTTCTTCAGAATTGGTAAAACCAGTCACTTTTTTGCCTTTAACCAAGAAATCACCCTTTACTTTTACGTTTTTTAAGGCAGCAGGTGCGTGGCATACAAATGCTACTGGTTTATTTTGTGTGTAAAAAGTAGCTATTAAGTCTGATGAAGTTGTATCCTCGGCCAAATCCCATAAAGGTCCGTGTCCTCCTGGATAAAAAACAGCATCATAATCTGATGGAGAAACTTCTGATAATTTTTTAGTGTTTTTAAGTTTTGCTAACAATACGGTATCGGCATCAAAACGTTTGGTGTCCTCAGTTGCTGATGCTGGATCAGCACTTTTAGGATCGATTGGAGGTTGTCCTCCTAGGGGTGACGCTATATCGATTTGAATTCCTTTATCAGCAAGTGCGTAATAAGGGGCCGCAAATTCCTCCGTCCAAAATCCTGTTTTTTCTCCGGTGTTGCCCAATTGATCATGGCTGGTCACTACAAATAGTACTTTTTTCATCTTTTTATTTTGTTTTTGAGCAGTTGCCATAAAGCAACTTAAGGTTATAACTAGAATCGTTAATAAGGTCGTTTTTTTCATCGCTTGTTTTAGTTTGATAGCACAAATTTAGAGCGAATATGGTATTAGTAAAAATAATTTAAATTATGTTTGTGATAAATATATTTATATCATGGTTAACTTAGAATGGTATCGCACCTTTAAATCGGTGTATAAAAACGGAAATTTTTCTCTGGCGGCAAAGGAGTTGTTTATTAGTCAGCCCGCAGTTAGTCAGCAAATTGCTATGTTAGAGGCGCATGTAGGGTATACGCTTTTCAACCGTAAATCAAAAGGGGTTGAACCTACGGAATACGCAAAGTTACTCAATAACTTGATCATTGATGCTTTGGATCGTTTAGAAAATGTAGAAAATGGTTTTCGAGCTAAAGCCTTTAATGCGAATCGGTTACTTTCGGTTGGGGTTTCAAAACATTTGATGAGTTGTTTCGGGTCTTCATTAGTGGCAAAATTTGATTTTATTGACTTTACTTTCGGTAACAACGAGGAGTTATTTGATTTAGTAAATTCCAAGAAAATAGATTTTGCTATTGTAACCAAACAGTATGACACTTTTGATACCCTGCAGCAGCGAGTAGGCGCTATCAAACAAGTGGTAGTGGCTACTCCAGATATTCAAATTCTTGAACTTACTTCTAAAATTCAGGCTGAAGATTGGGTAGCGGTTGAGAATTGGTTGAATGAGCAGCGTTGGTACAGTCATGATTCGGGTATACCGCACATTAAGTTATTTTGGTTGCATGTTTTTAATAAAAAAAGGCCAGCGATTATAGCCAATTATATTATCCCATCCGAAAACGAAATGCTATCGATATTGGCCCAAAATACGGGAGTAACGATTGTCTGGGATTGCAATGCCAAAACAAAAATTCAAAATAAGGAAATCCAACTGGTTTGGGATAGCCCCAAAATGCCCGAAACACCTGTTTTTTTGTTGTCGGGTAAAAAGGATCATTTAACTACTATTACTCAAGAAGTAGCTTGGGTTTTAAAAGAAGTATTGGCCTAATTATTTCTTATAAAAATTATTGTGATCCAAATATTCCCAAACATCATGTGGCAATAAGGGACGAATATTTTTGCCAATTTTAATGTTATTGCGAATAAAAGTCGCTGAAATTTCAACTACCGGTGCCTCAATCATTTTGATTTTTGGATGGTTTGAAAAGGCAGTATTTTCGGGGCCTGAATTGACTCTTGGATAGACATAAATGGAATGGTGTTCTAGTATTGCTTCATAGTTTTTCCATTTGTGCAACGATTTTAAGTTGTCCTCACCCATGATTAAAGAAAATTCATTTTCGGGATATTTTTCTTGTAAATGAACTAGCGTATTGATAGTGTAATTAGGTTGTGGTAATTTAAATTCGATGTCCGAAGGTTTGATTTTAGGATAGAAAGCCGTAGCCAAATGCACCATGTGTAGTCGATGATAATCATCAAGCAAAGTGCTTTTCTTTTTTAGTGGATTATGAGGCGTTACGATCATCCAAATTTGGTCCAAATCAGTATGCTCCGCCATATGATTGGCAATAATCAAGTGTCCCACATGAATGGGATTAAAAGTCCCGAAGTAGAGTCCGATTTTCATTTAACTTAGTAACTAGTGATTAGTAAAAAGTAATTAGTTTTTGAGGGTTTTCGAAAAAGCATTAATCATTTTAGATTCTTCCTCTATTTGACTTAAAATTTCTATGTACAAAGTTTTATCTGTTATAAAACCAAGTTCATTAGCAATTAGTAATTGAGTTTCAATTTCGAATAGTGAGCCTCTTGAAATATCTAAAAAATGACTAAATGATTTATCTGTATTTCTTCCATAACCTTCAGCAATATTAGAAGGAATAGATACTGAAGCTCTTTTTATCTGACTTGTCAAAGCATATAATTCTTCCTGAGGAAATGATTTTACTAACTGATAAACTAAGCAAACTATTTTAATGCCTTTTTGCCAAATCAATAAATCTTTATATGATTTTATTTCACCCATTTCAAGCTAATTACTTTTACTAATCACTAGTTACTAGTTACTAATTACTAGTTACTATTTTTTACAAAATCCTTCACCAATTGATACGCTTCTTCCAGCGCTACAGGCAAATCATAGTTTTTGATAATCACATCAAATTGTGGTGCGGTGGCCAATTCTACTGAGGCTTTGGCAATACGCATATTGATTTTGTCTTCGCTTTCGGTAGAGCGTTCTTTGAGTCTTCTTTTTAATTCATCAACGCTTGGTGGTTTCACAAAAACGGCCAAAGTTTCTTCTGGAAATTTATGTTTAATGCGCAATCCGCCTGCTACGTCGATATCAAAAATCACATTTTTACCCAAAGCCCAAATGCGTTCAATCTCGGTTTTTAAAGTACCATAAAAATTATCGCGATACACTTCTTCCCATTCTACAAAATCCTCGGCTTTGATATGCGTTTTGAACTGTTCTAATGACATAAAATAGTAATCTTTGCCCTCTACTTCTTCCCCACGAGGCAAACGGGTGGCAGCTGAAATAGAAAATTCTAAATTCAAATCTTCCTTTCCTAATAAATGTCTAACGATTGTTGTTTTTCCCGAACCAGATGGCGCTGAAAAAACTATTAATTTTCCTTTTTTCATATTTTTAGTGATTAGTGAATAGTGAATAGTCATTAGCTAATTACTAATCACTATGCACTAGTTACTTATAAAACATTCAATACCTGCTCTTTAATTTTTTCTAATTCGTCTTTCATTTGAACGACTAGTTTCTGCATTTGAGCATGATTGGATTTAGATCCCATAGTGTTGATTTCACGACCCATTTCTTGCGTAATAAAGCCTAGTTTTCTACCATTGGCTTCGGTTCCTTTGATGGTGTCTAGGAAATAATCCAAATGGTTGGTCAAACGTACTTTTTCTTCGGTGATATCTAGTTTTTCCAAATAGTAAATCAGCTCTTGTTCAAAACGATTTTCGTCTACATTGACTTGCAATTCTGCGATTGCGGTTTGCAAACGGTCTTTGATGGCTTGCACGCGCTCAGGATCTAAGGCCAAAGCTTCGTTCATATACTGGCGAATATTTCCTATTCGAAGATTAAATTCTGTTTCCAAAGAAGCTCCTTCGTCATTTCGGAAATTGAGAATATTTTGTAAGGCCTCATCGATCACGGTTTGGATTTGTGCCCATTCGTTTTCATCGATTTCTTCGCGTTCTGTTTTTAGGACGTCAGGCATGCGCATGGCCATTTTCATGAGTTCGGTTTCATCCGCATCCACATAAACTTCACGCAACTGTTGGATGTATGCTTTTACGATCGGCACGTTTACTCGGGTTGAGGTTTGTTCGGCAGTGCTTTCTATGTAGAGGGAGAAATCTACTTTGCCACGTTCTAATTTGGAAGCTATTTGATTGCGTAATCCTAACTCCATTTCACGATAAAGCGAAGGCATTCTAACATTCAAGTCTAAGCCCTTACTGTTCAGGGATTTTACTTCAATTGTAATTTTTTTGGTAGGCAATTGCAGCGTGGCTTTACCGAAACCCGTCATGGATTGTATCATAGTATGTTCTAAAAAAGAAGTCAAAGATAAGAAAAAAAGGCACCTAGCCCAAAAACAACGCTTTGGGAAACATGGCATTTACTATTCAAAATTATAGCCACGTATTTATTGAGGTGTTTGTATACTTTATAAATTGGTATACAAACCGCCCTGTTTTAGTAAACTTATTGATCCTGATTTTGGGTGTTCGGTGATTTTTGGGTCACCAAATAAACGCCGGAAAAAATTAAAACCGCTGCTCCAATTTTGACTAAATTCAGACTGTCCTTTCCTAAACCAATAGCAAAAACGGTTGCAAAAAACGGTTGCAAATAGATGAAAACAGCTACTGTAGTAGGCTTGAGCTCTTTCATGGAAAGTAAATTTAGTAAGTAGGTTAAAAAAGTAGAAATTACTACCACAAAACCTATTTTCCAATAAATGGCTTCAGGAACTATCGCCCAATTTACTGCACTAAACTCATTCCATCCAAAAGGAAGCACCATCACAAAACCAAAGAGGTAAATCCATTTTACAAACGTAAACGCATGGTAAGTGTGCATTAATTTTTTTACAATAATTAAGTAAAAACCATAGGAAATCGCATTGACCA
The DNA here is from genome assembly GCF_051547165.1 of Flavobacterium sp. TSSA_36. Lineage (NCBI taxonomy): Bacteria > Pseudomonadati > Bacteroidota > Flavobacteriia > Flavobacteriales > Flavobacteriaceae > Flavobacterium > Flavobacterium sp. TSSA_36. The sequence goes on from NZ_JBPTTP010000001.1 coordinate 498,554, forward strand.
ATACTAAAAAGTTGCCCAATCCGGCGTGAGGTGCATTCCCAATTGATTTTCCGTAAAGAATTAAAAAAGCGGTTCCTAGTAATCCCAAGAGAATGCCTATTACCATGCTTTTTTTCATGCGTTCTTTCATTAATAGAGCCGATAATACAAGTACAATCATTGGAGTAGATACCATAATGACGGCGGCCGAAATAGGCGATGTAAGGCTTAATCCTTTGAAAAAAGTCAGCATATTAAACGCTACTCCAAAAAAAGCTGCGGCTATAATTCTTGGGAAATCATTCAAAGCTATTTTTTCTTTGGGCATAAAAAGCCAAGTTCCCCAAAAAAGAAGTACCGAACCGCCCACTCGAAGCAAGATAAACCCAAAAGCATCTATGTAAGCAGGCATAACATCTTTGGCAATGGTGAAGGTAACTCCGTAAATAATTGAAACGATGGTTGCGCCTAATAAGGCAAGATTTCTTTTAGACATGGGCTAATGCTAAATGCACTTGATGAATATTTTGCTGACTATTCCCGATATAAATGGCATCGTTGATGATAAAAACAGGGCGACTGATAAAAGTATAATGTTCTAAAATATATTTTTTATAATCGGCTTCCGTCAAGTTTTTGTTTTTTAAATCCATAGACTTATACAATTGCGCTTTCTTGCTAAACAAGGACTCATAACTTCCCGAAAGTCGATGCATTTCCTCCAATTCTTCAACTGTAATTGGGTTTTGCTTGATATCATGAAAAACTAACTGATGATTTTCAGGCAAAGCTTTGATGATTTTTCTGCAAGTATCACAAGAAGCTAAATAGTAAATTTTATTCATTTTTGTTGCTTTTTATAGCTACAAAGAAAATTCATTTCCATGGAAAATGAGTATTTTTATCCCAAAAAATAAAAAAATGAACGCACTATTTGAATTGACAACCAGTAGCCGAAAATTAGTAGCTCCTTATCTAGACAACTATTCTTTGGAACAATTAAACAAGATCCCGGAAGGTTTTACAAATAATTTGTTTTGGAACATTGCTCATATTGTTGTGACCCAACAATTATTAGTCTACAAATTATCGGGTTTACCCCTGCAAGTTTCGGATGATTTGGTAGAAAAATACCGAAAAGGGGCTAAACCGGAACACATCGCCACACAAGAAGAAGTAGATTTGATCAAAGGTTTGCTTTTTTCAACGGTGGAACAAATGAAAAAGGACTACGAAAACGGGGTGTTTCAAGACTACACAGAATATCCCACTTCTGCAGGTTTTACGTTACATTCGGTAGAGGAAGCCATACAATTTAATGCATTTCATGAAGGCTTACACATCGGGATATTGATGAGTTTGCGTAAATTCGTTTAAGCCAGATTCAATATAAATAGCGGGTATTTGCTTTAAAAAATTCCGCCACAAATTTCAAGAAAGTGGAAAAACTTTGACGGCAGCTTGGCAAACTTTTTTTACCGCTGATTCGCTGATTTTCAAAAATTAAAAAAAGTGTTAGATAGAATTATTGCCATCGAATGTCACGAAGGCGATCCAATTGTAACTACTTAGCTTGTCTTGATTTCAATTGTCTACAGCTTTAACTGGAGTTAAGGGGATTGATGGTGTTGGCTTTAACCAAAATAATAGCCGCTACTTTTGGTTAAAGCCTTAAAAAACGCTCATTGCACGCCTCCATCTAAAATTGGAGGCAATTACTATTCAAAAATTGACCTAAATAATCACATCAAATTTAGTAGTTCGTGAGCTCCTAGTGCATTTGTAGCGGCAATTTTTAAAAGTGAATGCACAGCATCAATGGAGTTGTAAAATGACTTTAATCCGATTTGATTACTAAGCTTTATTTTAAAACAAAATATTTTTTAATCGCAGTATAGGGCAAAAAAAGTGTTTTAGGACCCTCTGCATAAGGAGCTACTTCATATTGATTGTAATGTAAGAGCAAGCCATCAGTAGTAAAAAAGATGTTTTTCGGTAATTGAAATTTAGCATCTTCGAAGAGGTATCCCGTTTGGTTGATATCTCCCTTAGCCGGGATCTTATATTTTTTTCTAAACAGTATTTCAACAGTGCCTTTGAACTCAGCATATTTTTGGAATAAATTCCTAATTTGAATTACTTTTCCGGTTTTGGAATTAAAGAGAAGTGATTGTTTCCCTTCAAAACCATGAGCGCCTCCAGTAAAAGTATAATGGCTGATTTCTATATTTATGATTTTATCGGTTTGATACACTACTTCACCCACAATTTTGGCATCCCACCCGAAGGCCGCTTCTGGAAAGGCCTCTTTGGTACTTTCAAACGAGCTAATAAAAGAAGCCACTAACGCTTCATAGTCATTTTCTGGAATGGGCGTTTCATTGACGTACACTAAATCCTTAATGACCTGAAATACTTTCCGATTGATGCTATCGGCTGCAATAGAATTAGCCGTCGCGTAAGGAATTTCTATTTTAATTTCGGTACAATTTTTATCACATAACAAAGTACTTTTCTGTCTAAATTCTTTGGAATCAAAACTCAATTCGTTCGAACAAGAACTCAAAAAAGCAAGTATAAAAAGAGAGCGTATTCTTAATTTCATATCTTTTAAAAGATGGTTTACTCTCAAAGGTAGGTCAGATAGGCATTGAGTTTTCAATATTTAACGGTAAATTTGCATTTTCAAAAGCATCTTAGGCATTCTTAACAAAAAGATATTATGAATTTTCTATGGAAATGAAATCGTGTAAGTTAAAAATGTAGCACACTGAAGTTCAGCAGCTAAACCATCCTAAGAGATTCTAAACCCTTAAAATACTTTTACAATATAATCTCATTAAAAATTGAAGTTATGAAATTTAACACCAAAGCAATTCATGGAGGACAGCATCATGACGCTGCCACTGGGGCCGTAATGCCTCCGGTTTATCAAACCTCGACTTTTGTACAAACGAGTCCAGGAAAACCTTTACATCCCGATTACGAATACAGTAGAGCGGCTAATCCAACACGAAGTGCGTTAGAGCAAGCCTTGGCTAGTCTAGAAAACGGCAGTAGAGGTTTGGCCTTTTCATCAGGCCTTGCGGCTACGGATTGTGTGTTGCGCTCTTTCAAAGCTGGAGATGAAATCATTGCAATGGATGATTTGTATGGGGGCACTTACCGCATGTTTACTAGGATTTATAAGGATTCAGGCATCAAATTTCATTTTGTAGACATGAATGATTTGGAAAAATTCCAATCTTTAATCAATGAAAACACCAAAATGGTTTGGGTAGAAACGCCTACCAATCCGTTAATGAAATTAGCCGATATTCAAGAAATCGCTAAGATTACCAAAGCAAAGAATATTCTTTTTGCGGTTGATAATACTTTTGCAACTCCGTATTTGCAAAAACCATTAGATTTAGGTGCCGATATCGTGATGCATTCAGCTACCAAATATTTGGGCGGTCACTCTGATGTCATAGCCGGTGCCTTGATTGTTAAGGACGAAGCTTTGGGAGAGCAATTGCATTTCCAACAATTTGCAACCGGAGCTACCTTAGGGCCAATGGATAGCTTTTTGGTCTTACGTGGCATAAAAACCTTGCATTTGAGAGTGCAAAGACATTGTGAAAACGGAGAAAAAGTAGTCGCCTTTCTAAATACACATCCTAAGATCAAAACGGTGTATTACCCTGGATTACCCGAGCATCCTTTTCATGACATTGCCAAAAAACAGATGAGTGGTTTTGGGGGTATGGTTTCCTTCACCTTTGCCTCAGGAAAGAAAGAAGATGCCATTGCATTTTTAGAAAAACTAAAGGTATTTACTTTGGCAGAATCATTAGGAGGTGTAGAATCATTAGCCAATCACCCTGCTTTAATGACGCACGCTTCTATTCCTGAAGACAAACGAAAAGAAGTGGGAATCACCGATGATTTGGTGCGACTCAGCGTAGGCATTGAAGATGTAGAAGATTTAATTGCTGATTTAGAACAGGCGTTAGCCTAAGCATCTATTTTTGTAACAAACCAAAAGAAGCTGTCCTAAAAAAGTAAGGACGGCTTTTTTTATACTTTTCTTTTTATAGCTTCAGCATTATGTATAGCATAAAAAAAGCTGTTTCCTTACAATGTTTTTTTAGAAGAAATATTCGTGTAAGTGATAGAATTACCTCAGTTAACTAGTCCGTTACCTCGAGTTACCTGAAAAAGTAATATTATTTCTAACCAATTTATTATTAACCTTAACTCAATTAATAATTCACGTTGAAAAACGTCATGTTTTAAAGATTTTAAAGACAAAAAAGGGAGGTTTTCTGCGTTTAGAAACCTCCCTTTTAGTATAAAATTAACCTGAAAAATCACTTTACCTCCTTAATAGTATTGGCGAGTAACCAACCTTCGGTACCGTCTGTGAGTTGTATTTTTCGCCATTGTTCTAAGGTTTCTAGCACATAAACTTTGGCCCCTTCATGGAGTTTAATGACGGTGGGACTAGCGATTTGAGGCTCACTTCTCACCTCGGTACTAGCGGCAAAAAGAATGGCTGGTCGGTCATTTTTGAAATGACTTTGCTCAAAATAAGCGGCGAAAACACTTATCGAAACGAGTAGTAGCCCAAAAAACATCCCAAAGAAAAAAACACGTTTCGCTAAAGAAGTTTGTGTAAAGTAGTATCCTAAAAAAAGTAATAAAACCACCACCGCAAACCCTATCGAAATCCACGCCCAAGTATCATAATGAAAGAATGCCGTGAAATCGTGTACTAGTTTCTCGAAACCTACTTTGGGAACCACTTTAATCTCGTCTATGGTTCTTTTTTGGGCAAATTTCAAATTGTTTAGAATTTCTGAATCATTGGGTTTTAAAACCAAAGCTTTCTCGTAATTATAAATCGCTGGAGCTACTTGATTGAGTTTGTAGTAACAATTGCCCAAATTGAAATACAAATCGGCCGATTCTTTTTTATCCGTTTGCACCACCGATTCATAGGCCTGAATGGCTTGCTCGTATTGCCCTTTTTTGTACAACGCATTCCCCGCTTCAAAACCATTTTGAGCAGTTAAAACACTGGTTATAAGTAATAATAAATAAACTATATTTTTCATAATTTGTTTAAATTTTAAACACAAAGATCACAAAGGAAGCGCTAAGAACACTATTATAAAGTGCTCATTTAATTACTCTTGATTGCACTTCTATGCTTTGTAGTTTACACAATTTGTTTTTCTAATCCCGAAATAATTTCGACGGCTTTATCAAAATCTTGCTGAATCGAGGCGCTAGAAGAAGGCGCATAACGTGCTACCTCACAATTTTCTGTCAAGGCAATAAAATCACTTACAGCTTCAGGATTGGCTTTTCTAGACAACAATAATTCTTGAATATTATCCTTACTCATTTCTGAAGTTTCGATGTGTAATTTGGCTTTTAAGAAATTATGCATCGCTTTTTCGAGTGCCACATAGAACAACTCTTTGTTCGCAATTTGCTTTTTGGCCTCCGACAAATATTTCTTGGCCAATTTATTGTTCATTTTGATTCGGTTACCAAAGACATCACGATCTATGGCTTCTTTTTTCTTTTTAAAGGCCACTATAAGAGGGAGCATACCAAAAGGTAATAGTAACAAAGCATAATACCCATTTGATCCGAAGAAATCATCCGCATGAACATCTGCTAGCTCCGTTGTTCCCTTAATAAATTTGAATTGCTCCAGACTACTACTGTTATTTTTAGCGGCACTTGCCACCGATGTACTATCTGTAGCCGTCGGTCCATCTAAAACCGTTACCAAAATTTCAGGGGAAGTAATCGTTTTATAGCTGCCCGAATTCAAATCAAAATAAGAGAACTGCATGGGTTTAATTGGATAGGTTCCCTTGAACTGCGGAATAATCGTATAACTATCCGAAATTTTACCTGCCATTCCAGAAAGTGGCGTATTTACCGCTTCCGAATGAACAGGATCATACATTTCTAAGGCGTTTGGAACAACCGGTTTGGGCAAGGTGAATAATTTGAGATTGCCTTTTCCAGCGGCGCTTACTACCAATTCTAAACTTTCACCATTGTGCAGCGTTGTTTTGCTTGGTGTCACTTTAAAATCAAAACTTCCCACGGCACCTGAAAAATCAGCTGGCTTGCCCGATTCTGGTAATCCTTTTACCGCAATAGTTTTTGATCCCGCAGACACTCTTTTGCTCGTTTCACGAATCATCATTTGACCAAACATATCCCTTCTGTTGGTTGGCAATTGTACATCTATATCAAGTGACAAGGGTTCGATTTCGAGTTTACCTGATTTTTGAGGATACAAAACGGTTTTCCTAAGCACTACATAACGGAAACGCTCTCCTTTGAACATCCCTTCCTCAGCGACTAACTGTTTGATATCAATATTTTGACTCCAAAAATCATTGTATTTCGGTTTACTTAACTCACGCCAATTTGAAATTCCGATATTAAAGCTGAAATACAATTTATAAACTACCGTAATGGGCTCATTAATATACGGATTGGCTTTAGAGACATCGGCTACTAAATACAAATTATTATCGGCAGAAACTTGTCCGTCATTCTCTTCCTCAGATTGCTGCACTGCATTGCTCACATTAATCTTTACGGGAGCCGTTTTGTATACCTGACCATTGAACTCAATTGCGGCTTGCTTAATCACCAAAGCTCCTTTTCGAGTAGGTAACAAAAAATAAGAATACACTTTTTCAAAAGAACTTCTTCCGTTGACCCACGATTGACTTACTTGTTGACTTGGTCCTGCGATGATTCGGAAGCCATCAAACGAAGGTTGAATAAAATTATCACCATCTACATTCATAATAAAATCAACACGAAGGCGTTCGTTTAGTGCCAAAGTGTTTTTACTCACTCGTGTCTCGAACTGAACTTGAGCCAGAAGTGGGTTAGCAATTATAAAAAGTGCAACTGCAATAAATTTTCTCATTTTAAAATGCGGTTTTTGAATTACCAATCTTTTTCGGTTTGAACTGGTTTTCCTTGGCCTTGTTTGGCTTTTACTTTATCTTGAATTTTCTTTTCTTCGTTGTTTACAGCGTCCAAAAGGTTTTCTAAACGATCTTTAGAAATGTCTCCAGGTTTTGGTTTGGGTTGTCCTTTTTGGTCTTGATTTTTGCTGTTTTTTTGCTCGTTTTGATTAGGATCTTGCTTTTTGTCCTGATCGCCTTTATCGTCTTTTTTGTCTTTGTCTTTATCGCCGTCTTTCTTGTCGTCCTTCTTATCTTTATCCTTGTCTTTGTCTTTTTTATTATCCTTATCGTTTTTCGGTGGATTGTCTTTTAGCATTTTTTTGGCCAAAGCATAATTATAACGAGTTTCTTCATCTTCGGGATTAGAACGTAAAGCATTTTTATAGGCATCAACTGCGGCTTCGTAATTTTTATCTTTCATAAAAGTATTGCCCAAGTTGTGCAATATCTTATGCTTTTGGGATTTTACCTTGGCTTTGCGTAGTGCTTCAACATAGGCGTACTGTGCTTCGGCATTTTGATTTTGCTTATAAATGGCATTTCCTAAATTGTAGGGAGCCACCGTTCGGTTAGGGAATTTCGATTGTGAAACTCTATAATTTGCCTCCGCTTCTACAAACTTTTTTGCTGCAAATTCTTCATTCGCTTTTGGTAATGCTTTGTCTTTTTGTTGAGCAAATAGGCCGCCTAGCCCCAAAAGGGAAAACAAGAAAAGGAATATGAAATATTTTTTAATCATTTGTAATTTTGTATTTTATCACTTTCAAGTACATTTATCAACTTCACATTGAGTTTAGAAAACTTTATTTCTCGTTAAACAAATTCAATTTTTTCACCCAACTTGTTTTGCGCTCTAATAGAAATACATCTACCAAAAGCAACAGAAAACCAATCGCTAAAAACCATTGAAATTGAGATTGATACTCTGCCATTTCAGTCGCTTCAAATTCTGTTTTTTGGATTTTATCCAAAGTGTTTTTTACAAACTCTAACACTTCTTTAGTATTGGCGCCGTTTACATAATTTCCATTGGTCGCCTTTGCAATGCTTTTTAAGCTTTCTGGATTCAATTTTGTGATAACGATTTGATTCTCTTTGTCTCTTTTATAGCTTTCAATCACACCGTTTCGACGCAAAGGAATCGTACCACCCTTCTCTGTACCAACACCAATCGTGATGATTTTCATACCAATTTTATTGGCTTCTTCGGCGGCGCTTTCGGCTCCTTCTGAATGGTCTTCCCCATCCGAAATCATAATCATCAACTTGCTTGTTTTGCTTTTTTCATCAAAATAAGTAGCCGATAATTTAATCGCTTCGTCTAAAGAAGTTCCTTGAGACGAAACAATGTCTGTATTCATACTTTGCAAAAACATCTTCGCCACACCGTAATCTGAGGTGATTGGCAACACTGGAAAAGCACTTCCTGCATAAGCCACAATGCCGATGCGGTCACTGCCGAGTTGGTTGATGATTTGCGATACAATTTGCTTGCTTTTTTCTAAACGACTGGGGGCGATATCCTCTGCCAGCATACTTTTAGACACATCGACCGCGAAAACGATATCAATACCTTCACGCTTCACCGTTTCCATTTTGGTGCCAATTTTAGGATTTACCAAACCTAAAATCAAGGATGCAAAAGCCAATACTAAAACAATTAGTTTCAATACCGATTTAAAACTAGAGCTATCTGGACTCAACTTTTGCACCATTTCAACAGAACCAAATTCGCGTTGTTTTTTTCTTTTCCAATACAAATTGTACAAGAAAACCACTACCAAAAGAGGCAATAAGATGAGTAGGTATAAATATTTTTTTTCGTCTAATTCCATTTTTTATTTAAATTCCAAAAATTAAATCCCAAATTCCAATTGTGAGTGTAACTACTCCAAAATAAATTCCAACCTTTGGAATTTTAAAAATTGATTTTTGTTTTATTTAAAACAATCCTTTTTAAATCAATGTTTTAAATGAAACTTCTATATATTGTATTTCTCAAACCAACTTCAATAAGTAACAATAGTCCCGCTAGCAATACAAAAAATCTGAACTTTTCATCATAATCATAGAACTTCAATTCTTCTATTTCTGTCGTTTCGAGTTTATTGATTTCGTTATAAATCTGTGCTAATTTGTCATTGCTAGTCGCTCTAAAATATTTACCATCGGTTTTTCGGGCTATGTTTTTCATTAATTGCTCGTCGATTTCTACTTTCATCATTTGGAACAAAAAGCCTCCGTTCGGTGCGATTGCATAAGGAAACATTGCCATTCCATTTGTTCCAATACCGATAGTGTAGACTTTGATTCCGTATTGTCTGGCAATATCTGAAGCGGTTTCTGGCTCAATAAAACCAGCATTATTCACTCCATCCGTCAAGAGAATAATGACTTTACTTTTAGCTTTGCTGTCTTTCAAACGGTTTACGGCTGTCGCCAATCCCATCCCAATTCCAGTTCCGTCTTGTAAAACGTTGTCGTATTTTATGCTTTTGATGGCTTCTTGAACAATGGCTTTATCACTAGTCACAGGAGTTTTAGTGTAGGATTCGGCAGCATAGACTACTAGACCGATACGGTCATTAGGTCTTTCGTCTACGAAACTCGCCGCCACACGTTTTAAAGCTTCCATACGGTTGGGCTTTAAATCTTTGGCCAACATACTTCCTGAAACGTCAATTGCCATAACAATATCAATTCCTTTGGTAGTTTTGGTTCTATTGCTTACATCGACTGTTCTTGGTCTAGCCATTGCGATTATCAACGACGCTAAGGCCAAAATTCTAAACACGCTCAAATACGGTTTCAACAACACCCAAAATGATTTTTTGCCTTGAAAACCGGCTGTAGAACTCACTTTAAGCGAGGCTACTTGCTGGTTCTTTTTCCAAAACAACCAAGCAATAACCACTGGTAGTAACAAGAACAACCAAAAAAACTCAGGATTTAAAAAAGTGATTTTTTCCATTAATTTCTTGTTAGTTTTAATTCAACAGAATTCAATATACGTTCTGCTATTTTTATAGCGTACTCATCTCCTTCTTCGTGTAAAATCATAATTTGTTGCAATCCAACATTTTGACTAAACAATAATATCTCATAATACAATTTCGTACTACTATTGGATTGATCGTCAACTTTGGAGAATGTTCCGTATCCTTTAATACCTTTTAATCCTTCGGGAGTTTCAAAATCTTCTTGTTTAACGAGCATATTTTGAGCGCCTTGTAATTCCATCATTTTTATAGAACCTTCGAGGGCTTTTGACAAATCGAGGGCATTTTCTTGTTTGAAACTATAAGTAGAGACCATTAAATAGAAATTATCCAAAAAGCTTCCATAACCAAAGGATTGCATGTCTTTAATTAAAGCCAAACCTTCTTTTGGTAATGCTTTTTTCAAATCGACACGCGTTAATACTTCTGGAGTTTCAATGATTACACCAGGATTTCCATATTGACTTTTCACCCATTCTCCTTCTAATAATTCTTTGGTTTGATGTCCGATAATAGAGTGTACCGTGTACATAAATCCTTTGGTCACCACAAAAAATAAGAATACTCCAACTACTATTCCTACACCCAAACCAACATAAGTTCTGATTTTGGCTTTGCGTTCTTTTTCTAATTGCAGTTGCAATTGCTTTTGTTTTTGTGCTTCGTTCAACACATTTTCCTCTTCAGATTCTACTACTACAGGTATTGCATTATCAAGGGTTAAAATCGCTTTTTGAATTTTGTTTCTATCCTCGGTAATTTCGAAATCTAGGGGTTTTGATTTAGCAAATTTTACCAAATCGGCTTGTTTCAAAACACGCTCTAAATTCTCAATCGTTTCTTGAGATAACTTCATTTTCTTTTTCTGAGAAGCTGCTTTTAATCCCGCAACTAATTCCGCTGTGGTACTTTCCATCGCTGGAATTGCAATGGCTTCTTCTATATAATTTCTAGCAATATCGGTCAATTCACTATAATACGCTTTTACATCGCCTTTTTGCCAAAGCTCTTTTTGCTCTAAAGTATTCAATAAACTCGTGGCTTTTTCGATAGGCGTTTTGTAAACGACAACTTCTGGTGCTACTGTTTTTTTACGAATTTTGAGATACCAATAGGCTACTGCCCCAATGATAACAAGAGCTATCAAAAGGTACAACCACCAATTGCCCCAAGAATTTTGTGCTTTGATAATACCTTTGATATCGTACATTTTTTGTTTCAAAGTATCAACAGCAACATTGGCTACTTCCACTTTAATAGAATCCGAGAAAAAAGGTTTTTTGTCAATTAAAATTTTAACCGAAGGAATGGTATATTTTCCAGAATCAAACTGAGTCAAACCATATTTTTTGATTAACTCCAGTTGGTCATTTTTTTTAACGGTGTCAATCGGATAAGATTCAATTACTTCAAGTGGTCCTACATTTTTTAGGTTAGGAAAAGTAACCTTGGAAGTAGCCTTCACGGTGGTTTTAAGGGTCAATTTAAACTCGGCACCAATTTTATTTTTGGTGGTGTCTATAGACGTCAACACTTGTTTTTGCTGAGCAAAAAGAGAAGTCGATAGAACAATAAATAATAGGTAAAGTTTAATTTTCATTGGTTTTTAACTTTAACCGTTTCAGAGTTTAATACTCTGAAAAAGCTAGTTTAACGAGATTTAAAGTAACTTAATAATTTGGTCACATAACTTTCATCGACTCTTGTATTCACTACTCCTGAGCCTGACTTACGAAAAGATTCTTTGAAATAATTTACTTTATCTTGATAATATTTTTCATAATTCATTCGAACTGTTTTTGAACCCGTATCTATCAATTGAGTACGTCCTGTTTCAGCATCGAGCATCGTCACCATTCCTAAATTGGGCATTTTTTCTTCGCGAATATCGTACACTCGTATTCCAGTAATATCGTGCTTTTTGGAAGCAATCTTCAAGGTTTGCTCGTAGTTTTCACACATAAAATCAGAAATCATAAACACAATCGCTTTCTTTTTTTGAGTGCTTGATAGAAATTTCAAGGCTTGAGCAATATCCGTTTTATGGCTTTTAGGCTCAAATTCGATTAGTTCTCGTATCAGACGCAAGACGTGAGAACGTCCTTTTTTGGGTGGAATGTACAATTCTATTTCATCAGAAAACAAAATCAAACCTATTTTGTCATTATTTTGAGTGGCCGAAAAAGCCATAGTCGCGGCAATTTCAATGACAATTTCTTTTTTGAACTGAGTGGTAGAGCCAAAATTTTCAGAGCCCGAAATATCGACCATTAACATCATCGTCAATTCGCGCTCTTCTTCAAAAACTTTGACGTGGGCTTCGTTGTAACGTGCTGTTACATTCCAATCGATAGCGCGAATATCGTCACCATATTGGTATTGACGCACTTCGCTAAACGTCATTCCGCGGCCTTTGAAAGAGGTATGATACTCACCAGAGAAGATATGATCGCTCAATCGTCTGGTTTTGATTTCTATTTTTCGTACTTTTTTTAAAAGCTCTTTTGTATCCATTTATTAAGTGATTAGTGAATAGTAATTAGTGAATAGTAAAAGCTAATTACTATTCACTAATTATTAGTCACTTTTTAGGGTACTTCGATTTCGTTTACGATTTTGTTGATGATGTCTACCGAAGTTACATTTTCAGCTTCGGCTTCGTAGGTTACACCAATACGGTGACGCAATACATCGTGAACCACTGCGCGAACATCTTCAGGAATTACATAGCCACGACGTTTGATAAACGCATAACATTTAGCCGCATTGGCCAAATTGATACTTCCACGAGGTGAAGCTCCAAAACCAATCAAAGGTTTCAAATCGGCTAGTTTATATTTTTCAGGGTAACGCGTTGCGAAAATAATATCCAAGATATATTTTTCTATTTTTTCGTCCATATACACTTCACGAACGGCTTCTTGCGCACGTAAAATTTGTTCTACAGAGACTACTGGATTTACTTTTTCGTAGCTTCCTTTTAAATTTTGACGAATTACATGGCGTTCGTCCTCCATTTTAGGATAGTCAATTACTGTTTTCAGCATAAAACGATCGACTTGAGCTTCTGGTAACTGGTAGGTTCCTTCTTGCTCAATCGGGTTTTGTGTGGCTAATACCAAAAAGGGCTTGTCTAATTTGAAGGTAGTATCACCAATGGTTACTTGCTTTTCCTGCATCGCCTCTAGCAAAGCGGATTGTACTTTGGCAGGTGCACGATTGATCTCATCGGCAAGCACGAAATTGGCAAAAATAGGTCCTTTTTTGATAGAGAATTCATTTTGCTTAATGTTATAAATCATGGTTCCAATAACATCAGCAGGCAATAAATCTGGGGTAAATTGTATTCTGCTAAAAGAACCTTGAACGGCTTGTGATAGGGTATTGATAGCTAATGTTTTGGCTAATCCTGGCACTCCTTCTAACAGTATGTGTCCTTGACCTAAAAGCCCGATTAGCAATCGCTCTACCATATGTTTTTGTCCCACAATAACTTTGTTCATTTCCATGGTAAGCAAATCTATAAAAGCACTCTCCCTTTCTATTTTCTCATTGATTGCTCTAATGTCTAAAGTTGTTGTATTTTCTTCCATCGTTATAGTTTTATTCTTTTTGATTATTGTAGCTAATTTTGATGGTGCAAATTGAATTTTTTTTTAGAGGTATAGTGTTAAAAATTGGTTAAAAAAACAGCGCTTGTTACTATTTTAAGTAAGAATTATGATGGTATCTATTAATTTTTATGAACTTTGAAGAATTAACTTTTAAACGCAGGTTAAATTAAAAAATAATCAAAATTCGAACATGACTAAATCTTCTTTATCACCTATTATTGCTGGCGCTATGAATTGGGGCATTTGGGACAAAAATCTCAAAACCAAAGAGATGGAAAATCTCATCAAAATCTGTTTTGAAAACAAAATCACCACTTTTGATCACGCTGATATTTATGGCAGCTATACCACTGAAGCTCAATTTGGAAAGGCACTATTTAACGCTAAAATTAATAGAGAACAAGTACAATTGATTTCGAAATGTGGCATTCAGATGGTTTCCGCAAAAAGAAACAATACTGTGAAATATTATGACTATTCGAAAGAATACATCATCAAATCAGTGGATAATTCTTTGAAAAATCTTAAAACTGATTTTCTGGATGTTTTTCTTTTACACCGACCAAGTCCGTTGATGGAAGCCGACGAAATTGCAGAAGCGGTTGAAAAATTAAAAACTGCTGGTAAAATTATTGATTTTGGAGTGTCCAATTTTACCAGTTCACAAACGGAATTGATTCGACAAAAAACTCCGATTTCATTTAACCAAATTCAATTTTCGGCGACTGATTTTCAACCAATGGTCGATGGAAGTCTTGATTATATGCAATTGCACCACATTCGACCTTTGAGTTGGAATCCGCTAGGGAGTGTTTTCCGTCAGGACAATATACAAACCTTTCGATTGCGAAAATTATTGGCCACTTTGGTTTCGAAATATGAAATGGGCGCTGATTCCATTTTATTGGCTTGGATTTTGAAACATCCGGCGCAGATTATTCCTATAGCAGGTACTGTAAATATTGCTCGTATTCAGAATTTACTCAAGGCATCGCAATTGGTTTTGGACCAAGAAGATTGGTTTGCGATTTGGACCGAGAGTATGGGACACGAAGTTCCTTAGTAGTTCAGATGTAACCAAAAAAGTAATTTGTTGCCTTTTAACCCCGATAGGAGCGGCATCCTTTTGTATCGCTGGGTTTTTTTCGCCCAGCGATACAAAAGATATAGCGGATAGCGGGGCGTTATGTGGGAGTTACACAAATGAAATCAATTAGAAAATAAGTACTTGTTTCCGCAAGAAGTTTACAATACAAAAGTGTGAAAATTGAAAACATTAACAGAAGTCAGAAAGTTTCGAATCTGACAATTAATAAACGAAAACTGAAGTATGAAAAATTTGCGGTTTAATTGTAATTTTAACTTACCATCGTAACAGCCGTTTTTAGGGTAACGAAATGATAGCCTACCCTTATACAAATAAAAAATTATAAATTTACAATTTAAACGAAAATAGAAACCTTTTCCAACTAAAGCAATTTTTATGAAACTAAGAATTTTTCTGATTTTTCTGATTTTTAACTTTACTACAAGTCTTTTTTCTCAAGAGACAGCCAAACCATTGACTGATACTGAAATTATGCGTAATGTTTCAATAATGGATATTGAGGGAGTAAAATATGAAAAAGTTAAAGTAACTCTGAAATCCATATCGCCAGATTACTTCTTTTCAGACATATACAAAGTTAAAGTCCTTATAGTAGATATGGAAAATAAAGAAGTTTGGAAAAAAACTCTGAAAAATGTTTATCTCTATGTTTTTTCTGACGGACAAATACAAGTGGGAAAACCCAATTTCAACAAGATCCATATACAGAAGAATGATTCAGGATCATTTAATGGCAAGATAAGAGAAAAAGAAGGTGTATATTAGAATTTAGACAAAATAACACCTGCATAAAATAGATGCCCTATTGGATTTGGGTATTTGGCTTAATGGAAAAATAGTTTTGTTTTTAAAATATTAGTCCTTAACCGAAAATTTATTCCTCCATAATCCGCTACATAACCAAGCCGACAAACGTCATTACTAGACCAGCCCTCTTTGTTGCTGTTCCAAAAAAAACTATTTATTATTTATAAACCAGATTTATGACCAAAACTGCCTTAATTACAGGTGCGACAAGTGGCATCGGAAAAGCAACCGCTACACTTTTGGCCCAAAACAAATTCAGAATCGTGCTTTGCGGCCGTAGAAAAGAAAGACTTGACGCTCTTAAAAAAGACTTGGAACAATTTACACCTGTTCATACCTTGTGTTTTGATGTTCGCGATAAAAAAGCGGTTTTTGAAAGCATTGCGTCTTTACCGGAAGCCTTTGCGGATATTGATATTTTGGTAAACAATGCCGGAAACGCCCACGGTCTTGATTCCATTCAAAATGGAGATATGGAGGATTGGGACGCTATGATAGATATCAACGTCAAAGGATTGCTGTATGTTTCTAAAGCGATTATTCCAAAAATGATTGCTAAAGCATCGGGACATATCATCAACATTGGTTCGATTGCGGGTAAGGAGGTTTATCCGAATGGGAATGTGTATTGTGCGTCAAAATATGCGGTGGATGCGCTAAACCAAAGCATGCGTATGGATTTGAATCCGTACGGCATTCGCGTGGGTGGGATTCATCCGGGCATGGTGGAAACCGAGTTTAGCGAAGTGCGTTTTAAAGGCGACACGGAACGCGCTGCTACTGTTTATAAAGGTTTAACGCCTTTGAAACCTGAAGATATTGCGGATATTATTCATTTTGTGGTGACACGTCCTTATCATGTGAATATTGCGGACTTGATTGTGTATCCCACGGCTCAGGCTTCGCCCACTATTGTAAAAAGGAATTAACATACTTTAATCTACAAGAACTATCTAGACTTTTATTGCATTCAAAAAAAGCTAGGTAGTTCTTTTTCTTTACTATACCATCAAAAAAGTGTACTTTTAGAGACCTAAAGTCTATAAAAGCCGCCAAGTCATGATTAACAAACGCTTGCTTATCAAAAATCTATTAGCTCACAATGATGAGAGCAGTTTTTATGACAAAAAAAGACAGTTGAATCTTCATTCTCGGGAGGGAAAAGGGAAGTTTTTGAAACATATTTGCGCTTTGTCCAACTCCAATCCTACTAATAATTCCTATATCGTTGTGGGGGTAGAAGATCAAGACAATACGATTGTAGGCGACGATTTTTTTGATGATAGCCGCATTCAAAACTTAGTCAATGCGTTCTTGGAAAACCCGCCTCAAATTCAGTACGAAAACATTCCTTTTCCGCATTTGCCCAAAGACAAAGTGGTGGGACTCGTGACGATTAAACCAAATGCTAAAACTTCTTTCTTTAAAAAAGGAATTCATACCATAGTAGCCCATACGGTTTTTATCCGAAGGGGAAGCAATACACTCCCGATTGAAGGAGTTATTGAACGCCCGCATCAAAACACCGAAACAGTCATTGCCATAGAAAACAATTCTCGCAACAGCATTGCTTATACGTTAGATGGTGTGATTGATTTTATGAATTTTCGCCACAAAGATATGTCGCCCAAATACAAAGTTTTCAAGGAATTATTTGTGATTTGTTGGGCCGGAATACCCAAACCCTACAAAGGAAAAACTTATTTATCAAGAGTTGATATTGCCTTAATTAATGAGCAAATCAAGCTGTTTTATTCGGCTCAGGATGTGGTAGAAATCATTTTTGACGAGGATACCTTTACCATTATTGAATATGTACCCTTGGGACTCAATGACAAAACCAGTTATTATCCCTTGGAGCAGCAAACGATTCGATTTCACGACAATGGCTACTACAAAATAGATCGGAAATTTTTGTTTGAACCACCGGAATTCAACACCAAAATGTTGTATCATATTTACAATGCGAACAATGCTTTGCTACACAAACTAGAAAAAGGACAATTGCTAAACGATAGGGAATTAAAAGATTTGGAAAACCTTCCTTCTACCTTGATGATTTGCTACCTCAACGGATTTGAAGATGCCAAACAAAAACTAATAGACGCTAAAGCCCTCCTAAAACCTTACAAACAAGTGTATTTATCCTTTAAGGAAGCACTTAGAATTCTTAGGAAAATGAAATATGACAAAGCCATTGTTGAATAAGCTACTGCGAATACAAGTCCTATTTAAATTTTACACAAAAAACAGTAAATTAAAGTAACTGCTATCTTTTATTCCCTATTTTAATTAATTTTTCACCAGAAAACAAAAAGAAATAGCCCTTTTTGCAAGGATACTTTTTTTAATAAAAAAAAGAAAATGCAGCTATATTTTCCTATGTTTGCAATTCCTTAACACTATTTTAACCATTTTATGAATTCATCCTCAACGGCTACCGATGAATCTTTGATCCTATCACAAATTGCCAATGGCAACGAATGGGCTTATACACAAATGGTAGGAAAATATTGGAAAAAAGTAGTGTTACACGCCCTAAGTTTTGTCAAAGCTTATCCGATAGCCGAAGAATTAGCACAAGATGTATTCATTAAAATTTGGGAAAAAAGACAGAAATTAGAACAAATTCAAAGTTTTGATAACTATCTTTTTATTGTGAGTCGCAATTTGATCATTTCTCATATTCGAAAAAAACTCATAGAAACCGCTTCTTTAAAAGAAGAAAAACTACAAGAATTATTTCTCAAACCGGACGATCAATACGAACTAGAAGAACTCAATTCCATCATTCTTCAAGGTGCCGATTTATTGACTGATCCCCGAAAAACCATCTTCATTTTGAGCCGATTAGAAGGCAAAGACACCGATTATATCAGCAAGGAATTAGGCCTAGCCAAAAGAACCATTCGATGGCATTTGCTGGAAGCCCTCAATTTTTTAAGAACACATCTAAACAGTCAATATGGGTGGTGTTTTTGGATAATTTTTTCATTTTCTTTATTTTTTTTTCTAAAAAAATAAGCTTATAATCAGACTTTTAAAAAATATTTTTGTTTTTTTTCACTTTTTCATTGCCACTTTCGCTAGCACAACGCGTCTTTATTTTTAGAAGGGTTGTAATGCGTTCAAAACCATAAATCTATGTATCAAAAAAAAGAATTTAAAACGTTAATGCGGCAGTATGTTTCAGGAGAAATTACTGCTGAGAGCAAAGTGCGTTTACTTCAAATGATAGACGATCCGCAATACGCCAAAGATCTTGAGGGTATCCTTCGGAAAAATTATGATCAAATTCAAGAAGGGTCCGCTGACTCAGAGGCAACCACTACTTTTATGGAAGCGTTAAAAGAAAGAATGCATCCAAAATCAGAACAAGACGAGGAAGAAACTATATCCCTTTATGTTCATTGGAAAAAAATCGTAGCCGCTGCCAGCATACTCTTGCTTTTAGGAATAGGCTATTACAACTACACCCCAAAAACAACCCTTCCCACTGTAGTTGCGGTTGAGAAAAACAAAATCACCCCTGGCACTTCGGGCGCAATACTCACCTTGGCGGATGGTTCACAAATTGTACTCGATAGTGTGGCCAACGGCGTTTTGGCTAATCAAAATAGCACCTTAGTTTCCAAAAATGGGGGAACTTTAATTTACTCTGGGGGAAAAACTAAGCAAGTCGCCCTAAACAGTATGACGACTCCAAGAGGAAGGCAATTTCAAGTAGTACTTTCAGACGGGACTAAAGTTTGGCTCAATGCTTCGTCTTCCATCACATTCCCAACCACATTTATACAAAACGAAAGAAGAGTGACTATCACAGGAGAAGCTTATTTTGAAGTAGCAAAAGATAAAAATCATCCTTTTATCGTTACCGCAAATGCAACCGAAGTAAAAGTACTAGGAACGCACTTTAACATCAACAGCTATCCTGAAGAAAAAAGTACCAAAACCACACTTTTGGAAGGAAGTGTACTCGTAAGCAACAAAAAAGAAAAGTCACTTTTGGAACCTGGCCAACAAGCCACCCAATCTAACATAGGAACTTTAAGTGTAAAGAAACTTGAAAATTTTGATGAAGTAATGGCTTGGAGAAAAGGCTTGTTTTACTTCAATAATACAAGTCTTGAAAATGTGATGCAACAAATAAGCCGATGGTATGATGTAGCAATCGTTTTTGAAAAGGGAGTCAATGCGCGCAATTTTGATGGCGAAATCAGTCGGGAGTTGAATTTAGATGACGTCTTAAAAATTTTAGAAACCAATAACATTCATTTTAAAATAGAAGGAAAAACAATAAGGGTAATCCCCTAAAAACATTGATTTGTGATCCAAAAAAAAACCAGCACATGTTGGAAGCATTGCTGGCTTATTTTTCTTCTTGAAAAGAAAATTAAAATTGGAAAAACAAATCAATAACCAAGCAAGGAAATTTTATTATTAACCAAATTCATTACAAAAGTATGAAATTATTACCAAAATGCAAGTCAAGAAATTCTTGGCTTACCCCTAAATTCTGGAAAGTTATGAAGTTATCAACTGTATTGATAATTGCTTTTACCCTTCATGTTTCAGCAGCTGTTTCTTCTCAAACCATTACCTTCTCAGGTAAAAAGGTACCTGCAAAAAAGGTATTGAACGTTATTAAAGAACAAACCAATTACGTTTTCTTTTATGATGTAGCCATTTTAAACAAAATCGACCCTGTTTCTATGGAAGTAAAAAACGCGACCATAGAAAATGTATTGCAGAAAATTTTTATGAATGCTCCCGTAAAATGGATCATTCAGGGTAATGTTATCTCATTAGTACCTAAAAATGAGCTTTCCATTAGTAAAATTCAAAGTAGTAGTACTCAAAAAAAGATCAAGGGAAAGGTAGTAAACGAAAAAGGGGAACCACTACCTGGCGTAAACATTCTAGTGAAAGGAACTAAAATCGCAATACAAACCGATTTTGATGGAAGCTTTGCGCTCAATGTTCCCGATGAAGCTACCGAATTACTAGCCACTTTTATTGGTCTTCAAGATCAAGTTGTTAAAATTGATGGCGACAAAGACCTTTTAATTGTGTTGAAAGAAATTGGCCAACAAATGAATGAGGTAATCGTAGTAGGATATGGTTCTCAAAACCGTAGAGCGGTAACCACTTCGGTATCGAAATTAGACAAAAAAGTGTTGGAAAACGTTCCGTATTCTAACGTGACTCAAGCTTTGCAAGGAAACGTGAGTGGGGTTATTGTTCGAACCGCTTCGGGACAACCGGGTAAAGCCTCCAATATTTTGGTGCGTGGCGGTACCTCGATAGACAATCCTTCGGGCGCCACTCCTCTGTATATTGTTGATGGGGTAATTCGTTTGCAAATAGACGACATAAACCCTGCGGATATTGCCTCATTGCAAGTATTAAAAGATGCTGCTTCTACCTCAATTTATGGAGCAAGAGGATCGAATGGGGTAATTATCATTACCACTTCGAATGGAAAACCTGGAAAAACAAAAATTTCATACGGGTATTCTACTCAATTTAGTCAAGTAAACAAAAAATATAATTTTCTTGGAGGCGAAGACTTCATCCGTCTTTCGAGATTAGGAGTAAAAAATGCGGCAGACATCTTAGGAGGCTCTCGTCCTAACGCTAGAGATAATCAATTAGCCGGTGCCACTCCTTATGGAACAGGTAATAACCTAACATCAGGCACTCCGTTTGCTAGTTTACTCAAATCGAGTTTAACTCCAGATGCCATTGCCACATTGCAAGGCAAAGGTTGGCAAGAAATGGTAGATCCTTTGAACAATGCCAATATCATTATGTATAAAAGCACGAATTGGAATGATGTTTTGTTTCAAAATGCCATTACACAAAACCATAATTTGAATTTTAGTGGAGGAAATGACCAAGCCTTATTCGATTTGAGTTTAGGCTATTTAAAAGGAGACGGAGTTACGATTTTTACAGGCTATGAGCGTTTTACTTCCAAAATGAATGCTTCATTTAAACTGGCTGACAACTTTACAGTGAATGGAAAAATGCTCTATGCTAGATCCAACAACAATCAAGTCGTGAGCAATAGTGTGGTGTTTAACCGTTACTTAGGCAATGCACCTACTACTAAATTTTTATTAGAAGACGGATCTTTAGCTCCAGGTCAAAACAACATCAATGGAAATCCTTTGTACCAAATGGGTAAAGTTAAAGGGATCAACGAAAACGAAAAATTACAACTTGGTGTGGATGCAGATTTGAGAATTACCAAAGATTTGAATTTCGTGCCTTCGATGTCCTTGTATAGCGAAAACAATGCGGGCAACGTGTTCCAACAAGCTTTTTTGAACGGGACCGGTGTTTTGGACAACTCTAGAAATGCTTCACAGTTTAATAATCGTTATTTTCAAACACAATTTGAAGGGGTTTTCACCTATAAAAAGGAGTTAGAATCTATCGGTAATTTTGAAGCCAAACTAGGAGGCTCTAATTACAACCGAGTAATTAAGGCATTCAATGCCGCAGGTAAAGGCAGCGCATCGGATGTAACCGAAACCTTAGATTCTTCTCCCATTCCAGTATCTGTTTTTGCAAACAACAGCAAACTTGTAATTAATGGTGTTTTCGGACGATTGAATTACGATTACAAAGGCAAATATTTGTTTACGGGTTCCTTCCGTTATGATGGTGCTTCTAGTTTAGGACCAGACAATAAATTTGGATTCTTCCCAGGAGTTTCTGTAGGATGGAATGCGCACGAAGAAGGATTTTGGCAACATGTACCTAAAGTGGTTTCTTCCTTAAAAATGAGAGCCAGTTATGGCGTAAATGGTAACCTTGGAACGCTTGGTGATTTTCAAGCAGGAGGACTTTATTCAGGTTCTACCAATGGTTTGGCCAATAATTACAACGGACAAGCTGCCATAGTAAACTCTCAAATTGCCAATCCTGGATTGAAATGGGAACAATCAAAAACCAACAATATCGGTTTTGATCTAGGTATTCACCAAGACAAAATCCGCGTGATTGGAGATTTCTATAACAAACTCACTACCGATTTGTTAACCAATTTGACCTTACCTTCTAACAGTGGATTCTCTACCGTTTTGACCAATTTAGGAGCTTTAAGAAGCAAAGGGTTTGAGATGGAAATTAATGCTGCTATTTATAATAACGAAGATCTTAAAATCAATGCGGGTTTCATTATCTCTCACAACGTAAATACTATCGAAAAACTTCCATTTAATGGTAACTTGAATAACCGAATTGGTGGAACTGAAGTTTGGGATGCAGCAACAGGTAAATATAAATTTGTTGGAGGATTACAAGAAGGCCAAAGAATTGGTGACTTTTATGCGCATAAACAAATCAAAATTTTGTCTACACAAGCGGAAGCCGATGCGTATAATGCCATCTACAGAGACACCTATGTTAGTAAAACTTCTGCAACTGGAGGAAATCCTAATGGTATAAAATTACCTGGTGATGCCATCTTCGAAGATACTGACGGAAACAAAATAATTGATAGCAAAGACCGTAAATTTATGGGGAATATGTTCCCGAAATTTGTGGGAGGTTTCAATTTTGATGTAAATTACAAAGGCTTCTCATTGACTGTTAGAACTGATTATTCTTTGGGGGCTACCATCTATAACGAAGCCAGAGCCCGTTTTGTAGGTCAGTTTCAAGGAAACTACGGTTTAATTGCTGAGAGTTTACAATCTTGGCAAAAAGAAGGAGATATCACTAATGTACCTCGTTACCGTTGGGCGGATCAAACCAATCAAAACAACCTTTTCCGTTCTGAAGCGAGTGGAGCTGCTTACAACACCAATATGTTTCAAGGTAACAGCCGTTATTACGAAAGTGGAGACTTCTTGTGTTTAAGAGAAATCACCCTTGGTTATACTGTTCCAAAATCTTTTGTCGAAAAAATCAAACTTTCTTCAGCTAGAGTGTATGTTACGGGAAGCAACTTGTACTATTTCACCAAGTATAGCGGATTAAGCCCAGAAGTACAAGGAATTGATGGAGGATCTAGCCAAGGACTCAATTCTGCAGGAGCAACAGGTACCTATCCAGTTCCAAGAAATATCATTTTTGGAATCAATATTAGTCTGTAATTTTAAAATCAATACCATGAAAAATAAACATATCCTATATATATTTTTAGTTGCAGGACTTACCCTTTTTGGATCTTGCGCTGATGATTTAGACCTTCAATCTGAAAGTAGTATCACCTCAGATGCCTTTTGGAAAACCGAAGATGATGCCAAAGCTGCTGTAAATGGCTTATACTATAGTTTTAGAACTCAAACGCAACAAAATTACTATTTGTTGGGAGGAGCTCGCAGCGCTGAGATTAAAGGTGGTGTTCAATCGCCTTTGAATCTCGCTAATTATTACAACAACAACCTCAATGCTCAAAATATTGATGTAGACTGGAGCGGATTGTACACTGTAGTACAACAAGCCAATTTAATTTTAAAATATGTGCCTACTATCACTTTTAGTCCTGCAACGGTCAAAGAACAAAAACGTTATTTGGCACAAGCCTATACTATGAGAGCTTTGGCTTATTTCATCATGGCGCGTTCTTGGGGCGGTGTTCCTATTGTAACAACTCCAACTGAAAATACCAATCAAAACGAGTATATCATTCCTAGAAACACAATTGAAGAAACCTTTGCTTTTATTAAATCGGATTTAGAATTAGCGTTGAACAATTTTCCTGATGAAACGAACAACAAGGTACAATTGTCAAAATCAGCTGCCAATGCGTTAAAGGCAGATGTTTATCTATGGACTGCTAAGCAATTGGGAGGCGGAACAACAGATTTGAATGTGGCGCTTACCGCAATAAATGCCATCACTCCCTTAACTTTATTACCCAATTTTAAAGATGTCTTTAGTTACGCTAACAAAGGAAATGCTGAAATCGTATTTGCCATTCGTTATTCTTTGACTGATGTTACTTCAAATTTACAAGACAATTGGAATTCTTTTATGTATGTAGGTCCTTCAGATTTTTCTGGAGCGACTGCCTCAGCAGCGACTGCCTTGTTCGGAACTTTAGGTTCTGGTTCTGGAAATGCGGGAATTTCTAGAGTACAGCCCGATGCTTCTCGCTTTACTTTTTCGGCTACAGACACAAGAAAAGATGCTACTTTCTTAACCTTAAGAAATACTGCCAATACCGCCGATGTTGTTACAGGTTTAATGAAATACAACGGGACTGTAGATGGATCTTTAAGAAGATTTACTAGTGATATCATCATCTACAGATGGGCAGATATTCTTTTGATGAAGGCCGAAATCAAAAACGCTTTGGGTCAAGATCCAACAACCGAGATGAATCTTGTAATGCAACGAGCAGACGCAACTGCTTCATTCACTAATGGTACTCAAGCCGCAAACGACGATACCATATTAAATGAACGTTTAAAAGAGTTAGCTTTTGAAGGAAAAGCTTGGTGGGATTTGGTACGTTTTAATAAAACATCTTGGGTACCTTCAATGACTGGGAAATCCATCTTATTTCCAATTTCTCAAAACACCATCAACTACAATCCAAAGATTAAACAAAATTAAGGACTGCTAAACCCTTTTTTACTGAAAATGACTGAGTCGACTATGCATATAGTTCGGCTTGGTCTTTTACACTCCATTATTAAGATTAAAAAAAACATGAAAACAACTCATTTACAAGGGCTTATAGCCGCACCATTCACTCCTTTTGATGCTAATGGTCAATTAGATTGTAGTCGCATACCCGAATATTATTCCTTTTTAAAACGCAATAAAGTAACCGGTGCTTTTATCAACGGATCTACAGGAGAAGGTGTTTCATTAACACTCGAAGAAAAAAAAGCGGTTGCACAAGCTTGGGCCGATTGTTCTAATCACGATGCTGATTTTAAAGTCATGGTTTTCCTTGGAGGAACTTGCTTGAACGATTGTATTGATTTGGCCAAACATGCTTATGAAATAGGGCTATATGCTGTTTCGCTGACGGCGCCATTTTATTTTAAACCGGCCAATGTAGAGATGCTGGCACAAGCGTGTATTATGGTAGGTGAAAGTGTGCCCAATATGCCTCTGTATTACTATCATATTCCAGTATTAACTGGAGTAAACATTCCAATGTTTGATTTGGTACAAGCTTTGGATGGTCAACTCGACAATTTTGCAGGAATAAAATACACACACGAAGATTTTATGGACTTTCAAAGCTGTATGAGTTATAAAGAAGGAAAATATGACATGCTTTGGGGACGTGATGAAAATATGCTCTCCGCTTTAGTATTAGGAGCCAAAGGAGCCGTAGGAAGTACCTTTAATTATGCAGCGCCTTTATACCATGATTTGATAGCAGCCTTCGAAAACAATAATCTAACGAAAGCAAGAGAATTACAACAAAAATCCATCAATATGATTCGATTACTAGGAAAATATGGTGGAATTTCTGTTGGAAAATCATATATGAAAGTCACAGGATTGAATCTAGGAGATTTCAGATTACCCGTAAAAAACATGACCTCATCCCAATTTGAAGCCTTTCAAAAAGATGTGCAAAGTTTAGATTTTAAGAGCTTTAAATCGAATTAATAGCGTCGATTAAAAATGAAAACGATAAGAAATCTACTGTTTTCTTTCACACTAATCCTAATAATCATGCCAAATAGCACTTCACTTTTTGCTCAAACAAATATAAATCCTAACATAGAATGGAAAACAGCCGCCCATATGCAAGACCTACAAGGGAAACCAATATTAGGATTGGCTGGAGCGATAAATGGAGTACACAAAGATGTTTTGATCGTGGCTGGTGGCGCAAATTTTCCTGAAAAAATGCCTTGGGAAGGAGGACAAAAAAAATACTATAACACAATACAAGTCCTAGAAAAAAAAGGCGACAACTATAGTTGGAATACCGAAGTTGACACCTATTTACCTGAACCTATAGCCTATTGTGGTGTTACGTCCACAGACTTAGGAGTGGCTTATGTGGGAGGAGAAAATAAAAATGGTTATTCTAAAAAAGGATATCTTTTAAAATGGGGAAAGGCAAAAAATGAAGTCACTTTCTATCATCTTCCAGATTTGCCCAAAGCACTATCAAACATCGCTTTAAGCAATTACGAAAAAGTACTGTATGCCGTAGGTGGAGATGAAACACAAAATTCCTCAAAAGATTTCTATAGCTTAAACTTGAATGAAACGCATTTGCAATGGAAAAGATTAGCCGATCTTCCTTTGGCATTAGCCAATGCTACTGCGGTAGTCCAAGAGACTAAGGAGGGTCCGTGCCTTTTTGTTTTTGGAGGAAGAACCAAAAAAGTTTCAGGAATTAGCGAATTACACAGCACTACTTTTTCGTACAACTTCAACCAGAAACAATGGAAAGAAGTAGCCTCGATAACTGATGGGAATACAATTATGAATTATTCCGCAGGAGCTGCTGTTCCTCTAGGCAAAAGTAAAATTCTACTTCTAGGTGGTGACAACGGTGAAATTTTTCATCGAATAGAAACCTACTTATCAAAAATAGCACTTGCCGAAACTACAAAAGAAAAAGAAGTACTACTAGCCCAAAAAAACGAACTCGTTACCCAGCATCAAGGTTTTTACAGAGGAATTCTAGCCTACGACACAATCACTGATTCTTGGGAAAAAATAGGCGAATTACCCTTCCTTACTCCAGTAACTACAAATGCTTGTTTGTGGGAAGAAGCTATTGTTTTATCCAATGGCGAGATAAAACCTGGTGTTCGAACACCTAATATAATGATTGGAAAGATAACAGAATAAAATCAATAGCGCTTCTACAAAGAAGTATCCTGATTTATAAAATACAGTAATGATTACTTTTATGAAAAACTCAAAATATTATCCGTGGATAGTAGTAGCCCTGCTCTGGTTTGTGGCATTGCTCAATTATATGGACCGACAGATGCTCGCCACGATGCGTCCTTCGATGGAGCAAGACATCCCTGAATTGGTTTCAGGAGAAAATTTTGGTCACTTAATGGCCATCTTTCTTTGGATTTATGCATTGATGAGTCCTATTTCGGGCATTATTGCTGATAAAATGAACCGAAAATGGTTAATTGTAGGCAGTTTGTTTGTTTGGTCATTAGTAACATATGCTATGGGATATGCTACAAGCTACCAACAAGTCTATTGGCTAAGAGCCTTAATGGGAGTTAGTGAAGCATTGTACATTCCAGCGGGACTGTCGCTTATTGCCGATTATCATCAACAAAAATCCAGATCCTTGGCCATCGGAATTCATATGACAGGTCTTTATGTGGGATCGGCTTTAGGTGGTTTTGGTGCTACCATTGCTGGAGCGTATTCTTGGCACAGTACTTTTCATTATTTTGGATTGATTGGCATTGTGTATGCAGTGATTTTAATCTTCTTTTTGGCTGAAATAAAAACGGCTACAAGTACCAAAACTGAAATAAAAAATGACTCTCCTTCCGAAAAAAAGGACGTTTTAAAAGGCATTGCCCTTTTATTTTCTAATCTTTCTTTCTGGATTATATTATTCTTTTTTGCTACCATTAGCTTACCGGGTTGGGCTACCAAAAACTGGTTGCCTACTTTATTCTCTGAAAATTTAGGCATCGCCATGGAACAAGCAGGGCCATTGGCTACCATAACCATCTCTATTTCTTCCTTACTTGGAGTACTATTTGGGGGGCTTCTCTCGGATATATGGGTACAAAAAAATATAAAAGGTCGAATTTACACGAGTGCTATTGGATTGAGTTTGACCATTCCTGCGCTATTGCTCATAGGCTTTGGAAATTCAATTGTGCATATTGTAAGCGCAGGCCTTTGTTTTGGGGTGGGATATGGCATGTTTGACGCTAATAATATGCCTATTCTTTGTCAGTTTGTCTCTTCAAAATATAGAGCCACTGCCTATGGAATTTTGAATATGACAGGCGTAGGTTGTGGCGCCATAGTAACTTCTATTTTAGGAAAATACGCAGATAATGGAACTTTAGGTTTTGGCTTTGCAATGATGGCCGGCATCGTCGTTTTGGCTTTGCTAGTTCAGCTTTGCTTTTTAAAACCTCAGGTCAATGATTATTGCGAAGCATAAATAAATCGTATTTGTTTTGAGTGGTTAAGTTGAAATTTGGTTGTTGTATCTACTGAGGCGAGATTCACCTTTCGTCTCGGTAGATTATTTAAAAAAAACACTATGTCTTTTATCAAAAAATCTTATTGTCTATTTTTCCTGATGTGGGTTTGGTTCGTTGATGTGGGTTTCGCACAAACCAAAGTCGCTTGCATAGGCGATTCTGTTACGGCAGGGTATTTATTGGGGAATCCAACATCGGAGGCCTATCCGTCTGTTTTACAATCCTTATTGGGAAAAGAGTATGAGGTAAAAAACTTTGGTCACAGTGGTGCGACACTTTTAAAGAAAGGACACAAACCCTATTTTAAAACCAACGAATACAAAGAAGCAATCGCCTATCGTCCGGATATTGCTATTATCCATTTGGGACTCAACGATACCGATCCTCGAAATTGGCCCAATTATAAACAAGACTTTCAAAGCAACTATAGTGAACTAATCACCACTTTAAGGCAACAAAATCCAAAAGTAAAAGTATTCATCTGCAGGATGAGTCCAATTTTTAACGAACATCCTCGTTTCAAATCGGGCACAAGAGAATGGTTTTGGGAAATCCAAGCACAGATCGAACACGTTGCCCAAGTAAATGAAGTTTCGTTAGTTGATTTACACGAAAAGTTATCCTCACGCCCAGACCTTTTCCCAGATGCTTTACACCCTTCCAAAGAAGGCGCTACGATTTTGGCAACTACGGTATATTCCGCTATCAGTGGCAACTTCGGCGATTTGGCTTTGGCACCTATTTTTACAGACAATATGGTTTTGCAACGCCAACAACCTATTCCTATTTATGGAAAAGCCAATGCGGGAGATCAAGTTGAAGTGGTGTTTCATTCTCAAAAAAGAACTGTAGTAACCGATGCTAATGGCAAATGGAACGTTCAATTTCCGGCTATGCCTCACGGAGGGCCATTTGAAATACAAGCAAAAACCAAAACTAAAAGTATTACTTTGAAAAACATCCTCTTAGGTGATGTTTGGTTGTGCTCGGGACAATCCAATATGGCGTTCCCACTCAAAAAATCAGAAAACGGAAAAGCCGAAGTTGCATTAACGAAAGTCAATACACAATTGCGTTTTTTTCATTACCAACCCATACAAGAAACCAATGAATCCGCTTGGGACTCCCTGACCTTGGCCAAAACCAATCAGCTGAATTATTTCTCAGGAAATTGGAAAGTATGCGACTCTGTTACAGCCAAAGATTTCTCGGCAATTGCCTATTACTTCGGGAAAAAAATTATCCAAGAAGAAACCATCCCTATCGGGTTAATACAAGTAGCCGTGGGTGGCTCTCCCATTGAATCTTGGATAGATCGTTACACTTTGGAACACGACAACAAAGCAGTAGATGTTTTGTACAACTGGCGCAAATCAGATTTTTTGATGCCTTGGGTAAGAGAAAGAGCCGATATAAATTTAAAAAATAGTACAAATCCCAAACAGCGTCATCCCTACGAACCCTGCTACAATTTTGAGGCAGGAATTAAGAACGTTACATCCTTTCCTATCAAAGGGGTACTTTGGTACCAAGGCGAAAGCAATGCACATAATACCAATTGGTACGAACATTTGTTTCCGATAATGGTAGCAAGTTGGCGTAAGGCTTGGAAGGCTAATTTCCCTTTTTATTTTGTACAACTTTCTAGCCTCGATCGTCCTTCTTGGCCAGAATTCAGAGCGATGCAAAGTCACTTGTCTCAACAAACGCCTAATAGTGCTATGGCGGTAAGTATCGATTATGGTGATGAAAAAGACGTACATCCAATACAAAAAAAAGAAATCGGTGACCGACTAGCCAGAATAGCTTTGAAGGAAACCTATAAAAAAGACATCGTCGCTTATGGACCAATACCCGTAAAAGTAACACTAAAAGGCGATGCGTTATGGATTTCTTTTGCCTCTGTCAAAAAACTGATGACCAAAGAACAACAACCCCTAAAAGGATTTGAAATCGTATCAAAAACTGGGGAACACATAGCCGTCGAAGCGAAGATTATGGGCAATCAAGTGGTGATATTCCAACCGAAAGGAACAACTATTCAATCAGTATTGTATGCTTGGAAACCTTTTACAAATGCCAATTTAATCAATGAAGAAGGATTGCCTTGTTCCACTTTTTCGCTGGATGTTCTTTAGGCATATCCGAATTACGTAAGTGAATGTAATCAAAAAAATAAATGACAATAATTAAATAATAAAAATGAGCTATTCAAAAACAGAACTTCAAAACTTAAAAGAATTTTATCAAAATCAATTAGTACACGATACAATTCCTTTTTGGTTTCCTCGCTCGATAGACACCCAATTTGGCGGGTTCTTACTGATGCGTGATCACGATGGAAGTTTGATTGATGACGATAAAGCAGTCTGGATTCAGGGTCGCGCTTCTTGGTTATTGGCCACCCTTTATGCAACGGTTGAACCCAAAAAAGAATGGTTAGAGGCATCAAAATGTGGGGTAGATTTTTTGAACAACTATTGCTTTGACAATGATGGACAAATGTTTTTTCACGTCACTCGTCAAGGACAACCGATTCGAAAAAGACGGTATTTCTTTTCGGAAACCTTTGCAGTGATTGCTATGGCAGCTTACGCAAAAGTGAGCGGGGATGAAGCTGTTGCTGAAAAAGCTCGTTTTTTATTTGGAAAATGTATCGAATACGCAACAACTCCTGGGTTATTACAACCCAAATATACCTCAACCCGACCATCCAAAGGGATTGGAGTTCCTATGATTATGATCAATACAGCTCAACAATTACGAGAAACGATTGGCGATCCTCGCTGCGATGAATGGATTAGTAAATGGATTGATGAAATTGAACGCGATTTTGTAAAAGATGACATTCGATGTGTAATGGAACAAGTGGCACCCGACGGCAGTATCATCGATCACATTGATGGTCGCACCCTAAATCCCGGTCATGCAATCGAAGGTGCTTGGTTTATCTTGCACGAAGCCAAATACCGCAACAACGATCCCCATTTAATTGCCTTAGGCTGCAAAATGCTAGATTATATGTGGGACCGCGGATGGGATAAAGAACATGGAGGCATTCTCTATTACAAAGATGTGTACGATAAACCCGTTCAAGAATATTGGCAGGACATGAAATTCTGGTGGCCTCATAACGAAGTAATTATCGCTACTTTATTGGCTTTCACGATGACAGGCAATGAGAAATATGCACAATGGCACAAAATGGTGCATGAGTATGCCTATGAAAAATTCCATGATGCTCAAAATGGCGAATGGTTTGGTTACTTACATCGCGACGGAACCATTGCTCAAACCGCCAAAGGAAACTTGTACAAAGGGCCATTCCATTTACCACGACAAGAATGGTATTGCCTTCAGATTTTAGAGGAGTATTTGAAAAAAAATTAATGACCATTTAAAAAATGAAAAAAGCACTTTACAACGGAATTATTCATACCGGTGAGGCACTACTCAAAGATAGCGTTGTGGTGATCGAAAACGGAGTTATCCTTTCCATTCAAAATGAAATTCCGCAACACGTTGAGCTGATAGATTTGAAAGGGAATCACCTATCGGCTGGCGCCATTGATATTCAAATTAATGGTGGTGAAAAATTTTATTTTAGTCAGTATCCAACAGAAGAAACCCTACAAGACATTTATGAAACAAGCTTGAAATATGGCACTACGCATACGCTTCCTTGTTTGATTTCTTCCTCAAAAGAAACCATTTTACAAGGCATTGAAGCCATCCAATCTTATAAAAACAAATACAACAACGGCGTGTTAGGCATGCACTTAGAAGGACCTTTTTTGAATCCTTTAAAACGGGGAGCTCATAGCGTAAAACAGGTTCGAAAACCTACTACTACCGAACTTGAAGAAATCATCAAATACGGGAAAGACGTCATAAAAGTAATGACGATTGCCCCAGAATGTTTTACTGAAGACCAATTAGACTTGCTTTTAGAAAGTGGCATCGTACTCTCGGCGGGACATTCAACGATGACCTATCAAGAGGCGCAATATTATTTTTCAAAAGGCATTCAATTAGTAACACATTTATTCAATGCTATGACACAGTTTGGACATCGAGAGCCAGGCTTAGTAGGTGCTGTTTTTGAAAACGACACCATTTATGCACCCATTATTTTGGATGGTGCACATTGCGATTATGCCGCAGCCCGAATAGCTTATGCCTTAAAAAAAGACAAGCTGTTTTTGATTACAGATGCCGCTTTTTTAGGCCGAAAAGTAGAAAATTTTAAATGGGAAAATTTTGATGCGCATCTCGACAATGGTTTCTACCGCAATGATGAAGGCAATTTGGCAGGTGCCAGTATATCTATGGAAGAAGCCATTCGAAATGCCATACAACATTTGAATATTGAAGTAGATGAAGCCATAAAAATGGGCACTTCACGTGTAGCAAAAGCCATAAAAATGGAAAATCAATTAGGTAAAATCCAACCCGGATTCCCAGCAAGTTTTCTTTGTTTTACTCCTGATTTCTCAGAAGTAAGGGCATTAGTATTGTAATGAATAACTCGTTATAATACCTCATCAAATTCATTCACAGAATAGTAATCACAACCAATGGTTGAAATACAAATAAAAAAAGAGTAACCACATAGAATCATAGATTAACGTAAATCAACATAGAAAACAATAGAAATAGCTCTATTTCTCACATAGATAAGCTATGTGAATAGTAAAACGTCTATTGGTTTCTTTTAAAAAACTATAAATTCTATACTTCTCCTATGTGGTAAAAAACAATTCAACCTAACGTATCAAATATCTAAAAACATATATCAGAATTATGGAAATAGTATCCAAACCAAAATCACCCATTAGTTACCAACCTGCAGGTCAGTTTGAAGATACCCGCTTTGAAAAAATTCACAATGTCATCTTTAAAAATGCTTCCGAAGCCTCTATTTTAGTCGCACAAGAAATTGCCGATTTGATTCGCTACAAACAAGAAAAGCATAAAAAATGTGTCCTTGGATTGGCCACGGGTTCCTCGCCTATCAAAGTGTATCAGGAATTAGTACGTATGCACAAAGAAGAAGGCTTAAGTTTTGCCAATGTAATCACCTTCAACTTAGACGAATACTATCCGATGCGCAAAGAAAGCGTTCAAAGTTATCATTACTTTATGCATCAACATCTCTTTAACCATGTAGATATTCTACCTGAAAACATCAACATTCCCGAGGGTACCATTCCTTTAGAATATATTAATCAATACTGCATTGATTACGAAATGAAAATTAAAAATGCAGGAGGTTTAGATTTTCAATTATTAGGAATTGGAAGAACTGGCCATGTCGGATTTAATGAACCTGGATCTCACATCAACTCTGGAACTAGAATCATTACGCTGGATTACATTACCAAAGTAGACGCTTCGGGTGATTTTAATGGTATTAATAATGTTCCTAAAAAAGCGATAACGATGGGAGTAGCTACTATTTTGCGATCCAAAAGAATTGTATTATTGGCTTGGGGACAAAACAAAGCGGCTATCGTAAAAAGAACCATTCAAGGTGAAATTAGCACCGAAGTTCCCGCCACGTTTTTACAACATCATTCGAATACAACTTTTGTTTTAGACCAAGGTGCCGCAGCTGAACTAACAAGATTAGAAACACCTTGGCTGGTTGGAGAATGTCTTTGGACAGAAGAGCTAAAAAAGAAAGCCATTGTTTGGCTTTGTCAACACACTCAAAAATCAATTCTTAAACTCACAGATAGAGATTACAATAACAATGGAATGTCTGATCTTTTGGCAGCAGGAAAATCTGCATACGACCTGAATATTAACATGTTCAATGTTTTACAACATACCATCACGGGGTGGCCAGGAGGAAAACCTAATACTGAGGACACCTACAGACCCGAACGTTCTGAACCTTCCCAAAAAAGAGTACTCCTCTTTAGCCCACATCCTGATGATGATGTCATTTCTATGGGAGGTACTTTGGCAAAATTAATCCAACAAGGACATGATGTTCACGTAGTCTATCAAACTTCTGGCAATATTGCTGTCACAGATGATGAAGCACTAAAATTTGCTGAAGTGGCTCATGATTTTACACACAAAAACGCTACAGATATCCATTTTCAATCGGTCATAAATACCATTAAAACAAAACCAAAAGGCGCCATCGATTCGGAAGAAGTTCGACAGTTAAAAGGGCTTATACGTAGAAGAGAATCCTATGCAGCCGTAAGATGCATCGGTCTAAAAGACGAAAATGTACATTTCTTGGATTTACCATTTTATGAAACGGGAAAGGTTCAAAAAAATCCATTGGGGACTGAAGACATTGCTATTGTAAAAGAAATCATTACACGCATTCAACCACATCAGGTCTTTGCTGCTGGTGACCTCGCCGACCCACACGGAACGCATGAAGTATGCCTTAATGCTATTTTTGCTGCTATGAAAGCCTTAAAATCAGAGCCTTTTATGAAAGCCTGTTGGTTATGGTTGTACCGAGGTGCGTGGCATGAATGGGACCTGCACGAAATAGACATGGCCGTTCCTTTAAGTCCAGACGAAGTACTATTAAAACGACAAGCCATTTTGTACCATCAATCGCAAAAAGATAGAGTAATGTTTCAAGGGAATGATTCTAGAGAATTCTGGGTACGAGCCGAAGACAGAAATAAAAAAACAGCTCAATTGTATGACCAATTAGGTCTAGCAGAATATGAAGCTATAGAAGCATTTAAGCGCTTTAACTACTAGCTTTTTTAGACATACTTGAACAACTTTTTAACCCAAAATCAAATTTAGGAAACTGCTTTTGATTTTGGGTTTTATGCTAGCTGGCTAGGGCTTCTCCTTAAAAAAAAATTAGTCCACCTACCCTACTCACAGGTTTAATAGTTACAAACCAACCCGATTCAGTGTCAAAATCTAGACCCAATTATTGAAAATTAACGAGAATTAACAGATTGCGTTAAACCTATCCCAAAGTCTCCGTTCGTTGACATTTATCATAAAAGCCAAAATAAGTAGTACCTAATTTTGTAAGGAACTAGTCAAAAACCTGGTTATTAAACACTTTGAATAAACAAAGTTTAAACGCTACGTAGTTACATTTAATAAAATTTATACCTTTATAAAGCCTAAAACGCATAAAATCAATGATTTTAAACCAATTAAATCCATTTTAATTCAAAATTTATGATACTAGCAGGTTCTTTAATTGCAATTTTCTTTATTGCAATCGTAGCGAGGTTATTAATCAAAAACTATTATGCACATGCTGTCCTAATTATTAGCGGATTGTTAATGCTTGGAGTCGCCTCGGTGTTAGGTTTTGAAATGCCAAAACTAGACAAACCCACCGGCTCCGCCTTTTTTGATATCTTTGAATACATCAGCGTAGCCTTCAGTCAAACCAATGCTAATGTGGGTTTGATGATTATGGCCATTGGT
Organism: Flavobacterium sp. TSSA_36; assembly: GCF_051547165.1. NCBI lineage: Bacteria > Pseudomonadati > Bacteroidota > Flavobacteriia > Flavobacteriales > Flavobacteriaceae > Flavobacterium > Flavobacterium sp. TSSA_36. The sequence continues at coordinate 534,641 of NZ_JBPTTP010000001.1, forward strand.
GGATTCGTAGCTTTTATTGATAAAATTGGTGCTTCGGATGCCTTGGTTTATCTGGCCATGAAACCACTTTCTTTACTCAAAAAATACCCGTACATCATTGCCTCATTAGTAATTCCTATCGGGCAATTTCTGTTTATTTGTATTCCATCAGCCGCTGGTCTAGCTCTTTTATTGATGGCTTCTATTTTTCCTATTATGGTGAATTTGGGGGTGAGTCGCCTTTCTGCAGCCTCCGTAATCACAGCTTGTACTGCTTTTGGAGTGGGACCTGCTTCAGTGATTACAGCTCGCTCCGTTAAAATTATCGAAACCGATTCTGTTTCTCATTTTTTTGGTTCGCAAATCCCATTGATGGTGCCTTTGACCATCGCTTTAATGATCACTTATTACTTTGTCAATAAATATTACGACAAAAAAATGAAGGTGGAAGTTACTACTGTTGAAACCAAAGAAATCGAATTGAAAGTACCGGTTTTTTATGCCATTATTCCCATTTTGCCACTCATCATTTTATTAGTTTTTTCAGATCTTTTTCAATTTTTCGAAACGCCAATACATGTAAATACCACTATGGTGATGATTTTTTGTGTATTCGTTGGACTTGTTTTTGAAGCGGTCAGAACCCGAGATATCAAAGTAGTTTTTAATTCTTTAAAAATCTTCTTCAACGGAATGGGAGATATTTTTAAATCGGTAGTGACGCTTATCATTGCTGCCGAGATTTTCTCTAAAGGATTAATTGCTTTGATGTTCATTGATGGATTAATCAGCAGTTCACAAAGTCTTGGTTTAGGTGCTGATGGGATTAGTATTGTGATGGCGCTGATGATTTTCTTAGCCTCGATTTTGATGGGAAGTGGTAATGCGGCCTTTTTTGCCTTTGGTCCTTTGGTACCAAAACTTACCGGAGAATTGGCTGTTTCTACTACACATATGATTTTACCAATGGAATTTGCGGCTTCGATGGGGAGAACGGTTTCCCCTATTTCGGGGGTGCTGTTATCCACCTCAGAAATCGCCAAAGTGTCCCCTTTTGATATCGCCAAACGCAATGCCATTCCGTTTGTTGTGGCCCTATTAGTAATGCTTATTCACCACTTTATACTATAGCTATGTTAAAACTTATTCAAAACGCCACCGTTTATGCCCCAGAATTTTTAGGCAAAAAAGACATTCTTATTGCCGGAGAAAAAATAGTTGCCATAGAGGATACTATTGAAGTTTCGACGCTATTCTCGGAAGTGATAGATTTTAATAGCAAAATCTTGACTCCAGGTTTAATTGACCAACATGTGCACATCACGGGCGCTGGGGGCAAACATGGCTTTGGGTCTATGACACCCGAAATCATGTTAGGAGAATTCATAGCATGCGGAACTACAACCGTAGTAGGATTATTAGGTACCGATGGAAGCGCCAGAAGTATCAAAACATTATACGCCAAGGCCAAATCTTTAGAATCTGAAGGAATTTCGGCCTATATCTTGACCAGTTATTTTGGTTTGGATGCGGTGACCTTTACCCAATCTATTCAAGACGATATGATTTTCATTGACAAAGTAGTAGGGTGCAAAGTAGCCATCAGTGATGAACGATCTTCGTACCCTGAAGCCATTGATTTACTTCGAGAATTAAAACAAGTACGCGTAGGCGGTTTAATCGCTGGCAAAAAAGGGATTCTTCATATCCATCTAGGCGCGCTTAGTTCTAGAATGGATGTTTTGTTAGAATTAGTTCAAAAATACGAATTCCCAATCGAACATATTTCTCCAACGCACGTGGGGCGTACCCTTCCTTTATTTGAACAAGCCATTGAGTTTGCCAAACTGGGCGGGATGATCGACATTACTTCAGGCGGAACCAAATACACCGACCCCTACAAATCGGTGCTGTATGCTCTAGAAAAAGGCGTATCGATAGACAAGATGACCTTTAGTAGTGATGGTAATGCGGGTATCGGAATTGTCAACGAACAAGGCGTTACTATCGGCTTCAAAAAAGCACCGATTCATTTGAATTTAAAACAAGTCGTACTATTAGTACAAGAAGGGAAATTACCCATTGAACAAGCCTTCAAATTAATCACTAGTAATCCTGCCAAAAATTTAGCATTAAAACATAAAGGAAGTATAAAAGTAGGTTTCGATGCCGATTTTTGTGCTTTCACTACCGATTTACAACTGACAGATGTAATCGCAAGAGGTAAACAAATGATGAAAGATGGAGATATCCTTGTTTATGGAAATTTTGAAACTAAAAATTAATAAACATCCACACTATGAATGTAACAAAACTAAATCATTACCTCATCGTATTGTTGTGTTTTGTCTTTGGAGCCACTACTTATGCTCAAGATGATGACAAAGATAACTATGATAATGATGAGGAAATTAACCTAGACTCAACCTCTAGTATCGTCCGTTTAAAAAGGAATTACAACATTGGAGATGGCATCAATTTTATCTCTGAAAATGGTTCCTCGATGAACATTACTCAAAGCGTTCAATCATTATATTTAATGAATACCTCCAACGATTTTGAAACGATGAATTCGCAGTTCAGAATCCGAAGAGCGCGTATGAAAGTAAGCGGTAACCTTTTTGATAAAAAATTGTATTACAGAATTCGCTTGAATTTTGCTTCAGATTATCAAAGTACCACTTCTGGAAATCGTTCTTTCAATAACCTTTTACAAGATGCTTACATCGAATATCGCCCTGCCAAAGGACACCGCATCAATTTTGGACTAAGAGCTGATTATTTGGATTCTAGAGAAACCAGAATTGAAGGTGAAGTATTAGGGTTTATAGAACGCAGTGAACTCTCAAGCGCTTTTGATGCTATTTTTGATTACGGAGTACGCTACCAAGGGCAATTTAGAGTGGCAGGACAATTGTTCAAACCCTATGTTTCCATTACTACAGGAGAAGGACAATCCGGATTAACTAAAAATTATGGTGGGTTTAAATATGGCGCCCGTTTGGATTATCTTCCCTTTGGTGCTTTCTCAAAACTAGGCGAATTTTATATGGAAGACTTGGCCAGAGAGAAAAAGCCCAAATTAGTAATCGGCGCAGTGTACAGTTATAACAATGGTCAAACCTCAGCTAAAGGTACAAACGGAGGGCGTTATTTATACGGAGACGCCAATCAAAATATTGTTTTACCCGATTATCAAAAATTTGGCGTTGATTATATGTTCAAATACCGAGGTTTTTATTCTTTGGGAAGTTATTTCATGACCAAAGCGAGCATGTCTGATTCCGTAACAGGTGAGTTCACTTTAGCAGGCGCATATAGACCATTTCCCATTGATGCTACTGTTGAAGAGAACAAAAACAGAGTATTCTCCCGATTAAATCTAGGGTCAGGCTTCAATGTTCAAGCGGGCTATTTATTGCCTTCTAGCTGGTCGTTTGGCTTGCGTTATACCCAATTATTCCAAGATGAAGTATCCAATTCCTTCGATACGTACGACAAAAACTACTCCCTTGTGGCTACCAAATATCTTGCAGGTCACGATTTGAAAATTCAAACAGAAATTGGCAAATCCAACATCAAAGGAGGCGATAAGGATTATTTATACGGTCAAATTATGTTAACCATACAATTATAATTATGAAAAAAATATTCATCACAGTAGTTGGTTTTCTTTTTGCCATGCACCTCAACGCTCAAGAAAACGACATTTATACCAAATTTTTTCCAGATCCTGAAAAACAACTTCCTGTACCCATAACTACTGGAAGTGATTACTATACCAGTTACACTAATGTGCTTAAATTTTTAGACAATTTAGCCCTAAAGTATCCTGAAGTGATGACCATTGCTACCATTGGAAAATCGCAAAGAGGCAACAACGTTCCTTTGGTCACTTTAAATAAAAAAGGTAAAATAAGTGATTCTCAAAAAATTAGAGTAACCTTCTTAGGCAGTATGCATGGTGACGAACCCATCAGCACAGACGCCATGTTGAATACCATTTATGAAATTCTTGAAAACCCAAGCTATAGTGCCTATTTAGACAAAGCAATTGTCCAAATTATTCCTATTGTAAACGTAGATGGGCATAAAGATGAAACTCGATTTTCAAATGACGAAACTGATTTGAATCGCAATTTAGGCATCTTGAATGTGCCTGAAACCGTAAATGTTAAAAATGCCATCAATACCTTTGATCCCCATGTGGTGATTGATTTTCACGAATACAATCCACAACGCAAAGATTTCTTAGATATTGATGATTGCTTGACATCTTCTTACGATGCAATGTTTTTGTACTCCGGAAACCTCAATGTAGATGAAAACATTCGAAAAATGATCGAAAACGACTTTGTGACTCCTACGAAATCCCTACTCGAAAAAAATAAACGAGTGATCAGAAACTATTGTTCCTCGCAACGTATGGATAACCAAGTTATTTTAAATATTGGAGGTATAACTTCTCGTTCCAGTGCAACAAATTATGCACTGCAAAACAGAATTTCTATTTTGATGGAAATTCGTGGGGTAACGGAGAAAGAAAAGGCCGTAAAAAGAAGAATTGAAACTTCAACTTTGGCCGCTTTATCCTATTTAGATATTGCCAATAAAGAATCTGACAACATAAAATCGACCATTGAAAAAGCCAATCAAAAAGCAATCGAAGGTAAAAATGAAATTGTAATTACCTCAAAACCTACGATGATTGAATCCAACTTTCAATTTGTAAATACCTGTACTAATGAGTATTCCATTTATAAATTTAAAGCCAAAGACAACACCCAACATGTAGCTACCGCCACTAGAAAAAGACCTGAAGGCTATGTCATTATTACTAAAAGCAAACCCTTATTCAATGTATTAAGAACTTCTGGAATAGACTTTTCGGTGACTGAAAAAGCGTATGATATGGAGGTAGAAACCTATGTACAAAAGGAAGAGGGCAAATTTGAAATCAATAAAGAAATCATGCAAGTTCCAGCCCGTTCTATTTTAATCAAAGCCCATCAAAAAATGGGAAATACCATCATTGACCTACTAGAACCTGAAGGCGTTAATTCATTATACCAAAACAAGATTTTAAAAACATTACCAAATTCTGATAGGTTACGTCTATTGCGCGTGAATTTGAGTCAAATCGTTCAACTACAAAATTAATTTATCATGCAAAAAATATTTACTTATACCCTCGCTGCAGTATTACTAATCAGTACGTACAGTAATGCACAAGAAATAAAGGAAGCTAAAAAAACGGATTCCACCTTTATTTATAAAAATGGAGAAGGTACCTACATCAATTTGGGTAAAAAAAATAAATCTGTGATTAACTTTTCGGGAACCATTCAATCGGGCGCTGCCTTCAACAAAGCCGATGATGGCACTGATACGGAAAACACCAGCAGAATGTCGATCAATATGGCACGACTCTACTTGAACGGTTCTTTTTTGAATGACAAAGCGCGAATCGGTTTGGTGACCGATTTTACAGGAACCAAAGGATTATTAGAAGCTTGGGTAGGCTTGAATTTATATAAAAACAATGCCTATTTGTACTTTGGAGAAAAACGAACCAATACTAACAATAGATTGGCTTTAGAAGACGAACGCTTTGCACAAAACATTTCGCAAACCATCGCCGGACAATCTAATGACGGCATTGCCTATGGCGGATTAATGCAAAATTTTGTGGGGGCAACTCGCGAAGGGGGATTATTTATCGAAACAAATTTCACTATTGGTGCTGTTAGAATTTATCCATCGGTGTCCATAACTACAGGAGATGGTCAAATTGCCTTTGGCGAAAAAGCCGATTCCGGTTTAAAATATGGAGGCCGTTTAGACATTATGCCTTTGGGAGATTTCATCAAAAACAATGCGTTTATTAGTCATGATTTGTACTATGAACCAACGCTAAAAATTGCCTTTGGTGTGGCCGGTAGCTATAATGTAAAAGCCAGTGAAGCTAGAGGAAGTGGTAATGGTATCATCACTGGAATTTTTGATAAAGACGGTAAAGCGGCCTATGCTGATTACCGTAAAATGGTAACCGATTTTATTGTGAAATACAAAGGATTTTCATTCATAGGAGAATATACCAATGCCTCAGTTAACGGAAAAGATTTGTACAGTAATAGTTCCGCTTCTACCCTCCTGAATGCTGAAACTTCTGCTTCAAAATACAATATGGGTTATGGTGTGAATGTACAATCTTCATATGTAACAAGAAATGGTTGGGCCTTTGATACTCGCTTTTCTTTCATTGAACCTGAAGTAGTATCAGCAACTTCTTTAATCCAAAAAGAAAATTGGTACACAGTGGGTGTCAATAAATACCTTAAAAATAATGCCTTGAAAATTGGTTTAAACACCTCTTACGTAGATCGAAAAGTGGAACCTTTAAACACCTCAAACTGGAACACCAATTTGGGAGTACAATTAACATTCTAAATTATAGATCATGAAAAAATACCTATATTTAAGCATACTTAGCGCCTTTTTATTTACCGGATGTTCTTCTGAATTTACCGATCAGCCTTTTGTAGAACCAGAAATTCCTGCTGGTGGTTTTGAAGATTTATTAATCTCGGAAATTGCTACGTTTATCAATACAGACAACACAGATAAAACAAGAAATAACTACGTAGAATTATATAATGGCACTGGTAAAGCAATCAATTTGTCTGACTATGCTATCGGTTATCAGGCTAGTTCAGACGAATCAACATTGGCTGAATGGACTTTTACTAATACAGAAAACTATCTTCAGCTAAGTGGTAATTTGGATCAAGGCAAAGCCTTTGTTATTGGATCTAATGCTGCGAATTTAACCACTGTGAAAAGCAATATAACTTGGGGAACTTCTAGTACTGCGAATGCTGATGCTAGCAAACCCTTGCAACTAAGTGGTAATAGTGCTATTGCTTTATTGAAAAAAGACGCAGCCGGTACACACACTTTAAATGGAGCAAAATACAAAATCATTGATGTATTCGGTAGTCCAAAAGTAGCTCGTATAATAGCAGCAAGTAATTCCTCTAGAAACAACTTTATTTGGTCTATTGCTGGAGAATCTGGTGAAACCAGAAACAACACATTCTACAGAAAAAAATCTATCAAAAAACCTAATGCGGATTGGGCACTATCCAAAGGAACTACAATTGTTAATTCTGAATGGATAGTTTCAGCACCTAGAAGTTGGGATTATTCTAATGTTGGTTTATTCACAGTAGCTGATGACCCTACAGGTCCTACAGTACCAACAAATCCCTTTCAAGAATTGTTGATTTCTGAGCTTGCTACTGCAGTAAATACAGATCCAAATGGTGGAGCAAAAAGAAATCATTATGTTGAATTGTACAACGGAACCGATAACTCCATAGATTTATCTAACTATGCCATCGGTTACCAAGCCACTACTGATGAAGCGACTTTATCCGAATGGAGCTTTACTGACTCTAACAATTACCTACTTTTAACAGGGTCATTGGCTAAAGAAAAAGCTTATGTTATTGCTTCTAACACAGCTGATCCTAGCATTGTGAAAAGCGATAAAACTTGGGGAACTACGTCCGAAGCCAATGCTGATGCCAGCAAACCATTACAATTAAGTGGTAACAGTGCCATCGCATTATTGAAAAAAGATGCAGCTGGAACTCACACACTAAATGGAGAAAAATATAAAATTATTGATGTTTTTGGTAGCCCTCAAGTTCCAAGATTAACTGCAACTTCAACTACTGCTAGAACCAAATTTTATTGGTCTATAGCTGGTGAATCTGGTGAAACCAGAAACAACACTTTTTGGAGAAAGAAAACCGTAACCAAACCTAATACGGATTGGTCCGTTTCTAAAGGAACAACAGCCTTAGATTCTGAATGGAATATTTCTCCTGACAGAGCATGGGATTATTCTAATATTGGATCGTATTCAAATTAATTCCAAAAAAATAACAACAAAGAAGCCAGCATAATTGCTGGCTTCTTTGCTTTATAAACTTTCGTTTCTGCTTATCGCGTCACTTCTTCAATCAAATAAAAAATAGAAGTAAACGACATTCCGCTGGCTTTATCTAAACCAATTTCACAGGTTCTACTGGTAGAATATCCACTAGTACAATGGATTGGAATTTGCTGTTTCAAGTCTTTAAGTCCATGTTCGTTCAATGCTGGAACCAAAAAACCACGGTCGCCCGCGAAGCCACAACAATTGCTGTCAATCATCGTCACTTGCTCTGCACAATGCTGTGCCAAAGCTAGTAACTGGTCCATTTTTCCGATTTTTTTAACCGAACAAACGGGAAAAATAGCTACTGCTTCCTTTTTCTTTTTCACGGTTAAATTGGGTAGCACAAAGTTCAACATAAACTCGATTGGGTCCACAATCTTCAAAGCACTTGTAAATTCTTCTTTGGAATGGTAAAAACAAGGACTCATATCGTACAAAATTGGATACTTGCCACTCTCTGAAACACGAAGCAAATCCGCTTCTAAAAGTTGGGATTGCTTATGATTCACCTCCACAAAACCTTTGCTAGAAAAAGGCATTCCACAACAATGTGCCTCCAACTCTTTTGGATAAATAATGGTGTAGCCCGCCCGCTCTAACAACTGATGCGTCAATGCTGTGAGTTGAAGGTCTTCTTCTTTTTGAAATTCGTTTTTTCCCATCGCACGGTTGATGCAGGAAGGGAAATACACTACTTTTAAATCAGCCATCTTTCTTTATTTTTTGCCACGAATGCACTAAATTTTAAATTTGTTTCACCGCAAATTCGCAAATTTAGTTTTACAAACACTTAAATTAAAATTTGCGAATTTGCGGTGAATTCCCTTATGCTATTCCAATTAAAATCTGCAAATCAGTGGCTCTTTTTTAAAAATCAATTTGCGAATTCGCGGTCATCATTTTTATGCTATAACAACTAAAATTTGCGAATTTGCGGTTATTCCCTTTATGCTATTCCAATTAAAATCTGCGAATCTGTGGCCTTTATCTTTTTCCTACATCAATTAAAATTCGTGAATTAGTAGCCAATCTTTTGTTTATTTAATTTTATCCGCTCCTTTCGGGATTTGAGGCATCCATTTTGGAATATTGCCCCCTGAAATCCAATGTAATCCACTAGAAATCGATGACATAACACTTGTACCCAAAATCGAATGAAAAAACGACACTACTTTTAATCCCATTCGCATCATTGCTGTGGTTTTATCCATATTTGAACCAATGTAGTTCGCCACTTTCTTTTGCGTATCGGTAATCGCATCGGCTCGCCAATGTTTGACAAACTTGCCCGTATCAATATGAACTGGACACGCCAAAGCACACAAACCATCCGTCGCGCAAGTTTCATCCAATTGATAGGTAACATCTTTTCGAATAGCTGCCAATCGTTGCGGGTCGTCATTAGTGGCTTCTAATCGACTGATTTCTCTAGCAATAACAATGCGTTGTCTGGGAGAAAGCGTCAATCCTTCGGAAACACAATGCGGTTCACAGAATCCACATTCCATACATTTATCGATAATAGCGTGAGATTCTGGTAAAGGTTTTAAGTGTTTCAAATGCGCTTTTGGATCGGGATTGATCAAAACATCGGGATTGATTTGGTTCTTAGGATCAAAGATCTTCTTAATGCGTTTCATAATGTCATAAGCCGCCGCTCCCCATTCTTTTTCCACAAAAGGCGCCATATTACGTCCCGTTCCGTGTTCCGCTTTTAGAGAGCCTCCAAATTGATCAACTACAATTATCGCCAATTCGGCCATTAAATCTTCATAGCGTTGCACTTCCTTCGGATTCGAGAAATCTTGCGAAAACACAAAATGCAAATTCCCTTCTAGCGCGTGTCCAAACAAAACCGCGTCATCGTATTCGTATTTTTTGAATAAGGCTTTTAATGCCACACAAGCTTCTGCCAATTGCGGTAGCGGAAAAGCCACATCTTCAATAATCACCGTGGTTCCTGTTTTTCGCAAACCGCCTACAGTGGGCAACAAACCTTTTCTTGCCTTCCAATTAAAGTAATATTGTTTGGGGTCTGATGTGAATTCATAATCCGTAAAAGTCGGTATACTCACAATTTGAGCTTTCACTTGTTGTTGTTTTTGCAACAACACTTCTTTATCATTATCTCTGCATTCTACCAATAAGGCACAAGCATCTTCGTGTAACGTTTTAAAATAATCAGGTGCTTCAGGGTCATTTTCTACCGAGCGAATGGAATCTCTGTCTAGCAATTCCACTGCGGCAACAGGACTTGATTTCAGCAAAATCGTCGCATTACATGCGTCCTGAATCGAATTGAAAATCAACAACGAACAAGATTTATGCTTTTCGTCTACGACCGTCTTGAAAGTCACATTCGAAATAAACCCCAAAGTCCCTTCAGAACCCACCATCAAATGCTTGATAATCTCAATAGGGTCTTCATAATCCACCAAAGCATTGATGCTGTAGCCCGTAGTATTTTTGATTTTAAATTTCTGACGAATACGCTCCTCCAAAGCTGGATTCGCAATAATTGTATGTCGCAAGGCCTTAATTTCCTCAATTAAATGCGCCTGAGTTTCATAAAACGAAGCCACACTTTCCGCATCGGCTGTGTCTAGGACCGTCCCATCGTGCAAAACCATCCGAATATCTGCAATGGTTTTATAGGAATTCTGAGCCGTTCCGCAGCACATTCCGCTGGCGTTGTTGGCTACGATTCCACCAATCATCGCCGCACCAATAGAAGCTGGGTCGGGACCAATTTTTAGTCCGTGTGGTGCCAAAAAAGTATTGGCTCTAGCGCCTACAATTCCGGGTTCTAGTTTTATCTTTTGCTTGTCATCTAGTAATTCGTAGTGCTTCCAGCCGTGCGTCGCCACGACCAAAACCGAATCCGTTATCGCTTGTCCCGATAAACTCGTTCCAGCCGCTCGAAACGTCAGGGCAATATTCAAAGCATTTGCCGCTTTGATAATCGCCACTACTTCGGCTTCAGATTGTACCAAAAGCACCATCTTCGGAATCAACCGATAAAAGCTCGCATCCGTTCCGTAAGCCAGGGTTTGCAAAGGATTCGTCAATATACGCTCCGAGTCGAGCACAGCTACAATTTGGTCTTTAAACTTTTGATAAGAAGGAGATAATAACATTGTTTTGTGTAATAAAATGTAAATTTAAGCATTAGCGACCATTAATTTCAACCTAAACCACTCCATTGTTTTTTAGGAGCAGCAAAAAATGGGCACATCAGTTAGCAAAGTCCTGTTGTCCTTCCAATCTTTTTTATCCAGAAAAAGGATATTCCCTCCCATAGGGGCTAGGTAAGTACTTTTTGTTTTCATAACAAGACAGCAATACCGAATTAGAAATATTGTTGTTAAGTGAGGATTCTAAATGCTACGGACTACGTGGCACTAGCTGCATTAATTTCAAAGGCTCGTGCGATGCCCTCTGGTCGTGCTCACAATAATAATTACGTAAAATCTATCATAAGGAGATTGTGATTTTGTATTGTATAGATTGTGAGTACGAGCATGACATAGATAGGTGAGCTAAAATGTTGCCTCGCTAGTATGTATGCGAAATAAACTTTCGAGACTACACCATATAAGTTATGGTAAGTGAAGGTCTGTTTTTGCTTTATTTAATTTCAAATATATTCAATTATTCTTACAAATCATTAAGTAACTATTTATTTCATAACCGTTTAAAATGTAGCACTATAACACCTACAAGTTTTGAAAACCTTGCAGGAGGAAAGTATTATTTACACTAAGTGTTTTGAAAACAATTCGACTCGATTAGCCCCGGGAGGAGCTGCATCCTTTGCTGACGAGGTTTGGTAACAAAGATATAGCGGAACACGGGAGGGGAAGTGTGGTAAAATCTGTTCGTTTGCTCCAATTAAATTGTCCAAAAAAACTAAGACACATATAGATTTAAGTTGAGAAAAGAAATAACTTAAATGTCCTTATCTGCCTAAATGGTTTAAAAAAATCACCGCAAATTATTTTGTTTGAAATCGAGGTAATTCTTCCAAGGTTGTAAGGGATTTTCAAGCTAGCTTAAATGACCTTAAAAGCCTTATATGGTTTAAAAAAAGCGACATAATTCACAAGGAATTACACAAAGGATGCAAAACTCCTATGGCTTATATGTTTTAAAAAATTTAGTTCAATGCTTATTTCTTGCCCATAAATCTTGGGTCGGTATCCATCACGGTGCTACAATTTTGGCAAGTTCGCAACGCCTCAGAACTATAAAAATGTTGAAAATGAGGGAGAAAATCTTTTTCAATGTTGTGGAGCTCAAAATAGACTTCGTGCAGTTTATGATTACAAAACTCACAATGCCAAAGCAAACCATCGGTAAAACCCAATCCTGCTCTTTTGCGTTCAATGACTAGACCAATAGAACCTTCGGAACGAACAGGCGAGTGCGGAATTTTAGCGGGATGTAAATACATATCTCCTGCGTGTAGTTCCATTTCTTTGCGCAGCCCTTCTTCTTGAATGATGACTTTTATACTGCCTTCGAGTTGGTAAAACAGCTCTTCCGTTTCGTTGTAGTGGTAATCTTTTCGGGCATTCGGTCCCGCCACAATCATCACGATATAGTCGCCAGAATCAACATAAAGATTCTTGTTGCCAACGGGTGGTTTTAATAATTCACGGTTATCTTGAATCCATTGGTTGAGGTTGAAAGGTTTTGCTATTGCCATTGTTTTTGTACTAAAATTCGAAAGGCTAAGATAAAGAAAATGATGCTATCAAATGATACTATCAAAAACCGATTCTTCCCCTACTTAAGGGAATTCGCTTTTAAAAAAAGTTAGCCACTAATTACACTAATTGTCACAAATGCACATCGAAATTGAAACCGAATGTCTCGAATTTCATCAATCTTAATAATTCTATCTAACACTTTTTTTAATCTTTGAAAATCAGCGAATCAGCGGTAAAAAAGTTAGCCAAGCTACCATCAAAGTTTTTACACTTTCTTTAAATTCGTGCCATTAAAACATTATAATTCGTTAATTATTAGTGAATTCGTGGCGGAAATTATCGAGTGCCTATTTCCCTTCCCTAATCAAATAGAGATACACTGGAAAATGATCGCTGTAGCCAACTTCGGTTAGGGAATGTCTGAGTGGATAGCCTTTGAATTTTCCTTGAGTTTGAATGAGGTAATTCCGTTGGAATATGCCTGCTTTCCAATACTGCAAAGTCGAATAATCTGAATTGAGCCAAGTGCCTGTAAGCATAATTTGGTCAAAAACATCCCAAGCATCTTGGTGTGCAATCGTACCTAACCCTCTGCTCAACAAAGCTTCAAAAGGATTGAAGATTTCGTATGGAGCTACCGCTGTTTTCTTTCCTTTGGCACCCAAAGCCACTTTTATGCTCTTGTTATGAGGGCCATCGTTGAGGTCACCCATCGTAATGATTTTTGCATTGACATTGAGTTGTTGTAACGAATCGATAATTTTCTTGTTCAGTTTTCCTGCGGCTTCTCGGTAGGCGCTTGTTTTTTGCTCGCCACCCGAACGAGAAGGCCAGTGATTGATAAGGAGATGGATTTCTTCTCCCTCTAAATAGCCACTAACGAGTAATTGGTCTCGAGTGTAAATTCTTTTGGTTGGTGCTAGAACGGGAACATCATCTTCTGTTTTTTCAGCCAATGATGCAGCAGTATTGGTTTTTTCAGACGATAAAGTAGCATTCAAATACAAGGGAATCACACTGTAATTTGTCGGACGAAACCATTTTTTTCGATATAACAAAGCCACATCAATGCCGCGCTTGTCGGGTGAATCAAAGTGGATGATGCCATATTCAGCTTCTTGTAATTGGGATTGTTGAATCAAATCTTCGAGTACGGCTCGGTTTTCGATTTCGCATCCGCCAATGAAAGTGGGCAATTCTTTGTTTTCAGGCGTGCCAATTTCTGAAAGTACTTGTGCCAAATGATGGAGTTTGGTTTGGTATTTTGCTTTCGTCCATCGTTGCAAACCATCGGGCGTCCATTCTTCGTCAAAAGTATCGGGGTCGTTGATGGTGTCAAAAAGGTTTTCAAAATTGTAAAACGCAACCGTATGTATTTTGAATTTTTTGGTTTGTGAAAATAGAGGAGATGTCCCCAAAACAAGAAAGAGTCCAAAAATCAACCAGTTATACTTCATATATATTATACTAAAATCGCCACAAGTAAAGTTAAGGGATTTCCGTTAGAAACCGCTGCATATTTTAGGATTTGCCTATATTTGTTTTTTAACTCAGTTTTGAAACTATTGAAATCCAATTTAAACATTATTACAAATCGACAAGCAAAAGCCAAAAGCAAGAGTCATTTTTTATGGCAAGTTTTGTTTTTGGTTTTTGTATGCTCGATTACTAACAGTCAAGCTCAAAAAAAGATGATTACACCACCCGTACTTCAAAAAGGAGACACCATTGCCATTGTGGCTACCGCTCGAAAAAATATCGAAGATAATTTACAACCTACTATCGATTTGCTACACAGTTGGGGACTCGAAGTGGTGATTGGAAGCACCATTGGTTTAGACCAAAATCAATTGGCGGGGACCGATGCGCAACGTGCTGCCGATTTTCAAAAGCAAATGGACAATCCTAATATTAAAGCGATTTGGTGTGCGCGTGGCGGCTACGGAACGGTGAGAATGATTGATTTATTGGATTTTTCTACTTTCAAAAAGCATCCTAAATGGATTGTTGGTTTTAGCGATGTAACTGTTTTGCACAATCATTTGAATACGTTGGGCTACAAAACCATTCACGGAACGATGCCTGTGAGTATTCCTAGAACCGCTCCAGAATCGATTGCTACTTTATACAAAGCCTTGTTTGGACAACCTTTATCCTACACTATTGAACCAACTGCAATGAATCGTTTGGGCAAAGCCAAAGGTGAATTGGTAGGAGGGAATTTATCGATTTTGTATAGTTTGTTTGGTTCGCCTTCTGCTATTGATTGTACAGATAAAATTCTTTTTATCGAAGATTTAGATGAGTATTTGTACCACATCGACCGTATGATGATGAATTTGAAACGCAACGGTTGTTTGGAAAGCATCAAAGGAATTATCGTTGGCGGTATGACCAAAATGAAGGATAATGATATTCCTTGGGGCAAAAATGCGCTTGAAATTATTGAAGACGTAACCAAATCCTATAACATTCCTGTGGTCTATAATTTCCCTGCGGGACATATCAAGGACAATCGCGCGTTGATTTTGGGAAACACCATCACACTTGAAGTCACGGCTAAAGGAACTACTGTGGTTTTTGAATAGTTTTTTAGTTTAAACATAGAAGTCATGTAAGTTTCTTTTTTTTATTGAACCATATAAGGTGTTGAAGGGCATATAAGTGGGTTTTAACCACGAAGGTCACAAAGGCATGCACAAGGTTCACTAAGAAAAATGGTTTATTTTTACTCGTGTAATTCAAAATAATGAGTGTTATTAATCACCTCCAATACCTTATATGGTTCAAAAAGTGATTACACATTGAAATACCGAGAGTATTAATTGTCAAAATCATCAATTGCATCTTGATTTATCGGGATGTTTTTTAATGTGAATCTAGAAAGGCTTTAGCCAAAATTATGTTGTAGTTTGGCTAAAGCCTGATGTGGGTTTGCATTATTGCATTATAATGAATGGGCTAAAGCCCATTCCAATTCAAATCTTAAATGACCTTCAATGCCTTAAATGGTTCAATAACAAATAACTGAAATGACTTATATGTTTAAAATAATAGTTATAATTTAAAATATGGCAGCACATAACGAATTAGGAAAACTAGGTGAGGAGCTAGCGGTTGAATTTCTGAAAAAAGAAGGGTACACGATTTTAGCAACGAATTGGATTTTTCAGAAGGCGGAGATTGATATTTTGGCTCAAAAAGAGGATGTTTTGGCTGTTGTTGAGGTCAAAACAAGATCTTCTATCGAGTTTGGATTGCCTCAGGACTTTGTAAAACCTAAAAAAATTCAATTATTAGTGAAGGCAGTCGATGCTTATATTACCCTTAACGAAATCGATTTAGAAGCGCGATTTGACATCATAGCGATCCAAAAAGAGGGCGAATCCTTTGCTATTGAACATCTTACCGATGCCTTTTTTTACTTTTAAAGTCAAAAAATCAAGTGTTATATTTGTAACAAATTGTTTTTTAATTATATTTGCAAAGAATTTTACCACATTTTGTATTTTTAATACATGTTTTGTCTGAAAATTAAAAAATAAATCCGCTATGAAAACTGTCTCTTCGATTGTTGAAAATTACATCAAAACCAAACCTTTTTTATTAAATGCCCTTTCCATGGGAATTATTAATTTGACTTCATTATCTCGGAATATCATGACCGAATTAGAAAGCGAATTTGGTAAAGAGGTAAAACAAGGCGCTGTGGTGATGGCTTTGAAACGATTAACAGAAGAATTAGATTTTAAATTAAATCATAAAATCAATAAAGTCATCAAAAATATTGGCGAAATTACCGTACGCTCAGAGTTGACGGATTACACGTTTGCCGCATCGGATACGGTTTTGAACAAACAAGCCGACTTGATTACAGACATCAACACGTTTTCGGATATTTTTTACACTTCTTCTCGTGGAGTGAACGAAACCAATATAGTGGTGAGTAGTAGCGTTAATCATTTGGTGGACAAGCATTTTTCAAATGAAAGATTGATTCAGAAATTAGACAATTTAGCCTCGATTACGGTTAAATTACCCAAAGAAAATATTGTCGTTCCAGGGATTTACTATTTCATTTTTCAGCGTTTGGCTTGGGAAGGAGTCATTATTAATGAGGTCATCTCGACTTCGAATGAGTTTACTATTTTGGTGAGTGAAGAGGAAGTGGATGTGGCATTTAAAGTGATTAAAGACTTAAAAAATTAGGAATACATTCCAAAATAACATGAAAACGAGGTCTAGTGCTTCGTTTTTTTGTGCGAGAAAGTCAAAGAAATGCTTCCAAAAAAAGACAATGCTCCCCCTTAGCCCTGATGGGAGGGAAAATCCTTTTTATCCTTTTTTTGGATAAAAAGATTGGAAGGACAGCAGGACTTGGCTTACAAAAAGGACTATTGCTAACTGCTCCTACTACTTCCATTACATGTTAAAAACCGCGCCAATGGAAAAGGTAAATTGGTTATTGAGATTGTAATAACCACGGTCTTTGTTTTCATATTTGGCTATGGGAAATCCCGCTTCGGAAAAGAGGCCGAAACCATTGGTAAATAAATAGCGCATGCCTACATGGCCTCCAAAGTTTTTTAGTCCTAAACTTAAGCCGGGATATACATCTAATTTTTCGTCAATTTGCAACACGCTACCTAGATTGGCATTGATACGAACTTTAGCATCAAAACGGTCTTTGAAAGCGGGTTTGCTAGCACCATTTAACCGATCAAATCCAAGGATGTAACTCCCTACAAAACCATAAGATAGATTTTCGCCAAGTCCGAAATCAGAGGCTAATTGAATGGCATTCCCTCCGTTTTGAAGGTTTACGCCTACACTAAATTTTTGGTCGCCTTTTCCAGAAAATGCTTGCTGTGCATGGATAAAACTAAAGGCAAATAAGGCGGTTATAAGGGCAACTTTTTTCATTTTATGATATATAAATTTGAGGTACAATAGTGTATTAATTTCTTCCTTTTTCGTCAAAATATAATTGATGTAAAGGTTCGCTTTGCCAATATTCTTTGGTGTCGACATCCATAATTGTGAGTGGGCCTTTGAAGGCGGCACCGGTGTCTACATTCCAAACATTGGCCATTTGCACGGGTGTGGTTTGTTCTAAACGGGTAACTGGGGTGTGCCCGATAAAGATTTCATCATAAAGTGTTAACCGTTTAGGGTACAAAAGATGATTTTTGGGTAATGTTTTATCTAACGCCACCGCCGTTTCCCAAAGGGTGCGATCCCAATAAAACAATCTTGGAAAATACTCATAAGCTATCCCGTTTAGGTTAGTAAACCCAGCATGAATAAACAAACGATTTTGCTGGTCAAGATGATAATTTTCGAGCTCTTTCAAAAAAATAATATGCGCTTGAATGGTTTCGGGACTTACTTTCTCGTAAGCCAAAACCGTAGCTTCTCCGCCATGTTTGTACCATAACGGGTTGTCTTTTCCACTATCCAAATAGTCCATAAACAACTCATCGTGATTGCCTCGAATACAGATAATATGGTGTGTTTTTTTCATTTGAATGAGCAAATCGATGACTTGAGGCGATTGACTCCAGCCGTCGACATAATCGCCCAAAAAAATCAATTGATCGGATGGGGTTACCTTGGCGCGCTCCAACACTTGATGCAAGGCACGCAAACCTCCATGTATGTCGCCTATAACTAATGTTCTCATGTGTTTTTTAATCGCTTATTATAAAAATAATAGCAAGATAAGAAAAACTATTTTTAAGACTAAAAAACGAACCTAATATTCGTAAAATATAAGAGGATGTTAACAATTCGCTAGAGGCGCTCCGGTACTTTTACTTCTATTTCTCCGTTACCATAAAACTTGGAGCAAAATTCTTTTTCTTGACAAACAAAAGAGGAATAAACGGAATCATCAGCAAAGTAGGCATCACTTTTTTGGCAATAAATAGTGAAATACATGAACTACATAAAGCCATTCCAATCATGAATCCCATAAACAATTTGTAGGTAACACTTGGGTTGATGGTAAGCACTTTGGTTTTCTCATAACGCAACTCAAATTCGGTTTCGTGGGTCGTCACTTCATTTTTTATTGTGACGGTATGTTTACCATTTGGCAATCGAAACTCCATTCGATTGTTTTGATAATTCATAGGCATAAAGTCGCCGTTATTGAGACGTATTTCATACGTATTGTTCTTATTATAAATGCCTGCACTTTTGGACATTCTTACGATAAGGGTACTTTCGGTCATAGCTGTGGTTATAAATAAGATTCAAATA
Source organism: Flavobacterium sp. TSSA_36 (assembly GCF_051547165.1). Lineage (NCBI taxonomy): Bacteria > Pseudomonadati > Bacteroidota > Flavobacteriia > Flavobacteriales > Flavobacteriaceae > Flavobacterium > Flavobacterium sp. TSSA_36. Next base: position 553,604 of record NZ_JBPTTP010000001.1, read on the forward strand.
TAAAGATTTATCTTGTCAAAAACCTATTGCTCCCCTCCCAACAATACCATCAACTCCAAACATCTTCGGGTGGTTTTAGCATTATCGAAAGTCAGCAACAAGCGCAGGCCTGCGGGGGTTTGCTTTTCTTTCATTTTGCATAGATTGGGATGCTTTTGTACAAAATCCAAGACTTTATTGAAGCGATTCGATTGGTAAAAATCGGATTGTTGGTCGGAAACAAAATACCCAATCATTTTGCCTTGTTTGAGCACTAGTTTTTCGATACCCACGCGGATGGCAATCCACTTAATGCGAATGCTGTTCATCAACGCATTGGCTCTTGCCGGCAAAGGACCAAATCTATCGATCAATTTGTTGATGAAAACAGTCAGTTCTTCTTCGTTTTTGACTTCTCCTAATTCGTTGTACAGCAGCAATCGCTCCGAAACGGTATTGATGTATTCATCTGGGAATAACAACTCAAAATCGGTGTCGAGTTGCAGGTCTTTGACGTATTGTTTGGTTTCGATGTTGTTCTCTTCTGGATACAAATCTTTGAATTCATTCTCCTTAAGTTCCTCGATGGCTTCATTCATAATTTTTTGATAGGTATCAAAGCCAATCTCATTGATGAAACCACTTTGTTCTCCACCCAGTAAATCTCCAGCGCCACGAATCTCTAAATCCTTCATCGCAATATTGAATCCGCTACCCAACTCGCTAAATTGTTCCAAGGCTTGGATGCGTTTTCTAGCTTCCTCGGTCATTGCAGAATACGGCGGACAAATGAAATAACAAAACGCTTTCTTGTTGCTTCGTCCCACACGTCCTCGCATTTGGTGCAAATCCGACAGTCCAAAATTATTGGCATTATTAATGAAAATGGTGTTCGCATTGGGCACATCCAATCCGCTTTCGATGATGGTGGTGGCTACCAAAACATCGAATTCACCGTTCATAAACGCCAACATCAATTCTTCGAGTTTCTTGCCATCCATTTGCCCGTGACCAATGCCTACTCGGGCGTTGGGCACCAAACGCTGAATCATACCCGCGATTTCCTTAATATTTTCGATGCGGTTATTGATGAAATACACTTGACCATTGCGCTGAATTTCATACGAAATCGCATCTCGAATGGTTTCTTCATTAAACCCAACTACGTGCGTTTCTATCGGATAACGATTGGGCGGTGGCGTAGTAATTACCGATAAATCTCTGGCCGCCATCAACGAAAACTGCAAGGTTCTTGGAATAGGCGTTGCTGTCAAAGTTAAAGTATCTACATTGGCAGCAATGGTTTTCAGTTTGTCTTTTACATTTACGCCAAACTTTTGCTCCTCGTCTACAATCAACAAACCTAAATCTTTGAAGACCACATTTTTGTTGACCAATTGGTGTGTACCGATGACAATATCTAGTTTCCCTTCGGCGAGTTGCTTTAGGGTTTCTGCTTTTTGCTTGGCGGTTCTAAAACGGTTCAAATAGCCCACCGTTACAGGCATATCCTTCAATCGCTCGCTAAACGTTCGGAAATGTTGGTAGGCCAAAATCGTGGTCGGTACCAAAACCGCCACTTGTTTGCTATTATCTACGGCTTTGAAAGCGGCACGAATGGCGACTTCGGTTTTACCAAAACCTACATCGCCACAGACCAATCGGTCCATAGGACGTTCGCTTTCCATATCGGCTTTGACGTCCTGAGTTGATTTTACTTGGTCAGGGGTGTCTTCGTAGATAAACGAACTTTCTAGCTCGTTTTGCAAATAACTATCCGGCGCAAATTGAAAGCCTTTTTCCAAGCGACGTTTGGCGTACAACTGAATCAAATTGAACGCAATATGTTTGACTCTCGCTTTGGTTTTTTGTTTTAAAACTTTCCAAGCATTCGAGCCTAATTTGTAAATTTTGGGTGGTGTTCCGTCTTTGCCGTTGTATTTCGAGATTTTGTGTAGCGAATGAATGCTCACATACACAATGTCATTATCGGCATACACCAACTTAATCGCTTCTTGGGTTTTGCCTTCGACCTGTATTTTTTGCAAGCCTCCAAATTTCCCAATTCCGTGGTCAATATGCGTCACATAATCGCCAACCGAAAGCGAAGTCAGTTCTTTGAGCGTTAAATTTTGTTTTTTAGAATAGCCATTTTTGATGCTGAATTTGTGATAGCGTTCAAAAATCTGGTGGTCGGTGTAACAGGCTATTTGGTTTTCTTCATCGATAAAGCCTTGATACATTGGCAACACGATGGTGTGGTATTGCTTTCGAATATTTTCGGCATTGGCTTCATCTAAACTTTCGAAAATATCGTGAAAGCGTTTGACTTGTCCGTCATTGGAACAAAACAAATAATTCTTGTAGCCGTTAAAATGGTTTTCGTTAAGGTTATTCAATAACAAATCGAATTGTTTATTGAATGACGGCTGTGGCTGAAAATGAAAAGGAAACGTTTTTATGGTTTTAAAAATGGCTTTACTCCCCCATTCTACGACCGAAAAATCCAAAGCGCGCTTGATGAAACTGGCTTGATTCAAGAACAATTGCTCGGGTGTGGCCCGTTTGATTTCTTGGGATAATTTCGCGAAAGCTTCTTCGGCTTTGCCAAATTGTTTGTCCAAATCGGCCAACAATAGCTCGGTATTTTGAATAAAAATCACCGTTTGTGGCGAAATATAATCTAGAAAAGATTCTCGATTTTCCTGAAAAAAGGAGTTTTCTACATTGGGAATTATGGTAATTTTTTTCTTGGTTTCAATCGATAATTGGGTAGCAACATCAAAAGTTCGGATACTTTCCACTTCGTTACCAAAAAACTCGATGCGGTACGGATTATCATTCGAAAACGAAAAGACGTCAACAATTCCACCACGCACCGAAAATTCTCCGGGTTCGGTAATAAAATCGACTCTTTTGAACTCATATTCAAACAACACCTCGTTGATAAAATCGATAGAAATCTTATCTCCTACAGCAACTTTCAAAGTATTTTTGTCCAATTCCTTTCGGGTGACTACTTTTTCAAAAAGTGCTTCGGGATAGGTGACAATTACGGCGGGTTTTTTACGCGAATTGATGCGGTTCAATACCTCAGCACGTAACAAAACATTGGCGTTATCGGTTTCTTCTATTTGATACGGTCTTCGGAAAGAGGCGGGATAAAACAGTACGTCTTTTTCGCCCACCAATTGCTCCATATCGTTCAAATAATAAGCCGCTTCCTCTTTGTTATTGAACACCAACAAAAAAGGCAATTCGGTTTGGGTAAACAGCGAACGCGCCACAAATGAGAATCCAGAGCCTAGTAAACCTGTCAAATGCCATTTGCTGGCAGGTTGTGCCGTCAAACTTGCACTTATTTGAATACACTTAGGTGATTTGTCGTAGGTACTGTATAAAATTGGCTTACTCAACGCGTGGGGTATTTGAAGGTAAAGTAACGGATGAAGGGATGGCTCTCAGCGTGTCTTTTATCATTTGTAACATTTCGGATTCCCCTGTTTCCACCGGAATCTTACTTTTTATGTCAATTTTATCCATTTCACGCTGTAATGCAATCAATTCCAAATTAATTTCTGTAATCTGTTGCACTACTTTTTTGTCTGGAATTTGAGTCAAATGCATATACATGTCTAATAAACTCACATTGGTAATCAAAATAGAAATTCGACTTTTTATAGAAGCAGTATTGTATTGTACAGGAATATTGTCTTTTAATTCCAATGCTTTTTTAGTCAATGCTTTGGATTTCTTTTGAAAAGCACTGATGGAACTTTTGGGTTTTTGGGCCAATTCATCCATAAATGTTCGCCATTGACTCCAATACGAAAGACTATTTTGAGCGACATCATTGATAGGGGCACTTTGAAAATCCCAACCTTTGTTGATATTGGTAAAAATAACTTCTTTTCGTTGGGCTTCCTTTTTTTGAGCTTCCAAACGGAGTTTCTGATTGTCGTTACAAGAAGACAAAAGTAGTGTGGCTATAAAAAGGGACCAGAATTGGTGTTTCATCTGAAAATTAAATTTGAAGTGCAAAGTTACAAAGTAAATTTTAGTTATTGTTTTTCGTTTTGTATTTTCAAAGAAATGGAAGAATATACTAAATAGCCACAAATGCGCTAATTTTAGTTAGATTAGAAATTGATAAGAACCAAGAATTCGTCACATTAAAACACCTTGTTTTCTGATAAAATTCGTGGCCATCAAATGAATCCTAATGTCAAATAACGTGGATGGATCTAGGCGGCGTTTATATCCCCAGAAATAAATTTCTGGGCTACAAAATGAATCGTTCCTAAGGAACTTGACGGTGCAAAAGAACCGTAGGTTCGTGAATTTTGTAAGGATGGATTTTAATCCGTCCTAATTTGAAAACATTGCTGTCGCATTGTAAACACCAAGCTAATCTAAAAAAAATCGTGAATTTGTGGCATAAAAAAAGCCCGATCTAGAATCGAGCTCTTTCAAAACCAAAACAAATTAATCTAACAATTTAAAATTGGGTACTAACCCTGTTTTTTACTTTTTAACTTCCACAATGCTCACCGCATATCCCCCACCTGGAGCAGAATATTGAGACAATTGAGTTTTGTTTGTTACCTTCATTTTTCGAATGGTATACGCTTGTGGATTCGTTTTATAATGGGCGTCTTTGGCATCGGCATAAATGGTGGCTTCATACGTTTTGCCTTTATCCAAAAAGTCTAGTTTAATTTTAGACGTTCTTGGGGTTTCACCATTTACATTTCCAATGAACCAATTATTTGTTCCTTTAGCTTTTCGCGCTACCGTAATATAATCACCTGGCTCGGCTTCTAGATACTTACTCTCATCCCAATCTATCGCAACGTCTTTTATGAATTGAAAAGCATCAGCAAATTTGTTGTAATGTTCCGGAAAATCGGCCGCCATTTGTAAAGGGCTATAAAGAGTTACATACAACGCCAACTGATTGGCCAAAGTGCTGTTGACATGCGATTTGTTATCCGGACTAAACGAACTGATATTCATTTCGAAAATACCGGGTGTGTAATCCATAGGGCCGCCTAACAAGCGCATAAATGGCAAGAGTGTCACGTGATTTGGTTTGGAACCACCAAATGATTGGTATTCTGTTCCTCTAGCCGATTCGTTAGCGATTAAATTTGGATACGTTCTGCAAATTCCGGTTGGTCGCACGGCTTCGTGTGCGTTTACCATAATTTTGTATTCGGCTGCTTTTTCTACCGCATATTGATAGTGGTTATTGCTAAATTGGCTGTAATGATTAGAGCCTAGCGGCAAAATATTTCCAACATAACCACTTTTTACAGCGTCATACCCATTGTCTTTCATAAATTGATACGCTTTGTCCATATGGCGCTCATAATTACGAACAGATCCAGAAGTTTCGTGATGCATGATCATTTTTACTCCTTTAGCCTTTGCATAGTCACGAATCCCTTTGACATCAAAATCTGGATAAGGAGTTACAAAATCAAATACATAATCTTTGGAATGACCAAACCAATCTTCCCAACCTTCGTTCCAACCTTCAACCAAAACGCCATCAAAACCGTGTTGAGCCGCAAAATCAATGTATTTTTTTACATTTTCGGTAGTAGCTCCGTGACGACCGTTGGGTTTTACTTTAGTGAAATCGGTAACACCAAGTTGCACCGAAGGCAATTCATCGGTATACGCCCAACTACTTTTATCGGTAATCATTTCCCACCAAACCCCAACATATTTCATAGGTTTTATCCAAGAAGTATCTTCAATTTTACAAGGATCGTTTAAATTCAATGTCATTTTAGAGGCCAAAATATTTCTGGCATCATCGCTCACTATAATAGTACGCCATGGTGTATTGTGTGGCGCTTGCATCAAACCTTTGTCACCAATTTGGTCAGGAGTCAACCACGATTCGAAAATCATGTTTTTATCATCCAAATTCAAATGCATGCACGAATAATTGAGTAATGCGGCTTCGTGTAAGTTGATATACAATCCTTCTTTGGTTTTCATCAATAATGAAGTTTGCACACCGGTTGGAGAGAAGGTGGTTTGCGATAAATTGGCCGTTTTGGCTTTTTCGCTGAATCCTCTAATTTCGGATAATTTTGAAGTAGTGTAATCGTATTCTTGCGTATCATAATCTCCCGGAATCCAAAAAGCAGTGTGATCACCGGTCATGGCAAACTGTGTTTTTTCTTCTTTGATTACAAAATACGATAAGTTTTTTTGCAATGGGAATTCATAGCGAAACCCTAATCCTTCATTAAATAATCGGAAACGAACCACCATTTGTCGTTCGGTTTCTTTTTGATTCAAAGTAACCGCTAATTCATTGTAATGATTACGAATCGAGGCCACTTCGCCCCAAACCGGTTTCCAATTTTCATCAAAAGTTGCCGTTTTGGTATCAGCAACTACGAAATCATTTCGTAAGGATTTTTTATCATTTTTCAAGTCGAATCCTAAAGTACTTGGCTTGATTACAACCTTGTCTTTGTAATTCAAGGTATAACTTGGCGTGCCATCCGAAAGCAATGAAAATGTCATGACCAATTGTTTATCGGGCGATTGTAATTGTTGGGCTTGTACCGAAGTCATTACGATACAAAAAAGGAAAACAGAGAATAAAAAGTGTTTCATTTTTTTGAATAAAAAGGATTAAACATTTAGGAGATGCGATGCTAAAAAGGAATCAATACAAAGTGCGAAATCCATCGAAATCGATGTAATCAGTAGCCTTTAAAATTTCCTTTCGGCATAAAAAACTATACCTACAAAATTAGCCGCTTTATCATAGTGAAAACGATAGCGTAAAAAAAAAGTAGATTTAAAATATTACAAAACACTATATTTCAATTATTTATAAAATAAAAGTAAACAAAAAAAGTGGTAGCATTAGGAACAAAAAGTAGTTATTTTTCCTGAGCAGTTCCAATTAATAGCACTTGATTTTCGAATTCTTCTCTTGGACCTCGTGCTTTGTTTTTTAATTGTGAGCGGTAATTGTAAATGGTAGAAACAGAATATCGCAAAAACACCGCAATTTTGGCACTGTCTTTTATCCCTAAACGAATCAAAGCAAAAATGCGCAATTCGGTGTTGAGTAGTTCGCCTTTTTTCAAATGGATCGCATCTTGATCGGACAATAAATCCGAAAAATCTTGAATAAAAGAGGGAAACAATTCCAAGAAAGTTTGGTCAAATTGGGTGTAAAATTCCCTTAATTCTTTTTCAACAGGCGCATTCGATTTAACCAATTTGAGCAACTCATTTACTTTTCCAGCTGTGGCCATTACTTTAAGCTTTTGACTATATTCCTCAAGTTTACCAATATAATCCGAACATTGGTCCATATAACGGCCGATATAAATTTCCTTCAACAAACTCGCCTCGGCCAAGGTTGCATTGGTAGCATTTAGTCGTTGGTTGATTTCTTTTAAGTCCTGATTCAAATTAGAAAGTTGTTCATTAGCCAAGGTAAGGGCTTTTTGGGCCGCAGCTACTTTTCGCATTTGTTTGAAAAGCAATACCAAAGCGCCTAATAGGATTAACGACAAAACACTTACCGCCAACAGAAAAATGGTCAATTGTGTACGATTGGTTTCGTTTTTATTTTCGTAAGCTTGGTTGATGATGGGCAGCATTTTAGAAATTTCATACGTCCGTAGTTTGGCATTACAAAACAAGGCGTCTTCCAAAGATCGCTTAATGTACGTGTACGCCCGATCAATATCGCCTTCTTCATACAAGATAAAAGCTATTTTACGCAACGAAATATTTTCTTTTTTGGCCAATTGTACATCAGAAATAGCCGAAAGAATCAACCACTTTTTTTGTTGTTCTTTATCTTTTTTTAATCGATAACCTTCTGCAATCAAATACGCTAAAACCGCTTGATCGGGATCCTGAGCAGATGTTGACGTGTAAAAATGACGTAACGCAGCAATCGCTTGATCGTATTGTTTTTTTTCAAATAAAACATCGGTATTGGCAATACAAAATTCTCGACTTTTCGGCTGAAAATACAACATAGAAGAATCTCGGTAGCGTTGCGTCAATGCCTTGTACTTTTGTTTTTCTAAAGCCGAAGCCGCATATTCAGTCAAGTAACCATAGACAATTCGGTACGTGCCGAAATAATATCCTTTGATACTTGGTGTGGTGTTCACGGGTATGGACTCCAACAAGTCAATCGACTCTTTATACATACCTGAAGTACCTAATATCATCGCTACATTGAGCTGAGCCCCGTTTACTTTTTCTAAATCGTTTAAAGCTAGGGCTACTTGCCAACTTTTTCTAGCATAAGTAAGCGCCGAATCCAATTGAAAGGCTGTATACTCTGAATGAAGTTGTACATAAATCGCATACCGTTGCTCGCTAGAAGTACTGTAACGCAACTCATCTTTGAGATACTGTAACCGCTTTTCTTTTTTGGTAATAGCATTCGGATAGTCTGCAACCGTGTGATCCAATTGTTGTAACAAAGTAGTCACCTCACGCTGCCCCCAAAAACAGCTTGGAAAAAGGAGCGCTCCTAAAAGAAACACTTTCGTGATTTGTACCTTCAAATTCATTTGGTAAAAATAGCTATAAATTCATTTTCAACTCTATTATTTCAACCTCTTTAAGAGTTCCACAGCCATACTTCAACTAATTTGTTTTTCATAAAGACCAAAACCTCTAATTCTTTTCTCAACATTTTCAGAGCATCACTGGCTGCAAGTGAGTATTTTTTATTTACTATTTAATATTTTAAAGGAATTCAAAGCAACAATTACATTTTTTTATTAAATTTATTGTCATTTTTGCGAAATCGATATTTTTAAGATAAATTCCTATCTTTGTTCTTTTAAAACGGCAACTTATGAATCCAAAAATATTAATCATTGGCGCGTGTGGTCAAATCGGAACGGAACTGACCCAAAAATTGAGAAAAATTTACGGTACCGAGAACGTCATCGCCTCCGATATTCGAAAACTGAATGTAGATGTGGTCAACTCGGGTCCTTTTGAAGTCATCAATGCGCTCGATTTTAACCAAATCGAACATTTGGTCGAAGTGCACCAAATCACCGATGTCTATTTGATGGCCGCTTTGCTCTCGGCTACTGCCGAAAAAAACCCCGCCTTTGCTTGGGATTTGAATATGAATTCCTTGTTTCACGTCCTGAATTTGGCCAAAGCCGGAAAAATCAAAAAAATATTCTGGCCTTCGAGTATTGCAGTTTTCGGACCTACTACTCCCAAAGAAAATACGCCTCAATACACCATTATGGAACCTTCGACCGTGTATGGCATTAGCAAACAGTCGGGCGAAAGATGGTGCGAATACTATCACAACCTTTTTGGTGTAGACGTACGCAGCATCCGTTATCCGGGCTTGATTAGCTGGTCTTCACCTCCAGGCGGCGGCACTACAGATTATGCGGTAGACATTTACCACAAAGCCCTCGAAAACCAATCGTACGAATGTTTCTTGTCCGCCGAAACCAAAATGCCTATGATGTATATGGACGACGCCATTGCGGCTACCATCCAAATTATGCAGGCGCCAGCGGAGCAAATCAAGATTCGTTCTTCGTACAACTTGGCCGCGATGAGTTTTACACCCACCGAAATCGCTGCCGAAATCCAAAAGCACATTCCTGATTTCACCATCAGCTATGCACCCGATTTCCGTCAAAAAATTGCCGACAGTTGGCCCGCCAGCATCGACGACAGCCGTGCGCGCGAAGATTGGGGTTGGAACCACCATTTTGCCCTCGACAATATGACGATAGATATGCTCGAACATTTGAAATAAAACGGCAACTGGCTGATTTTATAAAAAATATAAGTCATTGAAGTTTTTTTAAAATAACTGGTTTTTTAAACCATATAAGGCTTTTAAGGTCATTTAAGCTAGCTTGAAAATCCCTTACAAAAGATTAAAACACAAAATAACTTTGCGCCTTTTGCGTAAACCCCTGCGAACTTTGCGGTTAAGCTTTTAACTCAGATTTAATCGAAACTTAAATGACCTTAAATGCCTTATCTGTTTCATTTTTTTCAATAGTAAACTATAACTCCATACGCACCCCTTGTTCAGGAAAAACAAAAGTCAATCCCAACTCGTTTGGAGCCGCTAATTGCTGTTTTATTTTTTGGATAGAGGCAGCAGGAGGTTTCAAATGGGTAATGATGATTTTGCATTTTTGCAAGGCTTCTTTCCCTGTGAGTGCTGCTAAAACCTGCATTTCTTTCATCAAATGTTTTGGTGTTAAATGTCCGAATAGGAACGCATCGGGCTGTTCGTTAGGAAATGAAACTTCTATCAAAATACCTTTCAGCTCTTGTTTTTGAATCAAGGGCGCGATGGCCTTCCAAAGGTCGGCTAGGTTTGTGGATTTTTCTACGGAGTCAGGTCCTGTGTCGCCTAAATACAAGATTGTATTGTTATCTTTTTTGATTAAAAATGCAGTGCTTTCGTAGGGATTTACGTGACTCAACGGAAACGCTTGCACCGTCATTGAGGTATTCGAAATGGGTATGGTTTTTCCAAAAGAAAGGGTTTCGAAATGGTATTTTTTTAAGGGTTTACCCAAACCTTCATCGCCAAAATTCGCCCAAGTCGCATCATTAAAATAATGGTTTTGCATCATTTTCATTGCAGGAGCTGTGGCATAAACGGTTTTGGTCGAGTCGGCAGGCGAATTGATTATCAAACCCGACACGTGATCCAAATGCGCGTGTGAAATACAATAGCCTTTGATGTATTGGCGTAAAACGGTACTCGAAGGCACGGAGAAAGTGCCTTTTTCGATTGCTTTTTCAATGCCCGAATGAACAGTTCCAGCATCTAAACAAACGTATTCCTTTGTTCCGATAGGAGCCACTAAATAGGCCGATAAATTTCGTTCATCGATTCCGCCATAAATTCCCAAAGGCACCACCTCAAAAACGGGTTTCGTCTTTTGTCCAAAAGAAACTAATGTGCTCACAAAAAATAGCAGTAGCAAACCCAACACTTTTCTCATCTTTTCTGCATTGAAAATTAAAGGTTAAAAGTACGGCTTCTGCTGAAAATGGCTGTTTTTTTTAAATCAAATCTGCTTTAATTTTGCGATTTAGGTTACTTTTACGGCTTCTCAAAAGGACTTCAATCAACAGAAAGTCTTGATTTTTTGGTGTTTACTAATTTTAACTAGGAACTCTTCTTTGAAATTTGCATCTAAATACTATCTTTACGAAAAAATATAACAATTTTAACTAAAAAAGTTACAATGACAACAATAGCGACTCAATTCGGAATGAACGAAGCCCTAGCGCAACTAGGTATTAAAGCAGTAAATGAAGGAACTTCTACTGGAACGCAGCATTTTGCGAGCGGTTCATTATTAGAAAGTTATTCTCCAGTAGACGGACAATTAATTGCCTCAGTAACGACAAGTTCTGCTGCGGATTATGAAAAAGTGATGCAAACTGCGACAGCTGCTTTCAAAACATTTCGATTGATGCCAGCCCCACAACGTGGAGAAATTGTGCGTCAGTTCGGAGAAAAATTACGCAAAAACAAAGAAGCTTTAGGTAAATTGGTTTCTTATGAAATGGGAAAATCGTTGCAAGAAGGCTACGGCGAAGTTCAGGAAATGATTGATATTTGTGACTTTGCAGTAGGATTGTCTCGTCAGTTACACGGATTGACAATGCACTCCGAGCGTCCGGGGCACAGAATGTATGAGCAATACCATTCGCTTGGGGTAGTAGGTATTATTTCTGCTTTCAACTTTCCGGTAGCGGTTTGGGCTTGGAATACAGCTTTGGCTTGGATTTGTGGCGATGTTTGTGTTTGGAAACCTTCTGAAAAAACGCCTCTTTGCGGAGTAGCTTGTCAAAATATTATTGCGGAAGTGTTAAAAGAAAACAACCTTCCAGAAGGAATTTCTTGTTTGATTAACGGCGATTACACTATTGGTGAATTGTTGACCAAAGACACTCGTGTACCCTTAATTTCAGCTACAGGTTCTACTAGAATGGGGAAAATTGTAGCACAAACGGTTGCTGGTCGTTTAGGAAAATCGCTTTTGGAATTGGGAGGTAACAATGCGATAATTGTGACTCCTGATGCTGATATCAAAATGACGGTAATTGGAGCTGTTTTTGGCGCTGTTGGAACCGCAGGACAACGTTGTACCTCAACGCGTAGATTAATCATCCACGAAAGTATGTATGACAAAGTAAAAGACGCTATTGTGGCTGCTTATGGGCAATTGAGAATTGGAAATCCATTGGATGAAAAAAACCACGTGGGACCACTTATTGATACACAAGCCGTTGCAATGTATAACCAAGCGTTGACTAAAGTAGTAGCCGAAGGCGGTAAAATCTTAGTAGAAGGTGGCGTCCTCACAGGTGAAGGCTATGAGAGCGGTTGTTATGTAAAACCAGCTATTGCTGAAGCTCAAAACAATTTCGAAATTGTACAACACGAAACGTTTGCTCCTGTATTGTATTTGATGAAATACAGTGGCGATGTTGAAAATGCAATCGAGTTACAAAATGGTGTGGCACAAGGTTTATCCTCTGCTATTATGACCAATAATTTACGTGAAGCAGAACGTTTCTTGTCAGTAGCAGGGTCGGATTGTGGTATTGCCAATGTGAATATTGGAACTTCGGGAGCTGAAATTGGTGGTGCTTTTGGTGGAGAAAAAGAAACTGGTGGCGGAAGAGAATCAGGATCTGACGCTTGGAAAGTGTATATGCGTCGCCAAACCAATACGATTAATTATACAACCAATTTGCCTTTGGCACAAGGGATTAAATTTGATTTGTAATATCGATTTATAGAAATGATAACCCTTTCAGTTTTTCATACTGAAAGGGTTTTTTATGGCTAATTGTTTCCAAAAAAAAGACAAATGTAACTCCCTAGCCCCGATGGGAGGGAAAATCCGCCAGGGTTCGGCAAGAAAAAGATTGTAGCCGAGAGCGGGACAACTCGTATAATACCCCAAAATGCTGCTCCTAAAAGATAATATCCCACAAAAAAAGCCCAACTTACTGTTGAGCTTTTTTGCTTTTTTGATTCTTTCGATTACCAAATTTTAACACGCTTTTCTGGTGCTAAATACAAGGAATCTTTAGGTTGTACTTTAAACGCTTCGTAGAATTCAGGTATGTTACGCACCACACCATTTACTCTGAATTTAGCTGGTGAATGTGGATCCGTGGCGATTTGGTTGCGTAAAGAAGCTTCGCGAGATTTCTCTAACCAAACTTGTCCCCAACCCAAAAATACGCGTTGTACCCCTGTAAAACCATCCATCACTGGAGCTTCCTTGCCGTTTAGCGACATTTTGTACGCTTTTAAGGCAATGGTTAATCCACCCAAATCTCCAATATTTTCTCCCAAAGTAAAGGCTCCGTTGACATTCAAATCTGGAAACACTTTGAAGGTATTGTATTGTGCTACCAAAGCATTGGTTTTAGCTTTGAATGCGGCTAAATCAGCTGGCGTCCACCAGTTTTTCATCACACCATCTCCGTCGAAAGTGCTCCCTTGATCGTCAAATCCGTGACCAATTTCGTGACCGATTACTGCCCCAATTCCACCATAATTTACCGCATCATCAGCTTCTAAATTAAAGAAAGGCGCTTGCAAAATAGCCGCTGGAAATACAATCTCGTTCAGCGTTGGATTGTAATAAGCGTTTACCGTTTGTGGTGTCATTCCCCATTCGGTTCTGTCTACAGGCTTGCCTAATTTGGCAATCATTCTGTTGTATTCAAAGGCTTTTGCACGGGCACGGTTGCCATACAAATCATTCTTCACTACTTTCAAAGCAGCATAATCTTTCCATTGGTCTGGATAGCCAATTTTAATCATAAATTTATCCACTTTAGCCAAGGCTTCTTTTTTGGTTTTGGCACTCATCCAATCCAAATTTTTAATGCTTTCGGCATAGGCTTTCAACAAGTTTTTCACCAATTGAGTCATACGCTCTTTGGCTTCAGGTGTAAAATGTTTTTTTACATACACTTTCCCGATGATTTCACCCAAACCACCATTTACCGAATTCACAGCTCTTTTCCAATCCTCTTCTTGTTCTGGTGTGCCGTATAAAACTTTGTCATAGAACTCAAAATCTTCTTTATCCAAAGCGGTGGTCAAACTACTCGCGCTCTTATTGATCAATCCCCATTTCAAATAGGTTTTCCAAGTATCAATTGGTGTATTTTTGATCAAGCCGTTCAAGTTTTTAGTATAAGCCACTTGCGATAACACAAGGCTTTTTTCTTTATCCATTCCCGCTTTTTTGAGCATCGCCGCCCAATCAAAATCTGGCATCACCGTTTTCAAATCTTTGATGGCGTATTTGTTGTACAAAGCCGCGGTATTTCTTGTTTCTTCTTTGGTCATTTGGATCTTCGCGATAGCGGTTTCCAAGGCCATAATTTTGGCTGCATTTTCTGTTGGATTGGCAATACCTCCTAATTGTAGCATCTTTTCGATATGCGTCACATATTTTTTACGAATATCCGCCGTTTTGGCATCGCTTTGAAGATAATATTCGCGTTCTGGTAAGCCCAAGCCACCTTGCCAAGTCATCAATGTGTATTGTTTTGGATCCTTAAAATCCTCTGTCACTGCAATCGAAAACGGCACAGAAAGCCCTGTTCTATTGGCTTCCCCAAAATAAGTCGCCAAATCCGAATACGTTGCAATTGCATCTATGGCTTTTAATTCGGGTTGAAGTGGTGTAATCCCTTTGGCGTCTCGGTCTTTTCGATTCAAAAATGAATTGTAGAAATCGCCAATTTTTTGCTCATCTGATCCTTCAGAAAAATTCCCTTTCGAAGCTTCTTCGATAATTGCTTTTACGTCTTTTTGAGCTTGTTCGTACAGCATATAACCCGCACCATAATTGGATTTATCGGCAGGAATTTTGGTATTTTTGACCCAAGTTCCGTTAACATAAGCCGCAAAATTATCTCCCGGTTTCACTAAAGTATCCATGTTTTTTTGGAGTATTCCCGAAACCAGCTCTGGTTTTTTTTCGCAAGAAGCCAAAATCAATGTGGCCGCCAAAAGCGATAGTTTGATGTTTTTCATAAGTTGCTATTTATTGTTTTTTAAAGGTTATATGTAATGCGCATATCATCATTGGTGTTTGCGACCAATTTTCGGTCATGCCCATTTCATAATTTTTTTGGGTTAAGGCTAATCTTATTGTTTGGTAAAATAGAACCATTAGTATGCTTTTGGAAGGGTTTGTTACATTACTTAGAATATTGGAACCATTACCATTTGACAAACAAATATAATAAATCGGAACATCTAATATTAGGTATTAAATTGATTTATAAGGATATATTTCAGTATCTTAGAGGAAATTTTAATTTAAAATTCACAATTGCACTTATAAAACAATAGATTCAAACCTTAAACTTTAGTAATTATGGAAAAAATTTTGCCTTTGGTACACATAACAATTGCCGTCTCTGTGTTTTTTGTATGGGTTTTTAGATATGGAAATGTCACAAAAGAATTCAAACAATTTGGTTTATCCGATGTTACACGAAATATGGTTGGGGCTTCAAAAATGGCTTTGTCGACGCTTTTAATGGTTAGTATTTGGTATCCCTCTCTAGCCATGCCATCAGCTTTTTTAATGGGATTATTTATGGTGGCAGCACAGTTTTTTCATTTTAAAGTCAAAAACCCTTTTATCAAACATTTACCCTCCTTAATTTTACTACTTTTATGCGCATTAATTGTAGTATTTACAGCTAAGTAATCCAATATGAATGTATACAAAATATGCATTTTCCTTTCAAGTATATCTTTTTTTGGCTACGTGATTTCCTATTTCACCTCGCCTCATATGAAGGGGGAATTCAAAAGATTTGGTTTAGAAAAATTAGGATTACTAACCATTATTTTACAATGCATTGGAGCAGCTGGTTTGTTAATTGGTCTGTACTACCAACCTTTATTACTGCTCTCATCCTTAGGACTGGGCACGCTTATGCTATTAGGCCTTTTGGTTAGAATCCGTCTAAAAGACAGTCTTTGGATCAGTATTCCGGCTCTTTTTTATATGTTTTTGAATTTTTACATTTTTTGGGAAACCCTAAAAAAATAGGACTTCTTTTTCATAAATATTACTTTTTTCCGTATTCTGAAGCAATTAAATTCGCTACCAATCGACCGGATTTCATTGCGGCATTGATAGAACCGTTTAACAAATGATCCCCACAACAGTATAGATTGGGAGCCAATTTCAGTTCCGATTCCGAAACCTCATCTTGGAGTACCGGTAACTTGGGTAACGCATACGCAATGGTATAGGTTTTCAAATGCGACCAATTTTCGACTTGATTTCCAAACCAAGGGCGCAATTCTGCTTTGATGTTTTGAGACCATTCGGCATCGCTGAGATCATAAGCACCATTGCAAGACACCGAAATCAAAACCTTCCCCGCGGGAGCATAGGCTTTACTTATGTTGGTCATCACCGTGAGGTTATTCACCCATTGTTTGTTTTCAGAAGCATTCAAAATAACCACCGCTTGATCAGAAGGCGCTACCGTCGTTTGAAAATAGACATTAGTTACCGAATGATATTCCGTAGTTGCATTTTCTTTATGTTTCGAAAGCAAGGCATTGGCCTCAGTCGCCATCACAATAACATCCGAAGTGATTTCCATACCTTCACTGGTCACGATTGTTGTATCTTGAATAGCAGTGACATTGGTATGAAACATAAAAGCATCCGAAGGCAATTGATCCGCCAATTGTTTTGAAATTTCCTCCATACCCAAAGCCGGAATAGCCGCATCGCCTTCGGAAAACATTTTCATTACAAAATCAAACATTCGGTTGGGTGTCGAAAGTTCGTTTTCTAGAAAAATCCCAGAGAAAAACGGTTTGTAAAAACGATTGATCATTTTGGCACTGAAACCGTAGTCCGAAAGTTGCGCCAAGCTGGATTGTTGCTCTTGCGAAAAAATCTTCTGTATCGATTTGCCTAGCAATTTTTGCTTCAATACAAAAGTGTTAATTTTATCCTTTAGCGAACCCACAGGAGCCAAAACCGTAGAGATTACAGCCGACGGTCTTCGGAACGGATCCGCAAGGTCAAATTGACCGCCGTCATACAAAACGGTAGCGCCCGGCAAAAAAGTTTTGAGCTGCAACGCCTCATAATTCAAAAGACTTTGAGCCTCTGGATAAGAAGTAAGCAAGACTTGAAACCCACGATCGAGTCTAAATCCCTCCACCACATCCGTCTTGATGCGTCCGCCGGGTCGATCACTAGCCTCTATAATTTTTACTGAAAATCCTTGACGATGCAAATGCAAAGCTGCGGAAAGCCCCGAAATTCCTGCGCCAATAATGGTTACTTTTGGTTTCATAATTCTGAATCTATTGATGTCCTCACAAAACTACGGTTTAATTTATTCGATCACAATAGTTTCGGCGGAACAAAAAAGTCAAGTTATCATCGCCTCGAAAAGTATCCTACTGAAAAAATAAATGGGTCAACTAGACTCCAAAAATAGCAGTATTGGTCATAGCATTTGGAGCACACGAACGGTCTTTACCACACGACTCCTCCCGTGATCCGCTATATCTTTGCTGCCGAACCCCGTCAGCAAAGGATGCCGCTCCTCCCGGGGCTAGAAGAGACGAATCGTTTTCATAACGCATAGTGCAAGCTATAAACCTAGCTCCTGCAAGGTTTTCAAAACGGTGTAGGTGTTTTAGTATTTGCTTATAAACAACTAGAAAATAAACAGTTCGATTATGTTTTGTAGGAATAATTGAATATATTTGAAAACCACAAAGCTAAACCAACCTTCGCTAACAAGCCCAATTGCAGCCGTATAGGATGAATATTTATCTTACATCTATTCAAATTTGGTGCTATAATACCACTCGAAACTCCAAAAACAACTCGGAAAATTTTATTATTGTTAACTTTTAAGATAACTTTGCCAAATGAGTAGAGAAATCATTTTCTATGAAAATCACTTTATTGAATTTTACCAACAACAAGATGAAAAGGTAAAAGAGAAAATAAAATATGTTCTTGAATTAATAAAACAAGTTGAAAAAGTTCCAGAAAAGTTTCTTAAACATTTAACTGGAACAAATGGACTTTATGAAATACCAATCGAATATCAGTCCAATATTTACAGGATATTTTGCTGTTTTGATAAAGGAAAGTTGGTTGTTCTTTTTAATGGGTTTCAAAAAAAGACACAGAAAACACCAAAAAATGAATTGGAAAAAGCCTTGAGTATAATGAATGAGTATTTTCAACAGAAAAACAAATAATTATGAAAGAGTATAAAAACATTCAAACTTTTGACCAACTTATTGAAGTTGAACACGGAAAAATTGGTACGGAAAGCAGAAACGCTTACGAAGAAAAATCTCAAATGTTTATCATTAGTGAAATGCTCAAAGAAGCCAGAAGAGAAGCCAAAATCACACAAGAAGAGCTTGCTGCAAAAACAGGCACCAAGAAAAGCTATATTTCAAGAATTGAAAACGGAAAAGGAAACATTCAGCTCTCCACACTAATCAGAATCTTCGAAATTGGGCTGAATAAACGAATTGGTTTCACTTTTTTATGAAAATTACATTGGGCAGGAGTCATATACAAAGTAATCCTCATTTTGCTTAATGTAATTTTATGACATTTGGAGAAACAAAAAACACTTTATATTTTTAAAGAATGAAAACAATAAAAATAATTGTCATCCTTGGGTTAATCATCTATTGTTCTATTGGTCTCATCGATTTTTTCAAGAAAAATGAAACATTTGCTGTAGTTCTTTTAATAGTGGTTATATTTATAATATACATTTTAAAATCAAGCAGTGATTCAAAGAACTAAAAATTCAAAGTCATACACCCAAATCAAACATACAAGCCATTAAACTAATACTGCTTAAACTACCGTAGATTTCATTTTAAAATTAAAAAAAAATTAAACGCATTTTTATTATGTCTGACGAAAATAAAACTATTGAAATATTATTTTTTGAATATAAAAAAAATTGTCCAGAATTTAATGTTTTGATTAAAGCTACAAGTGCAAATGCATCCAGAAAGGATTTAATAGAAGGTCAATTACTCTTTCAACAAATAAAAGAAAGTATTTCTGGTATAACAATGAAATTATATGATATTGATCAAATGGTTTTAAATAAAACTATTTCCAGGAGGAATAAAAATATTAAAATAGAATACTATACTTCTACAGTTCCGAATAATATAAATTATTATTATGACCCTGCAGATATATTTATAGATTTGGTATTAGATAAAATTTCTAAATTTCTTGATGTAGAATTTGATCATCATAAATATACTAAAGATTCAAATAGTTATAAAAATGGCACCTTAAATACTAATATTTTTACAAAGCATAAAACAAGAGAGTGTTCTATGTTTTACGAAGATTCAATCGAAAAAAGTATTGAATGTGTTCTTGAATATTACTTTAAAATATCCTCTAGATTGATGTTGTATTTTGACATATTATCAGAAAATAAGAATGATAGAGTTTAAAATAAAATTGTTTGTAGTTAAACGAGTGCTCGGGTGAAACGGAAAGCGGGACAATTCGTGTGGTATGCAAAAAAGTGCTGCTCCTAAAAAAATAAACACAAATGACACGAATTCGTAGTCAAATGGTAGTTCCCTTAGCTACCCTGTCAGCGTTTAAAACTCTGACAGGGTTAAATAAAAAAAGTCTAGCTTTCACTAGACTTTTTAAGGTATTTCGAAAAAATTATTTCACTTCCAAAATGTTGTTGGCTGGTTTTACATCGGCTAGTAAACCACTAGGATCGATGGTGATTTTTTTGATGGCTGATTTGGGTTTGCCAATCGTCAACTCATAGGTGGGATACGCCCAAGCCCAATCTTTGGCCACCGTTCTTTTGATGGCTGGCGTAGGATTTTCTTTTTCAAAACTCATCATTCGCAACGGAATGTAGAAGCTTTCGGTAGTGCCATCGGTGTATTCTACATACAAATCGATAGGCATTGGCATACGTCCGATGCGTTCTAAAGTCACCACGGTTTTGTCTGCGGCGTCTTTGGCTTCTTTTATGGCGTAATCGATCGTGTTGGTGGTTTGGGTCCAATCAGTCAAATACCAGTCCAAATTGGCGCCAGAAATGCGTTCTGCGCTTCTTTTGATATCATTTGGCGTTGGATGTTTGAATTGAAAGTCTTGATAGTACTTTTTCAAGGTTTTCAATAGGTTGTCTTTGCCAATCAAATAACCCAATTGCGTTAAGAAAACTTCGCCTTTGCTGTATGAGGTAATGCTGTACCAACGGTTTTTGTCAAATCGATCGGCGTGTGTGCTTTGTGGCTGCTCTTCACCGGAATTAGCCATAGAAAGATAACCTTTGTAAGCATTGATAAAAGGATTGTCGACGGGTTTATCGGAAATGGCATTCAGACCATAATCTTCTAAAAACGAGGTAAAGCCTTCATCCATCCATCCGTGCTTGGATTCGTTAGACGCCAAAACGTGTTGGAACCAAGAGTGCGCCATTTCGTGACTGGTAACTCCCAATAATCCCTCGAAAGTGCCTTCGCCTAAAATCAAGGTGCACATGGCGTACTCCATTCCGCCGTCGCCACCCTGAATTACAGAATATTGCTTGTAAGGATAGTTGCCCACGGTTTCATTGTAGACTTTCATCAACTCAACAGTTTTGGGTTGCAAGGCTTTCCAATTGGCAATAATCTTTGGATTGTTTTTGTAAATGAAATGCAAATCGACATTGTTAGGTCCTTTGACCACATCATGTAAAAAATTCTTATCGGCCGCCCAAGCAAAATCATGTACATCGGGGGCATAAAAATGCCAAGTACGTGTTTTCGCTTTTTTGTTAACGGGAACAGTAACGCCCTTATCTTGATACCCAAATCCAATTTGATTTTTGTTTTGTAAATAGCCTGAACCTCCTAAAACATAGTCTTTATCGATTGTGATTTTTACATCAAAATTACCCCAAACCCCGTGAAATTCACGAGCGATATACGGATCGGCGTGCCAACCTTCAAAATCGAATTCGGCCATTTTTGGGTACCATTGCGTCATCGATAATTCGACACCTTCTTTGTTATTGCGCCCCAAACGACGCACTTGTACGGGGACTTGCCCTTCAAAATCTAAGGTGAAAATAGTAGACGCTCCGGGTAAAATTGGCTTTGCCAAAGTAACTTCAAGTATCGTTCCTACTTCTTTTGCTGTGGCTATTTTGCCGTCTTGTTTGAAATTAGTAATGTGTAAAAAACCAATTTCGTTCGGCTTCAAATTTTTGATCCGACTTTCCTTGGTTTCTACCCCATTTACTGTGGCTTTGTGCATCATACGTGCGTCAGGATCTTTGATACTTTGAATTCTCGCATCCATTTCGCTTCCGGGTTGAAACGCATTAGCATACAAATGATAGAACACTCTAGTCAAGGTCTCAGGCGAATTATTGGTATAGACCAATTCTTGTTTGCCTTGGTATTGATAGCTATTCACATCCATTGACACCTCCATTTTGTAATCAGCATGTTGTTGCCAATAGGTTGTATTCTGAGCGGAAAGCCATCCAAAACCAGATAATAAAAAAGAAACTACAACTATTTTTTTTATTCGCATAACTTTATATTTCATTAATTACTGAAAGGTTTTACCCTTGAATTTTCAATTTCGCTTTTGGGTTTTTACTCCATTGTTCTGCCATTTGAAAAGCATTGTAAGCATTAATCATTTTGGCAGAGCGAGCTACCTCTGTTGCTTTTTTCTGTTCTTTGTTCTCTCCTACTACTACATTTTCCGGTAAAGCATTTCCGGAACTCATCAAGATTTGTTTTACTTGTTTTGCAGATAATTTTGGAAAATAAGAACGAATCATTGCCGCTACTCCTGCTACATTGGGAGAAGCCATTGAAGTTCCCTGCAAATATTTGTATTTGTTATTCGGAATGGTCGCATAGATTTCATCGCCTGGAGCAAAAACATCTACGTTGAAAGCGCCATAGTTAGAAAAATTAGTGATTACCTCGGGACCGTATTTATAATTGATAGCACCCACGGTGATTACGTTAGCCGCAAATTCGGTTTTGTAATCATCGGAATCATTAGGAAAATTGCTGTTTTCTGGTAAATCGATGTTCAAACCATCATTTCCGGCGGCATGCACAAAAAGTACATCTTTTTTCTCTGCATATTTAATGGCGTCATACACCCATTGCTTGTTTGGTGAAAAACTTTTTCCGAAACTTCCGTTGATGACTTTAGCACCATTATCTGCGGCATAACGAATGGCCAAAGCAATGTCTTTGTCATATTCATCTCCGTCTGGAACGGCACGGATGGTCATAATTTCAACAGTATTGGCAATCCCGTCTCCACCTAAATTGTTATGTCGAGTTTGTGCAACAATTCCAGCAACGTGAGTTCCGTGTAGCGCCTCGTCTTTCTCTGGGCCAAAAACAATATTGTTCCCGTATTTTGTGTTTTTGATTTCATTCGGATTATCGCCAACTAGTTTACGTCCATCCAATTCTAAATTTAAATTGTAATTCAATTGATCGTACACGTACTTACGGTATTCTTCGATATCCTCAAAATACTTGGCACCAGCATTGGTCAAAATTTGAGACATGACCGCTTTGGCATTCATCAAATCGGGCGCTACCGTTTCGATGGCCTTAACTTCATCTAAAGTGTATTGTTTTTTTTGTAAATGTTTTTGGACTTCCAAATCATTTTTTAGAATAAAATCGACTTGTTGTTTGCCTTGCATGGCCTCTGCATATTTTTTATCATAAGCGGTTTTGGCTTTTTTGTAAACCAAAGAGCCATCATCCCCTTTTTTAACAATACGCGTCATTTCTAGAGTTTCGTGTAAATCGTTACCCAAGAAATTCCAACCATGAACATCATCGATAAATCCATTTTTATCATCATCAATTCCGTTGCCAGCAATTTCCTTTTTGTTGGTCCAAATTACAGACTGTAAGTCTTCGTGTTCTATATCTACACCAGAGTCAATAATGGCAACAATGACTTTAGATCCTTTTTTATTTTTGATCAACTCGGCATACATTTTATCGACACTCATGCCCGGAATACTATCGGTAGCCAAATCCAAATGGGACCAACGTTGCAACTGTTGTTCGGTTAATTTTCCTTTTTTTCCAGTAAAGGTGGTCTTGGTTTGAGCCTTTCCAGCTAAACAAAATGTCAATGCCAGCGCTAAAGCCCATTGGGTGTATTTTATTTTTCTCATGAATAGTTTGGATGTTTATTAGAGAGTCAAAATTAGCAGAAGCATTTAATAAAACACACTCTAATTAACTGTTTTTTGTGATTATTCGCAAAATGTGTACTAACGATTTGGTAACCAAGTGGACACAATTCGGATAAAATTGGGTAGGAAAAAATTCTTTCAATGGTTATTATTGATTCAGGGCATTCGCTTTTAAAAAAAGTTAGTCACCAAATTACACCAATTGACACTAATTGTCATCAAAACTGAAATTGAATGTCACGAATTCCAAGAAAGTAGAAAACTTTGACCGCAGCTAGGCGAACTTTTTTTACCACTGATTCGCTGATTTTCAAAGATTAAAAAAGAGTTAGATAGAATTCCAAATTTACAATGGCATCGCTTATGGATTTGCGAGTTTCATGATTTTGGCCTTACTCACCCGAAAAACCAAAGAAATAACGCTATTAATTTAGGGTATTGGACTATTTTCGGTCGTGAGTTAGTGCCTTGAGCAACTACCTTACTAAAATTATTACTGTTAATAAAGGCCCCGTTTTAAACCATGAAACGCGGCCTTTACTTACTTATGAAAAGTCTTTTACAACACCTCCTCACATGTAAAAACGTCTTTTAAACGAATGCCTTTTTCGGTGTGTTGTACCGTAATGATTTCGTTGTGGGCATCGTGTTCTAGGAACAAAAAGTGGTTGTGATCGGCAGCGGCGGTGAGCACTTTGTTTTTCTCTGGCATGGTGAGCAACGGGCGCGTGTCGTAGCCCATTACATAAGGCAATGGAATATGACCCGCAGTAGCAAGCAAATCGGCACAAAAAACGATGGTTTTTCCGTTGTATGAAATGTGGGGTAGCATTTGTTTCTCGGTGTGGCCGTCGGCGTAGAAAATATCAAAACCCATTTCGGTTGATGCACCAAAATCACCTTCGGGGCGCTGGATAAAATGAAGCTGACCACTTTCTTGCATGGGCAAAATATTTTCAGACAGAAAAGAGGCTTTTTCACGCGCATTAGGTTGTGTGGCCCATTGCCAATGGTTTTCGTTGGTCCAAAATTTGGCGTTTTTGAAAGCGGGTTCATAGCCCGTTTTGTCTTTATTCCACTGAATGCTTCCTCCGCAATGGTCAAAATGCAAATGGGTCATAAAAACATCGGTAATAGCATCACGATGAAAACCGTGCTTTGCCAAGGAAGCGTCTAAAGAATGACTGCCCCAAAGCGAATAATATCCAAAAAACTTTTCGGATTGTTTGTTGCCCATTCCGGTATCAATCAAAATTAAGCGATTGCCGTCTTCGATTAACAAACAACGCGCGGCAATGTCTATCAAATTATTAGCATCGGCGGGATTGGTTTTGTTCCAAATGGTTTTGGGCACCACACCAAACATAGCGCCTCCGTCGAGCTTAAAATTTCCGGTTTCTATAGCGTATAACTTCATTTTTGCTTTTTATTTCAAAAGTAGGATTTATTGTGATGATAAAAAAGACTAGTTTTTAAGTGGGCGCACGACAAATTGCATTTTACAGTCAAGAATCTGCTAAATTCCCTAAATCTGCGGGAGTAATTAGGAATGTTTCCCACAGATTTAGGGGATTTAGCAAATTCGGTAGTTTTAGAAAATGGAAAACACCACTGTTGCTTATAAAAAAAAGGTAACTATTCAGCTTGACTTACTTTCAATTGGCTCCAGCTTTAGCTGGAGTTATGGGGATTGATTGCATTGGCTTTAGCCAAATAAACGCAGCTGATTTTGGCTAAAGCCTTTAAAACTTTCAAATTTCACCCCTCCAACTAAAGTTGGAGGCAATTAATGTCCAAAAAAAAATCCTACTCTAAATGGCTTCAAACAATTTCCCTGGTAAGGGACGAATGACGCCTTTGAGTTCCATATTCAGCAGTAAACTCGAAAGTTTGAAAGTAGGTAATTGGCAATCTATTGCAATACTGTCGAGCACTTCTTTACCGGATTGTAGGAGATAATCATAAATTTTTTGCTCTTCGGGATCTAAAGAAACGAACAGCTGTTTTTGAACGGCCTTTGTGCTGGTTTTAAGGTCCCAATTGAGGTGATACACCAAATCAGCTGCGCTAGTGAGCAGTTGTGCTTTTTGAGTTTTGATTAAACTATTACATCCCTGACTGTATTTGTCAGTAATGCGCCCGGGAACGGCAAAAACATCGCGGTTATAATCGTTGGCTAGATTTGCGGTTATCAAGGAACCTCCTTTTTCGGCAGACTCAATCACTACGGTCGCTTCACTCATTCCGGCAACGATGCGGTTACGACGCACAAAATTCTCTTTGTCAGGATTAGAAGTGCTCCAAAACTCGGTCAGGAAACCGCCATTCTGCTCCATTTTGGCCATATATTTTTTGTGGGTTTTGGGATAGATTTGATTTAAACCATGGGCCAAAACGCCGATGGTTTGTAAACCGTGTTCCATTGCCAATTGATGGGCTACAATATCAACTCCGTATGCGAAACCGCTCACAATGATAGGATTTAAAGGTGCCAAATCTTCTATGAATTTTTTACAAAATTCCGTGCCGTTAGAAGTGATTTGACGAGTACCTACTATGCTGATTATTTTGCGTTGGTTATACTTGATCGCTCCCGCTGCAAAAAGTAAAAGTGGACTATCAAAACAATGTTTCAATCGTTCGGGATAGGTTTCTTCTTGAAAATAAGCCACCGAGATGCAATTATTTTGAATAAAATCCATTTCGGATTGCGCTTTTTGATAAATGTTGGCCTCTTTTAAATTTTTTACTAAAACGGCTCCTACCCCGTCAATGGCGGCCAATTGTGAAGATGTAGCTTTGAGTACAGCTTCGGCATCGCCAAAATGAGTAATTAATTTTTTGGCAACAATATCGCCTACTCCTTCCACACTTTGAAGGGCTAACAGTGAAAATAATTCGGTTTCGGTCATGCGTATACTACTGATTTTGGCTGATAATACAATGAAAAGAGCCCTAAAAAAAGTCTTTAAAACGTAAAAAAAAGCATCAAAATATGCTGTTTTTAAACCTAAAAATAAGTAAAAATTACGGGCTTACTTTTACTAACTATTTGAAATTTAAAAGTATAAAATTTAATCGAATTTGTTAATAAAAATTGTGAATAAAATTTTGATAACTATTTTGGATGGCTAACTTTGTAACTATGAAAATCGAAATATATATCGCACAGCTTTTGTATCGTTACCAATGTGTAGCGGTTCCGGGATTTGGTGCCTTTTTAACAGAAACCCAATCCGCACAATTGCAGGAAAGCACCAATTCATTTTTTCCACCAAAAAAATCCATTTCTTTTAACGCTCAGTTAAAAAATAACGACGGTTTATTAGCCAATCATGTAGCTCAAGCTGAAAAAACATCCTATGATTATGCCGTGAGTGCTATTCAATTTGAGGTTTTTAATTGGAAGAAACAATTGGAAACACAAGGGGTTCTTACTTTCAAAAATATCGGTACTTTTAGATTGAATGCTGATGCAAAAATGGTGTTCACTGCTGAAGAGAGCAATAATTACTTAACGTCTTCCTTCGGATTAAGCCCTTTTGTTTCGCCTATGGTCAAACGGGAGCGCTTTGAAAAAGCAGTAGAAGCGAAAACGTTAGTTGACGAATCTAGTACTAAACCTGTGCTTACTTTGGCTACAGAGGAAGAAGAAAATCGTGGTCACCGTTACCCATTCTTGCGCTATGCAGCTATTTTTGTTTTAGGCTTGGGAATTACCTCTAGTGTGGGCTACAGTATTTATCAAAAACAAATTGAAAATCAGACTATTTTAGTAGAAAATTCGGTTCAGAAAAAAGTGCAAAATAAAATTCAAGAAGCTACTTTTTTTATCGAAAGTCCGATACCAACAGTAACGTTGTCTGTAACGGCTACTGCTGAGAAAAAAGTCGTAGCACCACTGCGATATCATATCATGGCCGGAGCTTATCGAAGTGAAGTCAATGCGAACAAAGAATTAAATAATTTGAAAAAATTAGGCTATGAAGCCAAAAGAATTCCTGAAAACAAAAACGGGCTTTTTCCTGTAGTTTATGGAAGCTATGCTACTTTTGCAGCCGCTCAAAAAGCACAACAAGAAATCATTGAAAACCACAATCCTGATGCTTGGATTTTAATTCAAACCTTATAAAATCAAAAACCTATTCCTTATCGAATAGGTTTTTTTTTGAACATTTACTATCACTAAAATCAAGAATCGATACTCTTCAAACGAGCCCAAAAGAGAACTGCCGAAGCAATCTAAAAATCAAAAATCGTTACTCAAAAATCAGCAATCAAATTATTGATTTTTCCTTTTCTTAAAGACATTGCCTGCACGGAGGCATCAAGTGAGATAAGAATTTAACTGTTTAAAGCTGCCTTAAACATTCGTAATTCTTCCCAAGTAAACGTATCACCATATTTTTCTTTTAGGGGACTTAGCGTCTCTTCTGTATATCCAAAAAAAGCTTCAGAAAGCGCTGTTATTTTGTCGGTAGAAAGTACTTCTTCTATTTTTATCTTCTTGGCTATTATCAATTTGGTTACATGAAGCATTATAGTTTCCTTGCTAACCATTCGCAATAGCGCTATCTCGGCTATGGATTTTTTTTGCAACCATAAATCGTAAGTTTCCTCAACGGTAGTTTTCTTTGCTGCTTTTGGGGATTTATTTTTAGATTGATACCGCTCCTTTTCTTGGGAATCAGGAAGTAAATCCCCATGTTTTTCACTGTAGGCCGCTTTGACTTTTTCTATTTTTTGGGACAAATAATTTTTAATAGCGGGCGAGGTCAATTTTTCTTTTGAAATAGTATCTCCTGCTACTAAAGTACGAACCAAAAGTTGGGCTTTCATTAATTTCAAAACTGCTTTGGTTTGCTGTTCTTCAAGCAAGGAAAGTTCGTCAAAATATCCCTTGGCTTTTTTACTATGCTGAATTTCTTCTAGTTTCCACAAAAGCTTTTCGAGCAAGGCATCCATTGGTTTCCAAAAATACTCAAATGCAGCATTTACCCTTTCCAAAATATGATTCAAATCCACCGTTTCTGAAGCAAATAACTTTTGAAGTTGTACTATAAATTTTGAGGAAGGCACTAACAATAATTCAATGGCTTCCGCTTGTTGTTTGGCCCAATTTTCGTTTTTTGATTTGATAGAAGCTTCTGATAGATCACCATAACTAAAGCGATGATTACGCCATTCTTGTGCTAAATCCTTCCAATTAAAGGTGTTGCAAAGATATTCTAAAATGAAATTTTTAGTTTCAAAATGAAGCGCTGAAGCTAGATAAGTATCTGATGCTTTATTTTGGGCGTAGTCCATCACTTCTTGATCATTGGAAATGCCATTCATTCGCAACGGAGAAAGCAAAATAAGCCCTTCTAACGAACGCAAACGCGACAAAGCCACATAGGCCTGTCCCGGAAGGAAAACTTGCGAGACATCGAGCGCTGCTTTGTCAAACGTCAAGCCTTGGCTTTTATGTACCGTTATGGCCCAAGCTAATTTGATGGGGTATTGTACATAAGATCCTAACACTTCTTCCTCTATTTCTTTGGTTAAAGGATCAATTTTATATCGAATATGTTGCCATTCATATTTTTCAACCTCAATAAAGGTGTTTTCTTCAGGAAAATGTACGCGTATTTCTTTTTCTGTTAAAGAAGCGATAACACCCATTTTACCGTTGAAATACTGTTTATTGAATGACAAATCATTTTTAACAAACATGATTTGCGCCCCTACTTTGAGTTCGAGTTGCGATTCTAAAGGATATATTTTTTCAGGAAAATCGCCTGTTATTTCAGGATAATAACGGAACATTTTTCCCTGTAATTCTTGGATTGAATCCGTATTTATCGCATCAGCTTTGGCATTGTGAGTGGTAAGACAAATATAACCACTGTTGGCTTTTAGGTCAAAATCGGGTTGTACATATTCATTCAAAATGGCTACATCTTGCTTTGTTATTTCATTATTACGCAAATTGTTTAACACCGAAATAAAACGCTCATCCGTTTGCCTGTAAATATGAGATAATTCAATATATAACGGTGGATTTTGAAGCAGTACATGGGCGTGAAAAAAGAATTTCCCCCGATAATAATTACGTAATGTACGCCATTCTTCGTCTTTCACCACAGGAGGTAATTGTAGTAAATCTCCTATAAATAATATTTGAGTACCCCCAAATGGCTTGTTATTCTTGCGAACTGTTTGCATCATAAAATCCATAGCATCCAGCAAATCAGCTCTCAACATACTTACTTCATCAATAATGAGCAATTCCATATTTCGAATCACTGATTTTTTTAGTCCACTCATTTTAAAATGCCGTTGCAAAGTGGCTTTGGTTTCAAATTTAGTGGCTTCTAAAAATTGTGGTGCCGAGTGATCCGGGATAAAAGCGCCAAAAGGCAATTGAAACATGGAATGTATCGTCACCCCATTAGCATTTAGTGCTGCTATTCCCGTAGGGGCAACCACGACTGTATTTTTATGTGTCGTAGCAATAATTTCGCGCAATAAAGTAGTTTTCCCGGTACCTGCTTTACCTGTAAGGAAAACAGAGCGCTGTGTTTGGTTGATAAATTGAAGCGTGTAAGCGGCGGCTTTAGAAAGATTTTGCATAAGGCGTATAAATAAAGTACTAAAATAAAAAAAAAGAGCTTTGCGTGCTGAATTTTATAAGATAATCCAAAAAAAAAAGTCTTCACTAAATAAGGAAGACTTTTTACAATGCAATTTTTGCAGGATTATTTTTTGGTAACCACTTTTTCTGCTTTGGTACCACCGTCAGCTTTGTATTTTTCGTTAAGGGCTTTGATAATATCTTTGGTGATATCAAATTTATCCTCTGCATATAAAATGGAAGCAGCATCACCTGTTCCGTAAATATATGAGTAGCCTTTTTCTTTTCCGTACGCTTTGATGAATTTTTTAACACCACTTACTAAAGAATCCATTTCTTTGCCACTTTCCATTTGAAGTTGCTGAGATAATGCTTGTTGAGCATAACCTAATTGTTGTTCTCTTTTTTGCAATTCGGCTCCTTTTTTCTGAGCCCATTCTTGACCATTAGCTTGTGCTTGCGATTGAAAATTAGCCGCTTCTTGTTTGAAACGATTAATTTCAGCTTCTAACTGACGTCCTTTTTCCTGTGCTTGCGTTTTGTATTTCGCTTCAAGATCTTTGGCCTCGGTATATTCCTTCATTAATTCAGAAGTATCCACATAGGCTGTTTTTACTTCTTTAACTTCATTTACTGCTTCTTTTTTATCACAAGACACAAATGCTATCGCAACGGCAAGGATAAGTAATGATTTTTTCATTGGAGATAATTTTATTTTTATATGATGTAAGACAAAAATATAAAAAAATAGTTAGCATCAACAGAAAGTTTGTAAAATGCCCCACTTTTAGTTATATCGATTTTTATTATTAAAGGGTAATATCCTATAAGAATACCTGATTAAAACCGGATTCAATAGCTTTGAAATGCGTAATTGTTTTAAAAAAGACATGATTTTGGTCAGCATTACTTAAGATTAACGCTTAAAAGGGCTTAAAATCAATTTTAAGTGTTTTTGAGCACATAAATATGTGAAGAATACTCCTTATTTTGACTTCCTTTCCAATTGGAGCGTAAACCGATAAAAAAAGCTTTTACAAAATTCATTTTTCCTGTTTTGTATTTTTCGGATAATAAACTCACATAAAAAGAATCAAATTTCATCGGAAGGATTTTCTTTAGTGCCATATTTTCTTTCTGAAAAAGCATTTGTATCGATTGTTTTGAAAAATGCCAAAAATGAATCGGCACATCATAAGCTGCCCAAAAATTTTGATAATGCTTAGCATCAAAAGATTTAAAATTAGGTACCGCGACAATTAAAGTTCCAGCAGGTTTTAGCAAACGCTTCAATTCTTTTAGTTGAAAATCTAAATCTGGAACATGTTCTAACACATGCCACATCGTGATACAATCAAAACTTTGTGAAGCTAATTCGGTCGTATCATTTACAAAAGAAATTCCTTTTCCTTCTGCAATGGTTTTGGCCTTTTGACTAGGTTCAATTCCAATAGTCTTCCAACCATCATTTTGAGCTACCAACAAAAAATCTCCTGTTCCAGCTCCAATATCCAAAAGTTGTCCTTTTGAAGGTTGTTCGGCAGTAATTAATTGCAGTTTATTTTTTAAAGCTATTCCTTTTACAAAATGATACGCTTTTTCAAATAAACTTCTTTTCGAATCGGTATGAGAAATATAATCTACACTTTCGTAATATTTCCCTAAGTTTTCTAAACTAGGCTGTGGATGTGTTATCAGCATATCCAAAGCTTCGTCGTGATACAAGTCGAAAACCTCTTGGGAAACCGAATAATCTTTTACGGTAAGAAAATGTTGCTTTGATACAATAGTCATAAGTAGGTTAATTTAATAAAAAACTATTGCTCTTAGATAGAGCAATAGTTGAATAATATAAGATTTAGTTTCACGTGGAACAAAAGGAGCATTCAAAAAAGTAAAATAAATTTAACGCCCCATGTAAATTAATAATACCGAAATATCGCTTGGAGATACACCACTAATACGAGAAGCTTGTGAAATAGTAATAGGACGAATTTTATCTAATTTTTGCCTTGCTTCAATTGACATCGATTTTATTTTGGAATAATCAAAATTATCAGGAATCTTTACTTCTTCTAAACGAGAAAGTTTATCGGCATTATTGCGTTCCTTCTCTATATATCCCGAATATTTAACTTGAATTTCGGCCTGTTCTAGTATTTCTTGATCTAAATTATGATCGTGAACATATTGCTTAACTTTATCAAACTGCAGCATATCTTGCAAGTCAATTTGTGGACGAGAAAATATTTTAAATAATTTATCACCTTGGGAAATTAAAGCCGTTTCTTTTGATTCCAAAATAGGATTAGCCTCCGCAACTGTAATACTCGTTTCCTTGAAAAAAGAAACCATTCTTTCGGATTCCTCCAATTTATATTCCATTCGTCTCAAACGAGCTTCTGAAGCAAGACCAATTTCATAAGACATCGGCGTTAATCTAAAATCAGCATTATCTTGACGAAGTAAAGTTCTATACTCAGCACGTGAAGTAAACATACGATAAGGTTCTTCTGTACCTTTCGTGATTAAATCATCAATCAAGACTCCTATATAAGCCTCGTCACGTTTTAATATTAAAGGTGCTTTTTCATGGACTTTTAAATGTGCATTGATACCTGCCATCAATCCTTGCGAAGCCGCCTCTTCATATCCAGTCGTACCATTTATTTGCCCTGCAAAATACAATCCGTCAATTAATTTTGTTTCCAAGGTATGTTTCAATTGTGTAGGAGGAAAATAATCATATTCGATTGCATAACCCGGACGGAAGAATTTTACCTTTTCAAAACCAGCAACTGAACGCAAGGCTTTAAATTGAATATCTTCAGGCAAAGAAGTTGAAAAACCATTTACATACACTTCACAAGTATGCCAACCTTCGGGTTCAATAAATAACTGATGGCGCTCTTTATCTGCGAAACGATTAATTTTATCTTCTATAGAGGGACAATATCTTGGGCCTAAACTTTTGATACGACCATTAAACATAGGAGAACGATCAAAACCTTCTCTCAAAATAGAGTGCACTTCATTTGAAGTATAGGTCATAAAACAAGACCTTTGATGAACAAGAGGAACTGTTACATCAGAATAAGAAAACTTATCTGGACGCGCATCACCTTTTTCTTCGTTCATTTTAGAGTAATCCAAAGAACGACCATCCACACGAGGAGGCGTTCCTGTTTTCATTCTGCCGGATTGAAAACCCACCTTAACCAAGTCTTCGGTAATTCCATACGCCGCACTCTCCCCTGCTCTTCCTCCTCCAAATTGTTTTTCTCCAATATGAATCAAACCATTCAAAAAAGTACCATTAGTTAACACCACGGCTTTGGCACGAATTTCAACTCCTAATGAAGTTCTAATTCCTTTTATTTTTCCTTGTTCAAGAATCAAACCACTCACCATTTCTTGATAAAAATCTAAATTGGGAGTAGCTTCTAACATCATACGCCATTCCTCAGCAAAACGCATACGATCACTTTGAACACGCGGCGACCACATAGCGGGTCCTTTAGACTTATTCAACATCTTGAATTGAATAGCGGTCTTATCAGAAACAATTCCAGAATACCCGCCTAAAGCATCAATTTCTCTTACGATTTGACCTTTAGCAATTCCGCCCATTGCCGGATTACAAGACATCTGCGCAATGTTTTGCAAACTCATAGTTACTAACAATGTTTTAGATCCTAAATTTGCAGCCGCAGCCGCAGCTTCAGAACCAGCATGTCCAGCACCAACAACAATTACATCATACTCTTCTAAAAACATGGTAAAAAAATTATAAAAGAAAACTCTTTTGTTAAGTGTTCCACGTGAAACTTTCAAAACACGTTTCACGTGGAACATAAATAAATTAATAAAAATTTCGTTCCACGTGGAACGAAACTAAAAGCGAATATTTATTGTTTCACGTGAAACAATTTCATTTTTTCATCTTCTTTCTGACGCATTACTACTTCGTCTTGTGGTGTTTTATCTTTATAGCCACAATAATGGAGAATGCCGTGAATCATAACTCTACGCAATTCCTCTTCAAAAGAAACGGCAAAATCAATAGCGTTTTCTTTAACACGTTCAATAGAAATAAAAATATCACCGTTGATTTCATTACCAACTGTATAATCAAAACTAATGATATCTGTTAAGGTATCATGATCCAAGTAATCCACATTAATTTTATGCAAATATTCGTCATCACAAAAAATATAATTGATCTCACCCTCGTCTTTATTTTCAGAAAGAATGGTGTTGGAAATCCAAGAAACATATGAGGTTTCATCTGTCAAAGTAAAATCAATCTCGTAATTAAAATCAATCATTGGTATTAAAATATTGCTTAACTCTTTGGTTAAAATTGGAGTGCAAAGGTAGTGATTGTCTATTTAATATCTCAACACTATTCATATATTGCTTCAAAGGGGTTGGTAAAGGCGTTAAAGGATTAGAAAATGATTTTGAATTACTTTCTGACTTGCGATTACTATCTTGACCTTGTTGTTGTAATGCAGTGTCTAACTTCAATAATTCTTGGGTAAGATTCAAAACACGTTGTAACACTTCATTTTTAAAACCCTTGTTTAAAAGTTGCTTTTCTATTAGTTTCATTTGCTCTAAAGCAGATTGCCCCGAACCATTCAAACCATTTTTTTGCAATTCGTTCTCTAAGGCATCGCGTAATTCCTTTTGTTGCTGATAAATTTCCATAACTGCTTTGGCGTCCCCTTCCCCATCAGGACCTTCTTTACCTGAAGATTTAGCACCCGATTTAGCACCACCTTCGTTAGGTTTACCCTGACCATTGATTTGATCTTTCATTTTTTCACCCAATCCCTTTTGTTTAGAAATTATATCTTGCAATTGCATACCATCCCCCTTTCCTGGCTTTGGTTTCCCACGACTTGTACCAGATAAATTCATTTGCATGTTATGCAAAAAATCACTTAGCATATCCGCCAGCTTGTTGGAAGAAGCAATCACAAATTGTTGGTGAGAGATACCTTTTGAAACAATTCCATTACCTAATTTATCGATAGCATTATCAATATTGTACTGCACAGTACCAATTTCTTTGGTGACATCTTCAGCAATTTTCTCATTACGAAGCGACATTGAAAATAAAGAATCATCAATATGCTTAAATTGGCTCTTGAGAGATTGTTGGGTTTTTAAAAATTTATTAAATGAGGAAGAACCAATTTTAACCACACGAAATTGTTTCATTACCTGCTCTTGCTCATTCGAAAAAGCCAAGAGATTATCTAAAACTTGACGTAACATTTTTACGTCTTCCTCTAATTGTTCGCGTTCACCACTCTCCATCGCTTCTTTAATTTTAGCTCCTAGTTGTTTCATGCTATGCGCAGCTTTCTTTTGTGAACTACTAGCTTTAGACATATTTGATTTAGACAATTCTTCTTTAGAATCATTTAAATTTTTATTGACATCTTGTTCCAAATTTTTCGTATCAGGTAAATCAATAGGTGATTTCAAAGTAGCATTCTCTTTAATAACATCACGTAGTTGTTCTTGAATATCTTGAAATTGTTCTTTAATATTTTCTTGTAATTTACTCTTTGCAGGATTCTCTTCCAACGCAAGCTTTTGTTGCTTTTGGGAGAGTTGCTCTAATTTATCAGCTAATTGATTGGCTTTTTTATCAACATAAAAACGCTTTGTTAGTTCGACTAATTGTTCTAAAGTTTTTACTTGATTTTTACTAGTTTGCTTAAATTGTGATAATTTATCTTGAAGCTCCTCTGAATTTAATTTAGAATTTAACTCCTTTAATTCCTCGAGTAACTCCTTATTTTTATCAACCGCATCCACTACTTTATCCAATCGCTTTTCTAAAATTTCTTTAGCTCCGTCTTTTTTATCAGAAGGGTCACGATTCAAATTTTGCTGAATTTTTTCAGAAAAAGATTTCATTAATTGATCTTGCTGTTGTTGTTTTTTAATGAAATCAGCGATGTTTTGTTGCTCTTTAAATTCAAGATTCTTCTTTTGCTTTACCGAAGCATTCAACTTATCCAAATCTGAAATTTGTTTCGATTGCTTATCTAAGGTATTTTCTAAACTATTTAAAGTAGCATTTTGCTTTTGAATTAAAGCATCTTCCCTTTCAGAAGCACTGGCAATATGATTAGAAAAAATAGCAGAACGGGCATGTTTCAATTGATGTAGCGCATCGTTATCAAAAACTTCGAAATAAAACTCATACGTTGTACTTTCCAAAACAGCTAGGTTGTCGGGAAAAGAATACACAAATTGATCAAAAACTCCAGATTTAATCGGAATTGTTCCACGTTTGGCAGTAGCGGGTTTTCCTTTTTCATAATAGACTATTTCCAATTTTGAAATACCATAATCATCAGCAATTTTACCTATAAAATAACTCTTTTCAACTTTCAAACTATCAGGAGCCGGAATAACATCAATGGAGGGATACTGGTCTTTGATTACTTCGAGACGATAACTTAATTTTTCATAGTTTTTTATCGAAAAATTAGAAGTAAATACCTGATATTCTGTATTTTGATAAATATTTTTAGAGAATTCAAAAGAACTTCCAGAATTTACAAACTTATTAGTTGAAGATGCAACACTATAATCTACGGATTGAATGGCTTGACCTGAAATATGCCATTTAACTAAAGTCCCTTCTGGAATAACGGCATTACCACTACCTTTTATTACTTGAGGTCTTTGCTTTAAATAGGAAGGATAAATAAGTTCCATTTGAAAATTAGCAATGGCAGGAACTTGCAAAACTTTCAAATCAAAATCGAATGAAACTACGGTATTTGCCTCAAGATGAAAAACAAAAGAACTAGAAGGAGCCACAAATTTATACTGAAAAATACCTGGACTGATTTGCTCCATAAGATAACTTTCATCCCCAATAAAAACTGAAACTTGCTCGGGTACAACAGTACCAACTGCTTTTACTTGTAACATAAAATCATTCTTTTCAAGTACAGTTAACTGCCTATTTTGAATGATTAATTGAAAAGGTGCAGGTTTTACAAAAGAGGCTTTATAATGGATTACCCGATTAAAACTTTGCGAAATAATAGTACTATTTCCAGATACAAAAAACAATAAAAGAAACACTAAAGGAATAAAAGCAATAGGTAAATATCTTTTATTCGAATTAAAATTTATCGCTTTACCAAAAGGAATAGGTGCCAAAGTATTTGATTTCTGTTCAATGGACGCCAATAGTAATTCCGAGGATTCTTCCCTACTTTCTGAAAGTTGCAGAAAATTGAGTAATTTATCATTGACTTCTGGAAAATGATTCCCTATAATTGAAGATGCTTCTTCATAAGAAATTCCTTTTTGTAATTTAAACAGTTTGATTATTGGAAATGCAATGAAACGAAAAAGTAAATAACATTCGACAAGAATAAAAGACCAAAATAAAAAAGTGCGCGCTGAGGGTTGTAACCATAAAAAATACTCTATAAATAGGGTAAAAAGGAAATACAACAAGCCAAATCCAATGAAAAGCAATGCACCTCTCAATAACTCATTGGCATAAAACTTTTTAATAAAAGCTTCTAATTTTTGATATATGATACCTGTCGACTTCAAAATATATAGCATTAAAGATATAACCTATAAAAATACTATTTTCTACGAAAGAAAGTAGAAAAAAGTAACAGAGAGCATACGAATTAACAAACTCAAATTAAAAAGATTGGTAAAATCGTATATTTGTAAAAAAATAGTAACATGTCAAAACCAGTACGCGTGCGTTTTGCACCAAGTCCAACAGGACCATTACATATAGGAGGTGTAAGAACGGCCCTATTTAATTATTTATTTGCCAAAAAAAACAATGGAACTTTCTATTTGCGCATTGAAGATACCGATCAAAATAGATTTGTGCCAGGCGCCGAAGAATATATACTAGAAGCCTTAGAATGGTTAGGCATTGCACCTGATGAGACCAAAGGAAAAAATGAAAAATTTGGTCCCTATAAGCAAAGCGAAAGACAACACATCTATGAAAATTATGCTCAAGAATTAATTGAGTCAGGCCATGCTTATTATGCATTTGATAGCGCAGAAGCATTAGATTCCTTGCGTAATGACTTAGAAAAAGAAGGCAAAACTTTTATTTATAATCATTCGGTTCGAACTACATTAAATAATTCAATTAGTTTGAGCGCGGAAGAAACGAAAGCAAAAATAGCAAATGGCGATCCTTATGTAATCCGTTTTAAAACACCTGTAGATGAAACATTACATCTAAAAGATATCATTCGAGGTGCCATAAAATTTGAAACCAATTTATTAGATGATAAAGTATTATTCAAAAGTGATGGCATGCCAACCTATCATCTAGCTAATATTGTAGACGATCATTTAATGGAAACCTCACATGTGATTCGTGGAGAAGAATGGTTGCCTTCGATGCCACTACATGTATTGTTGTATCGTGCATTTGGATGGGAAGCTCCAGAGTTTGCACACTTACCATTAATTCTAAAACCAATTGGAAATGGTAAATTATCGAAACGCGATGGAGATAAAATGGGCTTTCCTGTATTTCCTTTAGAATGGAAAACCGAGGAAGGAATCTCATCAGGATACAGAGAAAAAGGGTTTTATCCAGAAGCAGTCCTTAACTTTTTAGCTTTGTTAGGATGGAATGATGGAACCGAAAAAGAACTCTTTACTTTGGAAGAATTGACAAAAGTATTTGATTTGAATCGAGTACACAAAGCAGGTGCAAAATTTGATCCAGAGAAAAATAAATGGTTCAATCACCAATATTTAATTCATAAAAATAATGCAGAATTAGCTAACAGCTTCACTCCTATCCTAGTAGAGAAAGGAATTGCTGTTGAACAGTATGATGTAAGTAGAATTGTAGGTTTAATCAAAGAAAGAGCTAATTTCGTTTCAGAATTTTGGGAACTCAGCTCCTACTTTTTCGAAGATCCAACTACATATGATGAAAAAGCTACAAAAAATTGGAAAGAAGAGACTCCCAAATTAATGCAAAAATTAATGGAAGTTTTAAAAAATATAAATGATTTTTCTTCTGCAACTATTGAAGCAACAGTCAAAGATTGGATGACAGAAAATGAGATTGGAATGGGTAAAATTATGCAACCTTTCCGACTAAGTTTAGTTGGTGCACTCAAAGGTCCACACCTATTTGATATTGTTGAACTCATTGGAAAAGAAACCACTATTCAAAGAATAGAAAAAGCCATCAACGCACTTTAAGAATAAGCTCTCCAAACGGGGAGCTTTTTTTTGTACCTTTAGAACAATTCAAAAATAATAACTTCAATAAATAACAATTATGGACATTGCATTTGTAGTATTTTTAGTCATCGGACTGTTTATTTTACTGTCTTCCTTTTTTACAGTAAAACAACAGACAAGTTTAATAATAGAGCGTTTTGGAAGGTTTCACAGCATCAGACAATCAGGATTGCACCTGAAAATACCATTAATAGATAGAATTGCAGGACGTGTTAATTTAAAAATTCAACAATTAGATGTAATTATCGAAACTAAAACGAAGGATAATGTTTTTGTAAAACTAAAAGTATCTGTACAATTTATGGTGGTAAAAGAAACAGTTTATGATGCCTTTTACAAATTAGAATTTCCCCACGATCAAATTACGTCTTACGTTTTTGATGTAGTACGAGCCGAAGTACCTAAATTGATATTAGATGATGTATTTGAGCGAAAAGATGACATCGCAATAGCAGTCAAAAGAGAATTAAATGAAGCCATGACAACGTATGGTTACACCATAATCAATACATTAGTTACAGATATCGATCCTGATATTCAGGTAAAAAATGCCATGAATAGAATCAATGCGGCAGATAGAGAAAAAACAGTAGCCGAATTTGAAGCGGAAGCCTCAAGAATTAGAATTGTAGCCAAAGCCAAAGCAGAGGCAGAAAGTAAACGATTACAAGGACAAGGTATCGCTGATCAGAGAAGAGAAATTGCAAGAGGTTTAGTAGAAAGTGTAGATGTGTTAAACAAAGTGGGGATCAATTCACAAGAAGCATCAGCACTGATAGTAGTAACTCAGCATTATGATACGCTACAAGCCATTGGAGCTGATACCAATTCTAACTTAATATTACTACCTAATTCTCCTCAAGCAGGAAGTGATATGCTGAATAACATGGTCGCCTCCTTCTCCGCTTCCAATCAAGTTGGAGAAATGATGAAAAAAACAGAACGTAAAAAACCCAAAAACGAAAGTAAAAACACCAGACAAGAATCCCAAACTACGGAAGAAACAGCAGAAAACGAGTAATAAAAAAGAGGCTTAACAGCCTCTTTTTCTATTAATAAACCAACCAATTACATAAGGAATAGCTGATTGAATAATCTGCACATAGTTATTTGAAATGGTCTGCTTAAAAGAACCTAAATAACTATCAATAATATTTTTGGGTTCAAAACTTTCCTTGGTTTTTTGAAAGCTTAGAATGAGCTTTTGGTAATGAATTTCCTTTTCTAATTTAAGAATTACCAAATCCCGATCAATCTCTGCATAGGAAGCATATTTTTTGTTTTCCATAAGTTAGTCGTTAAAAAATATTTCTGAGAATTTTTCTAAAATGGGACCCTCTACAATTTTATTTTTAACCATAAATAAACAAAGCGTAAGTACAAGATAAATGGCACCCACTGACAAAAACCCTAAGGCATTACTATTCAAAAAAGTACCAATAGCAAGAGCAGCTGCAACAGAACAAAACAATAATACCATAGAAAAACAGAGTGCTATTAAAGAAAACTTTAAAATCATAGTCGTTGATTTCATGGCCACTTTAAAACCCCAAAGTTTATAATAAGCGACGTTACTTTCTATATAACGTTGCAATTGGTCTTGAATATCTTCTGTTTTTTCTTTTAAATCCTCTAATGGCATGGTTACCTATTTTTGAAATTTAGCATTTTTAACTTTTAGAGCCGCTAATTTTTCTTCTAGAAAAGTAATAACATCCTCTGTTTTGTGACTAGTGGTGGCAACAAAATTTTCTAAACCCTGTTCTAACTCGTCTTTAGTCAAATAAAGTCTCTCAACCAATTTGTCAGAAGCATCATAAAATTTTTCATTTAAATTCTCAGAAGCATCCTCTACTCCTTTTCTAATTTTCTTTCTTGTATTGGATCCTTTATCAGGAGCGAATAAAATTCCAATTCCTGCTCCGATAGCGGCTCCGGTTATAAGAGCCAAAATGGTATTTCCAGTGTTACTTGCCATGATACTTAAAAATTAGTGTTATTAATTATAAAGATACTACTTTATTAACAAAACAAAGTTAACAACGTGATAAACTATTAAAAAAGGGAGTAAAAATTAAAATAAAGCTTTTTTTTTAAATAAAATTTAAAAGATGTAAATTGAGTCGAAGAAATAAAAAAAATGTCTTAAAATCAATTTATGAAAGTCATTTTTAATAATAAAAATTAATTATTCCACATAAAATAATAGAAAATATTAATAATAAGAAAGCATCCCGATAAAGGATGCTTTTGATAAGAAAAATTGATGATGAAAAAATTAAATCAAAGTTTGAAATTGATCTAAATGAATAACATCATTTTTTATATTTTCAATGACAATCTCACGAACTAAAGTAGATTGACTTTTTAAAGACATTGTATATAATTTTTGTAAAGAATCGTTAGCAATATCTTTAAATGAAATTTTATCAGAATATTTCAGAATTAAATTTGAAAACAATAAAGCATTATTATCATTTTTAATATTCTTACTAACCGTTTGCGTCAATAAACTATAATTGTCGATACTTTCGATATTACCAACAATTGAAGTTAATAAAGCTGAAGCTAGGTTTGCATCTTTTTCTTTAACGTATTTATTGATTTCTTTTTGAGTATTCATCAAAAGATTCGCTTCTTTCTTGTCTTTCTCCTCCCAAGCGTCTTTCAAACCAACCGTTTTGTTAAATACTAATTTTGAATCCGTTGTATCTTTGTCAACAGAAAAATAACCCAATCTTTGGAATTGATAATGCGTACCAGAAACCGCATCTTGTAAACTTGGTTCTACAAAACCAGTTACAATTTGCAAAGAAGATGGATTTACAAACTCCAAGAAACTTTTCTCTTTATGACTATCAGGTGCTTCATCGGTAAATAAACGATCATACAAACGAACTTCTGCTTCAATAGCGTGATTAATAGCAACCCAATGAAGCGTTCCAGCTACTTTACGTTTGCTGGCTTCACTCCCACTTCCACTCAAAGAATCCGTGTCATAAGTAACATGAATTTCTTTGATCGAACCGTCAGAATTCTTTACAACAGACTCACCCTTAATAATATAACCATTTTTTAAACGTACTTCATTACCAATGCTTAATCTGAAGAATTTGGCTGGAGCCACTTCAAGAAAATCTTCTTTTTCAATGTATAATTCACGAGAGAAAGGAACTTTTCTAAAACCAGCAGCTTCATCTTCTTGATTATTTTCGGCGTCTAACCACTCTACTTTGTCTTCTGGATAATTGGTAATAACCAATTTCACAGGATCCAAAACAGCCATAACTCTAGGTGCTTTTTTATTCAAATCTTCTCGTAAACAGAAGTCCAATAAAGAAATATCAATGATGTTTTCACGCTTAGCAACACCAATAGTATCACAAAATTTACGAATAGAAGCAGCGGTATACCCTCTTCTACGTAAACCAGAAATAGTAGGCATTCTTGGATCATCCCACCCATTAACCACTTTATCTTGAACCAATTGTAATAATTTTCGTTTGCTCATAACGGTATAATTCAAGTTCAAACGAGCAAATTCATATTGATGTGGTCTAACTTTATTGCTATCATAAATTTGATCCAAAAACCAGTCATACAATTCACGATGCATTACAAATTCCAAAGTACAAATAGAGTGAGAAATTTGTTCCAAATAGTCGCTTTCCCCATGAGCATAATCATACATCGGGTAAATATTCCAATCATTTCCAGTACGATGATGATGACGATGTAAGATTCTATACATCAATGGATCACGCATCAACATATTAGTAGAAGCCATATCTATTTTAGCTCTTAAAACATGACTTCCTTCCGGAAAATCACCATTTTTCATGCCTTCAAATAACTGAAGATTTTCCTCAATAGTACGATTTCTATAAGGTCCATCAACACCAGGTTGTGTAGGCGTTCCTTTTTGAGCCGCCATGTCTTCTGAAGTTTGGCTATCAACATAAGCTTTTCCTTTTTTAATCAAAAGAATAGCCCAATCATACAATTGCTGAAAATAATCCGAAGAATATAATTCTTCCGACCAATTAAAACCTAACCATTTTACATCTTCTTTGATAGCATCCACGTATTCTTGCTCTTCTTTGGCAGGATTAGTATCATCAAATCGAAGGTTTACAGGGGCATTATACTTCAAACCTAATCCAAAATTAAGACAAATGGATTTGGCATGACCAATGTGTAAATACCCATTAGGTTCAGGTGGAAAACGAAAACGCAATTGCTCTTTTGGAAAACCAGTAGCAATACTATCTTCTATGATTTGTTCAATAAAATGAAGTGATTTTTCTTCTAATGCCATTATATAGTAATTTGAAAAGCAAAGTTATCAAAATTGTTGAGGAATCTAAGTGAAAAGGGCTTCTTTATTTAGTAAAACCCTCAAAAAAGCAAAACAATTTGTACTTTTATGCACAATAATTAATTATTTAGAAATAGTAAAATGGGGAAAATTAAACTAAAAAATATTCGTACATATTCTAACCACGGATGCTTACTTGAAGAAGCAAAAATCGGTTCAGATTATCTAGTGAATTTAGAAATTGAATGTGATTTATCTATTTCTTCACTATCAGATCAATTAAATGATACTGTAGATTATGTATTATTGAACCGAATTGTGGTGGAAGAAATGGCTATAAGATCTGAATTATTAGAACATGTAGCCCATAGAATCTTGGTTCGTGCTATGAATGAAGCGCCTACTATCACTAAAATTGAAGTAGAAGTTTCAAAAATAAATCCTCCTATTGGTGGTGATGTTGAAGCGGTTACCATTATTATGAGTAAAACACGTGAATAAATAAAGTGTAAAATAAAAAACAATCTCTTTTTATTTGGAATTTGAAATTTGCTTTTTGGAATTTTTGTATTACATTTGCAATCCGTTTAAACAATGGCGTCGTGGCCGAGCGGCTAGGCTGGGCTCTGCAAAAGCTCCTACTCCGGTTCGAATCCGGACGATGCCTCTGAAACCTTCAAGGAAACTTGGAGGTTTTTTTTTGGTAAATTTTTAATAAAAATTAGATAAAGAAAGGTTCGAATCCGGACGATAACTCTGAAACCTTCAAGGAAACTTGGCCGTTTTTTTTATGGTTAATTTTTAAGAAAAATTAGATAAAGAAAAGGTTCGAATCCGGACGATGACTTTAATACTTTCAAAGAAAATTGGAGTTTTTTTTAATGGTAAATTTTTAGAAAAAATTAGATAAAGAAAAGGTTCGAATCCGGACGATGCCTCAAAAAAGAGGCATAAATGTATCTCTTTTTTTTCATTATTGTAACTACTCAGCTTATCTTACTTTCAATTGCCTCCAGCTTTAGCTGGAGTTATGATGGGGATTGATTGCATTGGCTTTAGCCAAATAAAAGCAACAAATTTTAGCTAAAGCCTTTAAAACTTTCAAATTTCGTTTCTCCAACTAAAGTTGAAGGTAATTAATGTCAAAAAAAACACCTGAATAGTGATTCATTATTTTAAAAATATGATAGTTAAGAATACTAAATAATGTGTAGTATTAAACAAAAAAAGCTTCTGAAATTCAGAAGCTTTATCTTTTTTTTGAATAGAAATGGCTCCTACTCTATCTTTTCTAAGGCATTTTTT
Source organism: Flavobacterium sp. TSSA_36 (assembly GCF_051547165.1). Taxonomy (NCBI): domain Bacteria; kingdom Pseudomonadati; phylum Bacteroidota; class Flavobacteriia; order Flavobacteriales; family Flavobacteriaceae; genus Flavobacterium; species Flavobacterium sp. TSSA_36. The sequence continues at coordinate 598,450 of NZ_JBPTTP010000001.1, forward strand.
ACCATTTGTTTTTCTCCAGGAAAGACACCTTGGGTAATTAAAACAATTCCAAAAACCATTAAAACGACTGCAATTCCTTTTTTAATTTTATGAATATTGGTAGGCGTCATTTTTGATTTTAATTTTTTAGCCAAAACAATTTTAATACAATCAATTAACAAATAAGAAAGAATAACCGATGTGAAAAAAGTCATCATTCTTGAAGTTTCCATATCCATTTTTGGACCTACAGAAATAATAACGGCTAACCAAAAACCTAACACTCCAATATTGATGATATTGAGAAAAAAGCCTTTAACAAATAGACTGCCATAATTTTTCTTAAGGATCTCATCTTCAAGAATTTCTTCAGGAGATTTCTCTGTATTTCGTAATTTGATAAAAGAAATTATTCCATAAACCAACATCACTATTCCTCCAAAAATAAACAAGGAAGGTTCATCTTTGAGACTTGTAATTAAACGATAACTCCCTAAATAAGCAATAGAAATAAATACGATATCACCAAATATAACACCTAAATCAAATACCATTGCGGCTCTAAATCCTTTACTAATACTAGTTTCTAGTAAAATAAAGAATACTGGGCCAATCATAAAACTTAAAAAAATTCCCCAAGGAATTCCAGCTAAAATATCATTAATCATTTAATAGTGAATAGTAATTAGTGAATAGTAATTAGTGAATAGTGAATAGGTAAAAGCCTAGTTCAAGTTACTTTTCAATTATAGTTCCACCAAGTATGGTTTCTTGATTGATTTGTTTGGGTTTACCATAAATGTAAATAGAGCCTCCAGCTTTCACTTTTGCATCCACTAAGGTTGTAGCATGTATTTCAGCTTTTCCTCCTGCAGAAACGTTTATAGTGCTTTGTTCGCTTAATAACTCTTTCCCTTCTAAAATACCACCCGAAGCAATAATCACTGATTGGCTTTTTGTACTTCCACTAACCTCTATTATTCCGCCTGAAACAGCTCTTAAAACCGCTTTTTCAACGGCTAATTCTACTTTTATTTGAGCACCTTCTTTGGTATTCAATGATAAAGTTGTTTGTTTAAATGGAAAATCACACGAAATGTAGCTTCCTTCACTACCATCAATACTTTCCAATTTTTTAAAATACAATACAATTTTAATATCATTCCCAGCTAATAATTTTGGGAAAGGCATACGTAATTTAAGAACACCATTACTGTTTATTACTTCCACCTCTGATGCCCTTGAACCTGTAATGACAACCTTTCGTTCTTCGGAAGGAATTAATTTTACGGTCAACTTATCAAATACTTTTACCGAATCAAAATCACCTAAATTTTTAGTGATTTGGGCTTGGGAAAAACTAGCGATGAACAAGACCACTAGTACTATTATTTTTTTCATCATTTTTTTTTAATTATTTCTTCTTATAAAATGAAAATCCAATTGTTTTTTAACCAAATCTGCATTTTTTACTTTTACATATATCTCATCCCCTAATTGTAATAAATCATGCGAAGTCGCTCCTACCAAGGCATATTGTTTCTCGTCAAAAGTATAATAATCTTCTTTTATATCACGAATTCTTACCATACCCTCGCATTTATTTTCGATGATTTCAACATAAATTCCCCACTCCGTTACTCCTGAAATGACACCCAAAAATTCTTGATCTTCATGATTTTGCATGTATTTAACCTGCATATATTTAATAGAATCACGTTCTGCATTAGTAGCTAAACCTTCCATAGTCGAAGAATGTAAACATTTGGTTTCATAGGTTTCTTCATCTGCTGATTTTCCTCCATCGAGATAAAATTGCAATAATCGGTGTACCATTACATCGGGATACCTTCGAATGGGTGAAGTAAAATGAGAATAATAATCAAAAGCTAATCCATAGTGACCAATATTATCCGTTGAATATTTGGCTTTACTCATCGAACGAATGGCTAGAGTATCAATCAAATTTTGTTCTTTTTTACCACTCACGGCTTCCATCAAGGCATTCAATGATTTGGAGATATCGCCTTTGTTTCTAAAGTCAATTTTGTATCCAAATTTAGCAATCACATTTTGCATGGCAATTAGCTTATCTTCATTGGGTTCATCGTGAATTCTGTAAATAAACGTTTTCTTTTGTTTGCCAATATATTCCGCTACTTTTCTGTTGGCCAAAAGCATAAATTCTTCAATCAAATGATTGGCATCTTTGGCTATTTTGAAGTACACGCCTTCAGGTTCTCCTTCTTGATCTAAATTGAATTTTACTTCGACTTTATCAAAAGAAATAGCGCCTTCATTCATTCTATTTCTTCTTAAAATTTTGGCTAACTCATCCATTTTGAGTGTAGCTTCAACAATTTCGTCGGCCACAAAATAACTACTTCCTGTGATTGAAGTTTCTAATGGAATAGTGTTGTCTTTGGTTTCGATGATGTATTGTGCTTCTTCATACGCAAAACGTTGGTCCGAAAAAATAACGGTTCTTCCAAACCATTGATTGATGACTTTGGCTTTAGCATCCAATTCAAAAATAGCCGAAAACGTATATTTCTCTTCCTGAGGTCGTAACGAACAAGCAAAATTAGATAAAACCTCAGGCAACATTGGTACTACCCTATCTACTAAATAAACTGATGTCGCACGTTGATAGGCCTCATCATCAAGTATCGTTCCTTCTTCTAGATAATACGAAACATCGGCAATGTGAACCCCAATTTCGAAATTACCATTCTCTAATTTTTTGAAAGACAGTGCATCATCAAAATCTTTAGCATCTTTTGGGTCTATGGTAAAAGTGAGTGTATCTCGCATATCGCGACGTTTGGCTATTTCACTTTCTTGAATCGTAGTATCAATTTTTTGGGCAAAGGTTTCGACTTCTATTGGAAATTCAGAAGGCAAACCATATTCTGCTAAAATAGCGTGAATTTCTGTATCGTGTTCTCCAGGTTTTCCAAGCACTTTAATTACTTGTCCAAAAGGACTATCGGCTCTTTTAGGCCAATCTTCGATATGAACCAGAACGACATCTCCGTGCTCTGCGGCTCCTATTTTATCTTTTGGAATAAAAATATCGGTGTACATTTTTGGATTGGCAGTAGAAACAAAAGCAAAATTCTTTTGAATGTCAATCACACCCACAAAATCAGTTTTGGCTCTTTCGACTACTTCAATTACTTCGCCTTCAGGACGTTTTCCTTTTCTTCGATTATAAACATAGACCTTCACTTTGTCTTTATCTAAAGCTCTATTCAGATTATTGGTTGGAATAAAAACGTCTTCTTCAAAATCAGGACAAATAAAATAAGCTGTCTTACGCCCTGTCATATCAATGGTTCCTTCGTAATAATCTTGGCTAATTGCTTTGACCAAATAACTACCCGGTTCATTTTCAATAATTTTTTTTGAAGCAGCTAGTAATTTCAAATCTTTGATAATTTGATTTCTACTTTGTGTATCATCTAACTCTAGCTTTGCTCCTATTTGTTTGTAGTTAAACCCTTTGTTAGGATTTTGAGCCAATATTTTTAAAATTTTATCGCTAAAATCTATTTCTTTTTTGATTGGCTTTCTTAGTCTTTTACGCATATATCTTTTCTTATAAAGTCTAAAATTACAAAATAGTAACGGTTAAACACGAATACCCATCCGTTTTAAATTAAATATAACGTATACTTAATTTATTTATCTTTATACAAACAACTGTTATGCAAGATTTTAAAACCATTGCTATTTTTAATTATCCTCATGAAATTGTCGTTTTGAAACACATTTTAGAGCTAGAAAAAATTCCTTTCTATTTTGAAAATGAAACGACTCTGTCTGTAGCCCCTTTTTACACTCATGCTCTCGGAGGTATTCAACTCAAAATTCATCCCAACGATTTTGAAACCGTTCAATCTATCTTAGATGAACTCAACAACCATTTAAAAATTGTTTGAATTCAGTTTTCAAATTTCAAAGTTGTCAACATTCATTAAAATAATAAAAAAGAAAAATTTAAATTTAAATATTTTTTGATGGTTATTATAGCGTGTTAATAAGCGCAATAAATTTTTAAGAAAAAGTAGTATTTAGAAGTTTTTCCAAGTTATTTGTACTTATTAACATAGTTGTTTTAGGGTAAGTGATTAATTTATAAGGTTTTTTAAATTTTAATTAACAATTGTTGAAACTAGAATTATATGCTAATTTGTAAATAAGTTTTCTCAGAATTAATGTTAATAACTCCAAACTAAGTATTGAAAACTATTCTAAAAATTCACTAAACTTTTCTTGCATTTTAAATTCCCATTTTGGATTACAATTTTTTTTGAAGCAAACTAAAAAAACTTCTAATTTTCTTTCCATAGTTATCAACATTGTTTGTTAATTTAAAGTTAACTGAATATCAATTAATTAGGTTTTCGTATTAACAATGTATAAAATTAACATTTAAATTATAGTTTATCTATTGATTTATAGTATTTTATAGAAATAATAAAATGAGCTGATTTTGTTAAATTACTCGTTTTATGTGAGTTACAAGATATTCATTTTTATGCTGTCAATTTAGATATTTCAGGCTAGAGCGTTGGCTTTTAAAAATATCCACCACGAAGGCACTAATAAATCACGAATTTCAAAAAAGTGGAAAAACTTTAACCGCAGCTTGGCTAACTTTTTTTAGCGCTGATTCGCTGATTTTCAAAGATTAAAAAAAGTGTTAGATAGAATTAAAGCGTGTTTTTAATGACACGAATTAGTACTATTGCTGGAATTAGTCACATTCAATATCAGTTACGATGACAATTAGTGTCAATTGGTGTAATTGGTGGCTACCTTTTTTTTAAAAGCGAATGCCCTGATATCATACTAGTATTTGAACTTGGCAAAAGTAATTTTTATATACAAAAACTGAATTACTTTGGTTAAATTTGCTGCTTCACAACTTAAACATCTACCATGAAAATTGCTATAGGAAACGACCACGCAGGACCAGATTACAAAAAAGCCATTGTACAGTTTTTAGAATCTAAAGGACATCAAGTTACGAATTACGGAACGGATACTACAGATTCTGTTGATTATCCAGATTTTGGACATCCTGTAGCTACTGATGTTGAACAAGGAAAAGCTGATTTTGGAATCGTTATTTGTGGCAGCGGGAATGGTATTGCGATGACCGTAAATAAACATGTTGGCGTGAGAGCAGGTCTTTGTTGGACCAAAGAAATCGCTTATTTGACTCGATTACATAATGATGCTAATGTGGTGAGTATTCCGGCTCGTTTTACTTCTATAGAGCAAGCAGTAGAAATTGTAGCTACGTTTTTAGCCACAGATTTTGAGGGAGGAAGACATCAAAATAGAGTGAATAAAATCGCTTGTCAGTAAATTTTTGAGTATTTCGCACTAATCTATATACAAAAACCGCTTAGCACACTTTTAGTCTAAGCGGTTTTTTTCTAAATTTAAAAGCTACGATTGATGTTGGATGTTTTCTACAGCAACAATTTTTAGTTTTTTTATAATTTTCTTGTTAACGTATTCAAAAGACTAAATTTTTTTATCCAATAGTGGTATCAATTTTTCTTATTGAGTTATCAAACATTAAAATGTTAAGTAATGTGCCAAAATCTTTTTAAAGTTATACATTTGCGGTTAATTTAGACAAAATCAATATAACCAAATTTTCAGATCGTCTAAGGATCTAAAAACATTGAATTTATAACCAAATAAAAAGTTACAAAATGATAAAGGTTTCTGATACAGCCAAAACAAAAATCATCGATTTAATGAAAGATGATGGCTTTGACGCCGCTACAGACTATGTAAGAGTAGGAGTAAAAAGTGGAGGATGCTCGGGTTTATCTTATGATTTAAAATTTGACAAAAATAAAGGTGAAAATGATCAAATTTTTGTGGACAACAACATCACTATTGCTGTTGAAAAAAAATCGTTCCTATATCTAGCAGGGACAATTTTAGAATTTTCTGGTGGATTAAACGGAAAAGGCTTTGTTTTTAATAATCCAAATGCACAAAGAACCTGTGGATGTGGAGAATCTTTTTCTCTATAAATAAAAAAATATGAGTAAATATACTGAGGACGATTTAAAAATCGAACTAGAAAATAAAGAATACGAATACGGATTTTACACTAATTTGGAATCGGAAACATTTCCTATTGGTTTAAATGAAGAAATTGTTCGAGCGATTTCTCAAAAAAAGGAGGAACCACAATGGATGACCGATTGGCGTATCGAAGCTTTTCGTGCTTGGCAAGAAATGATCGAGCCAGAATGGGCGAATGTGCATTATGAAAAACCAGATTTTCAAGCAATTTCCTATTATTCTGCGCCCAAAGCAGTAGATCCTAACAAGACATTAGACGATGTAGATCCAGAACTTTTAGAAATGTATAAAAAGTTAGGTATCTCTGTGGATGAGCAAAAAATGATGAACAATGTGGCTATGGATATTGTAGTCGATTCTGTTTCGGTAGCTACAACTTTCAAAAAAACATTAGGCGAAAAAGGGATAATCTTTATGAGTATTTCCGAAGCCATCAAAGAACACCCAGAATTAGTACGTAAATATTTAGGCACGGTTGTTCCTCAAAAAGATAATTTTTATGCCGCATTGAATTCGGCTGTTTTCTCAGATGGTTCTTTCTGTTATATTCCAAAAGGGGTGAAGTGTCCAATGGAACTTTCTACTTATTTTAGAATCAATCAGGCCGGAACCGGACAATTTGAGAGAACTCTTTTAATTGCTGATGAAGGAAGTTACGTTTCTTATTTGGAAGGGTGTACCGCTCCAAGTCGTGACGAAAATCAATTGCATGCTGCTGTGGTAGAATTAATAGCCATGGATAATGCAGAGATTAAATACTCAACCGTTCAAAACTGGTACCCCGGAAATAAAGAAGGCAAAGGTGGAGTGTATAATTTTGTGACCAAAAGAGGGTTATGCGAAGCCAATGCTAAAATTTCGTGGACGCAAGTAGAAACCGGATCTGCTGTAACTTGGAAATATCCTTCGGTTGTTTTAAAAGGCGATAATTCGGTAGGAGAGTTTTACTCTATTGCAGTAACCAACAATTTCCAACAAGCCGATACAGGAACCAAGATGATTCATTTGGGGAAAAACACCAAATCAACCATTATTTCTAAAGGAATTTCGGCAGGAAAATCACAAAATAGTTATAGAGGATTAGTGCAAATTAGCCCAAGAGCCGAAAATGCTCGTAATTTTTCGCAATGCGATTCTTTATTAATGGGTAATAATTGTGGTGCACATACTTTTCCGTATATCGAAAGTAAAAACCCATCTGCCAAAATAGAACACGAGGCTACAACAAGTAAAATTGGAGAAGATCAAGTGTTTTATTGTAACCAACGTGGAATCCCAACCGAAAAAGCCATTGCACTTATCGTAAACGGATTTAGCAAAGACGTGTTGAATAAATTACCGATGGAATTTGCTGTTGAAGCACAAAAATTATTAGAAATTTCGTTAGAAGGTTCTGTGGGATAATTTTTTATAAATTTGGAGCAATAGTATTTAAATCAGATTGTTATGGAACTCATTTTAAAAAACGTTAAGAAGAAAGATTTTCCAGTTTTGAAATCATTGGCAAAATCATTGGGTTTTGAAATCGTTCAAGAAATTGACCCGAGCAAAAGCGAACTGGCGAAGCAAAAACCTTATAATCCAGAATTTGTAAAAGAAATCTTGGAAGCTAGAGAAGAACTAAAACAAGGGAAAGGTATAAAAATGACTTTGGAGGAAATAGACAAATTATGGAAATAATTTTTTCTAAAAAAGCGAAGAATGATTTAGATTTTTGGAATAAAATAGGAAATAAAACAATTCTTAAGAAAATTTCAGAATTGTTAAGAGCAATACAAGAAAGTCCTTTTGAAGGCATTGGAAAACCAGAGCCGTTAAAATATAATCTTTCGGGTGTTTGGTCAAGAAGAATAAATCAAGAACATAGAATAATTTATGAAATTATTGATGAAAATACAATTGAAATCTTAAATATTATTTCACTAAAAGGACACTACGAATAAAAATAAAACAACTCATGTTATCAATAAAAAACCTTCACGCCTCAATAGGCGATAAAGAAATATTAAAAGGAATCAACCTTGAGGTAAAAGCCGGCGAAGTGCACGCGATTATGGGACCTAACGGTGCTGGAAAAAGTACACTTTCGGCTATTATTGCCGGAAACGAAAACTACGAAGTTACAGAGGGAGAAATTCTTTTAGACAACGAAGATATTGCCGAATTAGGACCAGAAGAAAGAGCGCACAAAGGGGTGTTTCTTTCGTTTCAATACCCAGTGGAGATTCCTGGAGTTTCTGTAACCAATTTTATGCGTACGGCTATCAACGAAACGCGTAAAGCCAATGGTAAAGAAGAAATGCCGGCCAACGAAATGTTGAAGGTAATTCGCGAAAAATCTGAATTGTTAGAAATCGACCGTAAGTTTTTATCTCGTTCTTTAAACGAAGGTTTTTCTGGAGGAGAGAAAAAACGTAATGAGATTTTTCAAATGGCGATGTTAGAACCAAAATTAGCCATTCTAGACGAAACAGATTCTGGTTTGGATATCGATGCCCTTAGAATTGTTGCCAATGGCGTAAACAAGCTAAAAAGCGACAAAAATGCAATTGTTGTGATTACGCATTACCAACGTTTATTAGATTATATCGTTCCTGATTTTGTACACGTTTTATACAATGGTAAAATTGTAAAATCCGGTACCAAAGAATTAGCCTATGAGCTAGAAGAAAAAGGATACGATTGGATCAAACAAGAACAAGAAGCGTAAAAATTTGTTTGAAGTTTAAAGTTTAAAGTTATCCCATGACAACTTTAAACTTTTAAACCTTAAACTTTAAACAAGAAAAACTATGTTAAGAGAAAAATTACTATCGTCCTTTATGGCTTTTGAAGAGAAGATTGATGTGCAAACAGCTCTTCATGATATTCGCACCGCAGCCATAAAGAACTTTGAAAATAAAGGCTTTCCAACCAAAAAAGAGGAAGCTTGGAAGTATACATCCTTAAATGCTATTCTAAAAAATGATTTCAGTGTTTTTCCAAATACCGAAGATACGATTGAGTATAAAGAGGTAAAGAAATACTTTTTGCATGAAGTGGACACCTATAAAGTAGTATTTATTGATGGGGTTTTTAGTTCCAATTTATCATCTACTACTCACGATGGAATTGACGTTTGTTTGATGTCATCGGCGTTGAACAAGCCTAAATATAAAATGGTTATTGATACTTACTTTAACCAAATTGCAAGTAAAGACGAGTCGTTGACAACCTTAAATACTGCTTTTGCTAATGAAGGTGCTTACATCAACATTCCAAAAAGTAAAGTTGCCGATAAACCTATCGAAATCATGTATTTTTCTACAGGTTCTGAAAAAGCGTTGTTGGTTCAGCCGCGTAATTTGGTGATTGTAGGCGAGAATTCGCATGTGCAAATTATCGAAAGACATCAATGTTTGAATGATAATGCCGTGTTGACCAATTCAGTTACAGAAATTTTTGCTGCAAAACGCGCTATTGTTGATTACTATAAAATTCAAAATGACGGTGCTGAGGCTAATTTAATTGATAATACCTACGTTTCACAAAAACAAGAAAGTCATGTTGCGGTGCAAACCTTTTCTTTTGGTGGTAATTTGACCAGAAACAATTTGAACTTTTATCATTTTGGCGAACGTCTTACCAGTACGCTAAACGGAATTACGATAATAGGAGAGAAGCAACACGTAGATCATTATACCCTAGTAAACCACGCAACTCCAAACTGTGAAAGTTTTCAAGATTACAAAGGAATATTTTCAGATAGAGCTACAGGTGTTTTTAACGGGAAAGTTTTCGTAGAAAAAGAAGCTCAAAAAACCAATGCTTTCCAAAAGAGTAACAATATTTTGTTGAGTGATAAAGCCACCATCAATGCTAAACCACAGTTAGAAATTTTTGCCGACGATGTAAAATGTTCTCACGGTTGTACGGTGGGACAATTAGACGAAACAGCTTTGTTTTACATGCAACAACGAGGAATTCCAAAGAAAGAAGCCAAAGCATTATTGATGTACGCTTTCTCAAATGCAGTAATCGAGAACATCAAAATCCCAGAGCTTAAAAAACGAATTACGACTATTATTGCCAATAAATTAGGCGTGAAATTAGGGTTTGATTTGTAGTTTATAAACACAAAGTTCACTAAGGCTTACACAAAGGGCACAAAGTTTTTAATTTAACTTTGTGCCCTTTTTTGGTAACTTCCACTATCAAAAATTAGTATATTTGAGGTATTAATTTGCATTCTTATGGAAACAATTATTACAGATATTAACAGTTTAGATCTTTCCAAATCGTACACGTATGCGGATTACCTTACTTGGAATTTTAAGGAAAGATTAGAAATTTTGAAAGGGAAAGTTTTCAAAATGAGCCCTGCACCCAGTAGAAAACATCAAGAAATATCAGTTGAGCTTACGGGTATTTTTTATAATTATTTCAAAAAAACACCATGTAATGTTTATGTTGCTCCCTTTGATGTGCGATTAAAAAATTATAAAAAAAGTACTTCCGACAAAGAAATTACTACCGTTTTTCAACCTGATATTTGTGTGATTTGCGATAAGGAAAAATTAGACGATAGAGGATGCCTCGGTGCGCCTGATTTGATTATTGAAATTCTTTCGCCAGGCAATTCCAAAAAAGAAATGGACATTAAGTTCGATTTATATGAAGAAAACGGCGTTAAAGAATATTGGATTGTAGAGCCGTATCAAAAATCAATTTTAATTTATACTTTACAAAAAGGTACTTATATTGGACTTAAACCCATAGCCGAAGAAGGATTAGTACACAGTCCACTGTTTCCAGAATTGAGTTTTAATGTGGCGGATATTTTTGTGGATTGATTTGTAATTTTTAAAACAATTTCAAATAAAATAAATAAAGGGTATAAAGTCAAACTAGAACTTTGTGCCCTTTGTGTATTTATCCACTCTCAAAAATTAGTATATTTGAGGTATTAATAGGCATTCTTATGGAAACAATTATTACAGACATCAACAGTTTAGATCTTTCCAAATCGTATACCTATGCGGACTATCTTACTTGGAATTTTAAGGAAAGATTAGAAATTTTGAAAGGAAAAATTTTCAAAATGAGTCCAGCACCTAGTAGAAAGCATCAGGAAGTTTCATTTCAGTTATCCTTAATTTTTGGAAATTTTTTTAAGAAAACACCTTGCAACGTTTACGTTGCGCCCTTTGATGTGCGATTAATCAATTACAAAAAAAGCACCTCAGATAAAGAAATTACAACGGTATTTCAACCTGACATTTGTGTGATTTGCGATAAGGAAAAATTAGACGACAGAGGGTGTCTTGGGGCGCCTGATTTGATTATTGAAATTCTTTCGCCAGGCAATTCCAAAAAAGAAATGGATATTAAGTTCGATTTATATGAAGAAAACGGCGTTAAAGAATATTGGATTGTAGAACCGTATCAAAAATCAATTTTAATTTATACACTTCAAAAAGACAAATATATTGGCCTTAAACCCATAGCCGAAGAAGGATTGGTACACAGTCCACTTTTTCCAGAATTGAGTTTTAATGTGGCGGATATTTTTGTGGATTGATAAAAATAGAGCAATCTGTTAAAAAAACAAACCCGACAACTTCATAAAATTTGTCGGGTTTATGCTTAAATAGGGTAGGTGTTACTTCTTAAAACTTCCAATCACTCCTTTTAGCAATTCATTGACATCATATTTTCCTTCGTCGCTTAATCCCATTCTAACAATAACTAAATCCAAAGACGGAATAATAAATACCTTTTGTCCTTGGTAGCCATTGCAAGAGTACATATCTCGCGGCGCAGCTGGGAAATGACCACCTGCATTCAGCCAAAAGTGCGCTCCATAACCTTCGTTTGAATCGTTAGTAGGGGTGCTTACATAATGCTCCCAACTGGCATCAAAGACTTGGTCTCCATTCCAATTGCCTTTATGCAAATACAATAATCCAAACTTGGCCCAATCTCTTGCGGTAGCCCATCCATAAGATGATCCAACATAATTACCAACCATATCGGTTTCGATTAGCATAGAATGCATTCCAATTCTATCAATCAATTGAGTGTACCAAAAATCCAAATACTCTTGATGGGTTTTGAACTGCTTACGCAAGATGTAAGACAATAAATTACTAGTTCCAGAGGAGTAATTCCAATGGGTATTGGGAGCAAAAGCGGCAGGTTTTTCGAGTTGTACACGTCCCATATCTTCTGCTATGAATAACATTTTAGTAGCGTCGCATATTTTATCATAGGCTTCTTCCCATTCCAATCCAGAATTCATGTGCAACAAATCGTTGGTCGTGATTTTTTTTCGTTCATCGTTTTGCCATTCGGGAATTGGAGCGGGTTTGTTGATGTCATATTTTCCTTGTTTTTGGAGTATCCCAAAAAGAGTAGCAGTGATACTTTTAGTCATAGACCATCCCAAAATTTTACTGTTTTTGGTAAATCCAGTATCGTATTTTTCGGCAATAATATGGTCTTTATAAATCACTAAAACGGCTCTTGATCTTTTTTTCTTTTGTCCCTTTGGATCGAAAGCGTTGTTTACAGCAGCGGTTAGTTTTGAATAATCAACATTGGCAAAAACAGTGTCGTTGGCTTCATTATTTCCATAGGGAAAGGGCAAATTGTTTTTTGTAACCTTGCGTTTTGGTACCAAATAGGGTTTTGAAACATCAAAATCATCATTGATTAATGTCGCTCCTAAACCTTCTCGATACATAGCTTTTCTGGTTTTTAATCCGTAAACAGATGAAGTAGCGGTTTTGGCGTTGTCATCGATTTCATTTTTAGCATGATCAATGAGGTTAATGTCGTTATCTCCTTTTTCGATCATCTCTTGTGAGCGATGGTCAATAAAATGTCCTGACGCCATACTTTTGGCCGAAAAACCAGAGATTAAATCGAGTTTAGGATAGGTGGTATATCCAATATAACCCAAAACAAGCAAAAGAAGGATTCCGATACTTTTTATTATATTCTTCATAAAATGTTATTTTTAAGCAATGTAGTAAAAAGTAGGAAACCTTGTGTTGGGTTTTATTTTTTTCTTTCCTTGCTCAAACTACAGAGGGTTTCCTCTATAAATAGCGCCTATTTGGGTATCAAGTTTTATTAACAACTGTTTGCTGAAAATTAGCCACAGTTTCACTACTTTTGTATTTAGAAAAATTCTAAATTAAGTCATGTTAGACCTTCAAAAAATAAGAGCCGATTTTCCGATACTTTCTCAAAAAGTAAATGGAAAACCTTTGGTTTATTTCGATAACGGAGCGACTTCGCAAAAGCCACAAGTAGTGATTGATGCGATTGCAAAGTATTACCAAGAAATCAACGCCAATATTCATCGTGGCGTACATACCTTGAGCCAATTAGCGACAGATGCGTACGAACTTTCTAGAGGGAAAATTCAACACCATATCAATGCCAAGCACGCGCACGAAGTATTGTTTACCTCAGGGACAACTCACGGCGTGAATTTGGTAACGAATGGATTTGCTTCTCTACTAAAATCGGGCGATGAGGTATTGGTGTCCGCTTTAGAACATCATAGCAATATTGTGCCTTGGCAAATGCTTTGCGAACGTACAGGCGCTTCGCTAAAAGTCATTCCGATGAACGAAAAAGGGGAGTTGATCTTGTCAGTATTTGATCAATTACTATCCGAAAAAACCAAAATCGTTACGGTAAATCATATCTCTAACGCTTTAGGAACGATTAATCCCATAAAATACATCATTGATAAAGCGCACGAATTTGGAGCGGCTGTTTTTATCGATGGAGCCCAAGCCGTGCCTCATTTGAAACCCGATGTACAAGCCTTGGATTGTGATTTTTATGCTTTTTCAGGACATAAAATGTGTGGGCCAACAGGTACAGGAATTTTGTATGGAAAAGAAGCTTGGTTGAACAAATTGCCACCCTATCAAGGTGGAGGCGAAATGATCAAAGAGGTAACTTTTGAAAAAACCACTTATGCCGATTTGCCACATAAGTTCGAAGCAGGAACACCAAATATTGCTGGAGGAATTGTCCTTGGAACTGCGGTAGATTATATGAATGCAATTGGTTTCGAAAACATTCAAGCTCAGGAGTTGGCACTTTTAGAATACGGAACACAACGTCTTTTAGAGATAGAAGGCTTGCGTATTTTTGGTACTTCAGAACATAAGACTTCGGTAATTTCATTTAATATAGAAGGAATTCACCCTTATGATATTGGGACCATTATCGATAAATTAGGAATAGCCGTTCGAACGGGACATCATTGTGCCCAACCGATTATGAATTTCTTTGAAATTCCAGGAACGATTCGAGCATCTTTTTCGTTTTATAATACCAAAGAAGAAATCGATAGCTTAGTTGAGGCCGTAAAGAAAGCCAAAATGATGCTGTCATAAACCCCTAAAAAAGATGAAGTGGATTAGTCAATTGTTTTTTGTTTTTGTTATTATGAGTAGTTGTAAAAGTCAAAAAATCAATGATTTTAGCACTTCATCCATCACGTATACTGCGCAATCTAGAGGCGTATATTTGAGTGTTTGGATGGAAAATCAAAAAGTTTGGGTCATCAAAGGTAGAAATGAAAAACCCTATGAAATTGTGTTGACAGCACAAGAAAAGAAGGAGCTTGAAAGTGCCTTTTCTGTATTGAATTTGGAAAAAATACCTTCATTGAAAGCTCCAACGGCAAAGCGATTATATGACGGTGCAGCCATTGCCAACCTAGCCATTTCAGCTGGTGGAAAGGCCTACATCTCCAAAAGTTTTGACCACGGATTTCCCCCAAAAGACATAGAAAAAATAGTAACCTTATTAGTTTCATATAGCGAAAAATAAGCATGAGTATCAAAGAAATACAAGACGAAATTGTAGATGAATTTTCAATGTTCGACGACTGGATGCAGCGTTACGAATACATTATTGAGTTAGGAAAAAATTTGCCTTTAATAGAAGAAGCTGCCAAAACCGATGATAATTTAATTAAAGGATGCCAGTCTAAAGTTTGGTTACAAGGCCAGCAAAATGAGGACAAAATTGTATTCACTGCCGATAGTGATGCGATTTTGACGAAAGGCATAATCGCGATTTTAATACGCGCTTTCTCGAATCAGAAACCTGCTGATATCTTGAATGCAGAGATGGATTTTATTGATGAAATTGGACTCAAAGAACATTTGTCTCCCACCAGAGCTAATGGCTTAGTATCGATGATTAAAAACATCAAAATGTATGCTTTGGCGTTTGATGCAAAAAAATAATTAAACATATAAGCCATTAAAGTTTTTTCCCAAGATGAAAATAACAAGAACTTTTTTAAAAGAATTGGTGTATCAGGTAAATGGAGCAGCGATAGAAGTTCATAAAAGTTTAGGACCAGGTCTACTAGAAAACATTTATCATCAATGTATTAAAAAGGAATTAGAATTGCGCGAAATAAATTATTCTTCTGAACTTCAAATTCCTTTAACATATAAAGGTTTTGAATTGGAATCAAAACTTAGATGTGATTTGTTTATTGAGAATTCGTTGGTTGTTGAATTAAAATCGGTTGTAGAAATTAATCCAATTTTTGATGCTCAACTACTTACCTATATGAATTTATTGAAGGCTCCAATGGGTTTGTTAATTAATTTTGGCGTTAAGAATATATACTATGAAGGACAAAAAACAATGGTAAATGAATATTATAGAGAGCTAGATGATTAATGTTGGTTCTGATTTAATTAGATGATATTTTTATAAGTTTATTGCTTACATGAACTTATATCCAGACTTTAGAAAACAAAAAAACTCATATGACTCATATGTTTTAAAAACCAAAAAAATGACAGAAGAAATAAACACCGAAGTATTAGGAGAAGCGATTGTAAAAAAATTAAAAACGATTTACGACCCAGAGATTCCAGTAGACATTTATGAATTGGGATTGATTTATGACGTGATGGTCAATACCGATTATGAAGTAAAAATCTTGATGACTTTAACTTCACCAAATTGCCCCGTGGCGGAGAGTTTGCCAAGAGAGGTAGAAGAGAAAATCAAATCCATTGAGCACGTAAAAGATGCCGAGGTAGAAATCACTTTCGACCCACCTTGGAGCAAGGATTTAATGAGTGAAGAAGCTAAATTAGAATTGGGAATGCTTTAAATAAAAAGTGTTCAGTGTTCAGTTTTATAGTATGCAGTTACCACTGACCACTAAAGACTGACCACTGAATACTCATTTTAAAAAGATGGAAGAAATAGTAAATAAAGTAGCCAATAGTGCGCTAAAAGTCTTCGATTTAGAAGATTATTATCCAAGTGGAATTCGAACGCAAGTCGATGTTTCGCAATGGCTGTTGGATGGTTTTTTATTAAAAGAAAAAGACTTTCGGGAGGCCTTAAAAAATCAGGATTGGTCCCAATACCAAGACCATTATGTCGCGGTGCATTGTAGTACCGATGCCATTATTCCGGCGTGGGCAACTATTTTGGTTGCGTCTTATCTTTCCCCTTTTGCCAAGCATATTGTCTTAGGCACCATAATCGATTTGAATACCTCTTTGTACCAAGATATCTTAAATCAACTCAATTATTCCGAATATCAAGATCATCCTTTGATTATTAAAGGCTGTTCCAAAAAACCAGTACCAGAAAGCGCTTATATTATGGCCATTCAAAAACTGCAACCTTTGGCCAAAAGCATTATGTATGGTGAGGCTTGTTCTGCGGTGCCTTTGTATAAAAGGCCAAAACCTTAATTGTTTTTAGAAACCCCAGCAATGGGCATTTTCAGGAAGCAAAGTCCCGCTATCCGCTATAATCTTTTGTGCTGAACCCCAGCACAAAAGGATTTTCGCTACACCCGAGCGATAGCGAACTGGCGAAGCAATCGGGGTTAGGGAGTCACAATTTTCCTTTTTGTTATGATTTTTGGACTTAATAACCATTTATTTTTCAGCGTTTTAATGGTTTTTACTACATTTGAGTAAGAAACTTAAAACCAAACGAAATGAGAGCCATTGTAATTACCCTTTTTTTGCTTTATTCCGTTACTGAAGCACAAGCACAAAACACCGAGAAAGAGCTAATCAAAAACACCGAGGCAGCCGTCAAGAACATCAATGATACTTTGCCGAACGGTTGGCGCAAAAAAGGAAATATTGCTTTTCTTTTCAGCCAGTCCAACTTCAATAACTGGATTGCAGGTGGAGAAAACAACTTGTCTGGAAATTTAGGCATCAACTATGATTTCAACTATAAAAAAGACAAACTGACTTGGGACAACAAAATCATTGCTTCTTACGGTTTGTTGCAAACCAAAAATGCCGATTTTGAGAAAAAAACCGATGACCGTTTCGAATTCAATTCTACCCTAGGGCAACACGCTTTTGGGAATTGGTATTACTCGTTGTTCCTGAATTTTAGAACTCAATTTACCCGTGGTTTTATTTATGGCAAAGATGCCAATGGAG
This sequence comes from Flavobacterium sp. TSSA_36, assembly GCF_051547165.1. Lineage (NCBI taxonomy): Bacteria > Pseudomonadati > Bacteroidota > Flavobacteriia > Flavobacteriales > Flavobacteriaceae > Flavobacterium > Flavobacterium sp. TSSA_36. The sequence continues at coordinate 616,011 of NZ_JBPTTP010000001.1, forward strand.
CTGAGATAAGAACAGAAAACACCAACTTTTTATCGCCTGGGTATCTTACTTTTGGACCTGGTTTGTTTTGGAAAAAAGGAGACCATTTGCGCTTAAATTTTGCGCCACTAACCTCTAAAATGACCTTCGTAGACGATTTTTATACCTCCCAACCGGGTTATGTAGATGGAGCGTATTTTGGGGTAGATGCTACTAAAAGCTTGCGCTACGAATTGGGTTTTTATGCTTCGGCTTATTATAAGTTCAATTTAATGACGAATGTTTCGGCCGAAAATACACTGAATCTTTACACCAATTATTTAGAAGATCCTCAAAATGTAGATATCGATTATTCTTTGGCTATTGTGATGAAAATTAACCGAGTTTTATCGGCTAATTTGAACTTTCAAGCCATTTATGACGACAACGCTTTTCAAGGATTTCAAACCCGACAAGTTTTTGGTTTAGGGGTGAATTATGGGTTTTAAAATAGTTATAGATAATAAAGAAGCCCTTCTTGAAAGGGCTTTTATCTTTTTACTTTTTGTCTAAATGTAATTGATGAATAATTTCAGCAATCAATCCAGTCCAACCTGTTTGATGGTTCGCGCCTAAGCCTTTTCCAGTATCCCCATCAAAATATTCAAAAAATAAATAATTTTGGTTGAAATTCGAATCGTTTTGAAACTTTTCATACGGCCCATACATTGGAATATGCATGTTTTTATTGGGAATAAACAATGAAAGTAAACGTTGCGCCACACCATCAGAAGCCTCCTTAATATTCATCATGTTACCAGAATTTGTTGGGAATTCTACTTCATAGTCGTTACCATAATAAGTACAAAATTTTTCTAGCGAATCCAAAATTAAAAAATTCATAGGAAACCATATGGGGCCACGCCAATTCGAGTTGCCTCCAAACATTGCTCCTGTGGCTTCGGCGGGAGTATAGTCTACTTGAATAGTACCACCGTCATAAGTGAATTGGTAAGGATGCTCTTTGTGAAATTTTGACAACGATCGAACACCGTAATCCGATAAAAATTCAGATTCATCAAACATACGTTTCAGTATCATTTTCATACGATGTCCTCTAAGAATTGAAAGGAGTTTTGTCTCTCCTTTGCCGGGATTGTACCAACGAGACACTAAGTTCGCTAAATCAGGACGATTCGCAATAATCCACTCTACGCGTCGCTTGAATTCCGGCAATTGATTTAACAATTCCGGTGTCAAAACTTCAACAGCAAACAGTGGAATCAACCCAACCATCGAGCGAACTTTGAGTAATTCGGCTTCTCCATTTTCTTTGTGCAACATGTCGTAATAAAACTGATCTTGTTCATCCCAAAGATTTATTTTATCGCCTCCCATAGTTTGCATGGCACCTGCAATGTGCAAAAAGTGTTCAAAAAACTTTGAAGCCATATCTTGATACACTGGATTTTCTATAGCAATTTCGCAAGCTATTCGCAACATGTTCAGACTGTACATGGCCATCCATCCTGTGCCATCGGCTTGTTCTAAATGGCCACCTGTTGGTAAGGCCGCAGAACGATCAAAGACGCCAATATTATCCATTCCCAGGAAGCCACCACCAAAAATGTTATTGCCCCCTTCGTCCTTTAGATTGACCCACCACGTAAAATTGAGCAATAGTTTTAAAAAAATGCGTTCCAAAAAGGCACGATCACCTTTACCACCATTCATTTCTTTGTCAATTTCATACACTTTCCATGTGGCCCAAGCGTGAACCGGTGGATTTACATCCGAAAACGACCATTCATAAGCTGGAATTTGTCCATTGGGATGCATATAATATTCTCTCAATATCACCGAAAGTTGGCGTTTCGCAAAATCCGGATCTAATCGGGCCAGGGGAAGCGTATGAAAAGCCAAATCCCAAGCCGCAAACCAAGGATATTCCCATTTGTCAGGCATCGATAGAATATTGGCGGTGTACATGTGTTTCCAAGTACTATTTCTCCCTTTACTTCTTTGAGCATCAGGTTTAGGCATTGAAGGATCGCCTTTGATCCATTGGTACACATTATAATAATACCATTGTTTGGTCCAAAGCATTCCAGCATAAGCTTGGCGTTGCAAGAGTTTTAAAGGGTCCTTTTTTACGTTGCCTTGTATGTTTTCATAAAATAAATCTGCTTCTTGAATTCGTTGCTTAAAAATAGCATCAAAATCCTCAAATGGTGTGGTATGCGTCGTTTTTGAAAATCGTAATCGAATTGTTTTTTTGCCTTTGGGAGGAATAATTTCTTGATAGAGCGCTGCTGCTTTAGTTCCTTTTTTTTCCGAATTTACAGCGTCTTTTTCTTGTTGTATCACATAATTATTGATACCATCTTTACAAAATTCTGTAGGATTTTCGGAATGATACAATTGTTTAAAATTGGTTTCATTTTCACAAAAAAGGAAATCATCCGCCTTTTCTGCATACAAATGGAAGCGCCCCACCATTTGATGATAAACTGCTATACTAGCAGTATCATCAGCGGCTAAAGTAGGTCGGTGTTTGAAATCATCATAACCCCAACACCAGGTATTACGAAACCAAATCGTAGGCAAAACGGTAATTGGAGCAGGTAAACTAGATTGGTTTTCAATAGTTAATTGAATTAAAATATCCTCTTTATCTGCTTTGGCATATTCAATAGTTAAGTCAAAATAGTGGTTTTCATTAAAAATACCCGTATCCAAGAGCTCGTATTCGGGTTGGTTTCTGTTTCTTTTTTTGGACTCTTTGACAAGTTTTTCGTAAGGAAAAGCGCTTTGTGGATATTTATAAAGCATTTTTTGATACGAATGTGTGGGTGTGGCATCTTGGTAGTAATAGATTTCCTTAACATCTTCACCATGATTAGACTCGTTGCCAGTCAATCCAAAAAAGCGTTCTTTCAGAATTTTATCTTGGTGATTCCAAAAGGACCACGCAAAACAAATATATTGTTTGTTGTCAGAAATTCCTCCAATACCTTCCTCGCCCCAGCGATAGGCCTTGGAACGCGCCATATCATGTGTTACACTATTCCAAGCATCTCCGTTGGAAGAATAATCCTCTCTTACAGTTCCCCATTGTCTATCAGTTAAGTAAGGGCCCCATTTTTTCCATCCTTTATTATCTTTTCTTTCTGATAAACGAGTCTTTTCTGCATTCACTTCTCCCATAACGCTGTATTTAATCTATGCAATTTATAGAAATGCTTTTAAAAAGGAGGCAAATTATCCTTAAAAATCCTTAATGAATAGTTTCATATTGTTCTTTTTTGGCTTTTTAAATTACCAATAAAATAAAATTACCTTTTTTTGAATTTTAAGTTTCAAGTGCGTTGAACGAATTTGATTCAAAACCAACAAAATTTTCATAAAACATGATGCTAAAGCTTGCAAACTTTGCGAACTTTGTCATTCTGAAAAATTTACAATGGCAAAAATATTAACGGGAGTTCAAAGTACAGGAACGCCACATTTAGGAAACTTATTAGGCGCAATTATACCCGCAATTGCATTATCGAATGATCCAAAAAATGAATCATTCCTTTTTATCGCCGATTTGCATTCGATAACACAAATCAAAAATGGCGAAACCTTAAGAAACAATACTTACAGTACCGCAGCTGCTTGGTTGGCGTGTGGACTAGATGTTAATAGAGTTACTTTTTATCGCCAATCCGATGTGCCTCAAACGGCGGAGTTATCTTGGTATTTGAGCTGTTTTTTCCCCTTTCAACGGTTGACTTTGGCACATTCTTTCAAAGACAAATCCGATCGTTTAGACGATGTCAATGCTGGATTGTTTTCGTATCCAATGTTGATGGCTGCTGATATTTTATTGTATGATGCCGAATTTGTACCCGTAGGAAAAGACCAGTTGCAACACCTCGAAATCACTCGTGATGTCGCTTCTCGTTTCAATCACCAAATGGGAGAAACCTTCGTGCTACCAGAAGCCAAAATCCAAGAAGACAGTATGTTGATTCCAGGTACTAACGGCGGAAAAATGAGCAAATCAGCCAATAACATCATCAATATTTTCTTGGATGACAAAACGTTGCGCAAGCAAATTATGAGCATCGAAACCGATAGTACGCCATTAGAAGAACCTAAAAATCCTGATACTTGTAAAGCTTTTGCTATCTATAAATTGTTAGCCAACGAAGCCCAAATTGCCTCGATGACAGCCAATTATTTAGGAGGCAATTATGGTTATGGCCACGCCAAACAAGCCTTGTTTGAACTGATTGTAGAAAAATTCAAAACCGAAAGAGAACGGTACAATTATTACATCAATAACCTATCAGAAGTAGATGCCTTATTGAAACAAGGTGCCGAAAAAGCCGCTGGTATCGCCAATGGCGTTTTGGATCGAGTGCGCTTGAAATTAGGTTTCGAGTCGTTACAGTAAACCGTTACTACAAATAAATTATGAAAAGGAATATTCCGATTGGGTATTCCTTTTTTGTTTCAAATCTGTTTTGAAAGTAAACGTAAACCCTAAAGCTGATTTCGTTACTTAACCTCTTTTTCATATTAAAAAACAAGTACACTTCAATAATTCACTACAAAAAAAATTAGTTGCTATGCTTTTCAATTAACTGAATTAATGTAAATTCAGTCAGTGTGTTGACTGAATTAATGTAAATTCAGTCAGTGTGTTGACTGAATTAATGTTTTTTAAGTATATTTGTATCTAAATTTAAACATTTCAGGCTATGGATTTTTTAAATAGAGGTATAGATATACTGTTTTCCAAAAAAGTGTTACCCAATAAAGTACTCATTTTATTGGGTGCAAGGCGAGTGGGCAAAACTGCTTTCATCAAAAATTATCTTGCTACCATTCCAAAAACAGATTATTTGCAGTTAAATGGTGAAGATATTCAGGATGCAAATTTGTTGAAAGAACGTTCCGTAACCAATTACAGCCGTCTTTTAGCAAACACCAAATTGTTAGTCATTGATGAAGCTCAAAATATTCCAGACATTGGTTTGATTCTCAAATTGATTGTGGATTCTATTGACAATATAAAAGTTATTGCTACAGGATCGTCAGTTTTTGATTTGTCTAATAAATTAGGAGAACCTTTGGTGGGAAGAAAAAATACAATCTATCTATTTCCATTGGCTCAAATGGAATTTTCTAACTATGAAAATTTCAAAGTAACCACTCAAAAATTGGAAGAGCGATTGCTTTTTGGCTCCTATCCCGAACTCGAACAATACCCTGATTGGAATGATAAAATAAATTACATAAAAGAGATTATCAATTCCTATTTATTGAAAGATATTTTGATTTTTGAGGGTATCAAGCAGTCCAACAAAATTTTGGATTTACTCAAATTAATTGCTTATCAGGTAGGACAAGAGGTTTCTTTGCAAGAATTAGCTAGACAATTGGGTATTTCCAAAAACACCGTCGAGCGTTATCTGGACTTGCTTTCAAAAGTTTTTATACTTTATAAAGTGCCGGGTTTTAGCAGAAACCTGCGAAAAGAAATCACCAAATCCAATAGATGGTATTTTTATGACAACGGGATTCGTAATGGCATTATTGGCAATTTTACTCGTTTAGAATCCCGAACCGATGTGGGGGCTTTGTGGGAAAATTATTTGGCATCAGAGCGTATAAAAAATCAAAATTATACCCAAAAAACAGTATTCAATTATTTTTGGCGTACGTATGACCAACAAGAATTGGATTGGCTCGAAGAAGAAAACGGAAATTTGAAAGGCTACGAATTCAAATGGAATGAAAACAGAAAAGCTAAAATCCCCACGGCCTTTGCAAAAGCCTATCCTGAAGCTAGTTTTGAGGTAATCAACAAGCAAAATTATTTAGATTTTATAGTCTAATGTAACAAAACAAATGGCTAAAATTTGCAATATAACGATCAACCAAAATTTTATAAGATAACTGGTTTTCCTTGTTTTATGTCTGAACAAAAGCATCGCTAACCCACTACCAAGAGCTCCTCCGAAGAACACGAAAGCTAAAAGTGTTGTTTCGGGGATTCTTCTTTTATGTTTTTGAGCTACTATTTTGTCATAGCCGATTACAAAAAAAGCGAATATGTTAATCAATAAAAGAAAGTAAAAAACCAAGTTCATTTGGGTAAAAATTGAAGTCAAAGATAAAAGAAGTAAGTTGTTTTTCTTATATTTAGAACTCTTATGTAAGTCATAAAAATCCCTTAATTATGAGCCCAATTAAATTATTCGAAGCCAAAAAAGTACGTAGCCATTATGATGCTGAAAAAGAAATTTGGTATTTCTCAGTTATTGATGTTATTCAGATTTTAACAGGAACAGACAGACCGAGGAAATATTGGTCTGATTTGAAAAAGAAACTAGTAAAAGAAGGAAGTGAAGTGTCCGATAAAATCGGACAGTTGAAAATGGTAGCCGAAGATGGTAGAAATAGACTAACAGATACCGCCGATACGGAAACTTTATTGCGCTTAATTCAATCTATTCCTTCTCCAAAAGCAGAGCCGTTCAAGCAATGGTTAGCAAAAGTAGGCTATGAACGAATGCAAGAATTGGCAGATCCCGCCCAAAGTTTAGACCGTGCCCGTGAAAATTGGCAAAAATTAGGACGTAGCGAAAAATGGATTCAGCAACGAATGACTGGACAGGAGACTCGCAATAAGTTAACCGATTATTGGAAGGAATCTGGTGTTGAAAAACAAGATGAATTTGCAATGTTGATCAATATCATTCATCAGGAATGGACAGGATTATCTGTTAAAAATCATAAAGAAATAAAAGGACTGAAAACTCAAAATTTAAGAGATCATATGACGGAAGCTGAATTAATTTTTACAGCTCTCGCAGAACTTTCTACCCGACAAATTGCCGAAACAGACGAAGCCAAGGGACTTTTAGAAAATGCAAAAGCCAGTAAGAAAGGAGGAGCAATTGCCAAAAACGCCCGACTAGCTTTAGAGGAGAAAACTGGAAAAAGTGTAGTAACAGGAGAAAATTTTCTACCACCAAGTCAAAAAGAGCTAGAGTAAATTAAGCTATTTTAGCTATCCTAAAAATTAAAAAAATGACCAACTTACAATACATCGCCCAAAAGGTTAAGCAGTAAGGTTTTATTAGTTATTTGTATTTTAGTATTATATAATTTTGTATATTTGTAAAATACAATTTTAAAGATGTTACTAAAATCAGAAATAGAAAACGCGTATTTACTACAACAAGTAAAAATAAAAAAAAACAACTCCCTTGTCATTCGAACCAAGGCCGATTCGATTTTCATTGACAGTAGTTTTATTCAAGTAATTTCGGGAATTAGGCGTTGTGGAAAAAGTACTTTATTGAATTTTTTGATGGAGAAATACTCCAAAGTAGCTTATATTAATTTTGAAGACCCACGAATAATCAATTTTGAAGTTTCTGATTTTTCAAAACTAGAAGAGATAATTCCTAAAAATGTAGAAGCGTACTTCTTTGACGAAATTCAAAATGTAACCCAATGGGAAGTCTATATCCGGCAATTACACGACAACGAAAAAAAGATTTTTATTACCGGTTCTAACGCTTCATTACTGAGTAAAGATTTAGGAACCCGACTTACAGGACGTTATTTAAACACGGAATTATTTCCCTTTTCGTTTCAAGAGTTTATAGTTTTCGAAAAAAAAGAAGCGAATCTGTTTTCGTTAACCCAATATTTAGAAAAAGGAGGTTTTCCAGAATATCTTAAGTCGAACAATGACGAAGTTTTACAAAACTTGTTCAAAGATATTGTGTTCCGGGATATTGCCATTCGTTACGGAATTCGAAATACCAAAATACTGATAGATATTGCGTTGTTTTTAATCTCGAATGTGGGGAAAGAAACTACTTATACTAGTTTGAAAAAAACATTTCAAGTAGGCTCCACCAATACCGTTGTTGATTATTTAACGTGGTTAGAAGATGCCTATTTACTTTTTTTCTTGCAAAAATTTAGTTATTCAGCCAAAAGCAGTGCCGTAAATCCAAGAAAAATTTATGCCATTGACAACGGATTAATCAATGCTAATTCCTTAAGTTTTAGTTCGGATAATGGTCGAAAACTAGAAAATGCTGTTTATATTTATTTGAGAAATAAAGGCACTAAAATGTTTTATTTTAGAGAAAAAAACGAATGCGATTTTGTGCTTTTCGATAAAGGTAAATGTACCGCAGCACTTCAGGTTTGTTACGAAATAAATGGAGATAACAAAAAAAGAGAATTGGACGGATTAGTAGAAGCAATGCAGTTTTTCGATTTGAAAGAAGGATTTATAATCACTCAAAATCAAAAAGACAGCTTGCAAATAGAGGACAAAACCATTTATTTGATTCCTGCCTTTGCGTATTTTGTTTCAACTTAAAAATAATTCATATTAGAAACTTAAGGATCCCCGAAATTGTAATTCACTTTGGGGTTTGAATATCATTTCATACAGTAATAAATTCCAAAAACCTTTGCGAACGTTGCGAAAACTTTGCTTCTTTGCGTTTAGAAAATTCAAAAAATGACCAACCTACAATTCATCGCCCAAAAGGTGGCTACCGCAGCCATCAATATCCAAAAAACGGTTCAATTACTACAAGAAGATTGCACCATACCTTTTATTTCCCGTTACCGAAAAGACACCACTGGGAATCTAGATGAAACACAAATCGAACAAATTGCCAAACTCCAAAAGGAGTACGAGACCATCTTGAAACGAAAAGAAGCCATCGTAAAATCCATCGAAGAGCAAAACGCTTTGACGCCCGAATTGGATAAAAAAATCCAACAGAGTTTTGACCTACAAGAGTTGGAGGATTTGTATTTGCCGTACAAAAAGAAAAAAAGAACCAAAGCCGATGTTGCTCGTGAAAACGGATTAGAACCTTTGGCCAAAATTATAATGGCACAGAAAAATGACGATGTCGATTTCTTGGCTACGCACTACTTGAACGATGCCATTGTCAATGAAGAAACGGCTTTACAAGGCGCCAGAGAAATTATAGCCGAATGGATCAACGAAAATATTTATGTTCGTAAACAATTGCGTCGTTTGTACGAACGCAAAGCGACCATCACCACCAAAGTAGTCAAAACGAAAAAAGACGAACCTGATGCGCAAAAATTTTCGCAATATTTCGATTGGTCTGAACCGTTGACCAAAGCGCCTTCACACCGACTCTTGGCGATGCTGCGTGCCGAAAATGAAGGTTTTATCAAGTTCAAAGTCGAAGCAGATCTTAACGAAGCCTATGACCTAATCGACGAATTGGTGTTGAAAGGACAAAGTCCAAGTACCTCCCACGTACAATTGGCCATTGAGGATTCTTATAAAAGATTGCTGCAACCAGCTATTGCGAACGAAACCTTGCAAGAAGCCAAAGCCAAAGCCGATGCCAATTCCATTCAGGTTTTTGCGAATAATTTAGGGCAATTGTTATTGGCTCCCCCTTTGGGCGAAAAACGAATTTTAGCCATCGACCCGGGATTTCGTTCGGGTTGTAAAGTCGTTTGTTTGGACGAAAAAGGCGATTTGCTCTACAACGAAACCATCTATCCGCACGCGCCACAAAATGAAACGGCGATGGCGATGAAAAAAATCAAATCGATGGTAAACGCCTATAATATTGATGCCATATCCATTGGGAACGGAACCGCCTCAAGAGAAACCGAATTCTTCATCAAGAAAATCGCTTTCGATAAACCTGTTCAAGTATTTATTGTTTCGGAGGCAGGGGCTTCGGTCTATTCGGCTTCCAAAATTGCTCGTGAAGAATTCCCAAATTACGATGTCACTGTTCGTGGTTCGGTATCTATCGGACGTCGTTTGTCGGATCCTTTGGCCGAATTGGTAAAGATCGACCCAAAAGCCATTGGTGTGGGACAATACCAACACGATGTGGACCAAACCAAACTCAAAGAAGAATTGGATGCAACGGTAATTCGTTGCGTGAATTCGGTGGGAATCAACATCAATACCGCTAGCAAACATTTGTTGAGTTATGTGAGTGGTATTGGAGAAAAACTAGCCGAAAATATAGTGACGTATCGTTCTGAAAATGGTCCATTTGACGATCGAAAACAACTCAAAAAAGTACCGCGATTGGGCGAAAAAGCTTTCCAACAAGGCGCAGCTTTCATCAGAATAAAAGAAGGAAAAAATCCGTTAGACAATTCGGCGGTGCATCCCGAAGCTTATGCCATAGTAGAAAAAATGGCTAAAACCTTGAAAATCTCTGTGAATGATTTGATTGCCAACAAAGAAAAAATTGCGCTCATCAAACCCGAAAACTACGTAACGCCCGAAATTGGGATTTTGGGTATCAAAGACATCCTCAAAGAGCTCGAAAAACCAGGATTGGACCCAAGAAAATCGGCTAAAATATTTGAATTCGACCCGAATGTCAAATCCATTAAAGATTTAAAAACCGGAATGATTTTGCCAGGCATTGTGAACAACATTACCAATTTTGGTTGCTTTGTCGACATTGGCATCAAAGAAAGTGGCTTAGTTCACATTTCCCAACTCAAATCCGGATTTGTGAGCGATGTCAACGAAGTGGTTAAATTGCACCAACACGTTGAAGTAAAAGTAACGGAAGTAGATGAAGAAAGAAAGCGAATACAATTGACGATGGTGATATAAAAAGGAAATCTCAAAAAAAAGAAATTCCAAATTCCAATGCGTACTATTGAGTTCGTTTGATAAGGTAAATTCAAGGGTTTGAAACAGGAATACCGTATTTAAACCTTTGAAATTTAAAATTTATTATCTTTGTTTTTATGAAGAAAGAAATCACTATAGACGACTTTTCGCCCCATCTTTTTTGGGACGTGGATTTGGATAGATTTGATCTACAAATTCACAAAGCCCATTTAGTTCAAAAGGTTTTAGAATATGGCTTAATAAGTGATTGGAATTTAATAAAAGATTTGTATGGATTAGATCAAATAAAAGATATTTCTATCAAAATCAGAAGCTTAGATGCAGTTACACTTTCTTATTTGTCAGCCCTATTTAATATAGATAAAACTGAATTCAGATGTTACAAACACAGACAGTTGTACCCGACCTACTGGAACTTTTAAAAGGAATTATGAATGAAAATCTGTTTTCAGATTTCAATTTAGTGGGCGGCACCGCTCTGGCTTTACAAATAGGACATCGAAATTCTATTGACATAGATTTGTTTGGCAATTCAGAAATTAAAGTTGATTTATTTATCGATACATTAAAAAGTTTTGGAGAAGTTGTTGTAACGCAAAGTACCAAAAATGTATTAATTACAAAGATTAATAATATTAAAGTTGATTTTGTGAATTACAAATATCCATTATTAACGAATGCTTTATTAGTTGAAAATATTAGAATGCTGTCAACCAGAGACATTGCTGCAATGAAGTTAAATGCTATAGCAGGAAGAGGCTCAAAAAAAGATTTTATTGATTTATTTTTTTTACTTGAAGAGTTTTCATTAAAAGAAATATTTTCCTTTTATACTCAAAAATACCCTGATGGATCTGTTTTTATGGTACAAAAAAGTTTAGCTTATTTTGAGGATGCAGATATTCAGTTGCAACCTAAAATGGTTAAAGACTTTAATTGGGAAACCTGCAAACAAAAAATAATCGAAGAAGTATTGAAATTGTAGCAACTCCACTAACACGTGCAAGTAAAAGTCACCGAAGTTGATGAAGACCGTAAACGTATTCAGTTGACGATGGTGATATAAAGAGTGATTTGTACAATAACCAAAGCCCGACAAAAAAATTTTGTCGGGCTTTGGTTGTAAATAGCTATGGTGAATACAGAACTTATTTACTATTCTAATGCTGAGTTTCATTGCAACCTTATTCTCCTTTGCTTAGTTTTTCAATCTCTTTTTTTAGTTCCATTCTATTTATGATGTATTGAATTGCTTCCGCACTGCGGACGCAATTGGAAACGTTCTGTAAAATATCTCTTGTCCAAGCCAATTCTACTGTCTTTGAAGCGTAAAACAATGCCTCGTCATCAGTAGTGGTTTTACTCATTATCAATAAATTATGTTTCCAAGGTAAAAATGCGACGCTGTGTCGCAGTTTTCACCAGAGGTTTTATAGTGGTCATAAAACTTTTTCATATCCCAAAGATTTTTGGGTGAAAGGCCTGTTATTAGTTATTAAAATTAAGCATTTTGCAAGAATCTATACACTAATTACCTGTTTTATTAAACTCATTATATATTCCAAATCATTGTCATTTTCTATTTGGATTTGATAATCTCCGTTGCCCCGATGTCCAATTGTGGAAACGTCTTTGGCGATACCTTTTGGATCATCTAACGAACCTATTTTGGTATTTATGAATATTTTCAAGCCTTTCTTTTGCATTTCAATATCTGAAATGTTTGACCCTTTTTTGAAGGCGATATAATATTTTTGGGGTATAACTTCGATTCCATCTGAAAGATTAAGGATGGCAGATTTAAACTTTTCATACAATTCCCTCGAAGTATCTGAACCACTAGATAAATGGTCTTCTTCTGAAAACACTTTTATGTTTTCTTTTACCTCCTTTAATTTCTCATTATTCTCTAGAAGCGGTTTAATACTGGGAGCACCCGAACTTTTTTTGATACTATTAATGCTTATGGTATTGTTTTCAAACTGTTTTACTTCCCATAACTCAATTCCAAAATCTTTAAAATCACTAGCCGATATTTGGTTTTCTGTAAAACTGGGCGATACAAAAGCCACACGAGATTGTGACCAATCCACATCTTTACTATGCAAACGCTCGGGTAAGGTTTCGTTATACGTTAAAATGAACTCTGCTTTGTTTTGTAGCATTAAGTTTAAATAAGTCAAGCCTTGGTCTACCACACTATAGTTTTTGTCTCGCTTGTACTCTATAATGATAAAAGCGTTGGATTGTGTATCAAAAGCTAAGGTATCAATACGCTTATTCTTGATACTAAACTCTGATTTCACCATTTGCAACCCCATAATGTTTTGAAGATTGTTTTCAAAAAGGTTTTGAATCTCTCGCTCCAGTTTAAAAGGCTTTTCCTTTACTTGTTCAAGGGTATTGGATGTGTTGTGGTATAAAATCATAAAAATTGAATTTTATCGAGTAAAAGCAATATTAACAAGTTTAATTTATTAGACTATTTTAAAAAAATCTGAATTTATATTTACATAAATATTTTGTTTTATAATTTCAATTTCTTCTCTAGTTGCATTGGATTTAAACGATGAAAACTTATCCTTTGTTTTTCTGATTTCTTTTGAAATATCATTGCTGAAGAGATTATTTTCTATGTATGGATTTCTTTGATAAATAATTAATTGACAGTTTCCCTTTAAAAGTCTCTCACAAATTAATTCCCACCAGAATTTATCAGTTAAGCCCAGTGAACTTCCAAAAACACAAATTATATTGGCATTATTTAACAAATCAACACACTCATTGTCAACTAAATGATTTGCCGCTTTATTGTATTCGGTTTTTATAAAGGCTTCATTAAAATCAATATTTTTAACAAAAAACTCATTCAAAACCTGTGAAGGATCATTTACGCCAATTATCATCCTTTCGTTAAGATAGCCGTGTATGTGCTTAACTGGCTTAATTATGGAATGATTGGTCAATGAATTTGCAATACTCATCTGTTTATTAGTCTGCCCAATAAGTAGTTTATCTAAAATTGATGTGTAATTAAATGAAATCGTATCTATTTGGGTTACATGGTTTTTAAAAGATAAATATTCTTGTTCAAATTTAATTTTATCCCCATTTCTTAATTTACGATTTGGAGCTCCTAAAAACATCAAAAGTTCACCTATAATAACCTTTTTAAAATCAAAAGAATCTTCAATGACTTTTAAATAATTTGAAAGATTTAAAATGATGTCCCGTCTAATGACCTCAAATTCATCTACTGTTTTTATTTTTGATGCAAACTTTCCTAAAGCGAGTTCTAAATCTGACCAATTTTCTGAATTTGACTTTATTTCTCTTTTTAACAACTCAATAATTTCATTTTTACTATTTATTTTAATATAATAATCGTAAAAGTCTTTATAACTAGTTTTTAAATCTAAATTTAAATCAAATCCATTTCCTATAATATGAACAATATTCATTTATAAATTTTTAACTATTCTCCACAATTGCTATTTCCTCCTCCGTTAACCCATATAAGGCATACACCATTTGGTCTATTGCCGCATCTGTGGTGTCTATTTGCTGTTTTAAAGCAACGGCTTTTTGCTGTTCTTGGCTGAAGTAATCCTCCCACTCTGCCTCTTGCGAAAGGGAAAGTTTGATTTTCTTTTTGCCCAATTCTTTGATAAACTCTCCATACGACAACAAATACCAATCTTGTAACTTTTTGGGCAAATCGGTTAGCTCGAATTTACGTTGAAGCGTTCTTTGGAATTTTTGGGATTGTTCAATTAATTCTGAATTACTTGAAGTTATTTTTTGTACTAGATTTTTAAATTTAATATTGAAATCATCATTAATATTGTAAGGAAATGACTCAATATATTCACCAGTAAATTGCGCAAATGCTTTATTTTCTCCTGAAGATTTTGCTTTATGATAATAATTAAAAAGTTTAGAGTTCAATTGTGCTACAATACTGTAGATATTGTCTTCATCATTTGGAATAATTAAATATAAGTTCTTTAATGCCATAGCCTTTGTCAAATCAATATCTGCTATTATATAAGAGCCTGTCCTTCTCATAAATATTTTAGCTCTATTATAATATTCTTCATTAGCATTACTTTTCATTTCTTTTTTGATAAAGTTGACATATGAACCACTGTAAGATGTAGAATACTTGTTAACATCTTTACCTAATAAAATAGGCTTGTGGTTATCATCTAATTTATTAGAAACAATCCATTTTTGATTATCTTTAGTTTCAAGACCTCTGTAGATAATTGCATAATTCTTAAGACTCTTTTGGATATTCATCTTATCAATAATACTATCCGTTGTCTCTATAAATGGATTGTACCCATTTTTATATTTTTGAATATCAAAAGTTTGAAAAATAAATTTATCTTCAACAATTTCACTAGTAAGTTTAATTTTGTCTGAAATTCTAATTCTATTTTCAAATATTAACACTACAGTTTCAACAATTTCCTGAAAAGCAGTATTTTTTAAATAAACTATTTCATTTACTTGCAATCCATAAACAAAATCTCTCATATTTGAAAAATATTTGTTCTGCATCCAACTATTTGGAATTATGAAACCTAAGAAACCATTAGTTTTTAAAATCTTAGTTCCAAGCTCTGTAAATAAAGCATAAGTGTTTGGATTATATTCAGCATACTTATAATTTTTAATGATATAATCAATGGTAGAATTTCCAACAATAGATTTAATATAAACCACATAAGGCGGATTCCCAATAATCACATCAAAACCACCTTTATATTCGGCTCTAAAGGCGTGTTCGTGGGAGCAGGCTATACTTTCGACAAGGGGTTTAAACCCCTTGTTACTATGTGGTGGCAAATTATGCTTTTCCCTGTTGTTTTTTACGTAGGCAATGGTGTTTTGTAATTGGTTTTGGTCCACAATTGCTTTGCATCCAAATTTTTGTGTCCATAGCGGGACACTTTTTGCTCCGGTACTTTCTTTGACAATGGGCTCAAGCCCATTGTTGTAAAGCTCATTGTTGTAATCCTTATTGATTACAGGATTTATTCCATTGTTTTTATTTACTTCTCTAGCAGTACGTCCTTTTATTTTTCTAACAATTTCGTCAATTTCGTCCTCTTCACAAACCAAAACAATATGAATATGATCTTTGCAGACATTAAATGCTACAATATTTAATTGTAGTTCTTTTGCCAAAATCGAAACCGTTTCTGCAATTACCATTTCGTCATCATCGGTAAGATAATTTACTTGTGGCTCAGGCATAGTTCCCAAAGCTCTATTTTCTCGAACCTTGTAGTCAATCATCCTTTGTGAAGTGCGACTATCGTGAATGGCTGTTGTAATATGAAATGGTTTTTTCTGTTTTTCTTTAAACACCTGCGGAAAAGCTTCCTTCCAACTAAAAGCTTTATCTCCTGCCACTTCTGGATCATCAATCAAGGAGTTGCCACATTTAATATTACCGCTTAAATCGTTTAGTTTTCTATTAGGTTGTGCGGTGCGTAACCATAGAGAGAGTTTGGCAATTTCTACACTTTCTTCATTTAAGTCTACCCCAAAAAGGTTGTTTTCCAAAATGCTGTTTTCCATATCGGTTAACACCAAGGCATCGCCAAACAACTTGGCTTGCAGTTCGTCAATATATTGGTGTTCTTCAATTAAAAAATCCAAAGCTTGGTTCAAGAAAGCACCACTACCACAAGCGGGGTCACAAATAGTGAGTTGTAATAGCCATTTTCTGTAAGTGTCCAGTTTTTCTAATAATTCTTGTTTTTTCTTTTTTGGCAAAGGTGCATGCTCCTTTGTTGCAAAGTAGTCTTCATCATTTATTACCAGTGCTACTTTCTTTTCCTCACACAATTTACCAATAGTATTTTCGACTATGTATTTGGTAATGTATTTTGGGGTATAAAAAACACCGTCTTTCTTGCGTTTGGTTTTGGTTTTGTCAATATCGGTTCCCTCCAATTGAGCTTTTATTTCGTCTAACTCGTTCAAAGAGTTTTCAAAAATATGCCCCAATATGTTTACATCTACTTCGCTGGCAAAGTCATATTCAGAGAGTTTTAAAGTATGGGTGTACAATAAATCATCGTCAATTTTTATGCTGTCTAATATTTCGTCAGGCTTAAAAAGTCCACCGTTATAGGCATATACATCATATTGTTTTCCCTTGTAGCCCGTGTTCAAATACCCAAAATATTTTTTGAAACGGTCATAAAGCGGGGTGTATTCGTCTAATTCTTGTAGTTGCTTCCATTGTGCCAATATCAATCTAACCGAATTGGGAGGTAATAAATGACGGTCTTCTCCAAAGAACAGGAACAAAAAGCGGTCTAGTAATTTTTGCGATTTCTTGAATAAGTCCAAAGGATCAAATTCAGGATTTAATTGTACGAGGTTTTGGTGCAACTCTCTTTTAAATAGGGAGTAATCTTTGTACAGCTTTTTGGTAATGACATCTTCCTCACTTACCGATTCGTCTTTGATTTTCTTGGCAATGTTTTTGGAAATATTTTCAAATGCTAAACACAAATACAGTAAGTCAAAATCGGCTTCGGTTAGCGTGAAAAGATTAAACTCAATGTGTTCTATGGCATTGTCTATATAAAAACGAATCTTCTCAAAGTTGGAAGTAATTACATACACACAATCAGGTTGGTTGTTTTTATAGCCAAAAGCCTGTGTTTCTATTTTCCCTAAATCGGTAGTGTTGGTGCCTTTGAGTTCAATTACCGCTTTTACTTTATCGTCAATAAGAATAGCGCCATCGGCTTTCTTGCTATCTTTTACGTTTTTGTATTCGGTAGTCAGGTTGAAATTTGTATCAGGATTAAGGCTGTAGCCTAGAATTTTCACAAACAAATCCCTCAAAAATCCCTCTTGGTATTGCTCTTCTTTACTATTTCGAATATTTTCTTGGATAGTAGGATTATGAAAATGATTTTTGAAGTCATTCCATTGCTTTGTGAGATGCGTTTTATCTTGCGTTTTTAGATATTTAGCAACAACTGAATTTTGAAATAAAGGCATAAATTTTTTATAAAGCGTGACATTTGTGAATTAGCAGAAAATGCTATCCCTACAAACTTACAAAAAATGTATTGGGAAGTCACGTCATAAATAGAAGAAAAACAAAATTATCTTACAAGTAATCTGTATCAGTAAACGATAATCGAAAGGGTAATTTTTTAAGATGAAACCTAGTCCAAAAAGTTTATTCCATAAAAAAAGCCTAACATTACTGTCAAGCTTCTAAGCTCCTCCGCCGTGGCGGACTCAAACCCAGTCCAAAAAGTTTTTTCCATAAAAAAAGCCCGACATTACTGTCAGGCTTTTAAGCTCCCCCTCTTGGGCTCGAACCAAGGACCCTCTGATTAACAGTCAGATGCTCTAACCAACTGAGCTAAGGAGGAAACTGTGTATTATAATGCGTAGTAGGAACGTTTTCTGTGGCTTTGACTGACATTGTTTGTTTGTCTAAGCGGTTGCAAAGATACACCTAATTTCAAGTTTTGCAAACAAAATTTCAACTTTTTTTCATTTTTTTTATCGGCCTACAATCGCCTTGTAGATGTCGTTTCCATTAGCAAATAAAAGTAACGAGATAAGTAAAACAAAACCAACCATTTGAGCATTCTCTAAGAATTTGTCACTTGGTTTTTTGCCGCTAATGATTTCGTACAACAAAAACATTACGTGTCCACCATCCAAGGCTGGAATGGGTAATAAATTCATTACTCCCAACATAATCGATAACAAAGCCGTGATGTTCCAGAATACTTCCCAGCTCCAAGAACTTGGGAAAATATTAAAAATAGCTGCAAATCCGCCCACTTGTTTGTACGCTTTGGTTTCTGGATTGAAAATCATTTTCAATTGTTTGCCATAGCTTACCAATTGGTCTTTTCCTTTGGTAATCCCCACTGGAATCGATTCGAAAAAACTATATTCTTGTTTGCTAATTTTATAGTAGCCTAATTTTTCTAACGATTCTAATCCTAAACTACCCACTTGAATGCCCAATTTAGCGTCTTGACTCACGATTACTTGTACCGGCACCTCTTTTTCGTTACGAATCACAACCGCTGGCAGGGTTTTGCCTTTGTTGGCTTTCAAGATAGCGGTAACTTGATCGTAATATTTGGCAGATTGCCCATTCAAGGAAATGATAACATCTTTAGGCTGCAATTGTTTATTTAGCGATTCTTCAGAAATAGCAGTAACCGCAAACGGCATACGCATACTTACTAAAGGGCCTTTTTCTAATTTTGACAATTGGTCCACAAAATCAACAGGCATTTGAATGGTTTGAATAGCGCCATTTCTTTCGATTTGAACTTGTTTCCCCATGATGATTTTCATGTTGATGGTGTTGTCAAATTTTGCAATTTTTTCGCCATCAACAGCAAGGATTTTATCACCGGTTTGGAAACCAATTTTATTCATTACCGGATTTTCAATTAATAATCCGTCTTTCATATCATCGGTGGCGACAAACATATCTCCATAAGCAAAAGCCATTCCTATATAAATAAGGAACGCCAAAATGAAGTTTACCGTAACACCACCCAACATGATAATCAAACGTTGCCAAGCGGGTTTGGAGCGGAATTCCCAAGGTTGTGGGGGTAAGGCCATTTGTTCCTTGTCCATACTCTCGTCAATCATCCCAGAGATTTTTACATAACCGCCAAGAGGCAACCAACCAATACCGTATTCGGTTTCGCCTATTTGCTTTTTGAGTAACGAAAATTTAAGGTCAAAAAACAAGTAAAATTTCTCTACTCTAGTTTTGAATAATTTGGCAGGAATAAAATGTCCCAATTCGTGTAGAATAATTAATAAGGACAAACTCAATAAAAATTGAGCAAACTTGATAACGATTTCCATTGTATACTTTTAGTTCTTAAATAACGCACAAAAATAGCGTTTTATATTGTATTTGTGAGCGCAATATACTACTTAGGATTTTAATTGTTTGTTAATTTGCTACACTCCTT
This sequence comes from Flavobacterium sp. TSSA_36, assembly GCF_051547165.1. Lineage (NCBI taxonomy): Bacteria > Pseudomonadati > Bacteroidota > Flavobacteriia > Flavobacteriales > Flavobacteriaceae > Flavobacterium > Flavobacterium sp. TSSA_36. The sequence goes on from NZ_JBPTTP010000001.1 coordinate 635,667, forward strand.
TCAATTAAAAATAAGAAGCTTTACTTAGGTCTTCTTGTTTTACGGAAACAATCTCTAAAACACTATGTCAAAATTTGCCCAAAATCAACTCAAAAAGAGACTCGCCCCAAAATTCTATGTAAATTTGCCAAAAGGAAGCATTTTTTTCAATCTTTCAATCTTTCAATCTTTTCAATCTTTTCAATCTTTTTAATCTTTTCAATCTTTTTAATCTTTTTAATCTTTTCAATCTTTTTAATCTTTTCAATCTTTTCAATCTTTCAATCTAGACTATGCAAAAAATTAAAACGGCTCTACTTTCCTACGGCATGTCCGGAAAAGTATTTCACGCGCCTTTTCTCGATTTACATCCCGGCTTTGAACTAATGGGGGCTTGGGAACGAAGTAAAAAAATGATTCAAGTTGATTTTCCTTCTGTAAAAAGCTACGCTACTTTGGAAGCTTTACTCCAAGACGCTTGCGATTTGGTAATTGTGAATACGCCTGTAGGAACACATTATGAGTACGCCAAACAAGTCTTGCTCGCCGGAAAACACGCCATCGTAGAAAAAGCTTTCACCACCACCGTTGCCGAAGCTCAAGAACTAGAAGCTTTGGCCAATGAAAAAGGACTGCAATTGGCCGTTTTTCAAAACCGAAGATGGGACAGCGACTTCAAAACCGTTCAAAAAGTCCTGCAAGACAAAATCCTTGGAGATATCGTAGAAGCCGAGATTCATTTCGATCGCTACAATCCCAATTTGAGTCCAAAAGTCCACAAAGAAACTCAAAATGCCGGCGCTGGAATTCTGAAAGATTTAGGTCCACATATCATCGACCAAGCCTTGTGTTTGTTTGGTTTTCCAGAGGCCGTAAATGGAGACATCCGGATTACTAGAGCCCACTCTTTAGTAGACGATTGGATTGATATCACCCTATTTTATCCTGACCTAAGAGTCCGACTCAAAGCTGGCTTTTTTGTGCGCGAACCACATCCATCGTATACCCTTCACGGCAAAAAAGGATCGTTTTTAAAAGCACGTGGCGATGTACAAGAAGACGAACTGAAACTAGGCAAAAAACCCAATTTGACCACTTGGGGTACCGAACCCGAAGCACTACAAGGATTTTTGCATACCGAAATAGGGGAGCAGTGGGTTAAAGAAAAAGTACCCACGCTTCAAGGCAATTATTATGCCTTTTTTGAGGGTGTATACCAAGCCATACTCCACGGCAAAAAAGTACCTGTTTCCGCTGCAGAAGGCGTTCAAGTGATGCAAATCATAGAAGCAGCCTTGCAAAGTCATCAACACCAAAAAAGAATTCAGGTATAAATAGCCTACTGAAAATTTAAGCAGGTTTTTAAAATTGAATTGAAAACCTTTTATTAAATTTGAATATAAAACACTTAAAATCAACTATTTTGATTTATTTTAATTTTTTAGAACGCCTCAAAAAAAAGGGGAAATACAAAAAAGCATATAGCGAAGTAAAACAATCGTACCTTAATCGCATTCGTTGGGCTGTCTCACTTTTCTATTTTGGAATGGGATTAACTTTTGCTACATGGGCAAGCCGAATTCCTACGATCAAATCCGCTTTAAATTTAACCGAAGCCGGGCTAGGTAGCATCTTATTTGCCTTGCCCATGGGACAATTGACCATGATGATGTTTTCGGCAAAATTGGTGACTCGTTTCGGAAGTAATAAAACGTTACCCGTTGCTATTTTACTATATACCTTTTGTATGACTAATTTGGGCTTAGCCGAAAACGGATGGCAACTCGCTATCGGATTATATTTTTTAGGATTGACGGCAAATTTAACCAACATTTCCGTCAATACGCAAGGCGTTTACACCGAGGGTTTATTCAAACGCAACATCATGCTTTCATTCCACGGAGTTTGGAGCATCGCCGGATTCATGGGCGCATTGGTAGGGTTGGTTGTTTTAGGTTTTGATATGCCAACTTATGCTCATTTTGTGATGATAGGGATAATCGTATTTTTCTTGGTGGCGACCAACTATACTTTTTTAATCAAAGCCAAGGAAACTCAAAAACCAACCAAAAAACAATCTTTTTTTAAAATCGATACCACACTCATGTGGTTAGGGATTATTGGTTTTTGTAGCATGGCTAGCGAAGGAGTGATGTTTGATTGGAGTGGCGTCTATTTCAAAGAAATCATTCATGTAGACGGTTCTTTAAGTGCTTTAGGGTACACTTCATTCATGATAATGATGGCGTTTGGACGCTTTTTTGGCGATCGACTCACCCAAAAATGGGGACGCAAGAAAGTCATGCAAATCAGTGGTTGCGTCATTTCAATAGGGCTTTTCACTGCCGTAATTTTTCCCTATCTTATACCAGCAACTCTGGCATTTATGGTCGTAGGACTAGGTGTTTCTACCATTATTCCTACCATGTTAAGTTTGGCCGGAAAACATCCTACCATACCTACTAGTCAAGCGTTAACCTCGGTTTCTAGTATCAGCTTTTTGGGCTTTTTGATGGGGCCGCCAGTTATTGGGTACATCGCCGAAGCGTTTGGACTCCAATTCTCCTTTGCCTTTATAGGCGTTTTTGGGTTTATTATCGCAGTAATGGTAACTAAAATTAAAATGGAAGGGTAGTTTGAGAGGAGCACAAACCCCCTGCAATCAAGACGAGTCGTCCTGCTGTCCACTATATCTTGTGGTCCCGAACCCCGGGACCACAAGGATGCCGTTCCCATCAGGGCTATAAAAGTACTTTTTGTTTTTCAGAAAAAAAATTTCAAAAACACAAATGTTAATAGTTTTTTTATTACATTTATATTTGTTAGATAATAGAAGTCAATAGTTTACGATATTACCTATATAAAATACCACTATTTTTTTTCAAAGCATTTGAGTCCGATACTCAAATTTCCAAAAACGTTTTATTAATTAATTTGGGAGCTTACACTCCCAAACTATTTCATTGGAGGATGCTTTTCTAAAGTTCCTCCATTGAAGTAGTTTATTTAAAAAAACGCCTATGCTAAAAAAACTATTGGTTATTGTTTTATGTTTATTATTTAAAAAAAATTATGCGCAAAACGCAACTGGATTTACCCTAAAAGTAATCGAAGCCCAATCCAAAAAAGCCCTTGCTTCAGTGGTAGTTACGATTCAAAACACCTCTTTTTTGCAACTTACTTCGGCAACAGGAACGGCCGTATTTGAAGAGCTTCTGCCTAATACCTATTATGTCTTAGTACATTCTCAGGGCTACAAAGATCAGCTACTTTCCGTAAATGTTCATCGAAATACGATGTCTGATTTGGGTACTATTCTACTCAGCCCTGATCTAATGTCGGAACTCCAAAGTGCCACCATCGCGCTATCAGAAGACCAACTCAACGATGAGTTGAATGGTGCTCAAAGTACAAGCCCGTTATTGCAGGCTTCTCGCGATGTGTTGCAACAAGCCGCCGCTTTTCAGTGGGGACAAACCCGTTTTAGGATTCGAGGGCTTGATGCCGAAAATGCAACATTAGTATTAAATGGACTTGAACTAAACAAACTCTTGGATGGGCGACCGCAATGGGGCGATTGGGGAGGCATCAACGATGTGTTGCGCAATCAGGAAATCACCATCGGTACTGCGCCATTCGATTACAGTTTTGGGGGACTTTTAGGCGCACAGCACATCAGTACAAGAGCTTCTAGTTATCGACAAGGAAGCCGTCTCTCTTTTGCTGGAACTAACACCACCTATAACTGGAGAATGATGGCGACTTATGTTTCTGGAGTCAGCAAAAAAGGCTGGGCATTCGTAGTTTCAGCAGGAAAAAGAATGGGAGAAAATCCCTATTTCGAAGGCACTTATTTTGACGGAAATTCAGCTTTTATCAGTGTCGAAAAACAATTCAATGCAAAACATTCGCTCAATTTCACCGGAATCTACACCCCAAATGCTCGTGCCAAAACCGCTCCAAACACCGCCGAGGTCTTTAATTTAATGGGAACACGATACAATTCCTATTGGGGATTTCAAGACGGTAAGCCGCGCAATGCCAGAATAAAAACCGTTAGAGAACCCCTGTTGCTGTTGAACCACTATTTTAAAATTAACGACAAAACACAGCTTCAATCGGGAGTACTTTATCAATGGGGCACCATCAGCAATAGCAATATCGATTTTCAAAATGCTAACAATCCCGACCCGACTTACTATCGAAAAATGCCAAGTTATTACAGCTCGCTTTACGAAAAAGACAATGGAGAATTTTCGGGTGCCTTTATTCCCGATTTTGAGAATGCCGAAAAAAGTAGGGGCGCCTTCCTAGAAAATCCTCAAATCAATTGGAATGCGCTCTACCAAGCCAATCAACAACCCATACTTGATTCGAATGGAGTGATTATCGGATACGAACCTTCCAAAAGCAAGTATATTGTTTATGAAGATCGAGCTGACGAAACCGTGCTTGCAGCCAATTCTCTTTTGAATACCCAACTTTCAGAATACATTTCGCTTACAGCAGGCGCGAATTTCAAATCTTCAAAAATAGCGCAATATCAAAAAGTAGTCGATCTTTTGGGAGGTAGTCATTTTGAAGATTTGGAGGTCTTTTATGACGGGAATCAAGCACAATCCGACTTGAATCATCCGAATCGGCAAGTGGTTGAAGGCGATACATTTGGCTATAATTATTTCATGAAAGCGCAAGTCATTCAAGCTTTTACTCAGTTGCAATTTCGTTTTCCAGGCCTTCATTGCTACCTCGGACAGGAATTTTCAACTAGTAGTTATCAACGAGAAGGGTTATACAAAAATGGAATTTACGAGAGCAATTCTTTGGGTAAAAGCCCAAAAATCACATTTGAAAATTTTGGTTTCAAAGCGGGGATGACCTATTCTTTCTCCGGAAAACAAGCGGTGTTATTTCATGCCGCCCATTTGAGTAAAGCACCTACGATTCAAAGCAGTTTTCCTAATGCTCGACTGAATAATAGTATGGTGAATGGCCTCACTAGCGAAAGTCAAAGCAGCGCCGAAATTTCGTATCAATACCGAACACCTTGGCTAAAAGTCCGTTGCACGACCTACTATTCTTATTTAAAAAACACCACAGAGAATTCTTTTTTTTACGCCGAAGGAATTTTTGAGGATGGAGCAGGGTTTACTGCTACCGATGCTTTCGTAGGACAAACGCTTACGCAACTCGACAAACAAAATTGGGGCGCCGAATTAAGTTTGGAATATCCTATAAGCAGTACCCTAAAATCAACTTTGGCAGCCGCTTACGGACATTATACTTATGCCAGTAACCCCAACGTGACCATCACCAATGATGCCCAAGCTTCGATAGACAACATCAATCCTGTTTTTGATTTTGGAAAAGCAACGCTCAAACATTACCATCAAAGTGGACTGCCGCAACAAGCCTATAGTTTGGGCTTGGAATATCGAGACCCTCACTTTTGGTGGGTGGGGACTAATTTAAATTACATTACTGAATCGTATATCTCCGTTTCGCCCTTGGCCAGAACGGCTATTTTTTTCAGAAATCCCACCAATGGTTTTCCTTTTCCAGAGGCTACCGAAGAACGGGCCAAAGAATTACTGCGCCAAGAACAACTGACTCCTATTGTACTCTTAAATTGCACAGGCGGAAAAACGTGGCGCCTCAAAGGGAAAACCTTGGGACTGTTTGTCAGTGTAGCTAATCTCCTGGATTCAAACTACCAAACCGGTGGATATGAACAAGCCCGAAATGCGAATTTCCGTCGAAGGAATCAGGAGATTTCCAGCGGGACGCCCAATTTTGGTCACAAATATTTCCAAGGCTATGGGCGCATTTATTTTGTTTCTCTCTATCTGAATTTATAATCAATTTCATAAAAATTATGCCACTATGAAACGTTTTATTGCTACTTTTTCATGCATCCTTGTTTTTTCTTTCATCTTGACAAATTGTGCTCAAGAAGATTTTGATATTCCAAAATTAGCATGTACGCAACCTGATTTGAAAGTCAACCAAACGGTAGCCCATGTTCAGACTACTGCCAATGCTATTGTGGCGCAATACCCTTTTGACGATATCATTGAAGCTTATGTGGTTTCGAGTGATGAAGGGGGCAATTTTTTCAAAACGATCAGCTTTCAAACGTTGGCTACACCTACGGTACCTGCCGTTGGTTTTAGCGTACCTGTGGATGTGTCAAATTTGTATATCGAATTTCGATTGGGAAACAAAGTCTATCTTCAACTCAAAAACCAATATACCGATATTCATTTTGGAGGACTTCGTATAGGGGCTGTTTTTGTCAATTCCTATAATGAAGGTGGGGTAGGGAGGCTTTCGCCAAATGAGTACAGAAAGGTACTTTTCCCCTCTTGTGCTATTATCGATGAATCCCAATTAACCAAAACGATGACCATTCCCGAACTCTTGAATGACGCCAACTTAAACACCTTGGTCGAATTGCAAAACGTTCAATTTACCACTGAAGCTGTAGGTCGAAAATATTATGAAGAAAGTGAAGATATTGGTGGAGGGACTAATTGGAATTTGATGGATCAATGGGGGAATCAAGTTATTTTTAGAACCTCTAGTTTTGCCGATTTTTCCAGTAAAATAGTCCCAAAAGGGTCGGGAAAAGTCAAAGGTGTGTTGTCAAAATTTGGTACAGATTACCAACTTATTGCTCGATCTGAAAAAGATGTGAACTTGACAGGCGCCAGTATCACACCTTTCTTCAAAGAGGATTTTGAAAAAGTAGTGGATAAAACGAATTTGAGCTTGCCCGGTTGGGCGAACTTAGCCCAAAAAGGAACACCAGTTTGGAAAGGCACGGTTTATAATGGCAATGGGTACGCCGAGTTTGCGATTTCGGGAACCAAAGTAGTCTCGAATGTAGCTTGGTTAATTTCGCCCAAAATCGACTTAGATACCCAAACCAAAGAAATTTTAACCTTCCGCTCGGCCCAACATCATCTCGATGTAGATTCACCACTGAATACTTTAGATGTTTTTATTTCCAGCAATTTTGATGGGGTAAATGTAGCCACAGCCACATGGATTCCTTTGCCAGCCCTAGTCCCCAAACAAGCCACACCCTGGTATCAATTCATAGGTTCAGGTGCGATTGACTTAAGTAGTTATAAAGGCAAAGTCAATATTGCCTTTCGCTACACAGGCTCTGGAAAAAATGCCGCGCTAGATGGTGCTTTTATGGTAGATGATGTGCAATTTTTTGGGGATAAGTAGGGAATCAAAATTAACTAATTTGACCATCAAATAATTAGCAATTATTCAGGTATTTTTTTGGACATTAATTGCCTCCAACTTTAGTTGGAGGGTTGAAATTTAAAAGCTTTAAAGGCTTTAGCCAAAATTAGCTGCGTTTACTTGGCTAAAGCCAATGCAATCCATCCCCATAACTCCAGCTAAAGCTGGAGTCAATTGATTTTTTTTGCCGCAAAAAATGCGGTGAATAACTTCTTTTTTCACCGCATCTTAGTTAACTATAGTTGTTTTGGTCTCAATTGTATCCCAAAAGAAATGATTTTCTAAATCGCGTTTACTAATAATCCTTTTTGTATTTTGGCCGTCCCAAATCAATATTTAACCCAAAATGAAAACGTATTTTGTAGCCATCGTTATGTTGGCTTTTTCACTTGGCTCTCACAGTCAGGCAATAGACAAACCGGTTCAATTAAAACAAATTGCGGTGGTCAAAACCAATTTTAGAAATTATAAAAGTGGCGAGGCAGTGCACAAAACGTATGCTTTTGAGTCAGGAAAACTCAGTAGTATAACAACTTCAGATGTAACCCAGCGGTTTTTTTATAATGCTCAAGGTTTGCTGGATCATACCGTAAAAGAGCGCAACGGTAGTCATTGGAAAGAAGTGATTACTTACAAGTATGATACAGCAAACCGTTTGATAGTGTTTGCTAAAAAATATGATGAAAACGGGAGTCAAGTCACTAAAACCGTGACTTTTGCTTATGAAGGATCCCGTATCAAACAGGTGACCCAAAAAAGTACTACCCAACAACTTTTTGTAGAGGAAGTCGATTATGTAGTGGAAAACGCGACTCTCGTTCGGCGTTCGGTTAGAGATCGGAACCAACAAATTATTCATAAAACGGAATATTTTTATGACAAAGGCAATCTTATCAAACAAACCGGACTTTTGGGCGATAAGACCATCAAGTATTTTGGTTATGACGACAAAGCATCGGCTAATTTGTTGATGGTTAAAAACATTTTTGGACCCCATTACCAAGTGATTGTCCCATTGGTTTCCTTTCAAGAAGAGGAATTTGAGTTTACCTGTATCAGTGGTCACAATGAATTAAAGTTTAGCTCGACAGCCAATACGGTGGTTCGTGCAGGGATCTTTAAATACAATGCTCAAAACTATCCCGCGTCATATTCCTTAATCGAAGACAGTGGCATGATTAAAACTGTAAAAATCTATACTTACGAGTGATGTTTTGGGAGTTATAAGCCACGAATGCTCGAATTTTTTAAATAGTAATTGGTGAGCATTTTGCTAAGCCATCCCTAAATAAATAATTTCGAGCATTCGTGGCTTTCTTTTTTTGAATCCAATAAAAAATAATTCGAGCATTCGTGGCCTTTCATTTTGCGAAGCCTTCTTTAAATAATAATTCGAGCATTCGTGGCTTTCTTTTTTTGAATCCAATAAAAAATAATTTGCGAATTTGCGGTCTTTCATTTTGCTAAGTCATCATTAAATAAATAATTCGAGCATTCGTGGCTTTCTTTTTTTGAATCCAATAAAAAATAATTAGAGCATTCGTGGCCACCTTCTTTAAAAGCAAATGATTAAATTTGCCTCTTATTTGATGTTATGTTAGAAAAAGAAAAAATAAATTTCGAAAAAACCGCCATTGTTGGGATCGTGACACAAAGTCAAAGTGAAGAGAAGCTTCGAGAATATCTAGACGAATTAGAGTTTTTGACCTTTACCGCTGGAGGACAAGTGGTAAAACGCTTTTGGCAAAAAATGGACAAACCCAATCCTAAAACTTTTTTGGGAACGGGAAAAATAGACGAGATTCATCTTTTTGTCAAAGAAAATGACATTTCGACTTTGATTTTTGATGATGAATTGACCCCTTCGCAGCAAAAGAATATCTCCAAAATCATCGACTGTAAAATCCTTGACCGAACCAATTTGATCTTGGATATTTTTGCGCAACGAGCCGAAACTTCTTATGCAAGAACACAGGTAGAATTGGCACAATGCATCTATTTGTTGCCAAGACTTTCGGGTTTATGGACGCACTTAGAACGACAAAAAGGAGGAATCGGGATGCGCGGTCCGGGAGAAACGGAGATTGAAACCGACCGCCGTATTGTTCGTGATCGTATTTCGTTACTAAAAGATAAAATCAAAACGATCGACAAACAAATGGGTATTCAGCGTAGCAATCGTGGGGCGATGGTTCGCGTGGCGTTGGTAGGATATACGAATGTGGGCAAATCGACGCTGATGAATGCGGTAGGCAAAAGCGATGTTTTTGTAGAAAATAAATTGTTTGCCACCCTAGACACCACCGTTCGAAAAGTGGTCATCAAAAATTTACCATTCTTGCTTTCGGACACCGTGGGATTCATCCGAAAACTACCTACACAATTGGTAGATTCGTTCAAAAGTACTCTTGATGAGGTACGCGAAGCCGATTTGTTGCTGCATGTTGTAGATATTTCACATCCTGATTTTGAGGATCATATTAGTTCGGTGAATCAAATTCTTTTGGATATCAAAGCCAATGATAAACCCACTTTGATGCTGTTCAATAAAATTGATGCTTACCAGCATTTGACCATCGATGCAGATGATTTGATGACGGAGAAAACGCCCCGTCACTTTACGCTCGAGGAGTGGAAACAAACGTGGATGAATAGGGTAGGACATGAGAATGCGTTATTTGTATCAGCGACCCAAAAAGAAAACTTCGAAGAATTCAGAGAACGGGTATATGAAGCGGTACGACAAATTCATATTACTCGCTTTCCTTACAATAAATTCTTGTATCCAGATTATAAAGATGCAGTGGAGAAAGAGGAAAAAGAATAACAAAAGCCCCAAAACTCAGATGAATTTTGGGGCTTTATTTTTTTAAGGAATCACTTTTACCTTTTCAAAATCCAATCACTAATGGTGTTTAATACAGTGGGGGAGATGGTTTGTTCAATAGTTGCATATTCGGCAGCCGAGCCCGTTTTTGCTTCTTGAAACAAATGGTTGAGACCTGGTAATTCTTGGATGGTTGCTTTTTTGTTGCCTGCTTTTTCTAGTGAAGCTTTGATACCCGCCAAATTCTCGGTGGCCTTTACTTGTACATCTAAACTACCATTTAACGCTAGGACAGGTATTTTTACTTTTGACCAATACAAATCTGGGTTGAATTTTAAAAAATAAACAAACCACGGATTGGTAACCGCAGCTGTTTGCTGTGTCATTAAATCTTGATTTTGAGACTCGGAAAGTCCTTGATTTTGTACTAGTTTGTCAAATTCAGGTTTGATATAACGTTGAAAATCTGTTTTTAAGTTACTCCCGGTATAGTTGATGATATAAGCATATACTTTTTCATTAAAAGCAGTACTAGCGGCAATTTGACTGGCAGTAGCTCCTTGGGTTTTAGCTACTGATTGGCTTTGCAATAGCATCATACGATCTATGGGAAGGCCGGGACCTGCCAATGAGATCACAAACTGCACTTTTTTATTTTGGGTAGCCACGATCGGGGCAATCATGCCGCCTTCACTATGGCCTAAAACCCCAATATTTTTGAACCCTTTGGAGGCTAAAAAATCGACAGCCGCAGAAATATCGGTAGCAAAATTAGCGGAAGTATCCTCTGGATGGCCTTTACTAGATCCACCCACACCTCTGTCATCTAATCGTAAAACCCCTATTCCTTTTTGTGCAAAATCGTGGGCTATTACCGCAAAAGGTTGGTGATTAAAAATCTCCGAATTGCGATTTTGTGCTCCCGAACCAGTAATTAAGACCACTACCGGAAATTCCTTTTTATTTTTAGGTAATGTTAGTGTTCCGGCTAGGGTATTTTTATCCTTTGGATTCACAAAAGTCACTTCTTCGATAGGATAATCAAAAGGGGGTTGAGGTTGTTGAGGGTGTGCCACCATCTTTAGACCTTCTTTCATTTTCTTTAAAACCAAGGGCAATGAAGCCCCATTTTGAACAAAAGTACCTTCAATTACGCTACCATTGAGTACCCCACTGTATTTTAAATTCATATTCGGGGCATTCAACTGCAATTCATTACTAACAAAAATAGTTTCCTGAATCGGAATTCCTTTAGCGCCTTGTGTGGGACTATCTAATGTACTTTGAAAGACGGTTCCCGTTTTTTGAATAGTAAAAATCAAAGGTAATTGTCTGCCTTGACTGCTCAGCGTGCCTTCCCAAGAACCTTGAATGTCTTGAGCAAGGAGGGATTGGCAACTTAAATATAGGAAAAGAAGTATCGTATTGATTTTCATGAAATATGGAATTTAAATTAAACACTAAGTTAGTTGAACTTATTACAAATGGCAAATATTTTGAATCCATAAATGAATAAGTTGTTTTTTGTATCACGTATCCATAAATTTTATTATTTTTATGAGATATAACATTTAAAATCAGTAAATTATGAAACTATGTGTTAAATCAATGAAGGTGTTTATGTTAATAACTGTTGCAATTCCACTAGTTACTATAGCACAAATCACTACAAAAAAAGTAGCTTTTCCTGTTGGAAAATCGGCAACAGTGCTCCAAGGAAAAATTACTGGAGAGCAAACAATCGACTATACGATAGGTGCGAATCAAGGGCAAAAACTAAATATTAGTTTGGCCAATGCTAATTCTATTGTTTATTTTAATGTTTTGCCACCAGGATCCTCAGGAGAAGCGATATTTATTGGACAAAATGAAGGAAATAAATGCAGTATTACCCTAGCCCAAAGTGGAACATACAAGATAAGAGTGTATCAAATGCGAAGTACCGCAAGACGAGGTGAAGTGGGTAATTATTCATTAAGTATAGCCATTCCGGTAGTATCAAATGTCAGCGATGCTAAGGTTTCAGGCACTAATTATAATGCCACAGGCGATTTGAGAGCAGCAATTGGTTCTACACAAAAATCGGCCAAGTTTGGAGTAATTCGATCCAATGGTGGGGCAGAAGTGCATGCTACATTACCAGGTAAAAGCAAGCGTGTTTTTGTGTTTTCCCAAGGAGAATGGTCTTGTAAATCGGCAAATTGTAAATTGAATTTTGCAAAAATCAGTTCAGATGAATGGGAATTGATTGTAAACAGTTCAGAAAAATATTATATTCCATATGCTGTGATTTACGGCGGATAAAAATTAATATAAAGCAAAAAGAAGCCGTATCAATTTGTATTGTGATACGGCTTCTCTATTTAAAATCATACGTTTAAACTAAACGTCTTCCTTTGGAAGCATGGTCAACAGTGATCTTTCTTTGTATCTGTTTTTGTAGATAATTTCTAAAAAAACAACTAACAGCACAAGGACTATAAAAGACTCAATAATTGTACGTTCTAACGGAGGGGTATCAACCGCAAATAAAGCGTTAGATTTTACTACATCGCCTCTTGTAGCAACAAAAAATGTTAAGAAAGAATTATTGCCAAAATGCAATCCCCAAGCTAAAAATAAAGAGCCCGAACGCCAAGCTGCCCAACCAAAAGAAATGGCTTGTAGCATATAAGGAATACTTGAGGTAAAGGAATTGCCCCAAGCGGCTACATTGCCAGCGTGTAATTGCCCAAAAACATAAGCCTGAATACCAATTACGACGGCAAAAAAGGGTAAAACACTATAGGTGGCTTGCATAAAATAACCTCGGAAATAAAGTTCTTCGCAACCCGTTTGAATTAAATACCCTATGCAGGTGCCCAACATAAGGAATGCATAGTGAGTAAAATTATCGGAAATACCAACATAGAAAACTTTATGATCGGGTACTAATGCAAAAATAAATAGCGCCGATAGTAACCACATAAAAAATACTCCTATCCAAAAATCTTTCCATAACGCCTTTTTTGTAGCAGCATATAAACTAAAAATAGGTCGCTTAAAACTTAAAGCTCCTATAAAAAGTAATAATAGCAAGGGTATTAAGAAAGAATAGACGATTACAATAGGCTGTTCTAAATCTACACCAAGATAATTTCCCAAAAGCAAAGAAGGAATTGAACCAAACTGCAAAAATAAAATTCCTAATAGAACAAGAAGTAATTACAAGAATACGGAGTGCCTTCCTAATTTTGACCAATCTAAATAGTGCGTTGGGGGATGATTGTCGTGCTGCATTTTATTTAATTAATTTAGTTTTCCGCCACCATTCAAATATTCGATCAGCCAAAAAACAAACATGAAAATTGTAGAAAACAACGTTCCCATAAGTACGGCTATTGTAGCTCTAGTTAAGATATTCACCTTGCTATAGTATTGTTCATCATAAAAAAACTGGTAAACAAACCAAATAGAATAACCAATAGAAGCATAAGATACCAATTGATCTATCACTTTTAAGAAAGCAACATTAGAAACAACGATAGAAAAAAGAGTTACTATTTTGGCGATGATTAAAAGTGCGGATGCCTTGTAGACATTCATAATCAGGTGTTCTGGAAAATTAAATTTACTTCTTTTAAATAGTAAAAAAGTAAAAAAAGAAACGATGGGAATAGTAATAAAAATGAATGTTTTAGGGTTGTCTCTTACAAAATTAAAATAATTGACCATTATTTTTTGGGTTTCATCATCATCTGCACTTAGCGTTGCCATTCCTACTTGAGCGTATTTATCTAAAAAAATACCAATGGCTGAGAGTAAAACAAATAAGCTCATATAATTCATATGATTCACTCTTTTACCCTCGAGATATTCTCTGATGGAGTGTCCAGGTCTAGTAAATAATTCTTTAATGGTAAAAAATATTTCGCTTTTAAAAAAAGAGTACAACTGATTAGCAATATCTGCTTTAAAAATATGTTTGAAAGAAAAACGGGCAGTACTCGTTTTTTGTCCACAGTGGTAACAAAAGGAGCCAGAGGTTTCTGAATTGCAGTTTAAACATTTCATCTTCTAAAAATTATATTTGTACTATTGGTTTTTGCTTCTAAAATATTGAAACAAAGAGAATATAATAAGCACTAATAAAATTGGATAAATGAAAGCCAAATCACCACGAATCACCGCAGTTTCCTCTTTTTCATCCCAAATTTGAACGCTAATCTCCCAAATAACGTAGAGTAATAGCAATACAATTGTAATGATCTGTAAATTAGTTAGTTTCGTAATAATTTCCTATTTACAGTAAAGATAAACATTTAGTAATAAAAAAAAACCAACCGTTTACTGGTTGGTTTTTTTTATGATGTACACAAGAAAAATTACTCTTTCGTTTCTTCTTCTTTTTTTGAATTAGCAGGTTGCTCGTCTTTGGCCGCGTTTTTGAATTCTTTGAGTCCGCTACCTAAACCTTTCATCAATTCTGGAATTTTTTTTCCTCCAAAAAGTAATAATACGATACCTACTATAACAAGGATTTCTGTAACTCCTAATCTTCCCATGATTATATTTTTTGTTGCAAAAGCAAATTTGTACTTAATAACGCTGCAAATGTATACAGAATTCCTTAATCTGAATGCTATTCGGTGAAATATTTGTCTAGATTAATGTTAAATAGTAGAGGGTTTAAGACGCAACAAGCTAGAAATGATGTCATGGCAATCGGCAAACAATCATTAATCGTTATATTTGTCCAAATTAATAGCGTTATGTTTATAAATCGGTTGTTACCCAATTCTTTCAAAGGATTTGTATTAATGAAAAAACGGTTGATTCTTATCAATGAAGCAACTTTTGAAGAGTTGTTTTCGTTCAAATTAAGTTTGTTGAATGTTTTTGTTGCGGGGACATTAGGCGCTATTTTCTTAATTACGGGTACCACTTTATTAATTGCTTTTACACCACTTCGTGAATATATTCCTGGCTATGCTTCTTCACAATTAAAAAAAGAAGCTACTATTTTGGCCCTCAAAACCGATTCGTTGACCCTCGCCTTAGAAAAAAATGAAACCTATCTCAAAGGCATTCAAAAAGTATTGACCGGAAAATTAGAGCATGTAACCTTTAATAAAGATTCCATTTTAGTGCAAACGCACCCAACCATTCCTATAGAAAAGATGCAGGCTAGTGACGAAGAATTGGTTTTGAGAAAAGAAGTGAACGCAAAAGAAGAATCCCAAAAAAAGCCCCTATAACTCATAAATAAAATGAATTGCAGTACTAATTCATTTTGGAAATAACTAAAATAATGTCTTTAAAATCATTTGCAGCAAGAATATTTGCACAAAAAATAGTTCGAAAAACAAAACAGTGGAGCCAAAACCCAGTGGCTGTGCAAAAGGAAGTTTTTAAATCATTAATCAGGGAAGCCCGAACCACCCAATTTGGAGTAGACCACCATTTTGAAACAATTAATTCGCATGCAGATTTTGTTAAAAATGTACCCATAAGAGATTATGAAGGACTAAAAACGTATGTGGATCGTGTGGTGAACGGAGAAGAAAATGTGCTATGGAAAGGCAAGCCGCTTTATTTTGCCAAAACATCAGGAACCACCTCTGGAGCGAAATACATTCCCTTAACCAAAGAATCGATGCCTTACCACATCGAAGCCTCTAGGAATGCAATTTTGCATTATATTCATGAAACTGGAAAGACCGATTTTGTAGATGGAAAAATGATTTTCTTACAAGGAAGTCCCATTTTAACCGAGAAAAACGGCATCAAATTAGGACGATTATCAGGTATAGCCGCTCATTTTGTTCCAGGTTATTTGCAAAAAAACAGAATGCCTTCTTGGGAAACCAACTGTATTGAAGATTGGGAAACGAAAGTCAATGCTATTGTAGAGGAAACGGTGAATGAGGACATGCGAGTGATTTCTGGAATTCCGTCTTGGGTACAAATGTATTTCGAAAAATTACAGCAAAAAGCGCAAAAGCCCGTTGGAGAATTGTTCCAAAACTTTAATCTTTTCATTTATGGAGGCGTTAATTTTGAACCGTACCGCGCCAAATTCGAAAATTTAATTGGCCGAAAAGTAGACAGTATTGAACTCTTTCCTGCCTCCGAAGGCTTTTTTGCTTACCAAGATTCTCAAAAAGAGAAAGGAATGTTGTTGCTTTTGAATTCAGGAATTTTTTATGAGTTCATCAAAAGTGATGCCTTTTTTACCGAGAATCCAAAGCGTTACACCATAGGCGAAGTCGAATTAGGTGTCAATTATGTACTGATTATTTCGACCAATGCGGGACTTTGGGGCTACAATATTGGGGATACCGTACAGTTTACTTCATTGAAACCTTATCGTGTTATGGTTTCGGGTAGAATCAAACATTATATCTCGGCTTTTGGGGAACACGTGATTGGCAAAGAAGTAGAAAGTGCTTTACAAGAAGCGGTGCAAGGCACCACTATTCGCATTAATGAATTTACAGTGGCGCCACAGATTACGCCAAAAGAAGGATTGCCTTACCACGAATGGTTCATCGAATTTGAAAATGAACCTCAAGATGAGCAAGTTTTTGCCGAAGCCTTAGACCAAGCCATGCGCAAGCAAAATATCTATTATGATGATTTGATTGTAGGCAACGTTTTGAGAAAGGTAGTGATCACCAAAGTCGCCAAAAACGGTTTCCAAGACTATATGAAATCCATCGGAAAATTGGGCGGACAAAACAAAATTCCGAGATTGAGTAATGATCGAAAAATAGCGGATGTCTTAGTAAAAGCAATTAAAAAACCTTGATTTTTACATTGTAATGGAAAATAAAGTAGTTTATTTTCCATTACAATGGAAAAATTAGGTATTTTTGACATAAAAAATGATCGCCAGAACCATTATAAAAACGATTCAAGAAGAGTTTTTTCAAAAAAAAGCCATCGTACTACTTGGAGCTAGACAAGTGGGGAAAAGTACTTTGTTGCGGAATTTACTTCAAAATAAAGAGAATGTTTTATGGCTGGATGCTGAAAATCCAGATGTTTCTTTAATTTTTGAAAATGCTAATGCAACGCGTTTGCAATCTTTTTTCGGGAAGAATACAGTTGTGGTAATAGACGAAGCACAAAAAATTCCTGATATTGGGAGTAAATTAAAGTTAATTACAGATCATTTGCCAGAAATTCAGGTAATTGCGACAGGATCTAGCGCTTTCGAATTAAGAAATCAGCTCAATGAGCCGTTAACGGGGAGAAAATTTGAGCATAAATTGTTTCCGCTTTCATTCAATGAAATGAAAAATGAAATAGGTCTTTTGGAAGAAATCAGAATGCTTCCACATCGCTTGGTTTATGGATATTATCCCGAAATTGTAACTACCAAAAATAATCCTGAAAAAATATTGATATTATTGTCTGATAGCTATTTATACAAAGATATTTTGTTATTCAAAGGCATTCGAAAACCCGAGAAAATGCAAGAATTACTAAAAGCGTTGGCGTGGCAAATAGGTAGCGAAGTCAATTACAACGAATTAGGAAAACTCATTGGTTTGAAGAGCGAAACGGTAGAGGAATACATCCATTTGCTAGAGCAATCCTTTGTAATTTACAGATTGAATTCCTTTCACACGAATCAACGAACTGAAATCAAAAAGGGGAAAAAAGTATATTTTAATGATCTAGGAATTCGAAACGCCATTATCAATGATTTTTCCCCATTTGAAACTAGAAAAGATAAGGGCAATTTATTTGAGAATTATGTTATTAATGAATTCATAAAATCCAGTGAATATAATGAGCGTTTTGAAAAATTTTATTTTTGGCGTTCGCAAGAACAACAAGAGGTTGATTTAATCATTGAAAAAAATGGTCAATTGAGAACATTCGAAATCAAATGGAATTCAAAAACAAAAGTAAAATTGACCAAAACATTTGCTAATCAATATCCAGATCATACTTTTACGGTCATTAACAGCACTAATTTTTATGATTATTTGGACTGAAAGGGATGCATAAATAATGAAACAAAATAGTGTCACACTTTTTATAGATTTCTTACTAAGTTGTAAAAAAAGTTTTGTAAATACTGCGCCTTGCCGTCTTAGCGAGAATAGTGTTTACTAAATTACCAGCAACTTATTAGCAGCTCAAATAGTATTTTCCCCGTTAAAAAGGAAAGTGGCATAATCTTAATGTTAGAGTTGCGCAAACCTCTACAGCTCGTTATAAGGACAAATATTTAGAATTAGCGATGAAATTAACGGTAACCAACTAAAAAAAACTTTTACTTACCTTTGAAAAGTGATAAAAAACAAACAAGATGAATACAACCAAACATATATCAAGATCTAGAGCGCAAGAATCTTCTGCGGCGATAGAAAAAATGTACATTACCATTCGCCATTTATTCAACCGTGGGTTTTATAAACCAATGGGGGTTTCTGGTGATACCTTGCGGGAAGCTTTATTGGCCTTGCGCCCCGAAATTTATGGTACTATTGCCGATGAAAAAGTAGAATTGAATGGTTTGCTATACGTTATCGAACGACTTCCTGTAGGGATTGAGCAGTGCCGTTTTATCAATTTAACTTCGGATGAAGGCTATTCTAAATCCCATTTTCAGGCTATTGTTCCGCCAAAGCGAAGAAGAAATTGCTACCGAATTGACGAAGAGCAAATGAATGTTGAAATCACTCGCGGACGTTCAGATATTTATGATATTTTGACACATTTGACCTTTATTTTTATTGAATCCCATAAAATCAAAGACCGTGTTTTGCTCGATGATGCTGGCGAAGTATCTAGAGATTGGTTAAAACTAGAAGCTGCCGTAAACCAAACTAAGAAGCTTACACAAATCGAAAAAGAAAAAGCGATTTCGCATGCGTCTAATATTTTAGGAAGAACCTTCGAAGAAGTATTAGATATTTATGATGCATTTGGTTCCGAGAATACGCCGGATCGTTTTCTGCACGTTATATATTGGTTAGGAAAATTAGCCATCGAAGAAGTGGTAGAGAATAATAAAAGAACGATCACCTTTAGCCCAATTTTGAGAGAACGTTTGGGGCATCATATTCATGGCGAAATTTGGGCCAATAATATCAAAGAGGTTTTAAAAGCCAACAACTTATTAGACCGACCTATTCATGTCATTAGTGCCAATATGCATAGTGTGATGAATTCAATTTTTGCCACACCACTCCTAAAATCGAAGTTTAAGGACAAATCGGATTTTGTAATTTATGAAGAATTGAGCAAATCAGGCGCCAAAGAATTACGCAAGCAGGTTGAAACCGTAGCCGAAAAAAATGGAATGGTATTTTTGCCAGATACTTCAGGAACCAATATTGATGTACAATTGTTTGATACCGCCAAAATTGATTGGTCCAAAACCGCTTTTCCAAAGGCACAAGTAGGAGACAAAGCGCCTGTTTTGATTGTTATGGATTATGCTTTTGGAGAACAAGCCTATGAAACCATTGACGAATTATTAAAACCCTACAAAAAAGAGATCTTGCTTACTGTACAATCAGTTTCTATTATGGGAAAAGCCGGTATTCTCGAAGGAGGCAAAGGCGATATTATGATTCCGAATGCGCATATCAACGAAGGCACCGCCGATAATTATTTCTTTGAAAATGAATTGACCGCCGAAATGTTTGAAGGGAATGACATCGCTGTTTTTGCAGGACCGATGGTTACTGTCTTGGGCACATCGCTTCAAAATAGAGATTTATTGAAGTTTTTCCACGAATCGACTTGGGGGGTAATAGGTCTAGAAATGGAAGGATCTTATTACCAAAAAGCAATACAATCTGCATCCAAAATCAGAAAGAGTGTACCAAAAGACATCAAAGTGCGTTATGCTTACTACGCTTCTGATAATCCGCTTGAAACAGGAAGTACGCTGGCTTCAGGAGGTTTAGGAACGACTGGCGTAAAACCAACGTATTTGATTACGATTAAAATTTTAGAACAAATCCTGAATAATAAATAAATAGCGCATGAGTACACCTTCGCATAGCGATTCAGAAATTGATGTATTTCAAATTACCACCAAGGTAAAAAAGGGTTTCGAACGATTGAATACGCTACTGTTCAATTGTATTCAGTTTTTTGTACACCAATGGAAAATAGTGGTAGGATTGCTTATCATTGGTTTTGGTTTGGGGTTATTTTTGGATAAAAACAATACATTGTATGCCCATGAAATCACTGTGATTCCCAACTTTGGAAGTGTGGATTATTTATATGCCAAAATCAATCTGCTTCAATCTAAAATTAATGCAGGGGATGCTGCTTTTTTACAAAAAGAAGTGGGATTATTGCACCCCGAGGCCTTAAGAAAAATTGAAATCAAACCTATTGCCGATGTTTATAAATTTATTGAAGAAAAAGAGCGCAATTTTGAACTGATTAAGTTAATGGCTGAGGTTGGTGAGGTAAAAAAAGTACTAGAGGACAATATTACCAGTAAAAACTACACCTATCACAATATAGCAGTTGTTACAAATGGGATCACTAATGAGAAGGAATTGATTACACCATTGCTGAACTACCTCAATCAATCTGACTATTTCTCGGCAATGCAAAAAGTTGGATTGGCAAATTTGAAACAAGATATTGCACAAAATGATACCATTATTCAACAAATTAATGGTGTTCTTAATGGGTTTTCGGCCAATGTAAAGAGTTCGTTAAAAAACGACAAATTGATGTACTATAATGAAAACACTCAACTGAATGATGTTATCAAAACCAAACAAGAATTGTTGTTTATTCAAGGTGTAAATCGTTTGAAATTAATCAACTTTCAAAAAACAATCAAAGAAGTAACTTTCACTTTGAATAGTAATACTTCAATAGCAGTAAATGGAAAGATGAAGTTTGTATTGCCAATCGTTCTTTTATTTTTATTTGTAGGTATTCATTTGTTCCTCCGATTTTATCAAAAGCAATTGGCTAAATCTAAAACGGTTGTTTCCTAAAAAATCTTTTTCTTTTGCTAACAAGACCTAATGTGTTAAAAACAATTCGATTTCACTTACTTAAAACGGTTCAAAACCCTGTGGTTCGGCAAAGTTTTTTAACCTTATTGATCCGGGTTTTTGGGGTGGTCCTTTTGTTTGGTTTTACGTTGTTTTTAACGCAAAAGTATACACCTAAGATAGTAGGGCAATATGATTTTGTTCGTACGTTTCTTTTTGCTATCGGAAGTATTTGTTTATTGGGTTTTGATCAATCCATATTGTATTTCAAAGGGCGTTTGTATCCGAATTTCTCTTTGGGACATTTGAAAAAAGTATATCTAAAAATGGTCTTGATGCTGTTTTTTGCTTCCCTGCTTTTATTTCTTTTTATTATACTATTGGATGCTTCTGTTATTACATTATTTTTTGCGGATAATGCAACTTATTTCCTTCTGTTAAAAGCTTCGGCTGCCTTGTTTTTTTATGGGCTTTCTATTCTAAACGTTGAGGTTTTCAGAGCATTAGAGGAAATAGTAGTAGCTGAACTATTTCGGAATATTTTCAAATACTTACCTATAATTGTGATTGCTTTTTTATTAGTGCAATGGCAATTAGAACCGTATTTAGTGGATGCTTTTTTGTTGAGTTTTGTTTTTTCAGGAGTGCTAACGACATTATTGACAGTTTATTTTTTCAGCAAAAAACCTCCAACTTCTACTGTTGATTGTTTCTCATCTAGTGAGATTATCACGCATTCATTTCCGATTGCAGTAAGTGGAATGGCTATTTTTTTGATGATGAGTTTTGACATCTTGTTTTTAAAAAAATATCATGGTGATGCTACCGTAGCTTATTATTCCGTCGCGGTTAAGTTAATGACTTTGTTGTCTGTTATTATTTTGACAGTAAATATTACTGTTTCGGCAGCTATTGCAGCCAGTTTTTCGAATAAAGAAATTGAAAAAGTACAGCAAATAGTTCAAAACAGTTCCCGATTAATAGTAGCGATTACGCTGCCCGCAGTTATCGGACTGCTTCTCTTTCCGGAGTTCGTTTTGCAATTTTTTGGTCCCAATTATGTAGTGGCCAAAGAGGCATTAATAGTGTTGGTTTTGGGACAAGGTTTTTGTGTTTTTTTTGGGTCTGCTCCAGTTTATTTAAATATGACAGGGCGTCAACGTATTTTTCAACGTATTGTTTTGGGTGCTCTTGTCCTTAATTTTCTACTCAATTATTTGTTGATTCCTTCCTATGGAATGCTGGGTGCCGCTATTGCTTTTTCGGCAAGTGCTTTATTTTGGAATCTTGGAACCGCTCTTTTTGTGTATGTCAAAGATGGAGTTAAGTTGTTTTTGAGTTAAGTTTGTCACTTCTATTTTCAATCAGGCCTAAATGTCTTTACTCATAAAAAAAAATAAAGCAGCTTTTTTACTTCTTGTAGGACTCAATCTGCTGGTGGCCTTTGCTGCGAGTTTTATTTTGCCCAAACGTTTTTTTTATGATGCTGCTATTATTGCTTATGATAAAGGCAACGAAATAGGTTATTTTGGAAGTTACCCATTGACTATTTTGTTTTATAAAGTTACAGGGTTGCGCTATTTGCCTTTTTCGGTAATTGCATTGATTCAGTTCCCTATTTTGATGAGTATTTTGTACAAAATAGGCATTCCAAGTACGTTCGAGAAAGTGACGATTAAGAACGTTTTGGTATATTTGGCTTTTACCATGATGGCTATTTTTATGGCGATGCCTTCTAAGGAGTTTATTACTTTTTTGTACCTCTCTGCAATAGTTTTTTTATTTCAAAAAAAGCCATTTTCTTTTCAGAAAACGTTATTTATAACCTTGTCTCTTTTTGTGTTTTTTGGAGTGATGTATAGACCGTATTTTGCCTTGTTGCCCATAGTTGCTATGGGAATGTATTGGATTACTTGTATCAAAATTCCGAATCGAACTTTTACAACATTGTTTTACGGAATTGCAATAATTATTTTTTTGTCATTGAGTTATGGTTTTGTACAAGGACATTTTTTTTCGGAGCAAAGTCGAGAGCTTATTAATAGTGCCCGAATCGGGTCTGTTGATGCTAATTCTAGTATCGTCTCTCCGGTAAAAGCAGACACTTGGTATGGAGAAATTATTGGGATTTTGTATGGTTTTTTTACGGTAAATGTTCCGCTTAATGGATTGAAACATATTTTTTCTCCACAGATTTTATTGTTTGTAGTTTGGCAATTATTCCTGTTTTATATTCTATTAGTTCGATTGGCTCGATGTATAAAAGACAAAAAAGAATACGTTTATGAGTTATGGATGCTTCTTTTTGTATTCTCTTTTTTTATCCTTCAAGGGGTTTTCGAACCGGATTTAGGATCGGCGATTCGACACAAAATGGGTGTTTTCCCACTAATTTATTATGCTCTTTATTATGACCATTTCCGAAAAGCATTTCAATAAAATTTTTTCTTTTTTTTTGGTAGCGATAGCTTGTACGCTAATTTTCAGGAAGCCTTGTACTTGGTTAATTTTCGCTTTCGTTATATTTAATATATTCTATTTTAAGAAAACACAATGGTCCAAAAAAGCGTTGGTTATGGCGGGTATCATCGCTTCTCCTTTTTTGTTAGAATTAGTTTTTTTCTGGAATAATGATTCTTTGGTGCAAGGGATTAAATCCATTGAAAAGAGTACGGCATTGGTCTTGTTTCCTTTATTTATTTTGGGGAATTACCAAAGAATATCCTTTCAAAAATTGCTACAATTTTATGTAAATACTACGACCTTAGTAATGATTTTTTTTGCGCTTCGGTTTGTATTTGTTTTTCCGGAATATGTCACTAAGTATTGGCATGGCGTTCACCTATGGGAAATGGGCTATGTTTTTGCAAATTCTATCGGAATTCATGCTCCAGCGCTCAATATGCACTTGGCTTTTGTGAGTATTTCGGCTTTGTATTTGTTATTGCAAAGGGGGCAAATGAAAAAGAAGATGGGATTTGTTTTTTTATCTTTTTTGGTATTTGTATTCTCCTTTTTCTTTGTGCTTTTAGTCAATACTCGAATGGCTTTATTCAATGTTTTAGTTGGGTATTTATTGGTAGTGTTTTCGTTTTTTGCAGCACGCTTTGACCTAAAAAAATTATTGCTCTATACTATAGTTATTGGTGGTGTAGTGTCTGGGGTTTTATTTCTCTTTATTCAAAAAAATCCTTATATGAAAGAAAAATACAGTTCGGTGACGTTTGCTTATATGGACAAGGTGGGAAAGTTAGACGAAATTGATCACCCCGAAATAAAGGTTTTTAATTCTCTCGTAACTAGAGTTTCTATCTGGAAATCAGCTTGGGAATTATCGTTACAACATTTGCCCTTTGGTGTAGGCTCATCGGATGGAAAACCTGCATTAGTGAAGTATTTTAAACAAACGCATCAGCATTTTTTAGCGAAATATGCCTTTCCTACCCATAATCAGTTTCTTGATTTTTTACTAAAATTTGGTATTTTAGGACCGCTTGTAGTTTTGCTTTATATTGGTGCAATTGGCTATTTGGGAATTGATTTGAAAAACGCACTGATTTTTTCTTTTTTCTTTCTTTTTTTCACGTCGAATTTGACGGATGATTTTTTATTGCGTTTTGATGGAATTACATTTAGTGGCTTTTGGTTTTCTATTTTTGGGAGCCTTTGGTTGCAGCAAAAAAGTAACGTTCGTACACTCTCTCAAGCGCTGTAAAGTTCTTGTTGGTATCAAACAAATGGTTGCACCTATTCAGCGCATTAGTGCCAAATTTTGCTCTTGTTAATGGATTTTCAAGGGTTTTGAAGTAGGCCGTTAACTCCGACATTTCTTGATATAAAAATCCAGTTTCGTTGGGAACAACAGTATCTTTATTGCCATTTATTTTTGTTGCAATTACTGGTTTCATTAATGCCATAGCCTCAAGAACCGCGATGGGTAATCCTTCCCAAAGGGAGGTTTGAAGATAAATATCTAAAGCATTTATTTGCTCGTACACTTGTTTTTTTTCTAAAAACCAACCGGTAATTTTGATATTTGGAGCTGTAATTTGATTTCGCTCTTCTCCATCGCCAATCCACACAAATTGATAATCCGGGAATTGTTTAGCAATGGCATTGAATAGTTTGGGGTTTCTAGCGGCAGTTATTCTACCTGCTATTCCTATGGTTAATTTAGTATTCGAAACAGGTTGAAGATACCTTTGGATGGTAGTAATGTCTATGCCATTTCTAATCATTTCGGCTTTTCCTAGTTGTTTTGCTAATTCAAACTCAGAGTCGCCACAAGCGATAGTGATTCCTCCGAAGATTTTTTGGAAGTATTTTTCAATATACCAGTACATTTTTTTGGAGAGGGGAGAAATGTCAGTACGTTGAAAAGCATAACCATGTGGCGTATAAAAAACTAATGGTTTTGGATTCAAAAAACTGCAAGCGATTCTCCCTAAAACACTTGCTTTAGAGGAATGCAAATGTACAGCATCGGGTTTGATTTTTTGGAGTTCACGCAACAAACGTTGTATGGCTTTGAAGTCCGAAATAGGATTGATTTCTCTTTTCATGGCCACTTTTACTGTAGAAATGGTGGAGAATAATTGAGCGACTTTTTGAGGATCGATTTCATTGCGATTGTCGCTATAGAGAATGGAAGTTGGCATTTTTTGACGGATATTTTTCTTTTCGAAATGATGGGTTAGATCTTCAAAATAGGTATAAACGCCTCCGCCTAATGCTTCGATGATATGTACAACTTTCAAATTTTTATTTTTTGCTTGGAAGCAAAAATATAGTTTTCTAAAGAACTTATACTAAAACCAGCTTACAATTGAGTAAAAAATAAATCCCAAAAAGCTTATTGTCGTTCCTTAGCCCCGGGAGTAGCGGCATCCTTTGCTTTTTTCTTTTAAAAAGCAAAGATATAGCGGATCACGGGACGATGATAGCCAAAAAACCTTTGTTACCTGCTTCGAATTTTAAAAGAATGAATGGGTTTGTAAAGGAATTTTCTTCAAATCAACTACATTTGTTATTGAATAATATGCAAGCAATGAAAAGAATACTTATCACGGGAGCCGCAGGATTTTTGGGATCGCATTTGTGTGATCGTTTTATTAACGAAGGCTATCATGTAATTGGGATGGATAACCTGATTACTGGAGATTTAAAGAATATAGAACATTTATTTAAGTTGGAAAATTTTGAGTTTTACCATCATGATATTACCAAATTTGTGCATATTCCCGGAAAGTTAGATTATATTTTGCATTTTGCTTCACCAGCAAGTCCTATTGATTATTTAAAAATTCCGATTCAAACCTTAAAAGTAGGTTCATTAGGCACTCATAATTTATTGGGATTAGCTAGAGTTAAAAAAGCCCGAATTCTTATTGCATCCACTTCAGAGGTATACGGAGATCCTTTAGTACATCCGCAAACGGAGGAGTATTATGGCAACGTCAACACCATTGGACCTCGTGGCGTGTATGATGAAGCAAAACGTTTTCAGGAGTCGATTACGATGGCCTATCACACCTTTCATGGAGTGGAAACTAGAATTGTTCGCATCTTCAATACGTACGGGCCTAGAATGCGACTCAACGACGGTCGAGTGATTCCAGCATTTATTGGGCAAGCGATTCGTGGCGAAGACTTGACTATTTTTGGCGATGGGATGCAAACGCGTTCTTTTTGTTATGTAGACGATCAAGTAGAAGGTATTTTTAGATTATTACATTCGGATTATGTATATCCAGTAAATATTGGCAATCCAGACGAAATTACGATTAAAGATTTTGCAGAGGAAATCATAAAACTAACGGGTACTTCTCAAAAAGTGGTGTATCATCCGCTACCGATTAATGATCCTTTGCAGCGTCAACCAGACACAACCAAAGCCAAAGAATTATTGGGCTGGGAGGCTAAAGTGAGTCGTGCCGAAGGAATGAAAATTACCTATGATTATTTCAAATCGCTTTCCAAAGAAGAATTGTCAAAAGAAGAACACAAGGATTTTTCGAAATATATATTTTAATCCCAAAGCTCATTTTCATCATCAGTGAAAACCAAAACCGGTAGATATTCAGGATACATTCGCCCCTTTTCCTATATATTGGATAGTGGGATTATTTTGATAGCGTTATATTATTCCATCGGGGTCTCTCTAGTATCTTGGTATATTCCTTTGGAATTTATCATTATTTGGCTGCTTATTGCATCGACTTTAGGGTTTTATGAGGTCTATCGGTATACTAAAGTCATTGCGATTTTGAATTGTTCTTTGAAGCAGTGGATGATTTTTGCGGGGTTTTCATTGATGCTCATTTTTTTGAATAGTGCCAGCTTTTCCTTTCGCAACATCTT
Source organism: Flavobacterium sp. TSSA_36 (assembly GCF_051547165.1). Lineage (NCBI taxonomy): Bacteria > Pseudomonadati > Bacteroidota > Flavobacteriia > Flavobacteriales > Flavobacteriaceae > Flavobacterium > Flavobacterium sp. TSSA_36. Next base: position 663,069 of record NZ_JBPTTP010000001.1, read on the forward strand.
TTTTTTTAGCACTATAGTAATCAGTACCGTGTTGATCTTTAAATTAGCTATTTATTTTTTTCTACAAAAATACCGTATTTTTTTTGGCGGAAATTTTAGAAGGGTGGTACTTTTAGGAAGTCCCAAAAGCATAGCTCCGTTGCAGCTTTTTTTCTCTGAAAATCCAGATTATGGCTACGTACTCGAAAAAAAGTTTGATGCAACTATTTTTCAAAAAAACCCGATAAAGGAATGTTGTGATTTTGTGTTAGAAAATAAAATCGACGAAATGTATTGCGCGATGGACGATTTGACGCAAAAACAAATTTCGGATTTGGTTTATTTTGCAGATAATAATTTGAAAACCTTGAAGTTTATTCCTAACGAAAGTCAAATTCTTTCCCGAAACTTTACTTTTGATTATTACGATTATATTCCGGTACTCTCATTGCGCACCATTGTTTTGGATGATTCCCTAAATAAAAGTGTCAAACGGATTTTTGACCTTCTTTTTTCAGCATTGGTCATTATCGGAATTTTAACTTGGCTTACCCCTATTTTGGCCATTATCATTAAGTTGGAATCCAAAGGTCCTTTGTTTTTTATTCAAAGAAGAAATGGATTAAATTACCAAGAATTCAATTGCTATAAGTTTCGTTCCATGAATCTGAATTCGGAAGCTCATTTAGAGCAAGTCTCCAAAAACGATCCCAGAATTACTCGAGTAGGCCGATTTTTACGAAAAACCAGCATCGACGAGTTGCCACAATTCATCAATGTTTTTTTAGGACAAATGTCGGTAGTGGGACCAAGGCCACACATGGTGAGCCATACCGAAATGTATGCCCAACGCGTCAATAAGTTTATGGTGCGTCATTTTGTAAAACCAGGCATTACAGGATTAGCACAAACCAAAGGGTATCGTGGCGAAGTAGAAAAAGAAGCAGATATTATCAACCGAGTAAAGTACGACATTTTCTACATGGAAAATTGGTCGATTTTGTTAGACCTCAAAATCATTGTTATCACAATTTTCAATACACTCAAAGGCGAGGAGAAGGCCTATTAAAATACGTTTTCCTTTATCAATTGTTGGATTTGCCGTTCCAAATTAAATTCTTGTTGGGCGGTTTTGTACACGTCTTTTTGTAGGTGTTGAATCGTAGATTTTCCGATAGTTGAAATTTCGTTAAGCACTGAATTTAATTTTTCAAAATCACCTACTGGCGCTACCCAACCTAATTTGTTTTCCGTGACAATGGTTTCTCCTTCGCCACCACCAAAGTAAAGTACTGGAAATCCTAAAGTACTGTATTCAAATATTTTGGAAGGAACGGAACCATAGATTCTGGTTTTTAGAGGAATAATTGCAAGGTCAAAATTCTTTAATTTTTCATGTAGGAGATGGCGTTCCAACATTCCATGGAAAATAATTTTTTTATCCGGATTTTTTTCGATGAAAGCTTCAAGGGCTACTTTTTCGGCGCCATCTCCAAAAATATGTAGCTCTATATTCAGTCCTTCTATGGCTATTTTTTGACACAATTCTAAAACCCCTTGTGCAACGCCTAATAATCCGGCGTAAAATAATGTTATGGGTTCATTTACATTTGTATGCATTTGAATTCCCTCTGTTTGATGATCCGGAAAGTTGCGATACAAGTAACACTTTTTTTCTGGAAATTGTTCCTTAATATGATGAATGATTTCGTTGGATTGCCCTAAAATAGTCGAAGCGTTGGCATAAATAAAGCGTTCAAAAAATAAGGAAACTTTATGCGAAATACTTCCGGGTTTTATGGCCTTGAGTTCAATAGCAGCGGTTGGCCATAAATCAGAAACATTCAGTAAAATCGTTTTTCGCGTGATCCAAAGTGCTAAAACGGCGACAAAAGATAATAAAAGCGGAGGCGATTGCACGATTACTTTTTGAGGTGTTTTTTTGAAAAGTAAACTAAAAAAAAGGATACTCGAAAACGATAAAACCGAAAGCGTTCTTTTGAAGATGTTTTTGCTGACACTAGGGTAAATCCAAAGACGTTTGACCGTAATATTTTGTCTTTTTTCTACAACAGAAAATTTTCCTTTATAGTCAGCAAACAATTCCCCTTTTGGATAGTTTCCTAAAGGACAAAGCACCGTTACTTTATAATTATTTTGACTCAGTTTCAAAGCCAACTGTTCAATCCTATTAGCGGCGGCTCCTTTTTCTGGCGGATAATAATTGGAAATGATGAGAAGGTCTTCCATGGTTTACGGTCTCAGTTGGATTTGATTTTTATCTGAAAGTGAAATGATAATTGAAAATGTTAAAACATCCTAGTATCGTAATAATTTGCGAATTTGCGGTTTTTACTTTTGATTACCGCAAATTCACCAATTTATTTTAGTCTGATAATTTTCAAACATAATTTAAAAGGTAGGATGACTGCAAGTATTATTCTTTTTTGGAACTCTGAGTGCCTTAATTTTTTGTTGTCATCAGCAACAGATTTTAAAAATTTGTGGTTTTTACTTTTGAAGTAAAATAGAAATAATTCTTTCCGCCGCTTTTCCGTCCCAAAATTCAGGAATTCCAGCTGCTTTTTTAGAAGGGCTTTTGGGGTTTACAAAAGCGTCGAAGTGTTTTTCTAGATTCTCTATTGAAGTTCCAACCAAAGTATTGGTGCCAATGGTTTGGGTTTCCGGACGCTCGGTAGTGTTTCGCATAGTAAAACAAGGAATGCCTAAAACCGTAGTTTCTTCAGAAATCCCCCCTGAGTCGGTAATTACGGCAAAACTGTTTTTGATAAGAAACATGAAATTTAGATATCCTTGTGGTGCTACCATAACGATGTTTTTTAAATTTAGTTCTCTTTCACCTAGAATGGCTTTGGTTCTAGGATGAATCGGGAAAATCACTTTTTTGTCACCAACCATATTGTCGATTCCTAAAAGTAATTGAACCAACGATTGTTCTTCATCTACGTTCGAAGGGCGATGTAACGTTAGAATGATATAATTTTTAGTTTCCAAATCAAATTCCTTCCAAAAAACAGGCTTCACGATTCGATTCAAATTCTGATAAAGCGTATCAATCATCACATTCCCTACAAAATGAACATTCAGGGGGTCGACTCCTTTTTGTAATAAATTTTCAGAAGCTGAGGTAGAGGTAGTAAAGAAATAATCCGTAATGCTATCCGTTACAATTCGGTTGATTTCCTCAGGCATTGTCATGTCTCCAGAACGAATTCCGGCTTCAACATGTGCTACTTTTATATTTTGTTTTTTGGCTACAATCGCACAAGCCATCGTCGAATTGACATCGCCCACCACTAACACTAAATCACAAGGATTGGCTATCATTTCTTTTTCAAAAGCGACCATAATGGCAGCAGTTTGTTCGGCTTGTGTGCCACTTTTTACTTCTAAATTGGCAGCGGGTTTTGGAATATTGAGTTCTTCAAAAAACGTGTCGCTTAAATTTTTGTCATAATGTTGACCAGTGTGAATCAATCGATAAGCAATAGTAACTCCTTCTGTTTGATTTTTTTCAATCGCTTTGATGATTGGGGCAATTTTGATAAAATTGGGTCTTGCGCCTGCAATGATGGTAATCTTCATTTTTTTATTTTTTATACCCTATGGTTGTTCTAGGTGTCTCCTTCTCTTTTTTCTCGGCCAGTTCATCCAAATACGAGAAAACTAGCTCAATATTCTTATCGTGATTTTCTAGTTTTTTCTGAATTTGAAGAATGTCAATTTTTAGTTCTGTAGTGTCCAAAAGCATTTGTCTAACTTTGGTAAAGATGCGCATAATTTGGATATTGACCTGTATGGCTTTGTCGCTTTTTAAAACACTCGATAACATCAAAACGCCGTGTTCGGTGAAAGCATAAGGTAATTTTCTAGTTCCACCCCAACTTGAAGTCGCAATTTGCGACTTCAAGTTTTGAAATTCAAATTCAGTTAATTGAAACATAAAATCTTCGGGAAATCGAGATATGTTCCTCTTTACTTGTTCGTTTAATCGTTTGGTTTCAATACTATAAAGTTCAGATAAGTCAGCATCCAGCATCACTTTTTGGTTACGAATAAAGTATATTTTGTTAGCAATAGTTTCCTCCGAAAGTAGCGAATTGATAGTCATAGGTTCTCTTTTGAAAATACTAATATATTATTTTATTTACTTTTTAAAAATGAAGTAAACTGCTTCAATTTCCCACGATGACTTCCTTCGAGTTTTTCTTTTCGAATGAAACCAGCTTTTATTCTTATTCGAGAGAGACATCGGCTCGGGATATATTGTAGCAACGGATTTTAATCCGTTGGATGTAAATGTAAGCATTCCAATAAAATCCCTTAGGGATGATTTATTTATATCCACAAAATAATATATACCGACCCTATGGGTCTTTGCTACATGATGCTATTTGTGGACGGGTTAAAACCCATCCTACAAATATACCGACCCTATGGGTCTTTGTTGCATGATGCTATTTGTGGACGGGTTAAAACCCATTCCTACAAATATACCGACCCTATGGGTCTTTATTGACACAAGATTAATTTCCGTCCTTCAGTTATTTTAACATTGACGTAAACTGCTTCAATTTCCCACGATGACTTCGTTCGAGTTTTTCTTTTCGAATGAAAGTAAAAATCAATCCATTTTCTAAATACAAGGCAATCGCACTTTCAATTTTTTGGATTTGTGCAGATGTTAATTCGGTTTGGCTTACATATTCAATTTCAAACGTATCGATTTGCATTTGTTTGATGATAAATTCTTTGACATTGCCGTCGTCTTCAATGATGCTTTTGGTCACATAATAAAAAGTCAATCCCGGTGATTTTTTACCACTTGGTAATTGCGCCACATCATTGGTTCGCCCAATCAGTTGTTTGAGAATAGGTTTTTTTGGAGTGCTTTTTTCATCCAAAACGCCAATGTCTCCCAAGTCATAGCGAATAAAAGGATGGGCTTTATTGAAGAGTGAAGTAATCACAATTCGTCCAGGAGTACCATTCGGAACCGCTTGATTGTTCTCGTCCAAAATTTCTACAAACAAGGTTTCGGTGTTGACTTGCCATTCTCCGTCTTGATTTTCAAAAGCAATCAAATCCAACTCAGACGCGCCGTATTCATTAACCACAGGAACGCCAAATTGTTTTTCTAAGAGTATCTTGTCTTCTGGGAAAAGCATTTCTGAAGTGACCATACACACCTTCAGCGTTGGACAAATCGTTTTGAGTACCTTGTTTTTTTGCTGTAAAAATTTGGCAAACAAAACAATCGAAGAGGTATAGCCATTGATATAATCAAATTTTTTGGTCTCAAATTGTTTCAAAAAACCATCTAAAATCCTATCCGACAAATCAAAAATAGGAAAACGATAGCGGTGACTCAAAAAGTCTTTGAGTCGTTCTTTTCGGTAGCCCAAAAAATCCATCGGAATGCCGTAAAATCGGGCTTGATAGGAGCTGTTAAAATTGATACCGTGCCATCCAAATCGAACGATATTCGATGCCCAAGTTAGCGCATGGGCGTATTTGTCTTTGGAAAAAACAAAAGGTGTACCGCTTGAGCCCGAGGTTTTATTGAGATACACATTTTTGGTTGTATAACCTTTCGACAAACGTTCCGCTAATGGTTTTTGAAGATGTTGTTTATTCAAAACGGGCAAATCGTTCCAGTTTTCAACACTTGTTTTCCCTACTAATGTTTTATAAAAAGCATTATTCTCCAGATGATACGCTACAATTTCGTTCTTTTTTTGGACCAGAAAGGCCTCGTGTTCGGCATCGGATAAGGTAAAAATTGTATCCAATTCCAATTGTGCTTCACGAATCGGAAAACCATTTAGTCGAAGGGTTACATTAAAAAGGGGTATCATTTATTCAAAAATAGATTTAAATTCCACCGTATTCAATAGTGCTACTTTAGGAAACTCAATCTTCTTTAAAATTAAAAAATCTGTATCATGTGTAACAATAAAATCTGCATTTGATGAAATAGCACAATCCACAAATTTATTATCATCAGGATCTTTTAATAAATTGAATTTGTAATAATTGGTTATTAATTCAATATTTGGTAAATTTTCTAAAAGGCCTAGAGCACTCTCACTAGCTAAACTTCCCATTTGTTGATCAATGATTTCAGCATATTCAGCTAAAATTTCAGTAGTTACACAGAGGATGTAATTTTCGTCTACTAAATTTTTAAAGATCCAATGCAATTTTGATTTGGTTGATAGGGAAACTAAAAGAACATTAGTATCTAAGACTACTTTTTTCAAATGGATTTATTTAGATGTACGCATTTTGGTATGCAATTTTTTATCCATTAATTCATCATTCCAGTTTAGTTCTTCCCAAACTTTATCTGCCTGAACAGTAAGTCTTTCTGCAAAAAACAAAGCTATAGTTTTTTTAAGTGCAATCAAATCACTTTCTGTCAATTGATGAGAGAAAGTTTTTAAAAGTTCTAGTTGAACATTTGTAAACGGTTGTTTTAAAACGGATTGCATGGTTTAAATTTGAAGGAGTTACACGCTATTGTAAACCAAATTATAACTTCAAAAGTAGTTAAAAAAATTATTATTTCAATTCAAAACAAGCTATTTTTGCACCACGTCTTCAATAGAAGAAAAATCAACACAATAAACCACTACAACATGAATATTTTACTATTAGGTTCAGGCGGAAGAGAACATGCTTTTGCCTGGAAAATGACTCAAAGCCCACTTTGTGATACGCTATTTGTAGCGCCTGGAAATGCAGGAACGGCAACCATAGCAACCAATTTAGATTTTAGCGCTACAGATTTTGAGGCCATCAAAGCAGTGGTGTTAAAAGAAAATATAGAGATGGTAGTCGTAGGACCAGAAGATCCATTAGTAAAAGGCGTGTATGATTTCTTTTTGAATGATGCAACTTTAAAAAATATCCCTGTTATTGGCCCTTCAAAATTGGGAGCACAACTTGAGGGAAGCAAGGAATTTGCTAAAGAATTCATGATGAAGCACCAAGTTCCTACTGCGGCTTACGATAGTTTTACAGCCGAAACAGTAGAAAAAGGGTGTGAATTTTTAGCGACACTACAACCGCCTTACGTTCTTAAAGCCGATGGATTGGCTGCTGGAAAAGGCGTTTTAATCATTCAGGATTTAGCCGAGGCACAAACCGAACTACGCAACATGTTGGTAGGTCAAAAGTTTGGTGCAGCGAGTTCAAAAGTCGTTATCGAGGAATTTTTGGATGGAATTGAATTGAGTTGTTTTGTGCTAACCGATGGTAAAAGTTACAAAATTTTGCCTACCGCCAAAGATTACAAACGTATTGGCGAAGGAGATACTGGATTGAATACTGGCGGAATGGGAGCGGTTTCTCCTGTGCCTTATGTAGATGCTGTTTTGATGGAAAAAATCGAAACGCGAATTGTACAACCTACCATTGCGGGTTTACAAAAAGATGGTATTCCGTATAAAGGTTTTGTGTTTATTGGTTTGATTAACGTGAATAACGAACCCATTGTAATTGAATATAACGTTCGTATGGGTGATCCAGAAACCGAAGTAGTGGTACCTCGTTTGAAATCGGATTTAGTGGAGTTGTTTTTGGCAGTAGCCAATGAAAAATTAGACGAATTCAATTTAGAAGTGGATGAAAGAAGTGCTACTACCGTAATGCTAGTTTCAGGAGGTTATCCAGAAGATTTCGAGAAAGGGAAAGTAATTTCAGGATTAGAAAACGTAGAAAACGCTATTGTTTTTCATGCGGGCACCAAATTAGACAACGGAGCTGTTGTTACCAATGGAGGACGCGTAATGGCGATTACTTCTTATGGTGCTACTTTTCAAGAGGCGTTACAGCAATCTTACGACAATGTCTCTAAAATTCAATTCGAGAAAATGAATTATAGAAAAGATATAGGATTTGACTTAGTGTAAAAGTCACCATAGAAAAGCCCAGTAGTGAAACGAATGTAACTACTGGGCTTTTGAATTTTATGTTAAAAGTATTCTTTTTATTTTAAGAAAGAATGGGCAGTGGTGTCTTGATTTTCAGTTCCTGCTTCATCAAAAATTTGCAATTGTTTGATCCAATAAACAATAGCAGCAGCACAAATAATCATAAAAACCCAGTTGATAGTATTAGCGCCAAACCAAGAAATAAGCTCAAAATCGCGCAACCAATCTAAAGGTTTCAATAAAACATCCACAAATAAAAATTGAATGGCTTCAAAAAATGCTTTCATAATAGTATAATAATTAGTGTTGTATTTAGGTTTTGGTGGTCTGAAAAAAGCTTAGTTCTCAAAAATAAAATAATCTTTGGTCGTTAGCGTCTTTCCTTTTTTAAACAAGTATTATATTTACAGTCACAAAAGTATAAAATATCCTTATGATTACAAGTGTTTTTAAAAAATCTACACCATTAAATTATTCGTTAGTAGTCATTTTAATGTTGTTTTTCTTTTTATTGTATCAATTTCAAGAATGGAAAGTGGTGAATTCATTATTTTTAATGATTCAAAAGGGGCTTGTTTTTTTGCTTTTAATAGCCACTCTTTTTATTGTTAACTTTGTGTCTAAAAAAAATGGATTGAGCAAAGACAGTACTTATGTGGTGTTTTTTTTCTTTTTGTTTCTTCTTTTTGTCCCTTCTTTATTAGATGATTTTAAGCTAATTGTGATTAACTTATTGCTGCTTTTAGCACTAAGGCGTTTACTTTCTTTACAATCGTTAAAGGCTTCAAAAGAAAAAATATTTGATGCCTCTCTTTGGATTTTAGTGGCCTCAATTCTTCAGCCTTGGTGTATATTATTTTTAGTTTTGGTGTTTATATCGATTCTTTTTCATGTTTCCAATGATTACCGAAATTGGTTTTTGCCTTTAATCGCATTGGTGGTTGTAACCATAGGATTTTTAGTTTTCTTAACTTTTGAAACCACCACTTTCCAAGAATTTTGGCTTGATCAATTATATGTGGAGTTATCGTTAGATTATTTTACTAACAATTATCAAAATTGGGCTTTTGCCCTGTGGGTTACTATTGCGCTTTTTTTTCTAATCATAATGATTTTTTCTTACAAAAGCAAGCCTCAATTATTACATAGTTCTTACAAGAAAGTAATGGCTTTTTTTCTGATTGCTTTGACTGTTTTTCTTCTTTCACCTAACAAAAGCAACTCGTTATTATTGTTTTCTTTTGCTCCTATGGCTATCATGGCCAACAATGCGCTCGAAGTGTATCCGCAAAAAATTAAACAAGAATTAATTTTAGGCGTATTGATTCTTTGTAGTCTCTTTACTTTCTTTTCTCAATTATAGTTTAGGACCGTAAGCCAAATCTCCGGCATCGCCTAGTCCAGGAACGATATAGCTTTTTTCGTTTAATTTCTCGTCGATGGCTGCAATCCAAAGGTGGCAAGTGTTGGGCAAATGTTCTTTTAAGTAAGCAATTCCTTCTGGCGCAGCGATAACTACTGCAATGTGTACGGAGGCAGGTTTTTTGTTCTCAATTATTTTGTTATAGACAGCCACGATTGATTGTCCGGTTGCCAACATGGGGTCAACCAATAATAGGTTTTTGCCTTCAATATCCGCAATCGCTTGGTATTCCACTAAAATATCAAAGTAATCATCATTATTGGGATGATGACGATACGCAGAAATAAAACCGTTTTCAGCCGCATCAAAATAGTTTAAAAAACCTTGATGCAAGGTTAACCCTGCTCTCAATATCGAACAAATAACCGTAGCATCTTTACTACTTGTGGTAGATTTTGTTCCCAAAGGCGTCTTGATAGTTACGGCTTCATAGGGAAAAATTTTACTCATTTCATACGCCATAATTTCTCCAATTCGTTCTATGTTACGGCGAAAACGCATGCTGTCTTTTTGGACATCGACCGCTCTAATTTGTGCCAAAAAATGATTTAACACACTATCGGATTCTGATAAATTATGGATTTGCATGAGATTCGAATTTGGATTTGAATTTTATTGATATTTTTTATGGTATAAAAGTATAAAAAGTATCTTTGTCTTTTAAATTTTAAAAATATGTTTTCAAAATTAGCGTATTCCGTATTCGAGCAAAGCATCAAAGATTATCATGAATTTGATAGTGTGGATCAACCGATAAAAAATCCTTTTCCTAAAGAAAAGTTTGAACATTTATTATATCTAAAAAACTGGATAGATACGGTACAATGGCATTATGAAGACATCATCCGTGATCCGAATATCGATCCAGTAGCAGCTTTGACCTTGAAAAGAAAAATCGATGCCTCCAATCAAGAACGTACCGATATGGTAGAATACATCGATAGTTATTTTCTTCAAAAATACAGCGGTGTAGCGGTAAAAGATTCAGCAAAAATCAATTCTGAAAGTCCAGCTTGGGCGTTTGATCGTTTATCCATCTTGGCTTTGAAAATTTATCATATGAACGAAGAAGCCACTCGTGCTGAAGCTTCTCAAGAACACAGAGACAATTGTCAAACCAAGTTAAATATTCTTCTAGAACAAAGAACCGATTTGTCTACAGCCATCGATGATTTGTTGCATGATATTGAAAACGGTGACAAATTCATGAAAGTGTACAAACAAATGAAAATGTACAACGACGATGATTTGAACCCCGTTTTATATCAGAATAAAAAGTAAAACAAAATAATTGAACCATTAAGGAATTAAGAAAATTTAGCAATGCTTTATGAACTTAATTTCTTAATGGTTTTTTAATGCCGTAGTTCTATTGTCAAAAAAAATTCAACATATCGCGATTATCCGACTTTCGGCTATGGGAGACGTAGCGATGACCGTTCCCGTAATTCGCGCCTTTGCTCAGCAATATCCCAAGGTAAAAATCACGATGGTCTCTCGACCTTTTTTTCAACCTTTTTTTGATGGCATTCCAAATCTTACTTTTTTTGCTTTTGACGAAAAAGTAAAACACAAAGGATTTTTGGGACTAGTACGTCTTTTTCGAGAGTTGGATTCACTGAAAATAGATGCTTTTGTGGATTTACACAATGTGCTTCGTTCACAGGTTGTGCGTACCCTTTTTAGGTTGACAGGTAAAAAAGTGGTAGCGGTAGATAAAGGTAGAGCAGAAAAAAAAGCCCTAACGCGTCCTGAAAATAAGATGTTCAAACCTTTGATGACGATGTTTGAAAGACATTGCCAAGTTTTTGAAGCACTGGGTTTTACTTTAGATGTATCCAATCCTATCTTTCCTGAAAAAGCAGTTTTATCAGATGAAATTTTGAAAATCATTGGGAATCCAAATCAAAAATTGATTGGAATAGCTCCTTTTGCACAATATGAATCTAAGGTTTATCCTTTGGATTTAATGCAAGAAGTCATCGCAAAATTAGCAGGGAATCCAGAGCAAACCATTTTACTTTTTGGCGGAGGAAAAAAAGAAGCCGAAATACTAGATTCCATGGCAAAACCCTATAAAAATGTGGTAAACATGGCAGGGAAAATCAAGTTTACACAAGAACTGCAATTGATTAGTAATCTTGATGTAATGTTGTCTATGGATTCTGGCAATGCACATATTGCCGCCATGTTGGGCGTAAAAGTCATTACACTTTGGGGAGCCACCCATCCTTATGCTGGTTTTTCACCTTTTAATCAACCTATAGAAAACGCCTTGGTGGCTGATCGAAATTTGTTTCCAAAGTTACCCACTTCGGTATATGGCAATAAAAAAGTAGCAGGCTATGAAGACGCTATGCGAACGATTGTGCCAGAAGAGATTGTGGCTAAATTTTAAATAAATTCCAAAAAATAAAATTCCAAATTCCAACAGTATTTAGTTTGGAATTTGGAATTTTTTTCTATTCTCTTTTATTTACTGTGTAAAATTTCAACCTTTTTATGTTAATGTATCAATACATACTATTTTCAAATTAAACCAATTTTCCAGCTTTCTTGTAATTATTACCAGCAGTATTTTATTATTCATTATAAAATTTCTTTTCAGCTTCTACTAAAGGTCTGTGCCAATCCCAAAGTTGTTCTAATGATGTAAAATTATCAGGAATTTGATTTCCGTCTTGGAAAGCCTCATTTGGACTCATTGGCAATGCCCAATGATGATAACTTTCAACTGTTCTTCTTGGATGTAAAGCTAAAGAGGAATCAAAATAATTAGTTGCATAATGATAATGATGTGAATGAATAAATATATCCCAAGATTTTCTAACTTCATCTTCTTTTCTAACATCAATTAATTCGAATTCTTCCATTGTTCTTTGCTCAACGTTACCCCAAGCTTTTTGAAGTAAATCAATTGCTTCAACGTCTGACACTGGCGCTGAATAACCAAAAATAGTTACTCTTTCAGCGATTTTCAATTTTTCAGAAAGAGCACCCCATTGACCTTTGATAAAATCATCAGAATTATAATCTTTACTTTCTACTGGATAAAGTAATTTAGTAGGTTCAAATAGTTGTTGAGTTTTTTTTGAATACCAACCTGCAGGACCAGACCAACCGGTAGATTTATCAAAACCAATTGAAACACAACCATGTAAAAACAAAATTCCAGGGCTATCAATAAATTCACTATTTCGGACATATGCTTTATATAAAAAAGGATCCCAATTAAAAGTTGCAATTATATCTTTTCTATGTCTTAATGATAAAATTAAATAGTCATATATAGTCGGTTCATCAGGTAAATCAAGTTCGTTAAAATATGAATATACTGCTTTTTCAATGACTATTTTTTCTTCTTCAAATTCAGATAGTTTCGATATTTTACAGTAAAGCTTTTCGAAATCTTCTTTTAAAATTTGATATTCTTTAGGTAAGTTATTTACAACATCATTTAAACCAACAATGTCAACAATATTTTTCATCAACGGTAATCTTTTTCCGTTTTTTTCTGGTGTTTTTAAAGTTGAAGCATAAGATGCGCCAGCACCCAAAATGACAACATGAGTTCCTCTACCATGTACAATTTCTATTTCTTCTTCTTTAGTCATAGTTATCTTTAATATTGCTAGTAACTAAGATATAGGTCTTACTGTTGTCAGACTTTATTATTTATCAAATATATTATTTTTCTTGCAAATAATTAAATCAACTTTTTGTGGGGTCTAAATTTTTAAAATTATAAGAACAAATAATAAAAACTCGCTACATATTTTATGGTACTAGGGAAAAATAATAAAATGAGTTGTAATACTACTAAGGTTAGTAGCCCAGAATCTATAAAGGCAGAAACAGAATTAGTAATATTTTGATTTGAGAAATCTGGTTTAAATTTTCGATCCGATTCTTTTGCAATAGCAATCATTAATGATATCCCAATTAACAAAGGGATAAACAAGAATAATAATTGTTTTCTTGATAATATTTCTGTGCCATAGAAAGCCCCAAATGTTTTAACTAAATATGCATAAAGCAATACATGTAAAATGAAATTTGCAATTTGTAAAATTATCCTAGAATATGTATAAAAATTTGATTTATATAAGGGTATTTCTTTTCTTTTGAAAAACATTTCTATTGATAATATTAATAAAACCATTATAAATTTTAACAATATTAGAAATCCAACAAACTTTGCGCAAATAATAATAAAATCTAAAATCATAAATTATTTTTTAGAGTTGTTTTTTTTGTTTTTACTTATTTCGAAATTAGTATATAAATGGCACAAAGCCAGTTCAATTGAGAGTAATTGTATCGCCTTTTTTAGAATTAAGGTACATCGAATCTTTTGAAGATTGTGAAGGAATTTGCAATTTTTGTGATTCTTTTGTGTATTCAGTTTTAGGTTTTTCTGAAAACGATTTTGCCATTTCTACTATGCTATAAATACCTCCAATAACGCCTAAAAATAGTGCTGGCCAAAGAGTATAATATTTAAATTTGGATATTTTATATTCATAAAATTTTGTTTTATCTACAATTTCTTTCTCTCTTGTTTTGCTTAAGTTATATGATTTCCATCCTCCAGCTTCTAAAACTTCTTCACCAGTTTTACTAAGTTCGTAGATATTTGTATTTATATGAGGAGTAACTAAATATCCTTTACCTTTAAGAGCAATTACAACTTTAGAATAACTTATATTATCAAAAGCAGATATCTCAGTCCAACCGTTTCATAAAATAGTATTAAATATCTCTTCGCTAATTTCTTCTTCTTTCATAAAATTTTATTATTCTGGCTTTGAACTATTATAAAGTTGCTAGTTTGCAGTGCATTATTTAACAAATATAAAAACAATATTTGTATTACAAACTATGACTTTAATGTTATAGATAACCACCCACATTTAAACCAAAAAACTTCCCTTTTCAGAGAAGTTTTTATTTACTGTTTAATTTTTGGAATTTGGAATTTTTTTATTGTGATTTGATGAATTTGGATTTTAATTATAAATAAATCTTCTCGTCTCGACAGCGTTCAAGAATATAGCTTTTCAAATTCGAAATAGTGGCTTGATAATTCGGCGCTTCGTAGCCAAAACGCTCGTGTTCCATTTGTTCTTTTTCGATAGCGTTGCAACCTTTGAGCACTTCTTTAAGCATATCGAGCATCGCTAATTCTTTGTTCTTGGCTTGTTGAAATTTGAACTCCACAATTTCATCTTGCAAGGCCTCGCAATAGTCCATCAATTCTAATACTTCGGGCTCGTCTAGAAGATAGTCTTTGTTTTTAAAAATGTCTCGTATGGATTTCATATACAATGGTAATTTCTATTTCAAAAATTATTTTCAATTATTGGGATTTACGTTTATGGTTCAATAATTTTCCAATTGCCCGTTTTGTCGCTTCCGCTGCGTTCTATTTTTTTTTGTTCTTTAAGCTCTTTTATTTTTCGTTTTGTAGTACTTAAACTTATCTTCAAAAGTTCGCTGATTTCTGTGGCTGTTATGTTGTTATTATGCCTTATCAAATCAAATACAGTGTCAAATACAGTGTCAATTTCTAATTTTACAGTGTCAATTTCTAATTTTACAGGTTCATTTACAGGTGTAACGTAATGAACATGCAGTTCTCGGTTTTTTAGTGAGTGGTTTTCTTTTAGAAGTAAATTGGAAAGAAAGCGAATAAGGTATTTTTCTGTTCTGTATATTCCTTTGGATATATCTTCGTAATTGGCTCGCACTAACGCATTTCGAAAATACCACGAATGCTCGGCAAACAAATCGTTGTTTGCTTCTTTAAAACCCAATTTGCGAAGATATTTTATTAAAAAAATAGCCGTTGTTCTTGTGTTGCCTTCTCCAAAAAGGTGAATTTGCCACAAGTAGGAAATAAACTGGGCTAAATGTTCTATAATTTCCTGTTGACTTAAACCACTGAAACTAAATTTTTTTTCTTGTTCAATATCGTATTCAAACGTAGCCTCTAAACTTTCGGCACTTGCGTATAAAACCGTTTCTCCATCTAAAATCCATTCTTGTTTTGTAATATTATAATCCCGAATTTTCCCTGCGAAGTTGTAAATGCCTTGAAACAACCTGCGATGAATGCTAAGATATTCAGCAGGCGAAAAGGTAAATGTTTTTTCGCCTAGCATTTCTGCAATACGTGCCGAAACTTTATCGGCTTCTTCGGTTCTATCCTGATTTTTGTTGGAGTCATTTTTTACAGGATGCTGTATGTAATAACTGTCTATGCGTTGTTTTACTTCCTCAATGGTAATATCGCCATCAATGTTTTGTTTAGCAATGGTTATGAGATAGTCAGACGGTTTTAGTCCATCAACTTGTTGCAAGCCGATAGCGGTTTTCCATACTTTTGCTTTTTCTGCTTTGTTTGGTTCACCTTGCCGTAAATATTCATCAAAATTATCCATTGTTGGTTTTTTTAAATTTGAATTCCACAATTTCATCTTGCAAAGCCTCGCAATAGTCCATCAATTCTTCTACTTCAGGCTCGTCCAAAAGATAGTCTTTGTTTTTAAAAATGTCTTGTATGGATTTCATACTATGAAGATTTAAAGTTTTTTGTTGTTATTCACAGCCGATTTTAGGAAAATTTGGCAATGCTGTTTTATTCTAAGTCAATAATTATGGCTATGTTTTCTTTAATTTTAGCTATCAAATTTGTTGGCACTACCCCCACTTTTTTTACCAATCTTTTGTTGTCAATTGCTCTTATTTGATCTATCATTACATCGCAATTCTCTTTTAAATTTGCCATTCCTTTCTTTAAATGCACTCTTAAAATATCGGAATCTTCTTGGACATTTGTTGTCAGAGGACAAATAACTGTAGAAGGATGTGAAATGTTGTTCAACAAATTGGTCTGAACAATTAGAACGGGTCTTGTTTTTCCAGCTTCAGTTCCTATT
Source organism: Flavobacterium sp. TSSA_36 (assembly GCF_051547165.1). Lineage (NCBI taxonomy): Bacteria > Pseudomonadati > Bacteroidota > Flavobacteriia > Flavobacteriales > Flavobacteriaceae > Flavobacterium > Flavobacterium sp. TSSA_36. Next base: position 679,370 of record NZ_JBPTTP010000001.1, read on the forward strand.
TTAGGATTCAAGTCAGCGATCCAAATTTCGTATTGATTAATCTGCATAGTCTATTTTTTCGAATTCCTTCAATACATTTAGCGAGTCATTTTTTACTAAGGCGGATTCTGTTTTTAGTTTTTTTTCTAAAAGTTGTCTTTTTTGAATCTTGTTGTAATGTGCAATAGCGTCGTTGATGTATCTATTTCTTGGCATACTAATCTTAGAAAGAATTTTTTCAGTTTCTCCGAAGATGGAATCGTCAATTTTTAAGGATACTGTTTTCATCTGCTTTAAATTTATAACACAAAAGTATATCTTTTTTGTATATACTAATGAACAGTAACTACTATTTTTGAAGTTTGGACTTTGATCTCCTAACAGGAATTGACATTGTTAAATTTTTTTTATTGGAAGCTTACTACAAAAATATTTGCAAAGACTCAGAAGAAACATTAGCACAGCTTTTGGGTGCATACTTCAGAGAGGGGCGGTAAGGTTAATAATTTTACGCAATCAGGATATTGTCAAATTACATCAGACTTTAAAAAACTAGTTATTTTATTAATCTGAATTTCAATCATGTAGGACTAAAACAGCGGTATTACTACTGATAACAAATCTAAAAAGCAAAATATAAATTTTAATACAAATTAATTTGTTAATTTTTTTAACTTTGAATTCAAATTAACCTAATAACAAAATGTATGAAAAGAATCGTATTGTATTTATTTCTATTCACTTCTGTAGTTTCAAAAGCTCAGATAAATGCTAATTTTTATGGAGATCCTGAAGAGTTGAAACAATTAAAAACCAGGCCTTTACTTGTTGAAGTTTTAGAAGAAGATCCAGATGTTTTAAAGAAATTGAGTAAACCAAAAAAGGCGGAAGAATTAGAAGATTACAAAAAATTTATAGTTGATTTTAACAGAGATTTTAAAGTTTTTGCCCAAAAATATTGGATTTACACTGACAAAATGGAATTTAAAACCGCTACCGAAATTGAAACGCTACAAAAAGCAAAGAATAAATCGTATGCTGTTTTAAGACTAGTTCAATTAAATGATAATGGTTATTGGGGACTTAAAACAAATCAAAATGTTCCCGCAATTGCATTTACAAGAATTGAAAGTAATATTGTTAAAACAGATTCTAAGATTTATCTACCATCAAGACATTTAAATAATGATAAATCTTTATCAGAAGCTGACTACAAATACACTTTATCTCTTTTACAAGCGAATGTGGATTGGATTATTGCTAATAAAAAAGTTTTAAATTTTGACAAATATGCTGAAAAAATAGCTAAAGAAAATGTGTCAAAATTAAAAGGAAAAACATTGTTGGTTGAGGATAATATGCTGGCCAAGGGTAGAACAAAAGATGCAGCAATAAAAAATTACGGTGGTGATTTAAAATTTGTTCCAGAATCTGAATTAAATGATGCACTCGTGAACAAATCTAAAAATTGCGCTGTTTTATATACTGCTCCTTACGGAATTGTTAAGTCAAATATGATGGTAGTACAGCTTTCTACGATCGTATATTTTAAAATAATTGTAGATTGTGAAACAAATGAGATACTTTGGCTGTACATGCCAACAGGAATGAATTGGGGAGCAAATGTGTCAAATCAATTGACAGAAGGAGAATTTAAAGTTATGGCGGATTTAAAAATCATATAAAACATAACCTCTTAATGTAGTTGTCATGGTCGGGAGATTTTTCTTCCGACTTTTTTGTTTTCAATTTATCCTTCGAAGCCCTCTTTACGGAACTCAAGCAGTCCTTGCTAAATGCCAAGAGAAAGACTCAAGTAGGCAATATCTATAAAGTTATAGTATCAAGGATATCAAGAATAGTGAATGGGATTGTAGCAGTGATGAAACTTTTGTAAACCAAAAAACTTCCCTTTTCAGAGAAGTTTTCGTTTATTATGTAATTATTGGTATTTGGAATTTTTATTTTGGAATTTTACCTTACACATCATCAAAATCAACACGAAGTGTCGCTGAAGTTGGATAAGCTTGACAACTTAGAATTAAACCTTCGGCAATTTCATCATCAGAAAGAATAGAATTTTTCTTCATTTCGGCTGTACCTTCGGTGATACGACATAAACAGCTGCTGCAAATTCCGCCTTGGCAAGAATAAGGAGCATCGATACCTTGTTTAAGAGTCGCTTCGAGTAGGGTTTGTTTGGCCGACATTTCGAAAGTGGTTTCTTCGTCGTCTACCAATACGGTAATAGTAGTGTGACCATCTACAGCTGTAGCAATGGTTTTTTCTTGCGTAGAAGAAGTAAACAATTCAAATTTAATGGCGGATTCTTTTACATTTTTCTCTTTCAAGATATTAGAAACAGTAGTAATCATTTCTTCGGGACCACACAAAAAGTATTTGTCAAAATTCAAAGCGGCGTGTTTTTGCGTAAGTACAGCATTCACAACCGATTTGTCAATTCGTCCAAAAAAGCCTTCTCCAGCGTGTACTTTGCTGTAAACATAATGTACAAAAAGACGTCCAACATATTGCAATTGCAAGTCGTGTAATTCTTGATGAAAGATGGTTTCCTCAGGTGTTTTATTACCGTAAACCAAGACAAAGGAACTTTTTGGTTCGCTTTTTAATACCGATTTTAAGATAGAAATTACAGGAGTAATTCCGCTACCTGCTACAAAAGCGGCGTAGTTTCTTTGACGCTCGGCATCAGGTGTGAAGGTGAATTTCCCTTCGGGTTGTCCTACTTCGAGTACGTCTCCCGCTTTTAATCGGCTAGTGGCAAATTGAGAAAACAGTCCATTTTTTACAGCTTTTACAGCAATGCGCAATTCCCCACTTTCAGGAGCAGCACAAATAGAATAGGCTCTGCGAATCTCTTGATTGTCTAGGGTTAAACGCAAGTTTAGGTATTGTCCTGCGGTAAAAGTATAATTAGAGGTAAGTTCTTCTGGGACATTAAAAAGTATGGAAACGGCATCTTTCGTTTCGCGTTTTACTTCTTTGATAAGGAGTTTTAAAAAGGAAGGCATAATTTGATTTTTTTTACAAAAGTAATAAACTATTTAGTATGGTGACCAAAGGTTTTTTTGATTAAAATTTTTATCTGATCTGTAACGTTTTATATTTTTTGTTTACTTACTCTTCAACTAAACCCAAATAACTATGTTTTTACGTTTTATTTACCTCGAGTGGAAAGCCTTTTTGCGTTCAGCTTCCTTTGGAACAAGCTTGGCGATGAGAATTTTAATGGGCTTTTTGATTGCTTATTTCACCTTGTTGTTTTTAGCGCTAGGAGTTGGCGGTTTTTACGGCCTTAAGAAAATGAATTTAGACCCATTGGTAACTATCAATAAATTTTTGGTCTACTATTTTCTATTTGATTTGGCTTTTCGATTAATGCTTCAAAAAATCCCTGTGCTCAACATTCGTCCTTTATTGGTATTACCGATTAAACGACCTACGATTGTACATTTTTCTCTAGGAAAGACAGCCTTGTCTTTTTTCAATATTTTGCACGCTTTTCTTTTTATTCCTTTAAGTGTCGTTTTGATTTATGAAGGGTATGATGTGGCATCTGTAGTGTATTGGCATTTGGGTGTTTTTGCTTTGGTGTACATCAATAATTTTTTGAATATTATATTGAGTAATAAAGATCAATTGTTTGGAATTTTTCTTGCTATTGTTGCAGTGCTTGGTGGATTACAATATTACGGTTATTTTGATGTAACGGTGTACAGTGCTCCATTTTTTGAGGCTTTATTTCATTCACCAGGGGTGTTTGGTATTCTGCTTGTAATCTTAGGATTGTTGTACTATTATACCTTTGTTTATTTCAAAAACGAATTGTATCTCGATGCTGGTTTGGCTGTAAAAGGTGAAATTGCTAAGACAGAAGATTTGACTTGGTTGAATCAATTTGGTACTTTGGGAACTTTCTTGAAGAATGACATTAAATTAATTAAAAGAAACAAACGTTCCAAAACAACGGTTCTTATGAGTGTGCTGTTTTTGTTTTATGGATTGATTTTTTTTGGCAATCCAACACATCCACAAGTGATGTATATTTTCGCTGGGATTTTTGTTTCGGGTGGGTTTTTATTCACATTTGGTCAATTTGTACCGAGTTGGGACAGTTCGTATTACCAATTGATGATGACGCAAAATATTCCGTATCGTGGCTATCTGAATTCCAAATGGTGGTTAATTGTCATAGCAACTTTTGCTTCTACGATTTTGGCTAGTTTCTATCTTTATTTCGGGTGGCAAGTGTATTTGACTATTGTGGCTGGTGCGATTTATAATATTGGTATCAATTCTCATTTGGTGCTCTTAGGAGGGGCTTTTACGAAAACGCCAATCGATTTAACGCAAAGTCAAGGCGCCTTTGGTGACAAAAAAGCATTCAATGTCAACACGATGTTGCTCTCTATTCCAAAATTAGTTTTGCCTTTGCTTTTGTATGGTTTGGGGAAATATTTTGGCGGACAAGAATTAGGTTTGGGCCTTGTTGCTCTTGCGGGAGTAATTGGTTTTGCAATGAGAAACTGGGTGTTCCTTCAAATTGAAAAAATTTACAAAAGAGAAAAATACAAAACCATTGCGGCTTACAAACAAAAAAGCTAATTTAAAGGAATACCTTCTACCTTCTAATTTCTAACTTCTAACTTCAGACTTTTCATTATGATACAAGTACAAAACCTTTCAAAATCATACAACGGAACCACCGTTTTAAAAATAGACCAATTAGAAATTCCAAAAGGAGAAAGTTTTGGATTGGTCGGAAATAATGGTGCTGGAAAAACCACTTTTTTCAGTTTACTACTTGATTTAATTCATCCTACAACAGGAGCCATTATTAACAATGGTGTTCAAGTGAATACCAGCGAAGCTTGGAAACCTTTTACGGGTTCTTTTTTGGACGAAAGCTTTTTGATTGGGTATTTAACCCCTGAGGAATACTTTTATTTCATTGGCGATTTACGCGGACAAAACAAAGCCGATGTAGATGCTTTATTGGCAAAACACGAAGAGTTTTTTAATGGCGAAATCTTAAAAAACAAAAAATACCTGAGAGACTTGTCTAAAGGAAACCAAAAGAAAGTTGGGATAATTGCGACTTTAATTGGCAATCCCGAGGTCGTTATTTTAGATGAACCTTTTGCCAACTTAGACCCAACGACCGTAAACCGATTGAAAAAAATCATCAAAGAATTGGCTCAAAATCCAGACGTAACCGTTTTAGTTTCTAGTCACGATTTGTTACATACTGTTGAAGTTTGTAACCGAATTGTTGCTTTGAATAAAGGAGAAGTAGTGAAAGACATTCAAACATCAACTGAGACTTTGGCCGAGCTAGAAGCGTTTTTTGCGGTTTAAATTCGAATATTTCAAAAAGAAACGTATTTTTACCAGTCATTATACTAAAATGATGTTTTTCAAGTTAAATGATAAAACGTTTCCTATTGAAGACTACCGGTTGTAAGCCTTTTTATCTCCTATTTTTATTCATTTTCTTGATAGCTTGTTCTACCAAGAAGAATACTTTTTTGGCCAGAAATTCGCACGCTTTGAGTACGCGTTACAATATTTTATACAATGGTCAAATTGGTTTAGAGAAAGGAGTAAACGGACTTACAACGGGCAGCCAGGATAATTTTTGGGAACGTTTGCCTATAGAAAGAATGCAATTCTCTGAGAATACTTCCCCTGAAGATAAACCCAAAAATGCTGATTTTGAATTGGCTGAAACCAAGGCCACCAAAGCCATTCAAAAACACGCTATGAATATTGGTGGGCGAGAGGTTAATTATCAAACTGATGAAGCGTACCTTTTGTTAGGAAAAGCAAGATATTACGACCAGCGTTTTGTTCCTGCTTTAGATGCTTTCAATTACATATTGTACAAATATCCCGAAAGCAGTAAAATTTACGAAGCGAAAGTATGGCGTGAAAAAACCAATATGCGTTTGGGTAACGATGCTTTGGTAGTAAAAAATATTCAAAAGTTACTCAAAGATGAAAAATTCAAAGACCAACCTTTTGCGGATGCCAATGCACTTTTGGCAGAGGCTTTTTTGAATTTAGAAAAAAAAGACAGCGCTGTCGCTAAACTTAAAACTGCAATAGATTTTACAAAAAATAAGGAAGAAAAGGCGCGGTATCGTTTTATTTTAGGACAATTATACCAAGAACTAGGAAAGCGGGACAGTGCACTTTTTTGCTACGATGCCGTAATTGCCATGAATCGTAGTGCCAAAAGAGAGTACATTATTCAGTCCTACGCAAGAAAAGCCCAATTGTTTGATTATCAAACGGGGAATTCCAATGCTTTTATAGCGGTGTATAACGAACTAATGAACGATCGTGAAAATCGCCCCTTCTATGATGTTATCTATCATAATATGGGATTGTTTTATGACAATTATAAGAAACCAGATTCGGCTACCATTTTCTATAAAGCTTCCTTGAAGGCACGTCCTAAAGACTCTTATTTAGCGGCGTCCAATTATCGAAACATTGGTACTATTTATTTCAAGGCCACTGATTATCCTTTGGCAGCCAAATATTATGATAGTACGTTAGTGAAGCTTGATCCAAAAACAAGAGAATTTTATAAAATTCAAAAAAAACGTAAAGATTTAGACGAAGCCATTCGATTAGAAACGAGTACCAAAAGAAACGACAGTATTCTAAATGTTTTGGCGTTATCTCCATCGGAACGAAATGCCTACTATGAAAAACATATCGTGGCCATTAAAAAACAAGATTCTATAAAGCGAGTGTTGGAGGAAAAACAAAAGCAAAAATTGGCAAATATTGAACGCAATTTAACCGCTTCCTCCTCCGATCCTGCAGCGGTATCAACGGCACCAGGGTTACAAAACAAAACAGCTTATTTACCTCCAACGGATAACCAACAAACAGAGCCAACCAATACGTTTTATTTTTATAATCCGAAAACAGTGGCTTTTGGGAAATTAGAATTTAGAAAAGCTTTCGGGAACCGGCCTTTATCTGAAAACTGGCTCTTTACTACCGCTAAAAAAGGAAGTGCTGAAATAGTGGCTAGTACCTCCGAAGATCAAGAGCAAGTGGAAGAGAAAGAGGTGGAAAATCCTCGATTTACTTTGGCCTATTATCTGAATCAATTGCCTACGAAAAAGGCGGCTATTGATAGTATTACTCAAGAGAGAAATACAGAATATTATCAATTAGGAATCGTTTATAAAGAAAAATTCAAAGAGTATGATTTGGCGAGCTCTAAATTGGAACAATTACTAAGTTTTCATCCTGACGCAAAATTGATTCCTCCGACGCAATATAATTTGTATAAAATTTATCAACAAACTAGTACTTTTAAGGCTGAAAAAGTCAAACAAGAACTCTTAAGTCAGTTTCCTGATTCTAGGTACGCTAAAATTATCACCAACCCAAATTTTGATGGTTCGAAAGAGAAAGATTCTCCAGAAAATATATACAATCAATGCTACGAATGGTTTAAGGAGGAAAAATTTACTGCCGTAATTGCGCGTTGCAACACGATGATTAATCAGTTGACAGGCGAGGAAATTGTAGCCAAGTTTGAGTTGCTCAAAGCAAATGCGCTAGCTAAAACGAGAGGACTGCCAGCTTACAAAGAAGCGATGCAATATGTAGCCGATACCTATGCCAATACCGAAGAAGGAAAAAAAGCGGAAGAGATTATCACCACACAAATTCCAATTTTGGAACGAATGGCATTTAGTACGGTAGACACCAAAAAGTGGAAGATTATTTTTAGAATTCCTATCGAGGATTACAAACAAGAACGAGCCATCGAAAAGCAGGTTTTAGAATTTATGGCTAAGGAAAATTTAGAAAATCTATATTATACTTGTGATAATTATACCGATAAGGAACGCATCTTATGTGTACACGGATTCCAATCCGAAATATATGCCAATGATGTTTCGGTGATTTTTAATAAAAAAGGAGCTCCTTCAGAGGTGCAGAAGGCCATTCCGATAAGCGATGAAAATTATAAGATTGTCCAAATGAAAAAGAATTTAGACACCTATTTAGTTCCGAAAATGCCTTAAACTATGTTCGATAAAAAAAACAAACAACCCTACACCGATTTATTAGGTAAAACCAATAGAATTGTAGAAGCGACTCAAATTAAAGGCGATATTTTTTCTCCAGCCGATTTTAGACTAGACGGAGAATTGATTGGAAATTTTACTTCGAATGGGAAATTAGTGATTGGTCCTTCGGGAAAAGTAATTGGCGATATTGTTTGCAAAAATGCAGATATCGAAGGCATATTTAAAGGAAAATTGATAGTACACGAATTGTTGAACTTAAAAGCGACCGCTACCGTTGAAGGCGAAATTAGTATCGGAAAATTAGCCATAGAGCCTGGTGCTATTTTTACAGCCACTTGTGTAATGAAAACAACTGAAACCAAAGAAGTAAATGCAACCCGATCCTAATAAAAGAAAAACCAATAAATGGTTGGCCTTGATCAATATACCAATTCAAATGGGAGTTGTGATTTTTTTGTTTGCCTACTTAGGACAGTGGTTAGATGAAAAACATCCCCATCCCAAAATATATTATGTGAAATTTTTAGTGGTTTTTGGTGTATTTTTGGCACTTTATAATGTGCATCGTCAAGTGAACGAAATCAACAAAAATAGTAAATGAATTCCAATTTTTATAAAAAAATCACCCCACTTTTAGTACTTATTTTTTTGATGTATCTAGCTCATGAAGGGCTATTTTATGTTTTAAAGATAGACATTTCTCGCTTCCATTACTCCTTACCCGTACTTTATTTATGTTTTACAATTTTCACTTTGTGTATCGTTTTCATCTTACTATTAGTTCAAAGAAAGAATTTTGACACAGTAGGGATGAGTTTTTTATGGGCTACTAGCATAAAAATGATTTTTTGTTACGCCATATTGCGACCAGTTTTGCAGCTTTCCTCTCCCGAAAATTTAGTCGAAAAAATTAATTTTTTGAGTCTTTTCGTGCTTTTCTTACTACTCGAAACAGGGTTCACTATAGGACTAGTAAATGAAAAGAAAAAGTAGGGTTAAAAAAAGTTAAAATCAGTCAAAAATAATTTTTTATATCCTTTTGGATAATAATAAAAAATGTACATTTGCACCAAATTTTCAGAAACGTAATAAATAAAGATATTTAACTGTTATGGTGATTTCAAACAAACCACTTCGCTTTTTAGTTGCAATTTTAGTAGCCTGCCTTCCCCTTTTTACTGTAGCCAATCCTGTAGTTGATAGTACGAAGCAAGAAGAGGTAGCAGTATCTTCAGAAAGTGCTATTGTACCCGAAGCTTCAAACGATGTAGCTCACACAGAGGCAAACGATGTAAAGGCAGAAATCAAAGAATTCATCAATCACCACTTATTAGATTCACATTCTTTTACTTTTAATGCCAATAAAGAAACAGGAGAACACTATGGTTTCTCATTACCAATTATTCTTTGGGATAATGGTTTGCAAGTATTCTCTTCAGCTGCATTTCACCACGGCCCTGTAGCCGATGTGGCAGAGCACAACGGAAACTTCTATAAATTACACCACGAAAAAATTTATAAAACCGATGCTCAAGGTACACTTACTGAAGCGCACGGTCATCCAACAAATGTTCAGCCATTAGATTTGTCAATTACTAAAAGTGTAGTGGGTATTTTGTTTGTGGCTATTTTGATGTTGGTGTTGTTCTCAAGCTTAGCTAAATCGTATGCTAAAAATGGAGGAATTGCCAAAGGAGCTGGACGTTTCTTTGAGCCATTAGTAATCTATGTAAGAGACGAGATTGCTATCCCAAACATTGGTGAGAAAGGGTACAAAAAATACATGAGTTATTTATTGACGATTTTCTTCTTCATCTTTTTCTTGAACATTTTAGGATTAACTCCGTTTGGATTCAATGTAACAGGTAATATTGCGATTACTTTTTCATTAGCTATCTTAACCTATTTAATTACAACTTTTACAGCTAACAAAAATTATTGGGGACACATTTTCTGGATGCCAGGAGTGCCAACACCAATGAAATTTATCTTAGCGCCTATCGAATTATTAGGAACAATCATTAAACCATTTTCATTGATGATACGTTTGTATGCTAACATTTTAGCAGGTCACGTAGTATTGATGAGTATCATTGGATTGATGTTTATTTTCAAAAGCTGGATTGGAAGTACTTTGTCATTCGGATTGGCATTTGCACTTTCTATTCTAGAAATATTAGTAGCTTTCCTTCAAGCGTATATCTTTACTATGTTGTCTGCTCTTTATTTTGGAGCTGGTAACGAAGCACACCACCACGAAGAAGCACACCATTAAAATGTTTAACCGTTAATTTGTTTAACCGTTTTACGATTCAACGAATTTACGATTCAACAACAAACAAAGAATGTTTAATTTTTAATATATATATTATGCAAATTCCAACTATTGTAGGAGCAGGATTAATTGTAATCGGAGCAGGTTTAGGTATTGGTAAAATTGGTGGTTCAGCAATGGACGCTATTGCTCGTCAACCAGAAGCTTCTGGAAAAATCCAAACAGCTATGCTTATTGCAGCTGCACTTATTGAAGGTATTGGTTTCGCTGCGTTATTCGCATCTTAATTAAAGACTAAAAAAACAATAGTTACAACGGTTGGTTGTGACTATTGTTTTAAAATTAAAACATTAAAATTATATAATAGAGATAAAAATGGATAAGTTAATAAATGATTTTTCGTTTGGTTTGTTTATTTGGCAAATAGTAATATTTGTTGCATTGATTCTTTTGTTGAAAAAATTTGCATGGAAACCAATTCTTGACGCAGTAAACGAAAGAGAAGAAGGAATCAAAAATGCTTTAGAATCTGCTGAAAATGCAAAGAAAGAAATGCAAGAATTGCAAGCAGACAACCAACGTATTTTACAAGAAGCGAGATTAGAGCGTGACAGCATGCTTAAAGAAGCTCGTGAAATGAAAGAAAAAATCGTTGCTGATGCCAAAAATGAAGCGCAAACTCAAGGTCAAAAAATGATCGAGCAAGCGAAAGCGGCAATCGAAAGTGAAAAAAATGCGGCTATGAATGAGTTGAAATTACAAGTTTCTACTTTGTCATTGAGTATTGCAGAAAAAGTATTAAAAGACGAATTATCTAACAAAGAAGCTCAAACTAAATTGGTTGAGAAAATGTTAGGAGACGTTAAATTGAACTAATCATGGCAGGTACAAGAGCAGCAATTCGATATTCGAAAGCAATTCTAGACATTGCCTATGCAAAGCAAGTAGCGGATGCAGTGAACAATGACATGAAGTTGATAGGTGATACTATTGCTTCTAATCTAGAATTAAGCACTTTCATTCAAAACCCAACTTTAAAAGTTGAAGTTAAAGAACAAGCCCTTTTAGAAGTTTTTGCTTCTGCAAATGGTGTAACTAAAAGTTTATTTCATCTATTATTCGAAAACAAAAGATTCGAAATTCTAGAAGGTATTGCTTCAGAATACACTAAATTATTTGATATCATGAATGGTGTTGAAGTGGCACAAGTTACTACAGCAATTCCTATGGATGCTGCTTTGGAAGCTAAAGTGTTGGCTAAAATTGCCACCCTTTCTGATAAAAAAATTCAAATTGAAAATACAATAGATCCTGCTATCATTGGAGGTTTTATTTTAAGAATAGGTGACAAGCAATACAATGCTTCTGTTGCTAACAAATTGCAAGTTTTAAAAAGAGAATTAAGTAACTAGTTTTATCACACATTTAAGTGTCTAAATTATAAAGTAAGATGGCGGAAATCAAACCTGCTGAAATTTCAGCAATATTAAAGAAGCAAGTTGAAAGTTTTGAATCTGGTGCTACACTAGAAGAAGTAGGAACAGTACTTAATGTTGGAGATGGTATTGCTCGTGTTTACGGGCTATCTAATGTTCAATATGGTGAGTTAGTTGAATTTGAAAATGGGTTAGAAGCAATCGTTTTGAACCTAGAAGAAGACAACGTAGGGGTGGTACTTTTAGGACCATCAACTGGAATCAAAGAAGGTTCTACTGCCAAAAGAACACAACGTATTGCTTCTCTTAAAACAGGAGAAGGAATGGTAGGACGTGTAGTAAACACTTTAGGTCAGCCAATTGATGGTAAAGGACCAATTACAGGTGAATTATACGAAATGCCATTAGAAAGAAAAGCTCCTGGAGTTATCTTCCGTCAGCCAGTAACTGAACCATTACAAACAGGTGTAAAAGCAGTTGATGCTATGATTCCTGTAGGACGTGGACAACGTGAGTTGGTTATTGGTGACCGTCAAACTGGTAAATCAACAGTTTGTATCGATACTATCTTAAATCAAAAAGAATTTTATGATGCAGGTCAACCTGTATTTTGTATCTATGTAGCTATTGGTCAAAAAGCTTCTACTGTTGCTGGAATTGCAAAAATGTTAGAAGAAAAAGGAGCCATGGCTTATACAGTGATTGTGGCAGCTAATGCTTCTGATCCAGCGCCAATGCAAGTATATGCTCCTTTCGCAGGTGCTGCAATTGGTGAGTACTTTAGAGATTCAGGTCGTCCAGCGTTAATCGTTTATGATGACTTATCTAAACAAGCGGTTGCTTACCGTGAGGTATCTCTTTTATTAAGAAGACCTCCAGGACGTGAGGCTTACCCAGGTGACGTTTTCTACCTACACTCTCGTTTGTTAGAAAGAGCTTGTAAAGTAATTGCTGATGACTCTATCGCTAAAAATATGAATGATTTACCAGATTCATTAAAAGGAATCGTTAAAGGTGGTGGTTCATTAACAGCTTTACCAATTATCGAAACACAAGCGGGTGACGTATCTGCGTATATCCCAACGAACGTAATTTCGATTACTGATGGTCAAATTTTCTTGGATGGAGATTTGTTCAACTCTGGGGTTCGTCCAGCGATTAACGTAGGTATTTCTGTATCTCGTGTGGGTGGTAACGCTCAAATTAAATCAATGAAAAAAGTAGCGGGTACTTTAAAATTAGACCAAGCACAATTCCGTGAATTGGAAGCGTTTGCTAAGTTTGGTTCTGATTTGGATGCCGTTACATTAAACGTAATTGAAAAAGGTAGAAGAAACGTTGAGATCTTGAAACAAGGTTTGAACGATCCTTATACAGTTGAAGACCAAGTAGCAATTATCTACGCGGGTTCTAAAAACTTGTTGCGTAACGTTCCTGTAAATAAAGTAAAAGAATTCGAGAAAGATTTCTTAGAATACATGAACAACAAAAACAGAGCAACTTTGGATGCTTTGAAAGCAGGTAAATTTACAGACGAAATTACAGATGTAATTGAAGCTGCAGCAAAAGAAATTTCAGCAAAATATAACTAATCTAGTGAATAGTAATTAGTGATTAGTCAACAGCTAGTCACTAATTACTTATTACTATTTACTTAAAAAAACAATGGCTAATTTAAAGGAAATCCGTAATAGAATTGTTTCCATTTCATCTACGATGCAAATTACATCGGCAATGAAAATGGTTTCTGCTGCAAAGTTGAAAAAAGCGCAAGATGCCATCACAGCGATGCGTCCTTATGCTGAAAAACAAACGGAATTACTACAAAATCTTTCTGCTACCTTAGATGGTGATGTAGGAGGAGAGTATACTACACAAAGAGAAATCAAAAAAGTATTATTAGTAGCTATTACCTCTAACCGTGGTTTGTGCGGAGCTTTTAATACCAATGTAATTAAGGAAGTTAAAGTACGTGCAGATTATTACACAGGAAAACAAGTAGATGTTTTTGCTATTGGTAAAAAAGGAAATGATGTTTTGGGTAAAAATTTTGCAGTAGTTGGTAACGAGAGTAAAGTTTTTGATGCCTTGAGTTTTGAGAACGTGGCTACAATTGCAGATCATTTAACACAACAATTTGTTGGTGGTAATTATGATAGAATTGAATTGGTATACAACCAATTTAAAAATGCTGCCACTCAAATTGTACAAACAGAACAGTTCTTGCCATTAGCTCCTATCCAAGCTGATAAAGCGGTTACTCCTGGAGATTATATTTTTGAGCCTTCAAAAGAAGAAATCGTGTTGACTTTGATTCCTAAATCATTGAAAACACAATTATATAAAGGAATTAGAGATTCATTTGCTTCAGAACATGGTGCTCGTATGACTGCTATGCATAAAGCAACAGATAATGCTACGGAATTACGTGACCAATTGAAGTTAACGTATAACAAAGCTCGTCAAGCAGCGATTACTAACGAAATCTTGGAGATTGTTGGTGGAGCAGAAGCTTTGAATGGGTAAACTTCATAATGAATTAGAATAAAAAGCCATCAAAATTTGTTGGCTTTTTTGTTTTTATTAAAAAAGTAATCTCAATTGATTAAATTTGTTTTTTAAAGACGACATAATGGGAATAATTACTAATTTTTCGGATTTAGATTTGACCAAAACCTATGGTTATGCTGACTATTTGTTATGGCAATTTCAAGAGCGTGTAGAATTGATCAATGGTTTTATATTTAAAATGAGTCCTGCTCCAAGTATGGTGCATCAAAGAATATCAAATAACGTCTCTTATGAATTAAATACTTATTTTAAACGAAAACCTTGTGATGTTTTTGTTGCTCCATTTGATGTTCGTTTACCAATACCGTCAGCCAAAAATGATGCTACAGTAGTACAACCTGATTTGTGTATTATATGTGACGAAAGTAAACTCGACGCAAGAGGATGTAATGGCACACCTGATTTGATGGTCGAAATTATATCATCAAACAATAGCAAACACGATGTACATACCAAGTTTAATTTATACCAAGAAGCGGGTGTTAAAGAATATTGGATCATAGAACCCAATGATAAAATAATACTAGTCTACACTTTAGTTAATTGCGAATTTATCGGTTTGAAACCACAAGTAGAAGGCGAAAATATTAAAAGTCTCTTGTTTCCAGAACTAAATATTGCTGTGGAAGACGTTTTTTATAAGGTGTAAAATTACTATTCAAAGAAGAAATCGTGTTGACTTTGATCCCTAAATCATTGAAAACGCAATCATATAAAGGAATTAGAGATTCATTTGCTTCAGAACATGGGGCTCCTATGACTGCTCATGCATAAAGCAACAGATAATGCTACAGAATAACGTGACCAATTACAGTTAACGTATAACAAAGCTCGTCAAGCAACGATTACTAACGAAACCTTGGAGATTGTTGGTGGAGCAAAAGCTTTGAATGGATAATAATTATTATTCGAATATATTTAAGAGTCTCGCAATTGCGGGACTTTTTATTTTTATGCAAGATCTAATTACAATTGATTAAATTTGTTTTTTAAAATCTACTGTGATGGCAATAGTTACCAATTTTTCGGATTTAGATTTGACCAAAGAATATTCGTATTCGGATTATTTGAAGTGGCAATTTCAGGAACGTGTGGAGTTGATAAAAGGGTTTATTCTCAAAATGAGTCCGGCTCCAAGTATGGTACATCAAACGGTTGTGAATAATCTTACCGGAATTTTTTATATTAATTTTAGACGAAAACCTTGTAGAGTTTTTCAAGCACCTTTTGATGTTCGGTTGCCAATACCTTCAGCTAAAAAAGATACAACTGTACTACAACCCGATTTGTGTATTATTTGTGACGAAAGCAAGTTAGATGCAAGAGGTTGTAACGGAACACCCGATTTGATGGTGGAGATTATATCACCGAACAATAGTAAACACGATGTTCATACTAAGTTTAATTTATACCAAGAAGCGGGTGTAAAAGAATATTGGATCATAGAACCCAATGACAAAATAATACTAGTCTACACTTTAGTTAATGGCGAATTTATCGGTTTGAAACCACAAGTAGAAGGCGAAAATATTAAAAGTCCTTTGTTTCCTGAATTGGAGATTTCTTTGGAAGATGTTTTTTATAAGGTGTAAAATTACTATTCAAAGAAGCTAGGGGACTAATTGTTGTTGCACAAACAGTTGTTGTCGGAATTCGCGGAATTCCGTGTCGTAATTCCGTGAATTCCGAGAATGTTGTTTTTCAAATCATTGTTATTCAGTGATTTGAAAATTTGGCTTTTTACAAAGAGTTTAAGCTATACATTGTGATTTTGGTTAAAATGTATACTTTAGGACTATTAAATTCAACAATTTCTATTAGATTTTTCCAAAATTCACCTTCCCACATCTTTCCAACTCATCTCTTTTTCTCTAATTTTACACTTTTAAAATTACCTATGGAAATTCAACTTAGAGAATTGAGCACTAAAGAAGAGATGCTAGCTCGTATTGACATGATGCGTCATTTGTACCCCACATTTACCATTGAAAAATACGACACCTATCTTACCGAAATGATTCCGCATAACTATAAACAGCTTGCCGTTTTTGAAGGTGACATTTGTTTGGGGATTACGGGTTTTTGGCAAGGGTATAAATTATGGTCAGGGAAGTATATCGAAATCGATAATTTTGTAGTGCATCCCGATCATCGCGCCAAAGGCATTGGAAAAATGATGACGGACTATATCGATGCTAAGGCCAAAGCTACGAATTGTACCATGATTGTTTTGGATGCATTTACAGGAAACTTCAATGCCCATCGTTTTTATTACAACCAAGGCTATGTGCCCAAAGGCTTTCATTTTTTGAAAATCATCAACGAAGACGGACTTTCATAAAATTTTCAACCATATAATATAAGGTCATGTAAGTTTTTTCTTTTTGAACCTTGTGTAAATCTTTGCGCTCTTTGTGGTTATTTTTTTTCAACCATATAAGAGATATAAGTTTATTGAAGTTTTTTCTTTGCGGTTTGCGTTTAATTTTTAACCATATAAAGGGCATTTAAGGTCATATAAGTCACGTTTGAAATAAAAGTTTTATTTCCTTTGTGTTCTTTGCGTAACCCTTTGTGTACTTAGCGGTTAAATTTAACACCAAAGTAAACGCCTACTATTCTTATATGACCTTGCATGCCCTTATATGGTTCAAAAACCAGTTGCTATTCCAAAAAGACTTCAATGGCTTCAATGTTTAAATTTAACCACAATCCATGCGGTTAAATTTTTTTATTAAGTCAACCTTGAATTCGTTATTTTTGTTTTTTTAAGTCAAATCAAAACCAAACCATTTTGGGATTATATAAAAGTCTATTCAAACAAACGGCAATTTACGGACTAGCAACCGTTTTGCCTCGTATGCTCAGTTTTTTATTGGTGCGCTTGTACACCGGAATTTTACCAACAGCAGAGTATGGCGAAGTTTCTATCGTTCTCTCTTGGATGGTTTTTTTCAACGTAATTTTATCCTACGGTATGGAAACCGCTTTTTTCCGTTTCTACAGTGCCGAAACCGATAAAGAAAATGTCATTGCCACCAGTACCATTTCTATTTTTTGGTCTTCCATTTTGTTTTTATTTGGCGCCTTAATTTTTAGAAACACCTTAGCCTCATGGGCTCATGTAGATGTGCAGTACATTACGTTTACCATTTGGATTTTGGTTTTAGATGCCTTGGTGATTATTCCTTTTTCAAAATTAAGAGCTAACAAACGCCCTATGATGTATGCTATCATCAAAATAGGGAATGTAGTCGTAAACTTAGCACTCAACCTTTATTTCTTATTGGTTTTACCTAAAATTTATGCCGATAATCCCGACTCTTTTTTGGGGAATATGTATATCGATAATTTCGAAATTGGCTACATTTTCGTTTCCAATTTGTTGGCGAGTTTGCTCACTTTTGTAGTACTTTCACCTAATTATGTTTCCTTAAAACGTAATTTTGATGCGGTACTTTGGAAAAAAATGATGCGCTACGGTTTGCCTATCTTAATTGCAGGAATTGCTTTTGCGGTAAACGAACATTTCGATAAAATTTTATTAGGCTATTGGTTGCCTGACAACATTGCCAAATCCGAAGTAGGGGCTTATTCGGCCTGTTATAAATTAGGGCTTTTTATGGTACTTTTTGCCACAGCCTTCCGATTGGGTATTGAGCCGTTTTTCTTTAGTCACTCTAGTAATGAAAACGCCCCACAAACCTATGCGATGATTACTAAATATTTTGTCATTTTTGGTTCTTTGATTCTTTTGGGTGTCATTGTTTTTGCTGATATTTTAAAATTTTTATTATTAGACGACGCGTATTGGGAAGCGATGAAAGTGGTTCCGTTGATTATCTTGGCCAACTTCTTTTTAGGCATCTACAACAATCTTTCCGTTTGGTATAAACTAACGGACAAGACGATTATTGGAGCATATATTTCGATAGTTGGTGCACTTTTGACCTTACTTCTAAACTATATTTTGATTCCAACATTTAGCTATTACGGCTCGGCCATTGCTACGATTTCGGCTTATGGAAGTATGATGTTGATTTCCTATGTTTTGGGCAAAAAACACTATCCTATTCCTTATGATATGGAAAAAATAGGTGCTTATTTGGGCATTTCAATTTTGTTTTCGGTGATTTCTTTTTACGGATTTAGAGAGAATTATTTCGTAGGAATCCCGTTATTACTAGCGTTTCTTTATTTCATTTATCACAATGAGAAAACCACAATTTTAAATATTATTAAACGAAAAAAATAACTCTATATACGAACAGGGTACGGACAGGGTACGGACAATGTACGGACAAGTCGCGACTTGTCCCTACGTCCCTACGTCCCTACGATCCTATGAACAACAATTAAAAAATAAAAAATGACAATCAACATCATCAATACATCCGCACACGAACTGCCTCATTACGAAACTATCGCTTCGGCAGGAATGGATTTGCGTGCGAATATAACCGAACCCATTACTTTGGCTCCTCTAGAAAGAGCTATCGTAAAAACAGGTTTGTTTATTGAATTGCCTATAGGTTACGAAGCACAAGTAAGACCCCGTAGTGGCTTGGCGGCCAAAAACGGAATCACCGTTCTCAATGCGCCAGGAACAATTGATGCCGATTATAGAGGGGAAATTGGTGTGATTTTAGTAAATTTATCCAATGAGCCATTTGTAATCCAAAATGGAGAACGCATCGCTCAATTAGTAATCGCCAAACACGAACGAGCCGAGTGGGTTGTAGTCAACGAATTATCTGAGACCACAAGAGGTGCAGGAGGATTTGGTAGTACAGGAGTAAAATAGTAAACAGTGTTCAGCTTTTAGTGTTCAGTTCGCAGTCTTCAAAGGCAGTGTTTGAACAAAAGCTGGTAAATAATAATCAGAAGAGTATTTCGTTTTGTCTTAATACTTAATTCTACAATCTTAATACAAATTATAATGAAAATAATAGTACCAATGGCGGGACGTGGGTCTCGTTTAAGACCACATTCTTTGACCGTTCCAAAACCATTAATCCCAGTTGCAGGTAAACCAATCGTACATAGATTAGTAGAAGATATTGCCAAAATTTTAAAACAACCGATAGAGGAAATTGCTTTTATTTTAGGAGATGAAGCCTTTTTTGGTGACGATGTTGTAGCTAGTTTACAAGAATTAGCTCAAGGATTAGGTGCGAAAGCTTCTATTTACCGTCAGGATTTACCTTTGGGAACGGGCCACGCGATTATGTGTGCCAAGGAATCTTTATCAGGACCTGCAGTGATCGCTTATGCAGACACCTTAATTCGTGCCGATTTTGAGTTAGATCCAGAAGCGGATGCTGTAATTTGGGTAAAACAAGTTGATGAACCAGAAGCCTATGGTGTAGTAAAACTAAATGCTCAAAATGAAATCGTAGAATTAGTAGAAAAACCAAAAGAGTTCGTGAGTGATTTAGCCGTTATCGGAATTTATTATTTCAAAGAGGTAGAAGTTTTAAAACAAGAATTGCAAAACGTTTTGGACAACAATATTCAAAATGGAGGAGAATACCAAATCAATGACGGTATCAAAGGAATGATGGCCAATGGTAAAGTGTTCAAAACCGGAAGTGTAGACGAATGGATGGATTGCGGCAACAAAAATGTTACCGTAGAAACTAACGGACGAATGCTAGGATTCTTGCAGCAAGATGGTGTTAATTTGATTGATCCATCAGCAAAATTAGAGAATGCTACTATTATTCCTCCTTGTTTTATAGGGGAGCATGTTGTTTTATCGAACGTTACTATTGGACCGAATGTTTCCTTAGGAAAAGCTTGTCATGTTTTTGATTCAACCATCAAAAATAGTTTAATTCAAACACACGCTCACATTAAAAATGCCGTTTTAGACAATGCTATGATTGGAAATCACGTGACCTATGATGGGAATTTTACCAGCATAAGCATCGGAGATTATTCCGTTTTAGAATAAAAAACAGGGGATGAATTGTAGAGGTATAGTATTCTTATTCCTGGGATTTTTAGGATTTCCTATTTGGATTCAGGCCCAAACCGAGCCGGATAAGATTGCTATGGCTCAAAACGAATACCAAGACGCTTTTTATGAAGCCTTATTACAAAAGGGAATTGAGAATTACGACAAAGCCTTAGTCGCCCTTGAAAAATGTTTGAAAACACACCCCGAGGAGGCGGCAGTGCATTATGAGTTGGGCAAAAATTATTTGGCGTTAAAAAATTACGATAGCGCTTATGCTTCCTTTGAAAAAGCCGCTAGTATCGACCCTAAAAACAAATGGTTTTGGGTGGGTATGTACGATGTAACTTATGCTACAAAAAACTATACTAAAGGAATTATCGTTTTGAACCAACTCATTGCTTTGGATCCTAAATTCAAAGAAGATTTAGTGAGTGTATACATGGCCACCACGCAATATGATAAAGCGTTGGAATTAATCAACCAATTGAATGAAAGCGTTGGAAAAACGGATCAACGAGAAGCTTATAAAATTCGAATTTTATCACAAGGAAAATATCAAAATACCGAGATTGACCATTTAATTTCTCAAATTGACAAATTTCCAAAGGAAGAAGCTAATTATATCGATTTGATTTATCGGTACTCTAAAAACAACGAGGTGGAGAAAATGCTCGAAGTGGCCCAAAAATTAGAGCGAGAAATTCCAACTTCGGAATGGGCACAAGTGAGTTTATTTAAATTTCATATCGAGAAAAATGACGGTCAGAGTGCGGTTCAAGCTATGAATGTAGTGTTGGCTAGTACAAAAATTGATTCTAAAATAAAACATCGGATGTTGAATGAGTTTTTGATTTTCGCAGGGAAAAATCCAAAATACGAATCTGATTTAGAAAAAGCCATCACCATAATGGAATCCGATCCTACGGTGCCTGTTGCCAAAGAAGTAGGCAACTTTTATTATCAGAAAAAACAATGGGAAAAAGCCATAAAATATTTTGAAAAAGCAGTACTAACAACGCCAAATTTATCCCTAGAAACCCCCATCTTGTTATTGCAATCCTATACCGAAATGAAGCAATTTAAAGAGGTCTCGGAAAAGGCACAAGCATGGGTGGAACAGTATCCGTCACAACCACATTTTTATTATTATGCGGGATTAGGATACAATCAGTTACGCCAATTTAAAAAAGCAAAAGACTTCCTCGAATCGGGTGTAGATTATGTTATTGACAATCCCATTTTAGAGGCTAATTTTTATATTCAATTAGGAGAATCCTGCAATGGATTGGGCGATATGACCAAAAAAGAGTTCTATTTTTCCAAAGCCAATCAACTAGTAAAAGCAAAGAAATAATGAAGAAATACGGAGTCCTATTGGTGCTAATTACACTGCTTTCTTGTAAATCGAAATCCAGTGTCGTAGCCACAAGCCCTAAAGAAGCCCCACGAGCTAGTAGTTCTGTGATAGAAAAATTATACCATAACCCCACTAATTTTTCGACCTTATATATCAAATCAAGTGCCAGTTATGCGGATGATAAAATGGCACAAAATGTGACCGCAGAAATCAAAATGAAAAAAGACGAACAAATAGTAGTAAGTGTTCGATTTTTAGGAATAACCATGGCCAAAGCGTCAATAACCCCTCAAGGAGTGAGTTATTACGAAAAAATAAACGGCACTTATTTTGAAGGTGATTTTAAAGGATTAAGCCAATGGTTAGGAACCGATTTGGATTTTTCGAAAGTGCAAAATCTATTGATTGGACAAGCCATAGATGATTTGACCCAAGGAAAATACAAAGAAACTTTGGAAGCAGATCAAAACTATAAATTAGAAGACTTGTCTCAAGAAAAAATCCAGAAGACCTTCTTTGTAGATGCGATACGTTATGTACTCCAAAAGCAAGAAATCACGCAAGTTAAAGAAGGAAGAAGTATTGCGGTGTCTTATGATAATTTCGAGCCACAAACGAGTATTACATTGCCAAAAAGAATTCAAATCTTGGCCACACAACCCAAAGGGAAAACCGAAATTAAACTTAATTATACTTCTATTTCAGTAAACGAAGCACTTACATTTCCTTACAGTATCCCTAGTGGCTATAAAAGAATTTTAATTAAGTAACCCTTATCTAAATACGTTAATCATGTCAAAACTTCTCTTAAGTTTCTTTTTTATGTGTTTGACTTCCCTTGTTTGGGGGCAAGAGTCACAACAAGAAAAGTTAGAACAACGCAAAGCACAGATTCTTCAAGAAATCAGAGAAAATGAAAGTCAATTACAATCGGTCAAGAAAAAAGAAAAATCGGCCGTGACAGTAGTGATGTTGCAAGCCAATAAAATCAAATTGCAAGAACGATTGATTAAAACCACCGAAAAACAAGCGAAGGTTTTGGGCAATGACATGTACATTAACCAAGTTAAAATTAATAAGCTCAAAAGTGAATTAGAAATTTTGAAAGAGGATTATGCGCGTATGATTGTCAAATCCTACAAAAGCAGATCTGAGCAAAGCAGAGCGATGTTTTTATTGTCTTCTGAAAACTTTTTGCAAGCCTACAAACGGGCGCAATACATGAAACAATATTCTAGTTTTCGTAAAATGCAAGGAGAAGAAATACAATCCAAAAGCCTTCAACTCAAAGACTATAACGGTAGATTATCTATCCAAAAAAAGGAAAAACAAAAGATAATTGCCGACCGTGAAAAAGAAAAAAATGAACTGGAAAAACAGAAGAAAGAGCAGTTGCGTTTGGTGAATACCATCAAGAAAGATAAGAACAAAATCATGGCTGCGATTCGTAAAAAGCAAACCGAAACCAAAGCCATAGACCGTCAAATAGACCGATTAATTCGTGAAGCTATCGCCGAAGCGAATCGGAAAGCGGCTAAAGATGGTGTTGTTGCTAACGGGTCCTCATCAAGAATTGTTTTAACGGCGGAAGCTAAAATTTTAGCCGATAATTTTAGAGCCAATAAAGGAAAATTGCCTTGGCCCGTTGAGAAAGGATTTGTTTCTTTAGGCTATGGCAAGCAGCCACATCCGGTGTTTCCAACTTTGACAATCAATAACAGTGGGGTCGAAATCACTACGGATTCTGGGGCTTCCGCTCGTGCCGTTTTTGCTGGTGAAGTGACAAATATTATGGTGCTTTCTCCGGTAAACAAAGCGGTCATGATTCAACATGGCGACTGTTTTACGGTATATCAAAATTTAAGTTCTGTTACGGTGTCCAAAGGTGATAAAGTGGGAATTAAACAGAATTTAGGTAGAATTCGTACGAATAGTGAAGGTAAGACCGTTTTGAAATTTACCATTTCTGAAAATGCTAACTACAATAACCCAGCGAATTGGTTGTATAACATGTAGTGTTTGCCTCAAGATATGAAGTTCTAAAAGCACTATTTTATAGCAAGTTTAAATAGTGCTTTTTCTGTTTCTACCCTAGAAATACCTATTTTTGCACCAAAAACATCCCTCCTTTCATGTTCAAGCCTCTCTATACTTTTTTATTATTCGCTTTTTCTTCTTTAGTATTGGCACAACCCAATTCTCAAAAGTCTTTAGAAATTCAAAAATCCAAAATTCAAAGAGAAATTTTGGAAAATGAAAAAAAATTGCAGACCGTTAAAAAAAAGGAAAAATCGGCCTTTAAAACCATGGAATTGCACACTCAAAATATTAAACTCAAAGAATCTTTAATAGCCACTACCGAAAAGCAAACGCAAGTACTGAATAAGGATATGCAATCAAATGAGCTTAAAATGAGCTTTTTGGACAATGAGTTAGCCCTTTTGAAAGCGGATTATGCCGAAATGATTGTTAAATCGTATAAGAGTAGGTCTGAAGAGAGTAAAGCTATGTTTATTTTGTCTTCTTCTAGTTTTTTACAAGCCTATAAACGCCTGCAGTATATGAAACAATATACTAGTTTTAGAAAAATACAGGCGCAAGAAATTGTAGTAAAATCAAAGGAATTGACCGTTTTTCATGATAAGTTGAAGTCTCAAAAACAGCAAAAAGAAAGGTTAATCTCCGAAAAAGAAAAGGAAAAATTATCGTTGGAGGCCGCCCAAAAAGAACAGCAGCAAATAGTAGTCTTGCTTCAAAAAGACGAAAAAAATATCGTAGCCCAGATTAAGAAAAAACAACAACAAGCTAAGGCGATTGATAAAGAAATTGATCGATTAATTCGAAAAGCTATTGCAGAAGCTAATCGGAAAGCGGCATTGGCTAGGGCTGCAAAAGAGAAAGCGCTACAAGAAAAAATAGCGAGAGAAAAAGCTTTAGCGGAAAAGATAGCTAAAGAGAAAGCCTTGGCCGCCAAAGCAGCTGGTAGCAAAGCAGCTGGTAGCAAAGCAGCTGTAGTAACAAAACCCAAAGTGGTGGTGACCAAAGAAGTGCCTAAAAAAGTAATCGCTCCTGTATCGACCACTAAGATGGAGTTGACTTCTGAAGGGCAGTTAGTGTCGGATAATTTTAAAGCGAATAGAGGAAGGTTGCCTTGGCCTGTTGATAAGGGCAGCGTGTTTCTAGGTTTTGGGGCACAGCCTCATCCCGTTTATAAAACGTTAACTATTCAAAATAGCGGTTTGTCTATTGCCACTTACCAAGGAGCTCAGGCGAGAGCTGTCTTTTCAGGGGAAGTTTTCTCTGTAATTGCCATTTCTAACAACAAAGCAGTCATGATTCAACATGGTAATTATTTTACCGTTTATCAGAATTTGAGTAGCATTTCTGTTCGAAAAGGAGACAAAGTAAGTGCGAAACAAAACCTCGGGACCATTCACACTAATGCCGAAGGTAAAACCATTCTGAAGTTTACCTTATGTGAAAACGTAAATTATGTTAATCCAAAACCATGGTTGGCGGCAAAATAGTTTTACATGCTGGTTTCTTCTTCTTTTAGTGCGCGCTTCCGTTTGAAAGTTGTAGCAAGTTTTCATGAATTTTTACAAGAAAAGGATTAAAACCGTTGCTACACTATAAATCGTTCTGATGGAACTATACTACTACATCAAAGAGTCGCAGGCTTGACCCCTAGTGCGGGCCTGCGTAGCCGTTTTATTTCAGAATTGCAATAGGATTGGGTTTTAGGTAAATTTTCACAGCATTAGCATTTCAAAAAATAACACAAGAAAGCGAATCTGTCTTTTTTTTTGTTTTCAGAATCAATGAAATTCTTACATTTGGAACATGCGAGGGATACACTATATTTTTTGGTTTTTTTGGAGAATTTGGTTTTATGTTTTGATGGCGCTTCCCATATTGGTGATGTTTCCTTTTTTGGTTGTTTCGATACTAACAGAAAGGGGCTATCCTTATTTTTTTAAAATGGCTAGAATTTGGGCCAAATTTATTTTGTTTGGAATGGGTTTTCGATACAGCCTTACCCAAGAGGTAGTGTTGAATCCCAAAAAGAGTTATATGATTGTGGCCAATCACACTTCTATGATAGACATCATGCTGATGTTGGCCATCATAAAAAATCCTTTTGTTTTTGTTGGAAAAAAAGAATTGGTACGAATTCCGTTGTTTGGTTTCTTTTACAAACGAACTTGTATTTTGGTTGACCGAGGATCTGCTAAAAGTAGGCAAGCTGTTTTTGAAGCTGCACAGCAACGGATTAATAGAGGACTTAGTGTTTGTATTTTTCCCGAAGGCGGGGTGCCTGATGATGAGACTATTATTTTAGATCAATTCAAAGACGGCGCTTTTCGTTTGGCTTTAGCGCATCAAATTCCTATTGTACCCATCACCTTTCCAGATAATAAAAAACGTTTTTCTTTCACATTTTTTAGTGGTAGCCCAGGTAAGATGCGGGCACATATTGGGGAGTTAATAGACACTAACGGCTTAGACAAAGATGCTAGAAAACCACTCAAAGAGAAAGTATATCAGAGTATTTTAAAGCGATTGCTACAATCCTAAGGCTTATTTAAAATGCTTTGCGATTACATTTTAAACCCAGATTTTCACAGATTTGAAAATTCTTTGCGTCCTCGCGTCTTTGCGGTTAAATTTCAGACTCGGATTTTCACAGATTTGAAAGTTTTGTGTGCGTTCTTGCGTCTTTGCGGTTAAATTTCAGACTCGGATTTTCACAGATTTGAAAGTTTTGTGTGCGTTCTTGCGTCTTTGCGGTTACATTTTAAACCCGGATTTTCACAAATTTGAAAATTCTTTGCGTCCTCGCGTCTTTGCGGTTACATTTTAAACCCGGATTTTCACAGATTTGAAAATTCTTTGCGTCCTCGCGTCTTTGCGGTTAAATTTCAAACACAGATTTTCACAGTTTTAAAAATTCTTTGCGTCCTTGCGTCTTTGCGGTTAAATTTCAGACTCGGATTTTCACAGATTTGAAAGTTTTGCGTGCGTTCTTGCGTCTTTGCGGTTACATTTTTGATGTAATGCTAAGCTTTTCTACAGTAGTTATTTTTTAATATTTCGAATCACACGTCATTTGTTTTTAAATACGCGATTCTCAGCGACTTAAAACAAAAGAGAATTCTTTCAAAAAACAAAAAGCGAGCTTGTTTTGATAAACAAGCCCGCTTTAAAAGAGGAATATTTCGTTTAGAAGAACACTTCAAGGGGATGCATTGAAGTGAATTTATTAGGTCAACGAATAATTTTTTTACTCGTTAGCTAATTCTTTGATACGATTTTTAATTTTTACTTCTAACTCGTCTGCAAGTTCTGGATTATCTTTAATCAACGTTTTTACGGCATCACGACCTTGACCAAGTTTGGTGTCTCCATAACTAAACCAAGAGCCCGCTTTTTTGATGATTTCAAATTCAACCGCTAAATCCAAAATTTCTCCGGTTTTAGAGATTCCTTCGCCATACATAATATCAAATTCGGCTACTTTAAATGGTGGAGCTACTTTGTTTTTTACGATTTTTACTTTAGTGCGATTTCCAAGCACATTTTCTCCGTCTTTAATTTGAGTAGATCTACGAATGTCTAAACGTACAGAAGCGTAAAATTTTAAGGCGTTACCACCCGTTGTAGTTTCTGGATTTCCAAACATTACTCCGATTTTCTCCCTTAATTGGTTGATAAAAAATACGGTACAATGTGTTTTGCTGATTGTTCCAGTTAATTTTCTAAGGGCTTGCGACATCAAACGTGCATGCAGTCCCATTTTAGAATCTCCCATTTCTCCTTCAATTTCACTTTTAGGAGTTAAGGCTGCTACCGAGTCAATCACCACAATGTCTATGGCTCCTGAACGGATTAAATTTTCAGCAATTTCTAAGGCTTGCTCCCCATTGTCAGGTTGAGAAATAATTAAATTTTCGATGTCAACACCTAATTTTTCAGCATAATTTCTATCAAAAGCATGTTCTGCATCAATAAAAGCGGCGATACCTCCAGCTTTTTGTGCCTCGGCGATCGCGTGTAAGGTTAGGGTAGTTTTACCTGAAGATTCTGGACCATAAATTTCAATAATCCTTCCTTTAGGATAGCCATTTACTCCTAAGGCTAAATCAATGCCTAGTGAACCAGAAGAAATGGTTTCCACTTCTTCAATGGCTTTGTCTCCCATTTTCATTACGGTTCCTTTTCCGTAAGTTTTATCTAATTTATCTAGCGTTAATTGTAACGCTTTTAATTTGGCTTCTTTGTCTGAACTCATCTTTTCTTTCATCTAATTTTAAGGTTGATACTAAATAATTGGCGTGTAAAAGGGTTTTAATTGTAATCTGTTGATTGTAATTGTACTGTATGCATTGTAATTTTTCTCCAAAAAAGACCTTAGGCTTCAAAAAGAAGGAACGAGCTCCTTAGTTTTCTTAATTTCTTCATGAGTCAATTTTTTATGAATTCATTTAAAAGATTATGTCGCGTCATTGTGTAGCGAGGTAATTTTAGTAAAAATACATTTTTTTTCGACATACAAAGCATTGAAATTTAGAAAGCTTGTGTAGTGCGTTTCTTTTTTTTATCAGTAAGATATAAGGCACATTACGTACCAAGCCTCTTCATTTTCTTAAGGAACGTAATGGTTTACTTTCATGCAGATTTCCTTTTAAAGGTTAGTTTTTCACACAAAACCTCATTAATTGAAAAGGGCTTTTAATTCGGTAGCTTCGTTTGGACTCATTTTACCTGCCAGAACTAAGCTGAGTTGTTTGCGACGCAAGGCGGCATCAAATCGTTGAATCTCTAATTCCGTTTCCGGGATTATGGGAGCCACTTCAACGGGTCTGCCGGTATCGTCAACGGCCACAAAAGTGTAAATACCCTCGTTGGCTTTGTTGCGTAGTCCGGATTCGCGATCTTCAATCCAAACATCGATATAAATTTCCATAGAACTTTTGAATGATCGGGATATTTTCGCTTCCACAGTCACTACACTCCCGATGGGAACGGCTCTATTAAAGGCTACATGATTTACTGAGGCGGTGACCACAATTCTTCTGGAATGTCTTCGGGCTGCAATACTAGCGGCTCGATCCATGCGTGCAAGCAATTCTCCGCCAAAGAGGTTATTCAATGGATTGGTTTCACTTGGCAAAACCAAATCAGTCATGACGGTAAGCGATTCTGAAGGATGTTTTGGGATCATATTTTAGGGTAACTATTAATTTTAATTTAATGCATATACCGCCATTACAGCAGGGATAAAGTAGAGTACGATGGTTCTTGCGCCATCATAATCTTTAGCCAATCGTTGACCAAACAACAACATGAGTAAGGTAATTGAAGAAAATAACGCGCCATAATAGCCATAAATAGTACCCTTACTAAGGTACAATTCAATAGCGCCGACCAAGCACAATACGCCGGAAATGAG
The DNA here is from genome assembly GCF_051547165.1 of Flavobacterium sp. TSSA_36. Taxonomy (NCBI): domain Bacteria; kingdom Pseudomonadati; phylum Bacteroidota; class Flavobacteriia; order Flavobacteriales; family Flavobacteriaceae; genus Flavobacterium; species Flavobacterium sp. TSSA_36. The sequence continues at coordinate 708,490 of NZ_JBPTTP010000001.1, forward strand.
TTCTAACACTAAAATATTGGCTAAGGCCAATGGGACTTGAGTACTTAATAAGGTTTTTGAAAAATGCGTTTTCAACCAAGAGACATTATCTTTCCAGTGAAATAATTTATCATATCCGGATTGTAAAAAAGTAATGGCCAAAAATACAAGTAATAGGAGTGGGGCAGTTTGGTGTATCATTGTTATTTTTTATGGATTAATCGAGTTAATTGTATGGATAAGTCGGTCAAAATTATTTTAGCATTGCCATTGCGTTCAATATGGTACATTGCCTCCGATAATTCGTCGAAAATTGGCTGTATGTTATTTCCATGAATGAAAGGAGCGAAATTTTCCAACTTAAATTTTTCTACTTTGGGTTCAAGGTACACCAAAGAATTCGCTTGATAATTAAGGAGTAGCGCCTGACGAAACATTTCGATGCAAAACTGTAAAAACTTTTTCTGTTTTTCTCTACCTAATTGTGCGATTTGTTCGCTCCACGAAATTAAATCTTGAATGGCAGCGGCATTTCCTTTCGCCTTAAAGGCCGCTCTTACCCAAACTACAAACCATTCCTCGAAAACCAATTCGTCAGCGTCTTGATGTAACAAATGTAAGGCTTTGTTGTAATTGCCTTGCGCTTGATGCGCCAAGTTTTGTGCCATTTTTGAATCCAGTTGATGTGATTCTATAAGGGCTTTACAGAGCTCCGCTTCAGGAATACCGTTAAAATGAATGGCTTGACATCGAGAGCGAATCGTGGAGAGGATGGACTCTTCATTCTCCGTAATTAATATAAAAAGTGTTTTTTCTGGAGGTTCTTCTAATAATTTCAACAATTTATTCGCGGCTGCTGTATTGAGTTTGTCTGCCATCCAAACAATCATGATCTTGAAGCCCCCTTCATATGATTTTAAGGCTAAGGATTTTAAGATTTCTTGGGCGTCATCTACTCGTATTTCTCCTTGTTTGTTTTGTACACCTAGAAAAGTATACCAATCGGTTAAACTACCATAAGGGTTTTTTAAAACAAAAGCGCGCCAATCTGCTAAAAAATCAATGCTTTTGGGCTTACTTTTTACCTCTTCAGTACTTACCGTTGGGTAGACAAAATGCAAATCAGGATGCCCGAGATTTTGGAATTTCAAATTACAACTTTCATGGCCATTAGTGTTTTCAAAACCTTCGTTGTTACACAAAAGGTATTGTGCATAGGCGATCGCCATGGCAAGAGTGCCAGATCCTTCAGGGCCTACAAATAATTGTGCGTGAGGAGTTCTGCCGGTGGAGGCACTTTGGAGTAAGTGATTTTTGATGTGGATTTGTCCTAAAATCGATGAAAATTGCATGAAGCAAAGATAAAAGAAAATGATCGAGTCCAAAAAAATAATATGCACCCTATTTTCAAAAAGGCTACTCCCAAGCCTATTCCCGAAATAGAGTGAGGGCAACTCCTTTTTTTTGCGCTATTTAGGTTTAATCGGAACGCATTTATTTTGTGGTAACGGATTTTAATCTGCTATCGGAATGTGATTGCACGTTACTTGGTTTTATAAATTTAACTACTGTGTGTTTGGTTCGTCTTGTTAGATTTTAAGTCTTTTAATCTATTGTTACTTAGGAGATTTGCGCTTAAAGTACCTGTTTTTATTTTTTTGGAACAACCGATTGTAATAGGATATGTTTTAATCCCTTTTTTCTTTGTAAATAATTACTGTTTATTAACAATTTTAAAGTGTTAAATTCATTCTTTTTTCATCCTTTTTTGAAGGGGTGTCTATTTCTTGGATTACGTATAAATACTTGTAGGGCAATGGATTAAAAGTTTATTTTGTCGACCAAATACATGTTTTTTACAGATATGTACTATTTTTTATTCATAAAATTATCGCAAAAAGTTGTGAGTTAATTTTATTTGTTTATTTTTGTTATTAACATTTTAATTAACAAAAAAGAAAAGCATGAAAGGGAAAATTATTTTTTTTGGATTAGTATTTTTATTGACTATTGGAGTAGCTTCTGCACAGACGAAAGCGCCTCAAAGTATCATTAGCAGAACCGCTTTGGTAAAAAAATACTACACGAAGACCGAATTGGAGCAATTGCAAAAAGGGCCTTTGTTGGAATTGTACATCGAAAGAATTAAAGTATTAGTTAAAACGTTGCCTTACATTGCATTGGTTAGTAAGCCAGGAGTGACTTTGACAGATTTAGGAATTCCTGAAGATGCAAATAATACGAAAGCTTTAAATACGCAATCCGAAAGTATGAATTCCTTTTTGGATGTGACGGTTGATTTTCAAAGAAAAATGGTGCCTTATGCAGACAAAGGTAATTTGATCTCTGCTATTTTGTTTTATGAGGAGACCTTGAAATCATTGAATAGTTTAGGAGAAAATTAATTCGAAAGCCGTTCTTTTTCCTTCTAACTAAGGTTACATTCTTTCTAGTAAGCCTACATTGTATAACAATTATATTTTTCAGATTATTGAGTGTAAGATAATAACCCCCCACCCCCCCCCAAATCTTTAAATCTTATGAAAAGAATAACTCAAGTTTTAGCCGTTGCGCTATTGGTAGTTTCTGCTGCTACTGCGCAACAAGAAAAAGGAATTATTGGAGCTACAAATTGGTTGAATAATTGGACTGAATTTAAACCTACTCGGTTAGATTATGGAGAAGCAAACCAAATAATAGCAGGTGTCATTTCAACGGACACTAAGTTGCTTAAAAAGAACATTTACCTAATGCAAGGTCCTGTGTATGTGAATAACAACGCGGTGCTGACGATTGAGCCAGGTACTGTAATTATTTGTGAATTTGGCTCGGGAGCCGCTTTGGTGATCACTAAAGGAGCAAAAATTATAGCGGATGGTTTGGAAACCGACCCGATTGTTTTTACCTCTAGCCGTCCTTTAAAAAAACCAGGAGACTGGGGAGGGATCATCGTTTTAGGGGATGCACCTATCAATAAATTTGGAGGTGTTTCATCGGTAGACTTCGGATTGGATAATGCGATGACCGTGTATGGAGGAAATGATGTAGGGGCAGATTCAGGAATATTGCGTTATGTGCGCATAGAATATGCCGGAGGAAAAGTAAGAGGTAATGGCAATTTTAGCGGATTGTTATTAGGCGGGATCGGAAATAAAACCGCTGTTGAAAATGTGATGGTGAGTTTTAGTGCAGGAGATTCTTTCGTAGTGTATGGAGGTGATCTTAGCATGAAAAAAATGGTTTCCTTAAAATCTAGTGCGATTGATTACAAGTTTAATTATGGATCGCAATGTAAAATTGAGAATTCTTTAGCAATTCGTTCGTCTTATATCTCTAGTAGTACTACGTCTTACCGTTGTATGGATATCGCTTCTTATGAGCAAAAGTCAGAAGTGGATTTCAATAAAAAGCAAACTAATATTGTAGCTAGTAATTTGACTCTAGTGAATGATAGTGCGGATTTGACAGGTGACATGCAAAAGAATTTGATAAAAGATGCGGTTAGAGTAGCTGAAAATTCGTTTTTAGAATTAAAAAGAAGTGTGGTTTCTGGTTTCAATCCTGCTGTGATTTTGGATGCCAAAATTGAAGTTACAGCTACCAATCTAAAGAAGATCAAATTAGAACAATTATATATTAATTCTTGTAAAGGGAATATTTTCACTGAATTTAATCCTAATAACGAGGAGTTAGAAAACTGGTACGGAAACAGTGCTTTCTTTAATGTGTACGATAAACAAAACAATGCGGAGGCATTTTTAGATGCGTTTAATGAGAAAAGACCTGATTTTAGATTGAAAATTTCTAAAATCACGGCATCCAATAACAACTAGTTTTGTATCAATAAAAACTTTGGTTGTCCCCCAACAATCGAAGTTTTTATTTTTTTTAAAAACCTTGTAAATAACCCAATTTTAGTATGTGTCGGTACAATAAGGCCTTTGTTTGGGTGCAATTATTTTTCATTATTGCGATTGGTTTCCCCTCTTTTATTTCGTCACTTCATGCTCAAATTGCTATCGGGAAACCTACTTTTCCCTTTACCCAAATTTGTGCCAATCCTTCATTCAATACATTTGATGTGAATTTCAGCTTTACGCCTACCTCAGGGCTTACGGCTGCTAATCAATTCATAGTAGAACTTTCTGATGCCTCAGGTAGTTTTGCCACGCCAACAATAGTGTACACTTCTGCTGCGGGCGCCATCACGACTTCTCCAGCTAAAATTACTTTTTCGGTGCCTTTAACCACCAGTGGCGAAGGGTATAAAATCAGAGTGCGTAGTACAGCTCCAGCGGCTGTGAGTCAGCAATCTAATGCTTTTCCTGCCTATTACAAACCTCAAGACAGTCAGTTTACTATTAACAACAGTGTGGCCACGGCCGTATATTGTACCGGAGGTTCGTATGTCCTTTCGATAGATAATCCTGGGACGGGGACCAATGATTCCCCACTAAAATATCTCGGACTCACTTTTAATTGGTTCAGAGACAATGGCCCTACCGCGTTGCCCACCAAAGTAGCGACTGCCGTAGGAGGAAATTATAGTGTTAGCTCCCCAGGGGTTTATTATGCGGAAACCAATTATGGTACGTGTACTTCGAATTCGTATTCCAATCGTGTTACGGTTACTTCTTCTAATTCCGGAGCTACGGCTGTGATTACTTCTAGTTTGGGCAATCCTTTTTGTAGTAGTCAAGGCGCTACGGTGCTCTCTACAACACAGGGAAGTACTTATCAATGGTATAAAGATAATGTAGCGATAAGCGGGGCAACCAACCAAACATTCTCGGCGGTTGCTGCGGGTAAATACAGCGTAAAAGTTGGTTTTGGGACTTGTGATGCTGCAGCGAGTATTGATTTACAAGAAATTTCATTTTCAGCCTCCACTTCCGTTTCTTCTACAGTGGCTACTCCCATTGTTCCTGGGGAGAAATTAGACGTAATTACTACCACGGATGCTATAAATCCGTCCTACAAATGGTTTCTGAATGACATTCAAATCCCTAATGCAACGGCAGCTTCTTATACCGTTTCCACCAAAGGGAAATACAAAGTGGTCATCACGCAACCCGGAAGTTGTACCCTTACGAAAACGCTTCTTTTTGAAATAAGTTATACTACCGATCCGAATCCGTTTCCGGATGTGGCCGCTATTCCTAATATGATTAGCCCTAATGGAGATTTTATCAATGATACTTGGATCATACCCCAAGAGTATGTGAATGGAAAAGACGTAGAAGTGGTCATCATCAGCGCTTTTGGTGACGTGGTTTTGCAAACGAAGAACTATCAAAACGATTGGCCTAGTGTCACAAGTCCGATAGATTTTAAGAGTGTAAACCCCATTTATTATTACATAATTACCACTTCAGATAACAAGGTTAAAAAAGGATCCATCACTGTGATAAAATGATATGAAGAAGCTTGTACTGTTGATCGCCCTTTTTTATGGTTTTTACCACGCACTCTATGCTCAAACCAGTCCGGTTGAGGATGGAGTGGTGTCGTTTTCATTACCGATGCGCAATTCTTTAAAATTTAATCGTTTTGTCCTCAATCCTACTTTTAGTTTTGTGCGCGAACAAAATACGTTTGCTACCATTTACAGTAAAAGACAATGGATGCAATTTAATGATGCCCCTACAACCTACTTGGCCAGTTATTCTGGACGTTTTTTAGAAAATGAAGGAATTGGGATAGGTGTTTTCCAACAAAATATAGGCGTTTTGACCACTTTTGGTGGCATCCTCAATTTCACGCACAACGTAGTTTTAGAACAAGATAGTAATTTAACGTTCGGTCTGAATGTAGGAGCTTACAAAAGTGGATTAAATGCCGGTAAGGTGATCACTAATGGACCTTCCGATCCTTCCTTAAATACGATTCCCTCTCATTTTTTGTTAACGGTTAGTCCGGGAGTGAATTATGGGACTACTTTTCTAGATTTTGGGGTAGCCTTTACTAATATGGTGACTTATAATTTTGGTACCTCCAAAATACTATCAGAAGATCTTGAAAAGGGAATTCAAGCGCATGTCATGTATACAGGTTATATGGATAGCTATGGTTTTTTTGATAAAAGTAAATTCTCTGCGCTTGTTCGTTCTGAATTCAAGAAAGAAAAAACCGTATTATCTGGAATTGCCACTTTTACTATACCCATGGGAATTTGGGCGCAAGGAGGCTACAATTCGTTATATGGCTTATCCGGTGGTATAGGTATGAACATTACCCCAACGATTTCGGTAGAATATATCACAGAAAAAGGATTGTCTGGATTTTCAAATTTCGGCTATTCTCACGAATTGGTGCTGGCTTATAAGTTTAAAAGCAAAAAATACTATCATGGTGATGACGAGGATGAAGCGGCCTTGATTCTTCCAAATCCTACACCGGCACCTAAGAAAACGGTTAAAACGGTAGCGACGGCTCTAAAACAAAGTACTTTATTATCTCCTGTAGACAAAGCTAATTTGGAAGCAGCTCGTAAGGAAGCGCAAGCCGCTCGTGAACAAATTCGTTTGGCGAAACTCAAAGAGATTGCCGATGCCAAAGCCAAAGCGGATGCTGAAGTCAAAGCAGCAGTAGAAGCCGAGCGTTTGCGTCAAGAGAAACTAGCTGCGGATGCTAAAGCAAAAGCGGCGGGAGTCAGTGCAGCGCAAAATGCAACCGCTGCTGCAGAAAAAGCCAGACTCGCCAAACTAGCCGCCGATGCTAAAGCGAAAGCCGATGCTGAAGCCGAGCGTTTGCGTCAAGAAAAACTGGCTACCGATGCTAAGTTAGCTGCGGATGCCAAAGCCAAAGCAGCTGCAGAAGCCGAGCGTTTGCGCCAACAAAAACTAGCTGCTGATGCGAAATTGGCCGCCGATGCCAAAGCTAAAGCCGATGCTGAAGCCGAGCGTCTACGTCAACAGAAATTAGCTGCTGATGCGAAACTAGCCACCGATGCCAAAGCTAAAGCCGATGCTGAAGCCGAGCGTTTGCGTCAAGAAAAACTAGCTGCTGATGCGAAATTAGCTGCGGATGCCAAAGCTAAAGCTGATGCTGAAGCCGAGCGTTTGCGTCAAGAAAAACTTGCAGCTGATGCGAAACTAGCCGCGGATGCTAAAGCCAAAGCCGATGCTGAAGCCGAGCGTCTACGTCAACAAAAATTAGCTGCTGATGCGAAACTAGCTGCGGATGCCAAAGCCAAAGGCGATGCTGAAGCCGAACGTTTACGTCAACAAAAATTAGCTGCTGATGCGAAGTTAGCTGCGGATACCAAAGCTAAAGCTGATGCAGAAGCCGAGCGTTTGCGTCAAGAAAAACTAGCTGCTGATGCGAAATTAGCTGCGGATGCCAAAGCTAAAGCTGATGCTGAAGCCGAGCGTTTGCGTCAAGAAAAACTTGCAGCTGATGCGAAACTAGCCGCGGATGCTAAAGCCAAAGCCGATGCTGAAGCCGAGCGTCTACGTCAACAAAAATTAGCTGCTGATGCGAAACTAGCTGCGGATGCCAAAGCCAAAGGCGATGCTGAAGCCGAACGTTTACGTCAACAAAAATTAGCTGCTGATGCGAAGTTAGCTGCGGATACCAAAGCTAAAGCTGATGCAGAAGCCGAGCGTTTGCGTCAAGAAAAACTAGCTGCTGATGCGAAATTAGCTGCGGATGCCAAAGCTAAAGCTGATGCTGAAGCCGAGCGTTTGCGTCAAGAAAAACTTGCAGCTGATGCGAAACTAGCCGCGGATGCCAAAGCCAAAGCCGATGCTGAAGCCGAGCGTCTGCGTCAAGAAAAATTAGCTGCTGATGCGAAACTTGTAGCGGATGCCAAAGCCAAAGCTGATGCTGAAGCCGAACGTTTACGTCAAGAAAAAATAGCTGCTGATGCGAAACTAGCCGTCGATGCCAAAGCTAAAGCCGATGCTGAAGCCGAGCGTCTACGTCAAGAAAAATTAGCTGCCGATGCGAAATTGGCAGCGGATGCGAAAGCCAAAGCCGATGCTGAAGCTGAGCGTTTACGTCAAGAGAAAGTAGCAGCGGATGCTAAAGCTAAAGCCGATGCTGAAGCTGAGCGTTTACGTCAAGAAAAATTAGCGGCAGATGCGAAATTAGCCGCCGATGCGAAAGCTAAAGTTGATGCTGAAGCCGAACGTTTGCGTCAAGAAAAACTAGCTGCTGATGCGAAATTGGCTGCCGATGTCAAAGCTAAAGCCGATGCAGAAGCCGAGCGTTTACGTCAAGAAAAATTAGTTGCCGATGCGAAGTTAGCTGCGGATGCGAAAGCCAAAGCCGATGCTGAAGCCGAGAAAATCAGATTGGCTAAAATTGCCGCTGCTGCTGCCGCAGTGCTTCCTGTAGCGAAAGATGCTAGTGCCAAAGCGATTGACGACTTGGCCAAGCAAGCCGAAGCGTCTGCTAAAATGCAGCAATCGTTACTCGCTCAATTGGATCAAAAAGTGGCTAGCAAAGCCAAAGAATTGCGAGACATGAAGGAAGAAAATGATTTGAGTGAAAAAGGAATTTTCAAAGAACCGCAAGAAATTAAGAGCAGTAGCAACGACAATGCGGCGATTGAATCTTTGAAATCTCAGATTGCTGCCATGAACAAAATGCAAGAGGACAACCTCAATAAAATTAAGAACTTGTTCGATGAACGTATCAAAAAAGGAGCAAGCCCAACGGATGCTTTGAGCGTGAATTATTTAAAAGCGATGGAGCAATTAAAAACAGAGCAAGCCGTTAGTGTTCAGAGCAATACGAAATTGGTACAATCCTTAGAAAACATTAAAGTTGCGGTTGAAATTGAGAAAAAACGCCGTATCAAGCGGGCGAGTTCGTTAACGGCTACGGATCGATTTGCTCAAGATCAAGCGGCCTTGAAACGTATCAAAGAAACCACTAAAATGAGCACAACGCCATTGACAACTAGTGATTTTGATTTTGGAGAGGAACAAGCGAATATGCAAATCATGAAACGTGTGGATAATACGCCAAGCGGATATTACATGATCATGGCGGTACATAAGGACGTAGCGAAACGCGATGCCTTCTTGACAAAAGCCGTTGCGTCTGGAATGAAAAATGTGGCCTTCTATTTTGATGCCAATACCAGCAGTTATTATATCTACAACGGTATGTATGATAACTTACAAGAAGCACAAGAAGAAATTAAAAATAAAAACGCTCACGCTTCCACTAGTAAAATGGTGATTGTGAAAGTGGAAAATTAAGGAGGAATCCGCATAAAGAATAGATAGGAATGACCATCAGCCGCTGTAAATCCGACAAGAAAAAGGGGGCGGAAGAGCCATAAGTGAAGGGGTGTTTTTGAGTAATGAGTGTTGATTTCAAAACGGTAAACCAAGGAAAAGCAAGTCTTTTTTATAGTTGGGCACCCAGTTTAAAATCAAGAATCGTTACGCTAGACATGAGTCGAAAGAGGAACGAGCGAAGCACTCTAAAATCCCTTAGTTTAGGGAGAAGGGGAGCGCAGGGCTAAAGAGGGTGAAGGGGAGTCCCATCCTAGTAAAAATGGGAGGTCCCATTAGGAGTACGATTAACATAAAATGCTAGAAACGAATGATTTTCTGTCGCAGCTTTTTTCCCCAAAGAAAGTAACGACAGATTGAAATACCATATAATAAACCATGAAAAAACCTACTACTATATCCCAGTTCGCTTGGAAGTTTTGTACCCACTTTTCAAGTAAAATTGTTTCCTGTTTTGATACAAGGAATGGAGGATTGTCCTATTCTCAAAAGCCAAGCCCTACTAGGCACCGATTTGCGCTCACCCTACTGACGCTGGTGTTGATGACTTCTTTTTCTTATGGGCAGATAGGAAAAGCTTTTTCTGCTAGACTCAATGACGGTAATGGTAATAAGTATCTTAAAGTTAAAGGAGATGTAGTTTTAATTGGGAATACTGTAATCAATAAAGTAGGAGATGGAAGCGATACCAATCCAGCAATATTTAGCCCAGCACCTCCGGTAAATGGAGTTGCCTATACAGGTACAGTGACCAATTTAGCAGCTTTGACTACAGAAGCCAACATACCTTATACAGGACCCGATAATAATAATAAATTTTATGTAGAATACATTGATATTGATGGTGACAATAATACTTTCAGTTCAAGTACTGCCAACCTTTTTATTAATAATAGTTGTAAGAGAATTGTTTTTGCAGGCTTGTATTGGTCAGCTATCTATCCGTATGATAGAAGTACAGATAGAAAAACAAAGTACGATGGATCACTTAGAGATGCCAATTTTGACAAAATTAAGTTCAAAGTTCCAAATGGGAATTATCAAGATATCGTAGCAGACCAAATCATTTTTGATGGTTATAAATACAACGGTCCTAATGTAAGCGATTCCTTCAAAGATTCCCCTTATGTTTGTTTTAAAGATGTGACTTCCATTGTTACTAATTTGACCGATGCAGACGGGCCTTATACGGTAGCAAATGTAAGAGCGGCTAGAGGTAAAAGAGACGGTGGTGGAGCAGGAGGATGGTCACTTGTAGTAGTGTATGAAAGTCCAACAGTACCTAGTAAATTCATATCCATTTTCGATGGTTATGTAGGGGTAAACCCAGATGTTAACACCCCGGGATACCTTCCTTTAGTTGATTTTCAAGTCAGTGGTTTCAAAACCTTACCCTCTCCTCTTCCTGTTAATGCCAAAATTGGCGTAGCAGCCCTTGAAGGTGATGCAGGTAATAAAGGCGATACTTTCCAATTTAAGGCATTAAGTGTCCCTTTACTATTTACCGCTATTAGTGATGCTAAAAATCCAGCAGATAATTTCTTCAATGCATCCATAACTAACAACGGGCTTGATGTAACAAATAGAGTACCTAACAGTACCAATACCCTCGGAATAGATATTGATAATGTCATAGTACCCAATGCCTTAAATGAAGTAATTCCAAATGGCGAGACCGATGCAACACTTCGTCTTACGACAACAGGAGACGGTTACGGTGCATTTGTAACCACCTTTGCCGTAGATATCATCGAACCAACCATTTTGCTGACCAAAGAAGTATTTGATAATACTGGAGCAGACGCTAGTAATGCGAATGTGATTTTAGGACAACAATTAAACTATGTGATTGGTTTTGAAAATCAAGGGAATGATGATGCCACAGGTTTTACCATAAAAGATATTTTACCAAAGAATGTTGATTTTAATTACCCAGGAGATATTGATGTAGCCTCATTACCAGCGGGAGTTACACATTCTTATAATGCAGGAACGAGAACCTTGATTTTCAATATTCCTGATGCTTTAGTTTTAAAGAGTTTAACTCCGGGTGGGCCTTTCATACGCTCTGAAATTCGGTTTAAAGTAAAAGTAAAACCTGATTGTGATGCTTTAGTGGATCGTTGTGATAATGTCATTAAAAACTCGGCTTATGCCACGTATAAAGGAGTAGTTAATCCTACCCAAATAACGGATGACCCTAGTATTTCGAAATTTACCAGCTGTAATTTAGGGTTGCCGCAACCGACTAACTTTTTAGTGGGGATTAATGACTGTATTTATTCACAGAAACAAGTATTATGTCAAGCTAGCAAAACGCTTGCAGGGCCTAGTGGTTATGCTAGTTATGCATGGAGCGGTCCTTTTGGGTTTGCAGCTACTACCGAAACCGTGACCGTTACGCAACCGGGAGTCTACCGAGTTTATGCGGTAGGGATTGCGCCTTGTACAGACTATAAAGAAGATTTTACAGTAACTCCTTTTGGCGGCACTGTGGTAAATCCAATTATTGCTTTCGCAGACAACAAAAATCCTGATGGAACGATTACCGTTTGTCCTAATAATGGGAAAGAATTACCCAAAATATTTTTATGCGGATTAACAGGCTCTAAAAGCTCAAGAACCATTGCCACCGGAATTACCGGGGCAACAAGTATTGTATGGGAAACTACCACTTGTCCACCCATACCTGCTAATTTATCCGATTTGTGTGCCAATGAAGATACTAGTTGTACTTGGACTTCGGCGGGACTCAATGGCCCTAATTTTGTAGCCAATACCGCTGGACAATTCCGAGTAACGATTAATTATGAAGGTGGATGTTTTAACCGCTTCTATTTCAATGTCTATCAAAATACATTAAATTTTGATGTTACTGCTACGGATATTATTTGTGCCACTCCAGGTAAAATTATTGTGAATAATGTACCGAGTACAGGCTATGAATTCAGTATTGATGGGACTAATTATCAAGCATCCAATATCTTTGATAATATTACGACACAAAATGCCTATACCGTTTATGTAAGACAAACAGGAATTGTCGGGAATGTTTGTGTTTTTGAAATTAACAATATACCCATTCGTCAACGAAATTTCACGGTTACAGCCAATGCTTCTCAACCCTTATGTTATGGTGACAAAGGAAATGTTTTGGTAGTGGCTAACGATGTGGAGCCGCAATATACCTTTAACATTTACCCTGCCGGTGGTACTACACCAATCACTACTTCAGGGTTGCAGATGGGCAATCAGTTTACATTTGGTAACCTAAGTCCCGGTAGTTATGATGTGGAAGCCATTACTGAGAATCAATGTTCAGGAAAAAAACGAATTGTAATTGATGCCCCTACGCAATTAGCAGCTACTGTTGCCATTACAAAACCAATTACCTGCAATGACGGTGAATTGACGGTTACCGCACAAGGAGGAACAGCGCCTTATAATTACTCTATTAATGGTCAACCTTTTGTGACTAGTAATGTATTTGCCATTCCGAGTCCAGGAGGGACCTTCTCCATTAGAGTAGTGGATAAAAACAACTGTGTATACACTATACCCGATAAAGCCATAAGCGCCAACCCTAAACCCGAATTTAGCGTTGCCAAAACCGATATTTTATGTTACGGTACCAACTCTGGAACTATTACTTTTAGTGTAACCAATCCTAATGGCTATACTTTGGCCTTTAGTAAGGATAATGGCGCTACATTTGTGCCCAATGGTTCGTTTACGGACTTAGCCCCTGGTACCTATACTCCTGTTTTGCGTTACAGATTAAGCGGCGTAGACTGTTTCGAGACAAGACCGGCTATTACCATTTCCCAACCTACAATAGCCTTAACTGCTTCTGCTGGGGTGTCTGAGTTAGCAGGTTGTGGACCAGCACGTGAAGGTAAAATACGCATCACCAACCCACAAGGAGGAACCCCTTTTGCAGGTGCCAACCCTTACCTCTTTAGTTTCGATAATCAAGCTACTTGGACTACCGTTAACGATGCCTATAAAGCCCCTGGAACGTATACCGTATATGTAAAAGATGCTAACAATTGTATTTTTAGTGCCCCCGTGATTATTGACCCAGAACCAGCTGAGCCTGAGGTTAACGTGACCCCAAAAATCGATTTCAATTGTGATGGTACGGCTACAAGTACGGTAACCGTTGCCAATCCTGCGAATGCTTCTTATACGTATGAATACTATTTGGATAACGTAAAAAACACCAACGTGCCTAATAATGTATTCCTTAATGTTCCTTCTGGGTCACATTCCATTAAGGTGGAGTACAAATTGAACTCGGTACCAACATTCAGTAACTTGTTGTTTGAAGATTTCGGAAAAGGAGGCTATACTACCATCCCAGGAATTAGTCCATTGTACTGTTTTGAAGACGAAACGACGCCCCATCCAGTCACTTGGCCCGCGTTGTGTGGTAAAATTAATGATTATCAAATCAACGATGGGAAATATGCCGCTGCCAGTTCGATCAAAACCACTTTTGGAGTGTGGTTAACGGCTAAAGATCACACCTTACCTTCGGATCCTTTAGGGCGATTTTTATGCGTGAACATTGGAAAATCTGCTGGTATTGGAGGTATTTTATACAGTAAACCCATAAATGATGTAATTCCAAATCAACCCGTTATTATTTCATTATGGGCAGAAAATTTAATTAGAAAGTCTAAACCTAATTATGATGACCCTAAATTAACCATTCAGTTGATTAATGACTTAGGGTTGCCTACGGAATATTTGGTGGCCACTACCCCGATAGCGACCCCATGGGTAGTACCCAAATCAGATAAATGGGAATACAATGAATTGTCATTAAATCCGGGAACTTACAATAACTTAAGTTTTGTGATTAGATCATATAACAACGCCTTTAATGGAAATGACGTATTGTTGGATGATATCAAAGTATTCCAACTCCCAAAAACCTGTATTTCCTCCAAAACTTTCCCTCTAGTTATCGACCCCGGTAAAGCCTTTACCGCTCAAATTACAGGGACGAAAAACGTAACCTGTAATGGTTTAACCAATGGCGAATTTACTATAGTAGCAACTAATTTTGATGCCACTAAAGGTTTTGAATATTCTAAAGATAACGGAGCTACATGGAGTGCTGCTTTATTTGCTTCTCCTGTACCGGTTTCTAATTTGGCGGGTAACTTATACAAAGTAATCGTACGTCCAGTAGGTTCTTCAGTTACGGCTTGTGCGAAACCATTTGACGTAAACATAAGTCAGCCCGCAGCAGTGACGCTTAGTGCTTCAGTAACGAAAACCGCTACTTGTACCACAGGGGCAACCATCACCGCTATTGGGGGCGGAGGCACTCCGACTTACCAATACGAATTACGTCAGGCAGATGGCGTAACTGTTAAACCGGGTTATGCCTATAGTAACAACGGAGGAATTTTTACCAATGTTCCTTCAGGAAGCTATACTGTTTTTGTGAAAGATGCTAACGGATGTCAAATCCCGGTTGGTGCAGGAGTTACTGTAACCGCACCACCAGCTTTAACGGCAACTTTAGCCAATACAACAGACTATTGCTACACTACCGCTAATCCAGCTACCTTAGATGTTACTGTTTCAGGAGGTACAGGACCCTTTACCTATAAATTAGATGCTAATGCAGCAGTAAGCTCAGCTGCTACGACGTATTCCTTTACCAATGTAGCGCCAGGAACGCATACGATAGTGGTAACCGACAGCAAGAATTGTGATGACACTATTTCGAGTATAGTGATTGCTCCACAAATAGGGTTAACTGTTTCTTTATTGAATGATTTAACTTGTTTGGTAGATGCTTCTATCGGAAATCCTGTAGTTTCAGGAGGAAATGGGACACCTTATACTTATACTGTTTCTCATAATGGTGGTACGGCTACAACTGTAACTTCATTCCCATATACAGCTACTACTCACGGTACGTATGTGTTTACCGTAACCGATAGCAAAGGCTGTCCTGCCACTAGTAATACAATTACTGTAACGGCTAAAACAACCCCAACGATTTCTACCAACAAAACCGATATTACTTGTAATAATGCCAATGACGGAACCATTACGGTAACGGCATCGGGTGGGTTTACGAGTGCTTATACCTACGAAATTACAGGACCTGTTACTGCTTCACAAACCACCAATAAATTTACAGGTTTATCAGCAGGAGATTATGATGTTAGAGTAATTGATAGCAAAGGGTGTCCATCGTTACCAGTTAGAGTAACGATTGTGAATCCTACAGCTTTAGTAGTTTCGGCTTCGGCGACTACTTTTACTTGTAGTGCTACCAATACTAAGCAAGCTGCAACGGTAACTATTGATGTGCCTACAACAGGAACCTCACCTTATAAGTACAGTTTTAATGGCGGTAGTTTTACCAACACCAATACACTTGTCGTAAACGATAACGGAACGGATCAGACCATCAATTACGCTGTAAGAGATGCTAGTAATTGTGTTACTCCTGGTAGTATTATTTTGAATAAACTAAATCCGCCAACTATTGCTACCATTAGCAATACACCAATTTATTGTTTACCTGCATCAAGTACGACTAGTACAGTAACTGTGCCTGTAACTGCTGGTACAGGAGTTGCACCATTGGCCTATACAATTGTTTCAGGACCTGTAACAAACACAACAGGAGCAACAACTGGAATATTTACAGGATTAACCTCCGGTACTTATGTGTTTAGAGTGACGGATGCGAATGGTTGTTATGTAACGAAATCACATATCGTACCTGCACTAACCCCAATTGCAGTTACTGCGACTAAATTGACCGATGTAGATTGTTTTGGAAATACAACAGGTTCTGCAAGATTCACGGTTTCTAGTTTTAGTCTCACAGGAAATTATGCCATTACGGTTTCTTCTACACCAGCAAGTTTACCTTACACTTTGGGTACTACAGGAGATGTACATACTTTAACAGGTCTAGTTGCAGGAACCTATACTTTTAGTGTTACTGATAATACAACGGGTTGTACTGATTTTAAATCTGTTACTATTACACAACCAACTGCATCCTTAGACGTAACTATAGTTTCGAATAAAAATGCCAACTGTAATGTAGCAACGGCAAGAGTAGAAATACTAGCTGCAGGAGGAACACCAAATTATAGATACTCTTTTGTTACTTCGGCAACAACGCCAGGAGCTTATGGAAATAGCCCAATTGCTAATCTGAATCCTACTACAAGTACTTCATGGTACGCCCATGTTATTGATGCCAAAGGATGTACTTTTATTTTGCCAATTACCATTGCTACTGACCCAACACCAACTGTAACTGCTACAGCTGCAGGACAGTGTTTAGGGGTAGGAACATTTACTATTACTGCCAATAACACAACGCCAGCTGCAGGAATTGTAACACCTATTACTTACAGTTTAAATGGTGGTGCTTTTCAATCAGGGAATACCTTTACCGTTACAGCATCAGGTGATTACATCGTTAGAATCAAAGATGGTAACGGTTGTATTGTACCTGCAGCTACAATAACAGTTGTTCCGCAATTAACCTTGAATGCAGTTTTAAACAAAGACATTACTTGTGTTCTTGGTGATGAACCAGCAAGAATTACGGTAACTCCAAGTGGAGGTTCTGGGTTATTTACTTATGCTATTACAACACCTTTATCAGAAGCATCAAATATAACTGGGGCAACTACAGGTATATTTACTACAAATACAGCGGGTAGTTATACCTTTACGGTAACCGATACTACTACGGGTTGTACTTATACAACTACAACGGCTATTGATGTAACAACTCCTGTTAATCCAGAATTCCTAGTTCCTGGTATAACTCAAACCGCCTTTATCAATTGTAATGGTGATGATACAGCAGCTATTGCAATGGCCATTGATAACACCAAAGGACAATCTCCATTTGTGTTTAATGTATTGAATACTACTACAGGTATCAATTACGGCACACAAACTTCAGGTTTGTCTGCGGGAGATTATCTTGTAACAGTAACAGATGCTAAAGGTTGTATTGATACAGAAACTATTAATATTACTGAGCCTGATCCTATTGTAATTGATTTTGACACAGAAGATTTAAAGTGTACAGATGATGGGACTGGCACTAATACAAATATCGTAAAAGGTAAAATTATTATTAATGGTGTTACTGGAGGTAGTCCTTCTTATAATTATTATGTAACAGGAATTAATGGATACAATGATGAAAGATTAAATATTACAGGGTCAGCTTTCTTTGATATTGTAGATTTTGGTTTATACCAGATTAGAGTTGTAGATGCTAATGGCTGTTCCGCTTTAGTTTCTAATATAAAAATTGCATCTCCACCAGATGAATTAGTTATTGATGTAAATACTTCAGCAACTTGTGCAGGAGGATCTGCAGAAGTAAAAATTGGTACGGCTTTAGCGAGTGCAGGTCCTTTCCATTTTGCAGTATATACTGGTGCTGGACAAACATATACTCCACCAACTACCTTACCTTGGCAAGATGAAGATGCACCAAATAGTAAAAAAACTACTTTTACGGGGCTAATTCCTGGGGTTACTTATACTTTTATAGTTTTTGATGATGCTACAGATTGTTATTATTATCAAACAGCTGATACAGCTATTCCATCAACCACAAACTTAGCTATAAATAATTTTGTGCCAAATAACATTACTTGTACTTCTGCAAATGATGGAAATGTAAGTTTTGATATTTTTAATGGTAATGCATATTCGGTAGATGTAAATTATCAGGTTTATGAAGATTTTACAAATTTATTAATTACAGGAGTTGGAGGGACAGCAACTATTTCTGCAGGCGGTACACATAATGTACTCAATTTAGGAACTCTTCCAGTTGGTTCGTATTATGTTTTAGTTCAAGAAACATCTGGAGCTAATGCTGGTTGTAGTGCAATTTCGGCACCTTTTAATATCAAAAAGTCACCCGTAGAATTAACAATCACCGCTAGTGTAATTAAGAATGCTAATTGTAATGATTTAGGGATAATTACAGGGCAAGCCAAAGAGGGTACGGGACCTTATACTTATCAAGTTACTACTTCTGCAACTCCTCCTTCGGCTTCAGATGTGAATTGGGTTCCAGGAAATACTTTTACAAAAGCAGGATCTTTGGCAGGAATAACGTATTATGTGTATGCTAAAGACGCTTATGGTTGTATCAAATCGGATGATGTAATCCTATTTCAAGATGCACCACCAGCAATTTCTGTTCCAACACCAATCTGTTATAATGGTACGGCCTTTACTATAAATCTAGTGACTGATGCTTCAGCAACAGCTACTATTTTACCTGCAACTTATAAGGTGGAACCAATTGCCAGTTTAGGTACAGCTGCTTACCAAAATGGTTCTACTTTTACGCTCAATGCAGCAGGAACTTATAGATTGTACATCAAAGATGGTAACGGCTGTGAAGCTTTTGTAGATTATGTTGTACGTCCTCAGTTGCAACTTTCTCCTTCATTGACCAAAGAATTAGATTGTAACTTGCCAACACCAAATGCAACAGTTACGGTTACTGCTTCAGGCGGAGCAGGAGCAGGTAGTTACACCTATACTATCACAGCTGGAGCAGTTGGTAATACGACAGGGGCAACTACTGGGATCTTTACCGGTTTGGATGCAGGAAATTATACTTTTGAAGTAAATGATGGTACGTGTACTGCAACTGCAACATTTACTATTGATCCAATACCAACTACTGTTATTGCTGCACCAACAGTAACTGACGTTAGTTGTAATGGAGGAAATGACGGAACAATTACTATTGATGTAACTTCGGGCGTAGGTCCTTATGAATACAGTTTATTTGACGGAGTAACTGCAACTGCTTTTACAACCAATAATACTTTTACAGATTTAGTGGCAGGAACCGCTTATGTGGTTACCGTGCGTAATGGTAAAGATTGTTTAGAGGCTACCTTGCCTATTACAATTAAAGAGCCGGATCCTCTTATCGCTACAGCTACTGCAGCAGCAAACACCACGTGTAGTACCACTACTGTGATTAGTGTAAATCCTCCAACAGGAGGAACTCCATCAACAGTAGGTACTGGGTATACCTACAGTTTTAATGGTTTATCTTTCACTGGAGACAATACCTTCACGGTAAATAATGGTCCACTAGCTACTACTACAACAATCGTTGTTCGTGATGCTAATGGTTGTACTTTTAATTTAGTAAATGTTACCACTCCAGCATTAACACCGCCTACGGATTTAAGTTTTAACGTAACTACCGCGCCAACTTGTCCAGCTAATAGTGCAACGGTACAAGTAACGGCAACAGGCGGTTTAGGTTCATTGGATTTTGATATTGTTGAATTTAATAATGTATCAACAACTTTATATCCAACGCAAACAACCGCAGGAAGTGGAGTATCGGCAAGTTTTGCTAGTCTACCTCCGGGAGATTACATTTTCCGAGTAACTGACGAGAACGGTTGTACGTACCAAGAGTCGTTTACGGTTGATCCAGTTACGAATATTACGGTTGCGGCTTCGGCTACTACAAATGTGACTTGTTTTGGTGCAGGCAATGGTTCGGCTACTTTTGATGTGGCTAATTTTGGAGGTACCTATAATTATGTTTTTGATAGTGCGCCAATTGTTAATGGTGTGAATAATGCTCAATTAACATTCACTGCACTAGCACCGGGATTGCATACATTAGTAGTAACGGATGCTATCACAGGTTGTCCTGCAACAGCAAATGTAAACATTAGCCAACCGGCAGCAGCTTTAGATTTTACGGCTACTGCAACGAAAATCAATTGTAACAATGATAATGCAACGATTACGGTTTTGGCTACAGGAGGTACACCAACGTATAAATATGCGGTGCTTCAAAGTCCTTCTTCAGCACCAGCATTAACCGCTTATGGATTAAGTAATTTACTTACGGTAGATACCAATGGTGGAACCAATATGGTATGGGATGTGTATGTTGTAGATGCGAATGGTTGTCCACTTGATAAACCACAAACTATCGTTTTAGATGCTAATCCAAGTGCAATATCCGTTGCGCCATTTAGTGAATGTCCAGATCCAATTAATGGAACATATACGTTTACTATCAATACTCCAACTGGAGTAGGTCCATTTACCTACAGCATTGGTGGTGGTTTCCAAACCAGCCCAACTTTTGTAGTCAACGCTCCAGGAAGTTATGATGTAACGGTAAAAGATGCTAACGGTTGTCCAACAACAGTAACAGGATTAGTCGTGATTCGTCAACCACTTATTTTAACCCCAACGGTTACTACGCCAGTATCTTGTGCCACGAATGATGGGGTAGTTTCGGTGAACACAACAGGTGGTTCAGGAAATTATGAATATAGAATTGATAGTGGTGTGTACCCTATGACTACTCCATTTACTGGTTTAGCTTCAGGAGCTCACACGGTATATGTACGTGATACGACTACGGGTTGTGAAGTTTTCGCTGATATCACTTTACAAGCAGCAACGGAAATCACTGGTTTTGATTTAGAGACAACCCCAGTAACTTGTTACGGAGGATTTGACGGTACGATTACGGCAACTATGGATACTCCAGCACCTGGAGTAAATGATAATCCAATTTATACCTATACATTAACAGGAATATCAATTACAGGAGTAACAATGAATGTTGGGCCACAAGATTCACCCTTATTCAATGGATTAGAAGCTTCAGATGTGAATGGTTATACTGTAGTAGTTTCTTCTGCAAGAGGTTGTACTGAATCTAAAACCATAGTTGTTGCTCAACCAGCACAAATTATAGTACCAACGATTACCCCAGTTCAATTCGCTTGTACTTCAGGAAATGCAGGAAATTTAGCCACGATTACGGTAACTGGTGTTACAGGAGGAACAACTCCTTACTTGAATTATGAATTCATTAAAAATGGATCTAGAGTTCAATTCGGTAGTAGCAATGTCTATACCGAAGCCGATTATGCTGGAGGTACTTATGTGGTAAATGTCTATGATACTAATGGTTGTCCGGGTACTTCGGCTCCAATTACCATTGCTCCTTATGTGCAATTGGATAAAGTGAATGTGACTGTTACTAATGCGATAACGTGTACTAACCTTGAGGATATAGCTGTTTCGGTAACTTCAATTGGAGGTACGCCTTCCAACTTAGAGTTCATCGTTCAGGATGTAACTTATGATGTTGCAACTGGAACTATCCCTTCTTATGGCACAAATTATAATGCTACTCAAATCGTTAACATACCAAATGCAACTTTTACCAATTTACCAATAGGAAATTATCTAATCAAAGTTAGAAACCTAGTAACCAATTGCGAAATTATCGGCGTACACTATGTAAACAACCCGAATACCTTCGAATTGCTTGTTGATAATGTAGTGGATGTTATTTGTTTAAATGACAACAACGGAAGTGCGAGAGTGACTCTAGTGGATAGAGTACCTACTCCAGTAAACAATGCAGGGGAGTTTACTTATACTTTAGTAGATGCTCTTGGGAATGCATTACCAGGTGGTACTTCTACAGCAGCAGGTGTAGTGGACTTGACCAATTTGGCTGTGGGTACGTATACCATCACGGCTACCTTGAATCAAGCGCCTTCTTGTACCGTAAGCAAAAACTTCACGATTACCGGACCGAATGAATTGTTACAAATTATCGAAACACATACCGAAATTACTTGCGTTGCAGGAAACAATGACGGTTCGATTTCGGCTACCGCTACCGGTGGATGGCCAGGTGGTTATGAATTCCAATTGGAAGAAACTTCAACTGCTGTTCCTATTTCACCTTGGAGTACGACTAGTACTTTTAACGGCTTGACCGCTGGAAATTATGTGGTAAAAGTGAGAGATTCAAGAGGATGTGAAGTGTTCAAAACAGTAGTATTGAATAACCCAACACCAATTACCTTTACCGCCACGCCAAGCACTCCTTTATTGACTTGTAAAGGCGATACGAATGCCTCAATTAGCGTAAGTGCTCCAGCAGGAGGTCAAGGCACGAATTACTTGTACACCTTGACTACCACTTCGGCTACGCCAATGATCAGTTCAGGGCCACAAGCGAATCCGTTGTTTACCAATTTGGGGGCAGGGACTTATACCGTAACGGTTACTGACGGTTGGGGTTGTGGAACGACATCGTTGCCTATTGTAATTGCAGAGCCAACTGAGGTCGTAGCGAATTTGGTAGTGGCAAGTACACAAACGTGTAAAATTTTATCTACGCTTACTTTGAGTGCAACGGGAGGAACAGGAACCTATACGTATAGTGCAGATGGTAGTTTTACGGTTTCTGCTAACCCACTTTTGTATAGCACTTTTGCGACAGCAACAACGATATTGAATGTTCCTGTAGGCACCTACCGTTACTATGTGCGTGATGCGAACCAATGTATTAGTGTCGTTTCGAATGATATTAAAATAGAACCGCTACCTGCGTTACAAGTAGCCATAGACGTTCAAAATGCGAAAATCAATTGTAATGGTGACAGAAGTGGTGTGATTGTCGCTACTGCTACCGGAGGTTTAGGCAATTATGGGTATACATTATTGGATGCTGCGGGTACTCCAGTGGTTCCTCTGCCAACACAATTAACTCCGGGACGTTTTACTGATTTACCGGCAGGTAATTACCAAGTACGCGTGGATAGTGATGATTGTAATGTGATTTCAACCGGTATTGTCTCGATTAACGAGCCTTTATTACCAGTAACCGCTAGTGCTGTGGTGACGCCGGTAACTTGTAACGGAGCAGCTAACGGTATTATCACCGTCACAGCTTCAGGAGGTACAGGCATCATCAAATATGCGATTTCTCCAAGATTGGATCAGTTCTTTGATACCGGTGTGTTCGATCAATTGGCACCAGGAACGTACCAAATTATTGTCCAAGACCAAAACGGATGTTATGTTCTTTTGAGTAGAGATGTCACCGAGCCACAACCTATTTTTGTGAATACCGTGGCGGGTTCAGAAGTGCAAGAAGTTTGTTTTGGAGACAACAATGCTGCTTTTGATATCAACATCATCGGAGGTGTAGCCCCTTATAGCGTAAGTATCGACAATAGAAACGGAACCTATACAACGGGTACGGCCGCACAAAACGTATTCCCTTTTACAGGTTTAACCGGAGGTGATCATACGGTATATATTAAGGATTTCAACGGCTGTACGGCAGAATGGTTGGTGGCTTTAGATAAATCCGTGAACTTAGATCCAAAAGCTAGTGTAGACTACGGTTGTGATAATAATGCACCTAGTAATACCGTAACCGTTACTTTAGATCCGAGTATCCTTAACAAAGCCGATGTGGATTATGCGCTAGATGGGGCAGTGGGTTTCCGTGCTAGTAATGTATTTGTGAATGTTGCTCCGGGATTCCATACCATCACGGCAAGACACTCTAATGGATGTGAAAAGATCACGGCACAATTTGAAGTGAAAGGTTTTGCACAATTAACCTTGAATTTGGCTGATGGTGGTTTGAATGAAATTGTAGCTACAGCAGCCGGTGGAGCGGGTAATTATCAGTATTCTTTCGACAACGGATCAAGCTTTAGTGCGAACAACAAGTTTATTTACTATAAGTCGGGAGACTATACCGTAATTGTTCGTGATGCCAATGGTTGTGAAGCGACGGCGACGCGTTTCTTTGAATTCATTGATATCAAGGTTCCGAATGTGTTTACGCCTAATGGTGATGGAAATAATGATACGTGGTTGCCTACGAATACCATCAATTACAAAGATTTAACCATTAGTATTTTTGATCGCTACGGCCGAAAAGTGGCTAGCTTAAGAGAAGGTGAAGGCTGGGACGGTAAATACAACAGTCTCGAATTGCCAACAGGAGATTATTGGTATATTTTGAAATTGAAGAACGTACAAGACGATCGCGAATTTGTAGGACACTTTACTTTGATGCGATAGGGGTATGAATACTTTAAGATTGAAAAGAATTTAGCCGCAGATTCGCAGCTTATTTTTAATAGTATTCTTTAAAATCAGCGAATCAGCGGTGTGTTATTGAGCAGTGATTAATTGCCTCCAACTTTAGTTGGAGGAATAATAAAGATTGAAAAGAATTTAGCCGCAGATTCGCAGCTTATTTTTGATAGTATTCTTTAAAATCAGCGAATCAGCGGAGTGTTATTAAGCATTGATTAATTGTGTCCAACTTTAGTTGGAGGAATACTAAAGATTGAAAAGAATTTAGCCGCAGATTCGCAGCTTATTTTTGATAGTATTCTTTAAAATCAGCGAATCAGCGGAGTGTTATTGAGCAGTGATTAATTGCCTCCAACTTTAGTTGGAGGAATACTAAAGATTGAAAAGAATTTAGCCGCAGATTCGCAGCTTATTTTTGATAGTATTCTTTAAAATCAGCGAATCAGCGGTGTGTTATTGAGCAGTGATTAATTGCCTCCAACTTTAGTTGGAGGAATAATAAAGATTGAAAAGAATCACCCAATGGGTAAATTATTCCTTATTTTTCCCCAAAAGAAGAAGGAATACACCAAAAAATCTACAATAATGAAGAAGATAGTAGTTTCGTTTTTACTTTTAGTAGCCATGGCAGGTCAGGGCCAAGAGTTGAATTTACCGGTTTGGACACAATACTTGGCCGACAATCCTTTTGTGCTTTCGCCTACCTATGCGGGTATAGGAGATAATTTTAGAATTCGATTAAACGGGTTGACCCAATGGGTGGGCATCAAAGACGCCCCAAACAACCAATCTGTTTATGCCGATTTCAGAATAGCCGATCAATCGGGAATTGGACTTTCGGTCTACAATGATAAAAATGGGAATACCCGACAAACCGGTGCCAAAGCTTCCTTTGCCCACCACATCATTCTGGATTATTATTCCAAGCAGTATTTGTCTTTTGGACTCTCTTTTAATATCAATAACTTCCGAGTTGACATCAATAATTTGGACCCCACCAATCCTGATGCCGCCATCAACAACAATCGTTTTACGTCGAATAACAACTTTGATGTGGGACTTTTGTACCGCTTAAACAAATTTTATCTGAGCTTCAACGCCAGTAACTTGTTGCCTAAAGATTTGGATAAATTCATTGCCCTAGAACCTGATTTGGTTCGAAATTACCAAGTATACACAGGTTATGTTTTTACCGATGGTGGGTACAATCGCGCTGAAATCGAACCTTCCCTGTATTTTCAATACTATGAATCCGATCGCCGTTCGAGTACCGATATTAATGTTAAATACCGTAAGTACAACAGCTACGATGATTATTATTGGATTGGCGCATCCTATCGTTTCTTAAATGACCAAATCGGAAAACCGCTGAATGTTGGTCCTATGGTAGGTTTCCAAAAATCAAAATTTTATTTTGGTTATTCCTATCAAATCACCATGAACGAATTTGCGTCGGCCAATTCCGGTACTCACATGTTGACCCTAGGGTTCGATTTCTTCCAAGGTTCTAGCAATTGTCCATGTACACAAAATCCGGTGAACGATTAATTTGTTGAGGTGGTAGAGAAATGAACCGCGAAGGATTAGCTAAAGCAATGGAACCGCAAAGGCCGCGAAGAGTTACGCAAGGGGCGCGAAGGGTGATTTAGAAAAACCAAAATTTAGATTGGAATGTCTCGTTAGCCGTTTTTGAATAGGAATGGGTTTTAACCCATTCATTAGAATGCCACATCATTTCATGGCTTTAGCCAAAATACCTCCATTTGGGCTAAAGCCCTTGACTATATAATTCATTCCATCCCATTCATCCAGCTAAAGCTGGACGCTATTCAAAAATGCTGGACGCTATTCAAAAATGCTGGTCACAAATCAACATAATGCTGGTACTATTCAATTCGAAAATACCATTCCAAAATTTCCATCCGATATAATCTGTGGCAATCTGTGTAATTGGTGTTTGTGATTTTTCAATCCCTTGTTTATAAAGACAAATGCATAAAAAAAACCGCTCTTTTTTTTGAAAGGAGCGGTTTTTATTTAATGCTGAAAAGCGTCTTTACAAGTTGGCAAAGAAATCATTGCCTTTATCATCTGTAATAATAAAAGCAGGGAAGTCTTTGATGGTGATTTTGCGAACGGCTTCCATACCTAATTCCTCAAAATCGACTACTTCAACGGATAGGATATTTTCTTTGGCCAAAATCGCTGCGGGTCCACCAATAGACCCCAAATAGAATCCTCCGTAAGTTTTGCATGCGTTCATGACCTCTTTGGTTCGGTTCCCTTTGGCTAGCATTACCATACTTCCGCCATTTTTCTGAAATTCTTCCACATACACATCCATACGACCTGCGGTGGTGGGCCCAAAACTTCCTGAAGGCATTCCTTCTGGCGTTTTAGCAGGACCAGCGTAGTATATTGGGTGATTTTTAAAGTATTCTGGCATTGGTTTTCCTGCGTCTAACAACTCTTTGATTTTCGCATGGGCAATATCGCGAGCTACAATCAAGGTACCGTTTAATTTCAATCGTGTTTTGATAGGGTATTTAGACAACTCCGCCAAAATTTCTGGCATCGGCTTGTTCAAATCAATCTCGACAGCCGCTTCTAAATGAGGAGGTGTCTCTGGCAACAATCGTTTTGGATTCACTTCCAATTGTTCAACAAAAATACCGTCTTTCGTAATTTTCCCTTTGATATTTCTATCCGCTGAACAAGAAACTCCTAATCCAACTGGACAAGAAGCAGCATGACGTGGCAAACGAATGACACGAACATCGTGTGTGAAATATTTACCTCCAAATTGTGCTCCAATCTGGCTTTGTTGGCAAATGAGTTGTACTCTTTTTTCCCACTCCAAATCACGGAAAGCTTGTCCTGCCATATTTCCAGAAGTAGGCAAATGGTCAAAATAACCTGCAGAAGCTTTTTTTACAGCGGCCAAATTCGCTTCGGCAGAAGTTCCTCCAATCACCAAAGCCAAGTGGTATGGTGGACAAGCAGAGGTCCCCAAATCCATAATCTTAGCACGAATAAAAGCATCTAATGATTTCTCGTTTAGCAACGATTTCGTTTGTTGGTATAAATACGTTTTATTCGCTGATCCACCACCTTTGGCTAAAAATAGAAATTCATAGGAAGCGCCTTTTTTAGCATAAATATCAATTTGAGCCGGAAGGTTTGATCCTGAATTTTTTTCTTCAAACATGCTAATGGGCACAATTTGAGAATAACGAAGGTTTCTTTCCTGATACGTATTAAAAATTCCTTTAGACAAATATTCTGCATCGTCAGCTCCAGTGTATACATTTTCTCCTTTTTTAGCCATCACAATAGCTGTTCCTGTATCCTGACAAGAAGGCAATTCTCCTTCAATGGCAACAGCGGCATTTTGCAATAAATTATAAGCTACAAAACGATCATTATCGGTCGCTTCAGGGTCATCCAAAATGGCTCTTAATTTTTCCAAATGCGAAGTACGCAACATAAAAGAAACGTCTCTCATCGCTTCTTGCGCTAATAACTCTAAACCTTTAGGGTCAACGCTTAAAATCTCACGTTCCCCTAATTGGGCCACTTTTACAAAATCGGAAGTAATTTTTCGGTATTGGGTGTCGTCTTTCAAAATTGGATAAGGATCCTGATATATAAAGTCCATGGTGTATTTTTTTTATGAAAGGTAAAGATAAGAATTGTAGAAATACAGCCAATTGATTTTTGTCAGCTTATCTTTTAGAATGGGTATAAATTAAAACATCATTATTGTAGAATTGCTTTTATTCCTTATCAGATGCACTATTTACATTCGCCCAACGGATTGAAATCCGTTGCTACAATACATAGGTCGTTCCTCCGGAACTAGATTGTTTTATTTTTATCCATCAACGGATTGAAATCCGTTGCTACAATATAGGTCGTTCCTCCGGAACTTGATTGTTTTATTTCTTATCGATCAACGGATTGAAATCCGTTGCTACAATATAGGACGTTCTCCGGAACTAGATTGTTTTATTATTATCCATCAACGGATTGAAATCCGTTGCTACAATATGGGGCGTTCCTCCGGAACTTGATTGTTTTATTTCATATCGATCAACGGATTAAAATCCGTTGCTACAATATATATCGTTCCTCTGGAACTATTGCGCGTTAAAAAGAGCCATAGGCTCGGTTCATTTTTTAGGGCTGGACTTTAGTCCAGTTTAAAAAATAGATGAAGTAAATCAGAGCCATCGGCTCGGCTCATTTTATAGGGCTGGACTTTAGTCCAGTTATCAAATTAACGGTTCAAAAACATAGCGTTCCTCAAAAGGGACGTTGAATTTATCTAAAAATTCTAAATATTCTTGCTTGAAGGTTTTTTTCTTGTGATGCTCTTCCTGGTTGGCAACATATTTATAAACAGCATCAATTTGAGATTGACTATAAGAAAAAGCACCGTATCCTTCTTGCCATTCAAATCTTGAGATGGTTAATTTTTGATCGTTGATGTATTTCGATGATTTTGCTTTTACCGTTTTCATTAATTCAGAAATGGCAACTGTGGGTTTTAATCCCAAAAAACAATGAACATGATCTTCAACCCCATTTACAATTATCGTTTTACAACCAGTTTCATTAATCAAATGACCAATTACACCAAATAGTGTAGCTTTCCAATCATTAGCAATAACCGCTTCACGGTATTTTACACCAAAAACTACTTGAATATATACTTGATGATAGGTGTTGGCCATATATTTAAATTTTTCATTACATATCGATCAACGGATTAAAATCCGTTGCTACAATATATATCGTTCCTCCGGAACTATTGCGCGTTAAAAAGAGCCATAGGCTCGGTTCATTTTTTAGGGCTGGACTTTAGTCCAGTTAACAAAATGGATGACATAAAGAAGAGCCATCGGCTCGGCCAATATTGTAGCAACCGATTTTAATCCGTTGATATGAATGTTCATTTTGTTGCAAAGGATTTTAATCCGTTGATTGCGTGTTTCATTTTGTAGCAACGATTTTCAATCCGTTGACCGTGGATCATTATTTTATTACAATAATCTAAAAAAACCAGCTAGCCACGAAAATAGCCGTAATCACACAAATCACATCTACCAACAACATTGTTCCTAAAGCATAACGGGTATTTTTGATATTTACCGAACCAAAATAAACCGCAATTACATAAAAAGTACTTTCGGCGCTGCATTGAAAAATACTGCTAAGTCTTCCCGTCATCGAATCGGCTCCAAAAGTATTCATCGAATCAATCAAAAAGCCGCGTGATCCTGCCGAGCTAAACGGTCTAAGCAAGGCTACTGGCAATGCATCGGTGATTTGTTTGTTAACTCCCATATTAGAAAATGCAAAAGCGACCCAATTGCTCACAATTTCGAATAAACCACTATTTCGGAACAAAGAGATAGCGACCAACATACCCAAAACATAAGGAAAAATGGTTACTCCTGTTTTTACTCCATTATTGGCTCCCGTTACAAACGCTTCGTAAACTGTGGTTCCTGCCTCAGTAAATTTCTTTTCTTTTACAAAAGATAGAATCAGCGTAAAAGCAATAATGGCCACTAAAATTAAAGCCGAAAGATTAGAAGTAAAATAATTTTTGCCTATTAAATCCAAGTGATTCACATACATCAATAAACCTACGATAGCGGCGATTAAAACCATTAATCCTAGCACTAACGAAGCACTTTTAAAATTTATTTTTTGTTTTATACCTACAATTAAGAAAGCCGCGATGGTTCCGATGAAAGAAGTAATAATACAAGGCAACATTACATCGGCTGGATTGCTAGCTCCTGCTGCTGCACGATAACCAATGATAGAAGTAGCAATCAATGTAAGTCCCGATGCGTGCAAACACATGAACATGATCTGTGCGTCACTGGCTTTATCTTTTTCGGGGTTGATGGTTTGCAAACTTTCCATCGCTTTTAATCCAAAAGGGGTTGCAGCTGAATCTAACCCTAAGAAATTTGCAGCAAAATTCAAGGTCATATAGGAAATCGAAGGATGATTTTTAGGAATGCTTGGAAATACTTTTACGAACACTGGGCTCAATACTTTGGCTAGTTTTTCGGAAGCTCCTGAAATGATTAATAATTCCATTAATCCACAGAAAAACGCCAGGTAAGCCATCAATGGCAAGATCAAATCGAGCAAGGTACTTTTACATGTTGGCAAGAGCCCATCAGATTTTTGAACGCCGCTAAATACTTTGACTACTTTGTTTTTATAGACATAGGTAGTGTCGGCATTTAGGGTATCTCGGTTGATGACCATCGTTTGATCAGGTGCCTTTTTAAGACTGTCTTTGATAAAAACAGGCATTTGCTCTAGATAGTGTTCCGATAGTAAAATAGGATCGTCTTTTTTGCCATTCAAAACATGATCTATAGTATAACTATTACCCGAAAACAAACTCACTACTACAAAAAGGATGGAAGAAATAAATATAACCAACCAAAATCTGCTCAATACCATTTTTTTTATATTTAAATTTCAAAAATCAAATTCAAAAGTCAAATTCAAAAATTTGACCTTTGATTTACTTACTATTTTTTATTAATTATTATTTTAGATGCAATTGCTATTAATTCTTCAACTTCAATTAAAAGAAGAGTTCTAAAATCTTGACAACCCTCATTTATATAATTTAATATTTTTAAAGAATTCCGAGATTCTTTTAGCTCTTTTACAACTAATGCTAGCTTGAAGATTAAATCTTTATCGGTTACAGTTCCTTGCGATTCGCCAAAGTTTAAAGCTGAACTCCCTGATGAACGGATAAGTTGATTCTTATAATATTCGTTTTCATAGCTTTTTTCCAATTTTCGTGTAAAGAAAATACATTCTCCCGCAAAACGAATTAATCTGTCGTCTAAATTAAAAATTTTCTCTTTAAAAGGATTTGATTCCAGCATTATAAATTGACTTTTGCTTTTAAATTTGATTTTGACCTTTGCTTTTGCTTTTGATTTTTGACCTTTGAATTTGACCTTTGAATTTGACCTTTGATTTTTGATTTTGAAATTGTTTACACGTGAATAATCTCTTCGTCAATCAGTAGATCTTCTCTGCGAAGGCGAAGGAAAATCTGCGCCACGGCAATAGTATCTTTTTCGCAATAGGTTACGATGCGATCGATGTCTTTCTCAACATAAAAAACATGTCCGACTTGGCTGCCGTCGATATCGCCTTTGGAGGAAGGAATGCCAAGTACTTTACACATTAATTTTAAGGAAGTAAAATGCTTATAATCGCCAAATTTCCATAACTCTAAGGTGTCCAAATGTGGAATCTCCCAAGGTTTTTTGCCAAATAAATTGAGTTTATCGGGAATAGCCATTTGGTTGATGATCATTCGGCGCGCTAAAAACGGAATATCAAATTCTTTGGCATTATGACCACACAACAGGTGTTGCGGCTGATTAAAATGATTGTTGATTAGATTACTAAAATCCTTCAATAGCTGTTTTTCTTCACCAAAAAAAGAGGTGACTCTAAAATTACGAATGTCGCCTTTGATGATGAAAAAACCTACTGAAATACAAACGATCTTTCCAAACTCGGCCCAAATTCCAGCGCGGTCATAAAATTCTTCTGGTGTAAAATCATCTTTACGTTGGTATTGTGTTTTGTGATCCCAAAGTGCTTTCAATTCATCATCCAAAGTATTGAAGTTTTCTACTTCAGGAACGGTTTCTATGTCTAGAAAAAGAATGTTGTTGAGGTTTATTTTTTCGATCATTTTGTAAGTGATTTAGCCGTGAATTCACGAATTTAAATAATTGAAAATAAAATTCGGGAATTTGTGGCTATATTTTCAGAAAAGTATTTGTTGACCGGATGGACTTTCGTGTTCGAGTAGCCATTTTTTGCGCCACAATCCGCCAGCATAGCCCGTTAGTGAGCCATCGGTGCCTATTACCCTGTGACAGGGCACTACAATCCATAGTGGGTTTTTTCCATTGGCCGAAGCTACTGCTCGAATGGCTTTGACATCGCCTAGTTTTTTGGACAAATCCATATAACTACAGGTTTTTCCGTACGGAATTTCGAGTAGGGCTTGCCACACTTTTTGTTGGAATTCGGTGCCTTTGGGGTTAAGTTTGAAATCAAAATGGGTTCGATTGCCTTGAAAATAGTCATTAAGTTGGGTAACGGCGTTTTGTAAGACTGATGGAATTTCAGCGGAAACGTCTCCTTCATCGATAACGGAAATTTGAGTAATGCCGATGGCATCGCCTTTAATTTGAGCAATTCCTAGTGGTGTATTGATAGCAACGGTTTCCATAAGTTGGTGTGAATTGAACCGCAAAGTACTAAAAGTTTTTGGATGAATGGCGGAGATTCTGCTACGGATGAAGCTAATTTATATGCCTTTTGTGGTTGAAAAAAAAGGTAACCGCAAGGTTCGCAATGAAAAAACTTAAATGACCTTAAATAGTTAAAAAAGATAACCGCAAAGGCCGCAAAGATTTACGCAAAGTTCACAAAGAAATAACTTAAATGACCTTATATACATTAAATGATTTTAAAATTCATAGTACTAAACTGAATTCAAAAAAAAGAACCATTCGTTTGTACAAATGGTTCTTGTGTGGTGTAGCCCTGATCGTAACGGCATCCTTTGCCGCCGGGGTTCGGCGGGAAAGATATAGTGTAGAGCAGGAAATAGCTCCTAATCCTTCGACTTCGCTTAGGATTGTTCTTATTTCAAATTGGAATAGATGTAGGCTTCTAATCCTTTTAATTCTTCTTCGGACATGGCTTTGGTGATGGCTAAATTGGCTTTCATCACTTCATATTGAGCAGGATCCATAATGGGTTTTGCTTCTTCTTTTAAGAAGGCGATGAGGTTTCCATTTTGTGCTTTATAGGTTTTTGCCATATCTTGAATGCTGGGGCCAATCAGTTTGGCATCTACTTTATGACAAGCCACACAAGCTCCTTTTCCTTCGAAAATTTCTTTCCCTAGGGTTACAGGGGTGGCGGTAGTTGGTGAAGCAGCCTCGGTGGGTGTTTCGGTTTTTCCAAAAGGTTCTTGACTTTCTTTTTTACAAGAAACGACAAGTAAAACAGCTGCTAGAATGATAATTTTTTTCATAACAATTAATTTTATGTTGTTTTAGATCATTAGTATTGGGTTGGCTAGGGTAGTGGTTACTGATTTTGTTGGTTCAATAAAATAGCAGCTTCTTTGGCAAAATAGGTCGAGATTAAACTTGCTCCAGCGCGCTTGATACACATTAATTGTTCCATCATAATTTTGTCATGATCGAGCCAACCTCTTTCTGCTGCGGCTTTAATCATAGCATATTCGCCCGAAACATGGAAAACTGTAACGGGTACATTCACGGCATTTTTTACCTCACGCACGATATCCAAATAGGCGATTCCGGGTTTTACCATCACCATATCGGCGCCTTCTTCCACATCAGACAAGGCCTCTTTGATGGCTTCGATGCGATTGGCATAATCCATTTGGTAGGTTTTTTTGTCTTTGGGTACTTCGACAGGCTCAGTATCAATTTCGGCTTCTCTTGGGGCACTGTCTAGCGCATCGCGAAACGGGCCATAAAATGCCGAAGCATACTTGGCCGAATAACTCATAATCCCCACGTGATGATAGCCTGCAGCATCCAATCCTTGACGCAAACGCAATACGCGTCCGTCCATCATATCGCTTGGCGCTACAAAATCGGCGCCTGCCTCAGCATGCGAAACGGCCATTTTTACCAAAGCGTCGTTGGTGGAGTCATTTTCTACATCGCCATTGGTAATGATTCCATCGTGACCATACATAGAATAAGGGTCTAAAGCCACATCGGGCATAACAATCATTTCTGGACAAGCCGCTTTGATGGCACGAATGGCTTGTTGCATTAATCCGTTGGGATTCCAAGCTTCTTTACCGGTATTGTCTTTTAGCGATTCGCTAACTTTTACATAAATATTGACCGCACGAATGCCTAATGCATAAATTTCTTTGACCTCGGCAACTGTTAAATCAATTGAACGGCGGTAGATTCCCGGCATAGAAGGAATTTCGACTTGTACATTTTCGCCCTCTGCTATAAACATGGGAAACATAAAATCGGTAGGACTTAAAGTGGTTTCTCTAACTAAGCTTCGGATGGATTCGTTCACTCTTAAGCGACGGTTTCTGTGTAGTGGAAACATATTTTGTTGTTGTTTTATATTTTCAATAATTAACTAAAGACCAATAGCCTTAGCGCCTTTATCGTATAGTTGTTTTACTTTTTTAGGTGGATCAAATCGATAGCCTGCGGTCACTCTTAAAGTGGCAATGTTTTCATTGAATCGAACAGGATTGTTGTTGTTCTGCACAAAATTTGAATAATTTAAGTTTACAAAGGTAAAAAAAGAGTCTGAGTTATAGCCTAATTTTAGGTTAATAGTAGACTCAATAACACCAGAAAAATCGCCATCAACATCATTGAAGCCGGCCCCAACTGCAATTCCAGATGAGACTAAAACATGATTGCTAATAACCCAATTGTAGTAATACGAAGGTGCCAAAGTGGCCAACCAAATATTGCTTTTATTATCATCATTCCCATCATTCAAATTAAGATAGGTGTTATAAATTGACAAGGTTGGGATAAAACTACCCGAACTTTTGGTTTGCCATTGGTTTTGATTGGCAATGGTTTTGAATGAGAATTTAGGGTTAAAAATATAGGACGTTGTTCCTCCTATTTTGATGGATCGCATTCTCGGGAAAGAAGCGCTAAAAGTATCATCTACCGCATAAAACCCTTTTTGATTTACGTACAGAAACGTCTGCATCCATTGTTTAACGATGAAACGCGTTCCAAAATTGACCAAACGAGAATTGGAATTATCTTTATTTACATCAAAAAAAAGTGGTGAAACACCGTAGCTAATATCAATAAGTTTATAACTCAAACTAAATCCGATTTGTTCTCTCCTATTAGGAATCAAATTCAAATAATTAGTTTTCCCATCAGCTATTGAAGCAAATTGAAAACTATTGGAAGTATCAAAAAAATAAACACTTCCAATAACTTTATCGTCATACGACTTAAAATAGTTTTTTTGCACCGACGGCTCTTGTGCCTTGCAACACAAAAGTCCTACGAACCAAAAAAGTACTATTTTTTTCAAACCCATTCTTTTGGTTGCATTAATGTCGTAATCAATTTTTCTTCCTCACTTCCAACTTCTGGATGATGGTCATAGACCCATTGCACATGGGGTGGTAAAGACATCAAAATACTCTCAATTCTTCCGTTGGTTTTCAAGCCAAATAAAGTGCCTTTGTCGTGTACCAAATTGAATTCCACATAACGTCCTCTACGGATTTCCTGCCAAGTGCGTTGTTCTTGACTGTAGGGCAAATTTTTTCTTCTTTCGACAATAGGAACGTAAGCTTGAAGAAAACTATTGCCTACTTCGGTTACGAAATTGTACCAATCTTCCATACTCATCGTTTCAGAAGCTTTACAATAATCAAAGAATAAACCGCCAATGCCTCGCGCTTCGTTGCGATGTGCATTCCAGAAATAGGCATCGCACTGTTTTTTATATTTGGGATAAAACTCAGGATTGTGCTTGTCGCAAGCGGTTTTACAAGTTTGATGAAAATGAACAGCATCTTCTTCAAAAAGATAATATGGCGTTAAATCCTGTCCTCCTCCAAACCAAGAATTGATAACATTTCCGTTGTCATCGTACATTTCAAAATAACGCCAATTGGCGTGTACAGTGGGAACCATTGGATTTTTAGGATGCAAAACCAAACTCAAACCGCAGGCAAAAAAATCGGCTTCACCAACGTTGAATAATTTTTGCATACTGTCTGGTAGTTTGCCGTGTACTGCCGAAATATTGACACCACCTTTTTCGAAAACAGCACCGTTCTCGATTACACGTGTTCTTCCGCCTCCCCCTTCTGGGCGTTCCCAAAGGTCTTCTTTGAATTTGGCCTGACCATCAACCGCTTCTAATCCTGCTACGATTTGGTCTTGAAGGTTTTTTATGTAGGTGTAAAATTTGTTTTTCATAAGCCTCACCCCTAACCCCTCTCCAAAGGAAAGGGGAACTAGGAATTTATTTTGTGTTATTATTGATGTCCGTTAAAGCCGAAATTTTAGCATTGATTCCAAACGAAAACACCTTACTTTCTTTTTGGATAAAACGATAAACCGCAAGTGCTTTTTCTGAAAAAGAAAAGGGACTTGCTGCAGATAACGCTATTAAAAAATCAGCAAAGGATTCCATTTGATTCCAATCGAAATGAAGGCGCTGCAGATGAAGCAGCAAATCCTCTGGTGTAAAATCATTCAGACTTTCCAAATCCATTGCGAAGTCTTTTAACTCCACTTCGAGTGCCTCTTTTATGTCTAAATTCCAATCCAAAGGTGGCAATACTAAAGAATGCAACTGCTTTAGACAATGGTCTATTCGGGTACTTTCTTTATCTCGCAATCCTTTGCTTAGCATTTTCTTCTATTTTTTTTATCCAACGGTTTAAAAACCGTTACAATTAAATTCTTGTTCTTAATCAACGGATTAAAACCCGTTGCAATAACATTGTCGTTTCTTCGCCAACGGATTAAAATCCGTTGCTACAAGATTAGTCGTTCCTACGGAACTTTTTACAAAAAGAAAAAAGTATAAGTTATGTGTCTTTTTTTCTGAACACTAAATCCTGCCAACTGACCACTTTCTATTTCTTTCTATATTCCTTCACCGCATCAACAAAAGCCTTGGCGTGGTCTACAGGTATGTTTGGTAAAATTCCGTGTCCTAAATTAGCGATGTATTTGTCTGTACCAAATTCGTCAATCATTTCGTGTACCATTTTTTTGATGGTTGGAATGGGTGACAATAATCTTGACGGGTCGAAATTTCCTTGTAAAGTAATGTTTCCTCCAGATAAATAACGAGCATTTCTTGGTGTGCAAGTCCAATCTACGCCAAGGGCAGAAGCTTTACTTTTACCCATTTCGTTTAAAGCAAACCAGCATCCTTTTCCAAACACGATTACTGGCGTTACCTCAGCCAAAGCCTCAACGATTTGGTTGATGTATTTCCAAGAGAATTCTTGGTAATCCACAGGTGATAACATTCCACCCCAAGAATCAAAAATTTGAACGGCGTTTACTCCAGCTTTTACTTTTTCTTTCAAGTATAATATAGTGGTGTCGGTGATTTTTTGCAATAAGGTATGGGCCGCAACTGGATTAGAAAAACAAAAACCTTTGGCCGTATCAAAACTTTTGGAACCTTTTCCTTCTACGGCATAGCAGAAAATTGTCCAAGGTGAACCTGCAAAACCAATTAAAGGCACCTCATCATTTAGCATTTCTTTGGTCAATTTCACCGCATCCATTACGTAACCTAAGGTTTCTTCGATATTTGGAACAATCACTTGATTGACTTGCTCCATGGTACGAATAGGATTAGGAATAATCGGCCCAAGATTGTCTTTCAATTCAACGTGAATTCCCATAGCACGTGGCACTACCAAAATATCCGAAAACAAAATCGCTGCATCTGGTCCTACGATACGAATAGGTTGTACGGTAATTTCAGCAGCTAATTCTGGCGTTTCGCAACGCGTGAAGAAATCGTATTTGTCACGCAAAGCACGAAATTCTGGTAAATATCTTCCCGCTTGACGCATCATCCAAACTGGTGGACGTTCTACTGTTTCTCCTCGTAATGCTTTTAAAAATAGGTCGTTCTTTAACATAGTAATCAGTGTTCAGTATTTTAGTGTTCAGTCTGAACACCTTAAATTATTATTTTTTAGTTCTCTTTTTAAGTTTACCTCCTTAAGGATGGTATTCTTGAATTACATCATCTATCACGTCCTCTACAGAAGGTTGATGAGCCACAATGATGTTCTTTATTTTATTTTTTTCTAAAGCCTCGGCGGTGGTTTCGCCTATGCAAAAGCAAATTTCGTTTTTTATTTTGTTTGCTGCTAAATAACTTTCGACCGCAGATGGACTAAAAAATAGAATGCCATCTACTTTTTCCTGAATCGTTTGGGGAGACAAAGTGGTCGTGTAAACTTGAATCTCGTTGAAAACAATACCCGCACTTTGTAAAGCTTCGGGCAAAGTGTTTCTGCGAAGGTTTCCACTAAAAAAAGTGTAGCTCGCCTTACTATAAATTAAAGCAATAATTTCGGCCAAATCTTCGGCATAACCGGTGTAG
This sequence comes from Flavobacterium sp. TSSA_36, assembly GCF_051547165.1. Taxonomy (NCBI): domain Bacteria; kingdom Pseudomonadati; phylum Bacteroidota; class Flavobacteriia; order Flavobacteriales; family Flavobacteriaceae; genus Flavobacterium; species Flavobacterium sp. TSSA_36. Next base: position 746,904 of record NZ_JBPTTP010000001.1, read on the forward strand.
GCAACGACTTCATAGCCTGCTTCACTAAGCATTATTTTGGTTTTTAATCCAACGCAGAAGATTTTTTTATGCTTAAATTCAGTTGCTTTGGGATGTTTCAAGAAATTTTTCACGGCATTTTGACTGGTAAAAATCAAATGCTCGTTTACCGAATCTAAAGAAAAATCCGTTGCGGTGGTTTGAATAAAATTGGTTTCGATTACATCAAAATGAGCGTCCAGCAAAGCTTGCTTTTGATTAGGCAAAAGTGTTTTGGTAGATAAAATTCGGATGGATTGACTCATTTTTATGTTTGTTTTTTGGCTGAAATAATAATCCTTTGAAATTCTTCTGCGGTTGGTAGTTTTCCAATCCACTCTTCTGGGAGTTGCTTACTCAAAATGTATTCAGAAACGCCTATTGGTTTATTTGCATTCCTTAAAGTATATTCTACTTCTAAATGGTCTTTGTTAGGAACTAGCAAAATGCCAATACTTGGTTTGTCGTCCTCTTGCTTTAATTGTTCGTCTAATAATTGTAAATAGAAATCAAGTTTGCCAACAAATTCGGGTTCAAATTCGACTACTTTCAATTCTACTGCCACCAAACATTTGATAATTCTATGATAAAAAAGCAAATCGATATAATACTCTTTTTCGCCCAGCGAAAGTCGGTATTGGTTGCCAATAAAACAAAAGCCATAACCCAATTCTAGCATTAAACGTTTGATATTTTCAATCATTGTTTTTTCTAACGCTTTCTCTGTAATCGGCTTATTGATGTCAAGAAAATCAAGACTATACACGCTTTTTATGCTTTCTCTCGCTTGTTCTTGAAAATGTTCAGGCAAGGCTTTTGCAAAATTATGTTGTGTTGGTTTTGAGATAAAATACTCATAAGCACCCGCCTTTATTTGGTGCAACAAAACCGCTCTACTGTATCTGTTTTTGATGGTTTGCTCTAAATAAAATATACGTGCTTTAGGGTCTTTAACTTTTTGAATAATTAAAATATTGTGTTTCCAAGGCACTGAAAACAAAAGCTTTTTTACATATTTTAAATGTGAACCAGCTTGGTTCACATTTGCTTTTTCTAAATTGAAGTTTTCAAAATGTGAAACCGGTGGTTTCACATTTGAATATTCGGCTACCAATTGCTTCATAAACTGAAGATTTCGGGGAGACCAACTCACACCTTCTCCAATTAATTGTGGTAAATCTTGACTCAACAATAAAATTACAGATTTACCCCACCCAAATTCTTCTTGCTTTTTAATAATGAGTTCACCAATTGTCCAATAAAGTTGATTCGAGATTGTTTGTACGGATTGGATGGCTTGCACTCTATGTTCTTGCACGGCAGTAGCTACATCCGAAAGAAATTCGTTGTAAGCATCTGACGAAATGTTGTGGTGCAATTGACTCATTTTTATGTTTTTTTCTGAAAAAGCCTATTGTTATTCTCTTAGCCCCGATGGGAGGGAATATCCTTTTTTGTTCCGATTTTTTTCGGGACAAAAAAGATAGGAAGGACAGCGGGAACCCATACTGGCAAAAAAGCCTTTTGTTTCGCTTCTTACTTTTTCAAGGTTTCTTTTATCATTTTCATCAACTCGGTGCCGCCATTGTTTAGAATTTCTTCGGCTGAATGATAGCCTAGGTTTTTCCACTCCTCGATGGGTACGACTTTGTTGATGGCTATTTTTTGTTGGCCGTCGATAGAAAAAAGAACGCCTTCGAAATGAATGGTGTCTTCGTCTTCGTTATATGTTGCCAAGGCTCCGATGGGTGCGGTACAACCTCCTTCGAGACGACGCAAAAATTGACGCTCGATGTGGGTGCACACCTCGGTTTCGATATCGTTCAATTCGGATACGGCTTCGCGGCAAAAGGCGTCCTCGGCCATGGCAACGACTACCATTGCTCCTTGCGCTGGTGCGGGAATCATCCAATCCAAATTGATAAAATCCGTAGGTTTTAAATTAATGCGTTCTAATCCTGCTGCGGCAAAAACGGCTCCACTCCAGTCACTGTACTGCAATTTTTGCATACGGGTATTGACATTACCTCGCAAATCGACCACTTGATGATTGGGATATTTGTTGAGCCATTGGGCTTGACGACGCAAACTTCCGGTGGCGATGGTGCCGCTTCCTTCTAGAAAATCTAGATTGCCTTTGTGTACCAGAATATCTAAGGTGTTCGCACGCTCTAAAACAGCGGCTTGCACAATGCCTTGTGGCAATGCGGTGGGCACATCTTTCATAGAATGTACCGCAATATCTACTTGACCGCTAATCATAGCAACATCAAGGGTTTTGGTAAAAATTCCGGTGATTCCTAGTTCGTATAGCGGTTTATCCAAAATGATATCGCCTTCTGATTTCACGGCGATAATCTCTGTTTTGTACCCTAAGTCGTTTAGTTTTTTCTCGACCGTATGGGCTTGCCAAAGCGCGAGTTCGCTATCGCGGGTTCCTATACGTATTGTTTTTTCTGCCATTTTTCGTTTTTTTACCATTAAGATATTAAGGTAATTAAGTTTTAAAACGTATAGCCTTAATTTTCTTAATGGTTAAATCTTATTTTGCACTAGTTTCTATTTGAAATACTTTTTCGATCCATTCAATACTTTCATCTACCATGGTGTCTTCATCTTTTAGGTGATTGGCAAAATGGGTTGTGATTTTTTGAATGATGCGGTTGCTGATGATTTCGGCTTGTTCCTCGTTGAAATCGGCTAATTTCTTGCTTTGAAAATTCAACTCGGCTTCTTTGATTGCATTCAATTTTTCTTTCAAAGCATGAATCGTTGGCGCAAATTTTCTGGATTTGGTCCAAGCTAAAAATTCATTTTTAATGACTTCAATAATGGCTTCGGCAGCCGGAATGTGTAATTTCCTATTCTCTAAGGTTTCATCGGTCATTTGAGACAAGTGATCCAAATGAATCAACGTTACCCCTTCTATTTCGGTTACATTTTCATGTACATTTTTAGGAATAGACAAATCTAGAATCAGCATGGGTTTTTTCAGATTCAAAATGGCTTTGTCGACTGTTGGATTTTGAGCGCCTGTCGCTACTACGACTACATCGGCTTTTTGCAATTCGAGGTGCAATTCGGAATGATCTTTTACAATCAAATTCAGTTTTCCTGCTAATTTTTCTGCTTTATCTTTGGTTCTGTTGATCAGGGTAATGTGCTCGTTTTTGGTATGTTTCACCAAATTCTCGCACGTATTTCGACCGATTTTTCCAGTACCAAAAAGTAAAATATTCTTGTTCCCGATATCTGGAACGTTTTTGATAATATATTGTACCGAGGCAAAAGAAACCGATGTGGCTCCTGAACTGATCTCGGTTTCGGTTTTAATTTTTTTGCTAGCTTGAATCACAGAATTAATCAATCGCTCCATAAAAGCGTTGGTTAAGTCCATTGCTTTCGACTCGACAAAGCCATTTTTAAGCTGACTAATGATTTCGAAATCGCCTAAAATTTGACTATCTAAACCTGTTCCTACTCTAAAAATATGAGTAATGGCTTCTTGATTTTTGAAAACGTAAGCTACTTTTTGAAATTCTTCAACGGTGCCTTGACTGTTTTCACACAACAATTTGATTAATTGAAAAGGGTGCTCTGCGTACCCATAAATTTCGGTACGGTTACACGTAGAAGTGACGATCAGCGCGGGAATTCCCTCGTTTTTTGCTTGTTGAAGCAAATTAGTTTTGGCTAATGCATCTAAACTAAATTTACCTCTTATTTCCGCATCGGCTTTTTTATAACTGAGTCCGATTGAGTAAAAGTAGTGGTGCTTAGCGCCTTGAATTTTTTCCATAAATACAGTTCCTGTAAAAGTGGAACAAAGCTAGAACTATCACACGGATAAAAACAACGCTAAAAGTTCTTTTTGTGTCGCTCAATGCTTTTTTGGATTTAATTCGTTATTTCCACATAAAAACATTTATTTTTGTAGCAAATACGAGGCTTAATGAATGATTTATTTAGAGCGATTCTAAATAAAAAGGATTCGTAAAATACTTTTTTTTATTAAAAAAATGTCGCTATGGGTTCACAAGAAATTATAAAAATAGAAGAAGACTTTACTTTATTGCGGTTTCAAAATGATGGAGTAAGTCCTTTTCAAACGCATCATGAGGTAAGCCATGGATTGATTCAATTTCATTTTGGTTTAAAAGGAAAAGCCAAATTTTTATTCAATCAAGGTAGTTATGCTTTAGAAATGAATGAAGAAAAATCCTATTTGTTCTACAATCCTCAAAAAGAGTTACCACTGAATCTAGAATTGGCCCCCAACACTTGGGTGATTACCATTTTGATTTCGATCCAAAAATTTCATGGCCTATTTTCTACTGAAGCCAGTCATATTCCCTTTTTGAGCGACGAAAACAAGGACAAAAAATATTATAAAGAAGGTGACATTAGCCCTTCAATGGCGATTGTATTGACCCAATTGTTTCATTACAATTTGAATCCTTCGATTAAAAATTTGTACTACAAAGGCAAAGGCTATGAATTGTTGAGCTTATATTTTAACCGTTCCGAAGATCCAAATGCCGAGCAGTGTCCTTTTTTGATCGATGAAGATAATGTGATGAAAATCAAAAAGGCGAAAGAAATTATCATTGCCAATATGGCCGAACCACCCGGTTTACAAGAACTAGCCGATACTATTGGATTAAATTTGAAAAAACTAAAAATGGGATTCAAACAAATTTATGGCGATACCGTTTATGGCTTTTTGTTTGATTACAAAATGGATTATGCCCGCCAATTATTAGATAGTGGTTCTTATAATGTAAACGAAGTGGGATTAAAAATTGGCTACAGTACCGGAAGTCATTTCATAGCTGCTTTCAAGAAGAAATTTGGCACTACCCCAAAGAAATATTTAATGTCAATTAATGCTTCGATGCCCTAATCATCATTTTTAACTATCTCGCAGACACAAAAAAGAATAAGTTCTATAACCGATAAAAACAGCGTTTATTTATTTTTGAAATCAAAATCAGTAAATGCTAGTTTTAATCCCAAAAAAATAAAACAAAAAAATGAAAGGTGTATTATTAGTCAACTTAGGCTCTCCAGAAAGTCCCACTGCAAAGGACGTTAAACCATATTTAGACGAATTTTTAATGGACAAATACGTCATAGATGTTCCTTATCTATTGCGAGCATTATTAGTTCGTGGTATCATATTGCAAACCCGCCCTAAAAAATCGGCAGAAGCTTATGCCAGAATTTGGACAAGCGAAGGTTCTCCTTTGATTGTACTTTCGAAAAAAATGCATCAAAAAGTGAAAGAATTGGTAGATGTGCCGGTGGCTTTGGCGATGCGTTATGGAACGATGACCATTCAAAAAGGCTTGCAAGAATTGAAAGAGCAAGGGGTGACTGAAGTAATGCTTTTGCCATTGTATCCGCAACACGCTATGGCTTCAACCACTACTATTGTGGTTTTGGCCGAAGAATTACGTCAAAAGTATTTCCCAGAAATGACCTTTACGAATGTTCCTGCATTTTACAATAAACCCGATTACATTCAGGCGCTATCTAATTCCATCAAAAAGCATTTAGAGGGATTTGATTATGATCATTTGTTATTCTCGTATCACGGAATACCAAAACGTCACATTCGCAAAACCGATGTAACGAATTCTCATTGTAAAATTGATGGCTCTTGCTGTAACACACCTTCGCCTGCGCACGAGTTTTGCTACCGTCATCAATGCTATGAAACGACCAAACAAGTAGTAAAATTGTTAGGAATTCCAGAAGGTAAATACAGTCAAACTTTCCAATCGCGCTTAGCCGGAGACAAATGGCTCACTCCTTATACCGATGTAGAAATCAATAAAATGCCCGAACAAGGAATTAAGAAATTAGCCGTAGTAACGCCTGCATTCGTAGCGGACTGCTTAGAGACACTAGAAGAAATTGCCATGGAAGCCAACGAACAATTTTTACATCATGGTGGCGAAGAATTTATGGCCGTTCCTTGTATGAATGATGAAGATGAGTGGTGTGGTGTGGTAGCCAATTGGATTACCGAATTCAAGAAAGTTTAAATTTGTTCAAGGTTTGAAGTTATTATAATACCTTCAAATCTTGAGCTTGAAATCAAAAATAAATGGAACTTTATAATTATCTCAAATCCTTACATATCATTTTTGTAGTCACCTGGTTTGCGGGACTTTTTTATATCGTTCGCTTGTTTGTGTACCAAATTGAAGCCGCCGATAAACCCTCGCCCGAGAAAGAAATTTTACAAAAACAATACAACCTTATGGCCTATCGGTTGTGGTATATCATCACTTGGCCCTCGGCGGTGATTACGTTCATTGTTGCCTTTTGGTTGTTGCTTTTTACTGATTTAGGGAAAAGTTGGTTGCAAATGCCTTGGATGCATGTCAAACTAGGATTTGTGTTTTTATTGTATTTGTATCATTTTAAATGTCATCAAATATTTGCTCAATTGCAACGCAATGAGGTAAAATACAACACCAATCAAATGCGTCTTTGGAACGAAGGCGCAACACTTATTTTATTTGCAGTGGTGTTTTTGGTAGTGCTCAAAAACGCTTTCAACTGGGTATATGGCGTGATTGGAATTTTTCTGTTTTCAATCATTATCATGTTAGGTTTCAAATTTTATAAAAGAATAAGAGAAAGGAAATAGTGGTCAGAGGTCAGTTTTTAGTGATCAGTTTTCAATCTTTGCCTAATAAAATTTTGCCTGTTTGTAAGTTTAAAAACAGAATTATACGTTTGCAAAATAACTGAACACTAACAGTCTGAACACTGAATACTAAAAAATTATGCTGAACAACTTAAATCTATCGATGCTTTCCTTGCGCACTAGGATTTTCCTATCGATGATTGTTGTTATTGTGGTTTCTAGCGTATTATTAGCCTCGATCTCTATTTTACAATTCAAGAATGAAGCCCGTGATTATCATCAAGAACGGCTTGAACGCAAAGAAATGGCTGTGAAAGAACATATTAATTATGTTTTATCCACCACAACTTATCCGTTAATCCAAAAAAACTTAGCGCTAATTTTTAAAGATAAAATCCATGAATTATCCCAAATTCATAATATCGAGATCAATATCTATAGTCTTGATGGTTATTTGTTGAAATCATCTAAAGAAACGTTTTCGATAGATAAAAAGCCACCTCCTGTTCCTGCATATATTCTCAAATTAGTACAGTCCTCTATCGACAAACGATTTGTAGCCATCAAAACCATTGAAGGGACTAAAAATCGTTCCTCGTATAGCCAAATCAAAGATGATAAATTCAAACCTCTTGGCGTACTGAATTTACCTTATGTAGAAGATGATAGTTTTTATGAAAAAGAGCTACATAGTTTTCTCATACGGTTAGGACAAGTCTATTCTTTTATGCTTCTAGTGGCTTTTGCTTTGGCCTATTTTTTGGCAACTTATATTACTAAATCACTCAAAACTATCGCTATTAAAATGAGTGAAACCAATATTGAGCAAAAAAACGAGAAAATTGTTTTGGATGCCAATAGCCGAGAAATTAATTTATTGATTCGTTCTTACAATGAAATGGTTGATAAATTAGAGAAAAGCGCACTGAAATTAGCGCAAAGCGAAAGAGAAGAAGCATGGCGAGAAATGGCGAAACAAGTCGCACATGAAATCAAAAATCCGCTCACTCCTATGCGATTAACCGTGCAGAGTTTTCAAAGAAAATTTGATCCTGCTACACCAGATGTCAAACAAAAACTCAACGAATATTCTGAGACTTTAATTCAACAGATTGATATTATGAGTGCCGTGGCATCGGCATTTTCGAATTTTGCGTCTATGCCACCCCAACAAAATGAAACCCTCAATGTGGTAGAAGTGGTGGAGCGCGCTTTGGATATTTTTAACGAAGACTATCTTGTTTTTGAAAGTCAATTCCCCTCCATAATCTCAAGTATGGACCGATCGCAACTCATCCGGGTTATTACCAATTTGGTCAAAAATGCCATACAAGCCATTCCAAAAAATCAAGCGGATAAAAATATTTTAGTAGCCATAAAAAAAGTAGAAAACCAAGTAATCATCTCTGTTCAAGACAACGGAGTTGGAATAGCGGAGGATACCGTTGCTAAAATATTCGAGCCAAAATTCACTACCAAATCTAGTGGTATGGGGCTCGGACTAGGAATTATTAAAAACATCATAGAAAATTACAACGGAACAATTACCTTTGATACCCAATTGGGAAAAGGCACTACTTTTCGTGTTACTTTACCTATTATACAATCCTAAAAACGCACCACTATGAACTACGAAAATATTGTAATCGAACTTGAAAACAGTATGGCAATCGTTACAATTAACAGGCCTTCAAAGCTAAATGCCTTGAATATTGATACGATTAATGATTTGCACAAAGCCTTAAAAACACTAGGAAAAAATAAAGAAATCCAAGCCATCCTAATCACAGGATGTGGAGAAAAAGCATTTGTAGCAGGTGCTGATATTTCTGAATTTGCTCATTTTACCATTGAAGAAGGCGCACAATTAGCTGGAGAAGGACAAGAAAAATTATTCGATTTAATCGAAAACTTAAAAACCCCAGTCATTGCGGCTATCAATGGTTTCGCTTTAGGAGGCGGATTAGAATTAGCCATGGCATGTCACTTTAGAATCGCCTCAGACAATGCTAAAATGGGACTTCCAGAAGTTTCCTTAGGGGTAATTCCTGGTTATGGAGGAACACAACGTTTGCCGCAGCTCATTGGCAAAGGTCGCGCTATGGAATTGATTATGACCGCCAGCATGATTGATGCCGAGACTGCCAAAAACTATGGTTTGGTAAATCATGTAGTCCCTCAAGCAGAATTATTGGATTTCACCAAAGGTATCGCTCAAAAAATTATGAAAAACTCCCCTTTTGCGATTGGCCGAGCTATAAAAGCGATCAACGCCAATTATAAAGACGGAAAAAATGGTTTTGAAATTGAAATCAAAAACTTTGGAAAATGCTTTGGAACGGCTGATTTTAAAGAAGGAACCACCGCTTTCTTAGAAAAAAGAAAAGCCAATTTTACAGGGAAATAAATAAGTTAGCAGTGTTCAGTTATTAGTGATCAGTTTTCTAAAACAGGATCTTTTTAATATTCAAATATCATATTATTATAATAATATGATATTTGAATATCATATTATTATATTTTTTTGATATTTGAATGTCAAATTATAGTATATTTGTGGCTTCAAAGGATTGATAAATGATACAAAGAACCCAACAACCTGCCATTGATGCTTTACTTTTCAAAGGAAAAGCCATAGTAGTATTTGGTGCACGACAAGTAGGTAAAACCTCTTTGATCAAAAATACAGTTAAAAATCATCCTTATTTATGGCTCAATGGCGACGAACCCGATACACAATTGTTATTAGAAAACATCACCTCAGACCGACTAAAAGCATTGATAGGAAATAATACCTTATTGATAATCGACGAGGCTCAAATGATTCACAATATTGGGCTTTTGATTAAAAGAATGGTAGACAATTTTCCAGAAATTCAAGTCATCGCTTCGGGTAGTAGTGCTTTTGAACTAGCAGACAAAACCAAAGAATCCATGATGGGAAGAAAAGAAGAATTACAACTCTTCCCATTCAACTTTGCCGAATTAGTAAAGCATACTAATTTTGTTGAGGAAACCCGTTTGGTACCACATCGATTAGTATTTGGTTATTATCCTGAAGTAGTAAAAAATCCTGGTCAGGAAGAAAAGATTCTCAATGATTTAGTAGATGGTTTTTTATACAAAGACATTCTAAACTTAGATGGCATAAAAAAATCAGCCTCCTTACAACGATTAGTTCAAATGTTAGCTTACCGAATTGGCAGTGAAATCAATTACAGTTCTTTGGCAAATGAATTAGGAATAAGTCGCCTTACCGTTGAAAAGTACATTGATATTTTAGAAAAAAATTTCATTCTTTTTAGCTTACCTGCTTTCAGCAAAAACCAAGATAATGAGCTTAAAAAAGGACGAAAAATCTATTTTTGGGACAATGGGCTTCGCAATCGAATCATCAAAAATTTCAATCCCATTGAACTTCGTGACGATATCGGTGCCCTTTGGGAGAACTTTGTAATTAGCGAAAGAAAGAAAAAATTAGTCTATGAAAATCAGTTCAAAGACACTTATTTTTGGCGCAATACACAACAAGCCGAAATAGATTATTTGGAACTAAAAAATACCGAAATTGAAGCTTTTGAAATTAAATACAATCCCAATCAAAAAGTACGATTTACCAAATCTTTCACCGAAAAGTACCATCCAAAAACAACAGCAGTCATTCACAGTCAAAATTTTTGGGATTATATCCTTTAATCTTTTTAATCTAAACACTACAGCCTATGTCCTTCCAACCTATATTTGCTGAATTTTGGCAAAAAGTAATCGCGAGTATCGAAGATCGTACTTTTGCTAAACTCACTTTGGCCAAAACCATTGGGGATACCGAGTTAAAAAATATTTATGCACGCCCCATTATAACAGCCCAAAACACTTTAGAATTTTCAATAATTGCCCGTTATAAAACCGAAGAAATAGAAAGTTTCCATTCGTTAGAAGAAGCCTTTTTCGTGTTGAGTCCGTATATGAATAATCCTTTTTTGACGGCCTTACTTTTTACTTCAGAAATGGATTTGACATTCAAATTGAATAAAAAAAGAGTGGGCAGTTTGACAGAAAGCGAGCCTACGTTTAAAAATGCATCAGATGTTATGTTGGAATTAAAGGCTAGTGAAAATAACGAATCTTAGGTGTTTTTTGTTGAACCTACGACATCTTGAAACGTTTTAAAAAGACGGACTAAAGTCCATCTCTACAATAAATTGCCGAGCCAACGGCTCTTTATGTAGAGTTCCGAAGGAACGTCCCATCTTATAGCCCAGAATTTTAATTCAGGGAAATAAATACCATTAATAAAAAGTTCCATTGAAACGATTCATATAAATTATCGTTTTAGAATAGTTCGCTATTTTTTTCAAAGTCCGCATACTTCCTTGAAATCTAGATTTGAATAATCCCAAAAGCATAGAACTTTTTTAGTATTGAACTCTGAATACTAATCCCAACACTTCGGGACTGCCAACTGAACACTAGACTTCCCCTTCCCACTCGGCATAAAACTGAGACAAGAAGTTTTCCATGTATTTATGCCTTTTCGCCGCTAATGCCGCGCCAGTTTTGGTATTCATTTTATCAGCGAGCAACAATAATTTCTCATAAAAATGATTGATGGTTGGCGCTTGACTGTTTTTATATTCTTCCTTAGTCATCTGCAAATTGGGAGCAATTTCAGGATGATATAACGCTCTATTTTTGAACCCTCCATAGTTGAACGCTCTCGCAATTCCAATAGCGCCAATTGCATCCAAACGATCGGCATCTTGTACAATATCCAACTCCATAGAAGAAAAACTGCGCTTAGTTTTTCCCCCTTTAAAAGAGATATTCTCAATAATTTGAACTACATGCGAAATAGTTTCTTCTGAAACTTGGTGTTCTTCCAAAAACTTTCGAGCCGTTTTTGGTCCAATCGTTTCATCGCCATTATGAAATTTACTATCGGCAATATCATGCAATAAAGCACCTAACTGAACGACAAGGGTATCACAAGACTCAGATGAAGCAATGAGTAGCGCGTTTTTATACACCCTTTCAATATGAAACCAATCGTGTCCTCCCTCAGCATCGGCAAGGGTTTGTTTTACAAAAAGAATCGTGTCGTGAATTAGTTTAGCGGTATTCATTTGGGGTATTTTTGTTATAAAAAAACTGATTTTTAAAGAGCGTATCCTCAAAAATCAGTTTGTTAATGGTCTTAAAATAGTTTAAAATTAAGAATTACAATCTAGCGGGTTCCACCCATTTGAAAATATAAGACTCTGCAGGAATCACCAAACGTTCTGAAATTCTGGCCATTCTTGCTGGTAATTTCATTAAGTAATCTCTGGCTTTTTCGGCTTCATCTGTTAATCCGCCAATTTTATCAATTTCCCATTTATCGATCAATTTTTGCATGATTTCTACATAATCTGAAGCAGTATACACCCCAATTCGTTGAGCAGAATCAGAAAATTGTTCAAAGCAAGAGCTGATTTTTTGACCAGATTCTCTCAAGAAATGTGCGGGCATCACAATTTTTTGTTTCATCATGTATTGAAAAGCTAGCATCATTTCGCTAGGATCTACTTTAAAAATCTGATTGACAAATTCGCTATAAGCTTGGTGATGACGCATTTCGTCACCTGCAATCATTTTACACATTTTGGATAACTTTTTATCTCCAAAATTTTTGGCTAATTGCGATACACGATTATGGGAAACGTAGGTTGCTAGTTCTTGGAATGACGTGTACACAAAGTTTTTGTAAGGATCAGTTCCTGTACCAATATCAAATCCGTCGTTGATTAAATGTTGCGTAGTAACCTCAACTTCTCGCATATTCACGCGACCCGACAAATACAAATATTTGTTGAGCAAATCGCCATGACGGTTTTCTTCACCGGTCCATTGACGGATCCATTTAGACCAGCCATTTCGCTCTTGATTGTCTATTCCTTCCACTTCCATCAACCAAGATTCATAGGTTGGCAAAGCCTCTTCAGTAATAGTGTCTCCTACTAAAGCTACCCAAAAATCATAAGGTAAATCTTTGGCAATTTCTCTTAATTCTTTTACTTCTTCTAAGAAAGTATCACTCTCAGAATTAGGCAAAAAATCAGACGGTTGCCATATTTTTTCTACCGGAATTAGAAATTGATCTACAAAACTGTCGACGTTTTTTTCTAAAAACTGCATCACTTCTAATCGGATGTTTTTTATTGACATGCTATTTATATTATAAGGTTATTGGTTATTAATAATGAATAGCCCCGGTTACAGCACTTTCTGTTTTTTGAATCAATTCCTCAAAAGGATAATCCTTAACCGCTAATGGCTCATGAATCGTAAATCGCAATCGATTGCCAAGTCCCATAGGAAATGCACCAAATCGGACCATTTTCCAGGAATTATTTATGGATATTGGCACCACATAAGCCGAAGGCGCATATTTACACAATATTTTTAAGCCACTTTGTGCAAATTCTTTAGGTTTACCGGTTCTACTTCGCGTTCCTTCAGGAAATATTACCGCTGAACGGGTATGCTTTTCGATATATTCAGACAATCCTTTAATGGTTGGAATGGCTTGTTTTGGATCTTTTCTATCAATTAAAACAGATCCCCCGTGGCGCAAATTATAGGAAACACTCGGAATTCCGCTTCCTAATTCTTTTTTACTTACAAATTTGCAATGACAACGACGCATGTACCAAATCATAGCAATGATATCATACATGCTTTGATGATTGGCAACAATAATCAAAGGAACATTTTTGGGAATACGATCTAAATTTTCAAATTGATACGTTGTCCCCAAAAGATTGGTACATCGAACCAAAAAAAAGTTCAAATAATCAACACTTTTTTTGTGCGCTTGGTACCCAAAACAATTGAGACACAGCCATTGAATGGGGTGAAATAGTACTAAACACAACCCAAAACACAAATAGTATAGTATCGATATGGGGTACGAAATTATTTTTTGCATACGAGTAAAATAAAGGCCAAAAGTACAAATTAAATTATTTATTGCTATTTAATTCGTAAACAATAATCCTTCTTAGGTTTAATTGTAACTTTGTGGCTTAATTATTTTCCTAGTATCAAAATTTGATGGACTTCAGTTATCCAAAAAAAGAAAAGCTAAAAAGCAAAATCACAATCGGTCAATTGTTTATTGAGGGAAAATCAGTATCAAAATATCCGTTGCGTTTGGTGTATTGCCAAGAGCGAAAAGAGACTACGCCGCAAATAAAAATGGGCGTTTCCGTTTCTAAAAAACACTTCAAAAAGGCCGTAGATCGCAATTACTTCAAACGTGTACTAAGAGAAACCTATCGGCTAAACAAACATTTACTGATACCACATTTAGACGAACCCTATGCTTTTATGTTGTTTTATCAATCCAAAGAGCGTTTGTCTTATGCCGAAATCAATGCCAAAACAATTCAATTATTTGAAAAATTTACAGCACAACTAGCTCAAAAGAAAGTAAACGAAGCGACAAGTACCGATTCGACCCAAAACGAATTGTCCTAAAAAAGCGGATTCCCTTTTTTATTCCTGATTTATTAGTAATTTAGAAGTTTATTTTTAAATCGACGTTTTGCTTATGACTTCTTTTTTCCAAAAAAAATATATCATTCCTGTTTTGGCTTCTGCCTTTTTATTTGTAGGGGTAAGTTTCAAAAATGATTTCTTTGAAATTGCCAAGCAAATAGAAATTTTTACAACGCTTTTCAAAGAAGTCAACGCTAATTATGTAGATGAAACCAATCCCGGCGATTTAATGGATAAGGCCATCAAAGGGATGTTAGCGAGTTTAGATCCCTATACCAACTACTTCAATGAAGCCGATGTGGTGAAGTTCAAAATCAATAATACAGGCGAGTATACAGGAATTGGTGCATTAATCAGTCGTAAAGAAGACCAATTGATTATCAAAGAACCCTATAAAAATTTCCCTGCGGACAAAGCGGGACTCAAAGCCGGTGATGCTATTATCCAAATTGGAGATGTCGTCCTGAAAGACTTCAAAGACGATGCCTCGCAATTATTGAAAGGTTCCAAAAATACTAAAGTTGACATTAAATACATCCGACAGGGCAAAACCTTGAGTACTCAGTTGGTTTTGGATGAAGTAGCCATCAAATCTGTCCCTTTTTATGGAAAAATAGACGAAAAAACAGGGTATATTGTACTAACTCATTTTAGTCAAAAGGCTTCCGCCGAAGTAAAAGATGCTTTGGAACAACTCAAAAGAGAAGGTGCCGAGCGTATCATACTAGACTTAAGAGACAATCCCGGTGGATTATTAAATGAAGCAGTAAATATTTGTAATTTATTTGTTTCCAAGAACGAAACCATAGTAACTACCAAATCGAAAGTAGAAAAATACAACAACACCTACAAAACGACACGCGAACCCGTAGATTTGAATATTCCATTAGTCATCATCGTGAATGGAAAAAGTGCTTCGGCTTCTGAAATTGTGGCAGGTGCTTTACAAGATTTGGATCGTGCGGTGGTGTTAGGGAGTCGTAGTTTTGGAAAAGGATTGGTTCAACGTCCTATCGATATGTCTTTTGGAACACAGGTAAAAGTAACTATTTCTCGTTACTACACGCCTTCCGGTCGTTGCATCCAAGCTTTAGATTACACCCGAAAAGATAAAAATGGAGTAGCTACACGTACGGAAGAAAAAAATTATAATGCCTTTAAAACCAGAAAAGGAAGAACCGTATACGACGGAGGTGGTATTCAGCCTGACATTGAATTAGCAGAAACGCAAGTAAGTGCTATAGCTAATGCGGTAGTGAGAAACGAGGCGATCTTTGATTATGCCACTACGTATTATTACAAAAATCCTAATTTAGGCAACACCATCCCAACTATCACCGATGCGGATTACACTGATTTCAAACAATTTTTGAAAACCAAAAAATTCAATTTGGATACGGAAACTGAATTGAATTTAAAGAAGACTTTGGCAGCTGCCAAAAAAGAAAAAATAGACGAAACCATTACTGCGGAATACCAACAATTATTGAATGCTATTCAAAAAAGTGAATGGAATGCTTTGGACAAAAATCAAAAAGAAATTAAAAATTTATTGCTAGACGAGATTATCAAACGCTACCAATACCAAGAAGGATTGTACCAATACTACCTCAAAAGCAATCCTGAGATTAAAAAGGCAGTAACTGTGTTGACTACTTCGGCAGAGTATAATAGTATTTTGAAGTTGTAAAAGAAGCCTAATTTATTTTTGAATGTAAATCAAATCTAATTCTTTTATTTTTTCAAAGCCCTGGTCCGAAGTATGTAAAGGGATATTAAACTCAATAGCAATTGCGGCAATTATAGCATCTGGAATCTTGATTTTATATTTGTTACGAATATAAATACAAGTGTTTTTTATTTGATAATTCATCTCCAAAATCAAACAATGTTCAAAAGATTTTTAAATTGATTTTTTTGAGATTTACTACTACTAAAAGCGCCTAAAAGTTCAATTTCTGTAATAAAAGATACAGCTAGATTGTAGTCTAAAAATGGTTCAACAACAGATTCACCTTGATTGATATGAATTAAGAAATTAGTGTCTGCTAAAAAATCAATCCCATTCATTTCTTACTTTTTTTTGGAAATCAACTCCATCAATATTTTTTATAGACAATCCGAAATGTTTTTTTAAACCTTTAGCTTCTTTATCACTACTGGCTTGTCTTAACTTTTCTTCAATCTCTTTTTTAGTTTGCTTTTTTGTGATTATGATAGTCATATCTCATTCAATTTATTGATACCTACAAATTTACATTTAATTCTAAATAGTCTAACCCCAATTAGAAATAAAAAGAAACCTAGCTAGCCCCTTTTCATCTCGATATGCGGAATGTCATCTTCTAAATACATCTCGCTAATAGCCACAAAACCATGACTCTCGTAGAATTTTTTCAGGTATAATTGAGCGCCAATCGTGATCACTGATTCGTTAAAATGTGTCGCAATTCCTGCAATGGCATTTTGCATCAATTCATGGCCCCATTTTTTGTCTCGATACCTAGCATCAACCACAACACGTCCAATGGAAGCTTCTGGAAAACTAATACCTGGAGGTAACAAACGAGCATGGGCAACAATTTTGTCCTCATAAGTTCCAAAAAGGTGTAGTGCTTTTTTATCTTTTCCGTCTAGATCCAAATAGATGCAATTTTGCTCTACGACAAATATTTCGCTTCGCAATCTTAAAATATCATACAATTCATAAACGCTTAATGCATCAAAAGATTTAATTTCCCACAGTACAGACTTCATCAGTTTTTATTTTTTCTTTTAGTAATTTTTACGGTTTTTATAATTGATTCTAATTCAAACATCACATCGCGTTTGTCATCAGCGGGAGAATAGCAGAATCCTTCTAAAACCATTAATCTGTTATATTCTTTGTCAAAAATAACATAATTGATAAAAGGTCCCGACATGAAATCATTTTTTAATTCCCAAGTTCCTTTTGATTCATATGCCAAACAATGAGCTAGTTGAATTTTAGACAAATAAGGCGCATATCCGTTTTCGGTCACCATAGGCATTTGCCCTTCACGGCCTTTAATGTACAATTTTCCAATGGAATCCCGCATTTTAACAATCGAACCAATAGGGTTTTGTGCCGCAATAGCATTTAAGGGAATATGATAGAGTAACAAACTCATACTTCCACTGACGATTTCTTTTTTCAACCAAATAAAGCGTGGTTTTTGCAGTACATATTCAAAAGTGGAAGGGACTTCTAATTCGATTTGAAATTTATTTTCAAAGATTTTAGGGTTTAAAATAGTTTCCCGATTGATTTTTTGATTGGCTTCAATTTCTCCTTTTTTTATGATTTGAATCATATCGGGAGTGTGACGTTCTAACAAATAAAGTAGGGTATCGGTGGTAGCACCTGACAAATGAAAAACAGTTTGTGGACTAGCGTATTTGTCTTTGGATATTTCAAAAGATGTTTTCTTGTCTTTTTTGATCACAATCAAGGTACGGCTATCGGTCACAAAGCCTTCGACTAATTTGTCCGCGTATTGGTTAAGCGTAAAAAGAGGTTCTTCTTGAGGAAGTCCTAAGACGGGTGCGGCTAATTTATTGCGCAGCGAGTCGCCTACTTCACCATTCCACAAAGCGTCATTGATGATAACCGAAACGGTGTTGATTTTTCCAACAGAAGCGCGCGACAATTGCTCTTGTTTTTTTTCACAAGAAAAGAAAATAATCGAAAGTAATACGCCTAAAAAAAGGGTTTTATTCATAATTTTAAAATTAAAAATAAAACCCAAAAGTAATTTAAATTATGCGATTATCCGTTTATTTTCAACTTCATTCCGGGTTTTAAATCTCCTCCTTTGATGCCATTCCATTTTTCTAAATCAGAGATAGTAACTCCAGGATATTTTTTAGAAATACTATATAATGAGTCTCCTTTTTTTACATAATAATCATTTAGTTTTTCTTTAGAAGGAGTAGGGTATAATTCTTTCTTTTTAAAAGAAGCTGCTGTGGCATTGTTTGTAATAATTGCTATTTCATTTTTAGCCACGATTAAGCTGTTACCTGCAGTTATTTTATTTTTTACGATGGCATTCCAAGCGATTAAATCAGTGGTTGCTGTTCCAAATTTTTTCGAAATGCTTCCCAAATTGTCTCCTTGTTGAACGACATAAGTGATATCTTTTAATTCAGGTTTTACTATGTCTTGCGAAGCTACCGCTATGGAGTTTACAATCAAGTTTGTCCCAGGATTGAGAGTTGTGGTTACTGTAGGATTCCACTTTTTCAAGTCTTCTATCGAAGTGTTGTACTTACGGGCAATAAGGTTTAGATTGTCTCCTTTTTGGACTATATATGAAGTAGACTGCTCAGCTATTACTAAGGAATCTGAGGATTTTCCTTTTTCTAAAGCCTTGTTTACTACAAGACTTTGATTGTTGGCAGGGGAGGAGTTTAAAGCAGGGCGGCTCGTTTTTATTTTCAAAATTTTGCCCATTGCTACTGCATTTCCTTTTAGATTATTCCATTTTTTTAAATCGGAAACAGCAACGTTGTAATCCGTGGCAACCGTATTTAGATTATCCCCTTTTTTGATTCTATACCACTCATTTATGGTGGCAATGGAATCATTATTTTGTGTATTTGCAGCTATTGCAGTTGTATTATTCCATTGTAATGGTTTTTTTCTTTTTTCATTGTCATAGGCAGCATAAGCATAGATTTTTTCTTCATTGGATGTAAAAAGAGCAATCTTGTTATGGGGAAGTCTAAGATAATTGGACTGATTTTCATAGACAGGAATCACATTCATCTTGTAGGAAGGATTTAACAATTGTAATTCTCCTACAGATACATCGATTAAATCCGCTATTTGTTTGAAAGTAATTTCTTTTTGTATTCGAATGGTATCGGTTTCAAAGTGTTTTAATTTGGCACGTTGAGGCACTATACCGTGCTCTTTGTGATATTCATATAAGTACATGGTGGCCAAAAAGGCGGGGACATATCCTTGGGTTTCTTTAGGGAGATGGTTTTTGATTTCCCAAAAACGCTGTTGTCCTCCGGATCGTCTGATGGCTTTGGTTACATTTCCAGGTCCTGAGTTATAAGAGGCTAAGACCAATTCCCAATCTTGAAAGAGTGGATACATATTGGCCATATATTGAGCCGCAGCTTCTGAGGATTTTAAAGGATCTGATCGTTCGTCTATATAGGAATCAATATACAAGTTATATTGTTTTCCCGTGTGATACATAAATTGCCAAAGACCTGTGGCACCTACTCGTGATACTGCTTTTGGATTTAGAGCGGACTCTACTACGGCAAGGTATTTAATTTCCAACGGAATATTTTTTTTGGCCAAAGCTTCTTCAAATATAGGGAAGTAATATTCTGAGGTTGCCATTAATTTGCCGAAGGCGTGCCGTCTATTTTTTAAAAACGATTTGATTAAGTTTTCTAATCCTTGATTGTATTCTATTTGAAAGGGAGATTTTGCATTCAAAGCCGCCAAGCGTTCTTTGAGCAAAGCAGTAGGTAATTCGAGGTCAATAGAAGCCTCGGTGTTTTGTGTTTGAATATCGGTGTCTAGGGTGTTGAAAATATCCGTTGTAGTCAATTCTTTCAACCACAAACTGTCTATGATAGTTGTTTTAGAATGGCTTACAAAAGTTTGTTTGAGTGAATCGAGATAACTTATTGGTTTTTCAACAGTAGGTGCTGTTTTTGCCTCTTCAACTTGCTGCGAAAACACAGTGAAGGTGAACAAGAAAAAGAAGCTTAGGGTGGTATTTTTAAAACTCATATCATTTATTTTCAAAGTGCTTTTTTTCAAATGCTTAGCCAGCGAATATTGCAAAAATACTTGGTAAGAACTAAAAAAAACCATAAATATTGTTAAATATACAACATTTATGGTTTTTAAGGCAGTTTTACTTTAAAAAACAAGGTTAAAGTAAGATTTTTCAAATAGAGTTGTTGTCTTGTAAACTTGCTCTAATTTGTTATGTTTATTCTAAAATGGCTGCAATTCCGGGTAAAGTTCTCCCTTCAAGCATTTCTAACATGGCGCCACCACCAGTTGAAACATAACTCATTTTCTCTTCAAAACCGAATTGTTTTACGGCTGCTACAGAATCTCCTCCTCCAACTAATGAGAAAGCACCATTAGCAGTTGCCTCAGCAATATATTCACCTAAAGCGATGGTTCCGGCGGCAAAAGTTGGCATTTCGAATACTCCTAAAGGACCATTCCAAAGGATTGTTTTAGATTCTAAAATTACTTTTTTGAAATTTTCTAATGATTTTGGACCTGCATCCAAACCTTGCCATCCTTCTGGAATTGCTTTTACATCTACTACTTGAGTATTGGCTGTATTAGAGAAATCATCAGCAGCCACAACATCAACAGGAATGTGAATTTGTACTCCTTTTTCTTTAGCTAAACGCAAAATCTCAAGAGCTAATTCTTGTTTGTCATCTTCACAAATAGAGTCTCCAACACTACCACCAAGCGCTTTTACAAACGTAAAGGTCATCCCTCCACCAATAATCATATGGTCCACTTTGTCTAAAATATTTTCAATCACAGTAATTTTAGAAGAGACTTTTGATCCTCCTAAAACGGCAGTTACTGGTTTTTCGCTGTTTTTCAATACTTTGTTCAAGCTTTCGATTTCTTTAGCTAATAAGGTTCCGAAGCATTTACTTGTAGGAAAAAATTGCGCAATAATGGTGGTTGAGGCGTGAGCTCTGTGGGCTGTTCCAAAGGCATCGTTTACATAGATATCACCCAAAGCTGCTAATTGTTTTGCAAAATCAACGTCACCAGCTTCTTCTTCTTTATAAAAACGTAAATTTTCTAACAATAGTACTTGACCTGCTTGTAGGTTAGCGGCAGCTGTTGTAGCAGGTTCGCCGATACAATCAGAAGCAAATTGAACAGGTACTCCAAAAACTTCAGATACTTTTGCTACAATATGACGTAAAGAATATTTATCCTCAGCTCCTTTTGGTCTGCCTAAATGAGACATTAGAATAACGCTTCCACCATCGGCTAAAATTTTATCAATTGTTGGTTTTGCTGCTTCAATACGATTCGCGTCTGTAACATTGAAATTTTCGTCCAATGGCACATTAAAATCTACACGAATAATTGCTTTTTTATCTTTGAAATTGAAATCGTTTAATGTTTTCATATGTAAAATATTTAATTGTAAAAAATAATCTAGTCTTACAAAGATAAGTTATTTTGACGGTAAGATTTCTAGCTTAATCTATTAAATTATACTTAATTAGTAACGAAAACGATGTAATTTTTTGGAATCCCAAATTTTTATAGCCTATAAATTATAAATGTTCTTTGGATTAATTTTAAATGAAAAAATAGACTTTTAATCGATAGTCATTTCAGGAATGTCGCCTTCAATTATCAGGTTTGCTTCTGTAGCAGCCACGATGTGGGCAACAGAAACACCAGGCGCTCTTTCTAAAAGTTTAAATCCCTCGGGGGTAATTTCCATTACGGCCAATTCAGTTACGACTTTTTTTACACAGCCTACTCCGGTTAAGGGTAAGGTACATTTTTTCAAGATTTTACTTTCTCCTGCTTTATTCACGTGCATCATCGCTACGATGATATTATCTGCTGATGCCACTAAATCCATAGCACCTCCCATGCCTTTGACCATTTTTCCGGGTATTTTCCAGTTGGCAATGTCTCCATTCTCGGCTACTTCCATGGCGCCAAGGATGGTTAAATCTACGTGTTGGCCACGAATCATTCCAAAACTAGTAGCAGAGTCGAAAAAACTAGCTCCAGGCAATGTGGTGATAGTTTGCTTGCCGGCATTGATCAAATCAGCATCTTCTTCACCCTCAAAAGGGAAGGGACCCATGCCTAAAACTCCATTTTCACTTTGAAATTCCACGGAAATATCTTCTCTTACATAATTGGCTACTAAGGTGGGAATCCCGATACCAAGATTCACAAAGTAACCGTCTTGTACTTCTTTTGCAATGCGTTTTGCAATATCTTCTTTTGTTAGCATAATTTTGTTTTTTGAAACATATAAGTTGTTTTTAACTGAATCTTAGATATTTTTTAAAACCATATAAGGCAATTAAGGTCATTTAAGTTTTAGCTTCAGACTGAATACTAATAAACTGACCACTATCTTTTCCTAACCGTTCTTTGCTCTATTCGTTTTTCATATTTTTTCCCCTGAAAAATGCGTTGTACCAAAATTCCGGGAATGTGAATTTGATTGGGATCTAGCGTTCCTGCTTCTACTAATTCTTCTACTTCAGCTATTGTTATTTTAGCAGCGCCACACATGCAAGGATTAAAATTTCTGGCTGTTCCTTTGAAGATTAAATTCCCAGCTGTGTCGCCTTTCCAAGCTTTCACAATGGCAAAATCGGCTTTGAAAGAGTGTTCCATAATGTGCATTTTACCATTAAATTCGCGCACTTCTTTGCCTTCGGCTACTTCGGTACCGTAACCGGCAGGAGTGAAAAAAGCGGGAATTCCGGCTTGAGCAGCGCGGCAACGTTCGGCTAAAGTCCCTTGAGGAATCAAGTCAACTTCTAATTCACCTGAAAGCATTTGACGTTCAAATTCAGCATTTTCTCCCACGTAAGAGGAAATCATTTTTTTGATTTGTTTGTTTTGCAAAAGTAAACCAAGGCCGAAGTCATCTACTCCAGCGTTATTGGAAATACAAGTTAATTCTCGGGTGCCTTTTTGTACCAGTTCGGCAATGGCATTTTCGGGTATACCACAAAGACCAAATCCGCCGAGCATTAATGTCATTTTGTTTTCAATGCCTTGTAGGGCTTCTTGAACACTAGTAACGGTTTTGTTTATCATAATAGGGTCATTAAAAATCAATTATAAGCGAAATCGATTGCGAAATTCAAATTTGAATTGTCGTGAATCAATAGTCGTTTGTTTTTTTGGATTGTAAAATAAAATAACGATAGTAGGGAAAGTACTATCGTTATTTATTTAGGAAAATTAAAGTTCAAATTCTTCAGTGCTTTGCTCTACTGCAGTAGTATCTACCACGACTTTTTTTCTTGGAGTATAACAGTCTACTTTAATAGAAAGATTGGCGGGTCTTTCAAAAGGATCTTTTGATACTTGAAGAGTGGTATCTTCGTAACATTTTTTCATGAAATACCCCCAAACAGGTAAGGCAGTTGCCGCACCTTGTCCGTAAGTTAACGTTTTGAAACGCGCGGAACGATCTTCACAACCTACCCAAACACCGGTAACTAAATTGGGTACCATTCCCATAAACCAGCCATCCGATTGATTTTGAGAGGTTCCTGTTTTTCCTGCAATTGGGTTTTTAAACATGTACGGATAGCCTGTCCAACGATGGTCGCCAGAGCCACCACCTTCGGTTCTTAATCTAGCTCCAGAGCCACTTTCGGTTACGCCCTCTAGTAATTTAATTACGGCAAAAGCAATGTCTTTATTCAATACATCGTGTGATTCTGGAATGGGTTCGTAGATAACTACGCCGCTTTTGTCTTCGATTTTCGTTAAGAACTGTGGTTTGACATACACTCCTTGATTGGCAAATGTACTGTAAGCTGCCACCATATCTTCAACGGTAATTTCTACTGCGCCTAAGGCAATGGAAGGTTGGTTGATGATTTCAGATTTTACTCCTAATTTATGGGTCAATGCTACTACAGCCTCTGGACCGGTTTTGTCAATTAGCTTGGCTGAAATAGTATTGATAGAATAGGCTAATCCTTGTTTTAAAGTCACCATGCCTCGGTATTTGTTATCTGAATTTCGGGGTTCCCAATCTTCAGTAACGTGGTGACGACCTTTGTGTATCATAAAAGGAGAGTCGATGATCGAGTCACAGGGCGACATATTCAATTGTTCGATAGCTGTAGCATACACAAAAGGTTTAAAAGTCGAACCTACTTGTCGTGCTCCTTGTCCAACGTGATCGTATTGAAAATATTTATAGTTGATACCTCCCACCCAAGCTTTGATGCTTCCGGTTTGTGGTTCCATGGCCATTAAGCCCGACTGTAAAAAGTGTTTGTAATACCGAATAGAATCCATGGGAGTCATCAAAGTATCGATTTCTCCTTTCCAAGAGAACACTTTCATTTTAGTTTTTACAGTAAAAGAAGCCATAATTTCATCTTCCGATTTTTCCATCGCCTTCATCACAGCCCATCGGTTGGAAGATTTCATGGCTTGTTTTAAAATGCGTTGCGTTTCAGCTTCAGTAATGTTGATGAATGGTGCGTTTTTGTTACCTTTTTGTTGCAAAAAGAATTCCTCTTGCATATTAGCCATATGAGCGGCCACTGCTTCTTCAGCATAGGTTTGCATTCTAGAATCTATGGTAGTATAAATTTTCAAACCATCTTTGTAGATGTCATAATCTGTACCATCTGGTTTTTTGTTTTCTTCTACCCATTTTTTCATGTAATCTCTCAAATACTCTCTAAAATAAGTAGCGATACCATCTTTGTGCGTTTCTAATTTGAAGTTGAGTTTGATCGGTAAACTTTGTAGTTGCAATTTTTGTTGCTCAGAAATGATTTTTGCTTTTTCCATTTGATGCAAGACTACATTTCTACGGTTTTTTACCCCTTCTGGATTGCGTATTGGATTGTAAAGTCCAGAATTTTTGAACATTCCTACCAAAATCGCAGATTCTTCAATGGTCAAATCTTTTGGAGCTTTGGAGAAATAGGTTTTGGCTGCTGAACTTACCCCCACAGAGTTATTTCCAAAATCATATACATTACAGTACATGGCAATGATTTCGTTTTTGGTATATTGTCTTTCTAATCGAATGGCAATAATCCATTCTTTCATTTTTTGAACGATACGAAATGGCAGGAATTTAGATCCTTCTCCGTGAAATAATTGTTTGGCCAATTGTTGGGATAATGTACTAGCGCCTCCACTAGTTCCTAAACTCAAAATAGCTCTGAGGGTACCTCTACCATCAATTCCTGAATGTTCATAAAAACGAGCATCTTCTGTAGCTACCAAGGCTTCTACCAAGTTTTTTGGCAAGTCGGAATATTTTAATTGTGAGCGATTTTTTTGAAAATACTTGCCCAAAACCACTCCGTCAGAAGAGATGATTTCCGTAGCCAAATTAGAATCGGGATTTTCTAAATCTTCAAAGGAAGGCATTGATCCAAAAAGGCCCCACGAAGCAAAAAGGAAAAATAGGGCTAAAATCCCCAAACCATAAAAGTAAATTTTCCAGAACTTCTTTTTATAGTAATTGATGTCTTTGTCAATTCCTTTAGACGAGGTGTTATTTTTTTTAACTGCCATAATTTTAATCTATTGTTTCTATTCTAAAACCAACATCGGTAATTCCATCTAAAACGGATACACCTGGGACTTTGTCATTTTCTCTCAACGCTTGTTTGATGTACACTTTCAATTGTCCTTTACAAATAACTTTTTCTTTATAAAAAAGTTTACTTTCTTTTAAATCCGAGAAGCCATCTCCTAAAAGTGAGCCATCAGGATTGGCCATTTGGTATTCTAAAGTATCTACTTTAGTAAAGCCATTTTTTTGCTCCATAGCCACAATCAAGAAGATATTATTGAATTTATAATCGTCATTGGCTCTCAGATTTACAAATAAATTGTATCGTTTGGTGGAGTCTAATTCAGGAAGAGTAAAGGAAACAATACTGTCTTTGTTCCAGCCACTTCCAACGGATTGGTACTCGTCAAAAACTCTTTTTTTGTCACAAGCGACTAAGAGTACTACTATTGCAAATAAAACACAACTATTTTTTATCCCCATTTTTAGTAATAATTATAGGTTTTCTAGGTTCATTGGGTGTATTAGGATTAGGCTTTTTTTCAGCAGCATTTCCTCTATTTTTGTTGTTGTTTGGCCGCTTTTTAGTGCCGTTTGAGTTCGCAGGTTTGTTGGCTGCATTAGCTGGTGCAGCAGTAACGGCTGGTGCTTTTGGAGCTGCTGTAAGCGCATTAGTATTGATGTTAGCAGTAGCTGGTTTACGTTTTTTAGTTGGTCTTTTTTTGGCTTTTGGTTGGTCAAAACGAGTTAAACTCTCTTGTCCCATAGCGTTATTAAAGTTTTTCTCCGGTTCAGCCACAACTTCTATAGCGTAATCTTCTAAAGCCGAAACCTTATTTTTTAGTTTATTTTCGGCAATGATTTCGTGAACTTGTTCGATTTTTAATACATGCCAATTCGCAAAATTATTTGTGTAAGCAAACCACATTAGACCTTTGAAAATATCTTGTTTTTGACAGATAGCATCCCCTTTTTCGGTTACCAATTTGGAGTCGAAATTCGGAAAATGTTTCAAAGCATCCATGTAGGTGTCTAGTTCATAATTCAAACAACATTTCAATTTTCCACATTGTCCCGCTAATTTTTGTGGATTCAAAGACAATTGCTGGTAACGTGCTGCTGAAGTGTTCACACTTCTAAAATCAGTCAACCAAGTAGAACAACATAATTCTCTTCCGCAAGAACCGATTCCTCCTAAACGAGCCGCTTCTTGACGGAAACCTACTTGCTTCATCTCAACTCTGGTGCTGAACTCTTTAGCAAAATCCTTAATCAACATTCTAAAATCGACACGGTCGTTAGCGGTGTAGTAAAAAGTGGCTTTGGAGCCGTCGCCTTGAAATTCAATATCCGAAATTTTCATTTCGAGCTGATGCTGAATGGCCAATTCCCGAGCCCGCACTTTCATGGGTTCTTCTTTGTCACGGGCTGTAGTCCAAATATCGATGTCTTTTTGGGAGGCTTTTCGGTATATTTTTGGGATTTCGGCACTATTGTGGTTGACTCCTTTTTTCTTCATTTGAATTTTTACCAATTCGCCAGTTAGCGTCACAATTCCGATATCATGACCAGGTGAAGCTACCGTTGCCACGACATCTCCCATGCTCAAGGTGAGTTTTTCGGTATTGCGGTAAAATTCTTTTCTGCCGTTTTTGAAACGTACTTCGACACAGTCAAAAGGCGCTTCGCCATTGGGTAAACTCATGTTCGAAAGCCAATCAAAAACGGTTAATTTGTTGCAGCTATCGGTGCCGCAAGTCCCATTATTTTTACACCCCTTTGGTGCGCCACCATCGGAAGTTGAACAACTTGTACAAGCCATAATTATATTGTAGTGTTGCCAAAAAAGCAACTTGAGTTCTTACTTAAATTTAATCCGTAAAGATAGTATTTTTTAATTGTATGTTACAACGGTAAAAAATAAGGATGCGTCTTAAAATTATACTAAAATAATTGGAGAGGGTAATAGCTTTTTTTTGAATCAGAAATTGACTTACAATTAAAATTGGAGGCAACTATTGATAAAAATTACCACAATAATTACCATAAATTAACTTCAATTTTATCACTTGACTAATAAAAAATCTTCGTAGTTAGCGGGATTAACTATTGTTGTCGTTACATTGCTATAATTGTCTAAAAACGTAGAGGGAATTTTATATTTCGCAGCCCTATTCCATTTGATTTCACAAGCTAAAAGGCGGTCAGTTCTTTTTTCGATATAATCAATTTCTTGTTGTTGCGTAGTTCTCCAAAAATGGCAATCGGCTTCTTTTTGTTGGATATTTAAATATTTTATGCGCTCGCTAATGATGTAGTTTTCCCACAAGTTTCCTGTGTCGTTTCTTTGGTTTATCCCATTGAAATTACCTGTAACTGCATTGATAATGCCATTGTCATAAAAATATATTTTCTTTCCTTTTTTAATTTCATTTCTGACATTGTTAGCCAAAGCGGGTAGTTTGAATATCACAAAAGCTTTTTCTAATAAATCAATGTATTTTTCTACGGTTTTATTATCAATTTGTATGAGTTTGCTTAATTCATTGTAATTGACCTCGCTCCCTACTTGTAGTGCCAATGCTTTTACTATTTTTTGAAGTACGACAGGTTTTGCTATTTGATCCAATAGAAACAAATCTTTATACAAATAACTATTTGCAATGAGTTTGATGTGTTCTTTAGCATCAATTGGGTTGCTTATAATTTCTGGGTAATTGCCGTAGAGTAGTCGTTGTTCTATATTTCTTTTTTCTTCTATGAGCCCTGTGTGGGTAACCATTTCCGAGAAGGCAATTGGAAACAAATACATTTCATATTTTCTACCTGTTAGGGGTTCGTTGAGTTTGTTAGCCAATTCAAAACTCGAGGATCCCGTAGCAATGACTTGCACGGATTTGATTTGATCTACGATTATTTTGAGAACAATACCAATGTTTGTCACTCGTTGCGCTTCGTCAATCACTAAAATCTCATTGTTACCAATTATATTTTTGAGTTTGGTTACGTTAGGATTTTCGAATAAAGTAAGCACATCCGATTCGTCTCCGTTTAAGAAAAGTGTTTTTTTGTCGAGGTCTGCCACTAGATGTTGTACAAAAGTTGTCTTCCCCACTTGTCTTGGGCCAAATATAAGTAAAGCTTTCCCTTTGAATAAACGGGCTTTTGCATAAGTAGTTTGTGCTCTTGTAACCATAAAGCATTGGTTTTAAGAAAACAAATGTAGTTTTTTTTGATTGTAATTCCAAAATGATTATGTTTATTTTGGAATTGATTCCAAAATGATTATGTTTATTTTGGAATTGATTCCAAAATGATTATGTTTTTGAGGTTTTGAAGATATATAAGTATGAGGTAAAAATAAAAACGACCACAAAAAGTGTTGTAATGGTTTGTGTGATTTCATTTATGATGGATTATAAAGAAGTAGATTGTGGCTGTCTCTAATAGAGTGTTCCGGTTTAGTTATGAATTCTAAATATTTTTAAATTTAGAATATTTATTAACCACAAAAGTGTTGTTGAGTTTGTCATGCCATCCTTGATTTTGTTTGTCAAATAGTATCCAAACGAAACCGAATCCAATACATAAATTAGAAATTATTTTACTTAGGTTTCTTTGTAGTGATTTTGAAAAACTTAGTCGATTGCCAGTACTATCCACAACTTTGATATTCATTGCTGTTTTTCCGAAAGTTCCTTGATATTTTGAACATTCCATAATGGTACAGTATAAAATCCAGAGTATAAAAGAAATATAGCCAATCATGTTCTTTTCTTTTAAAAAATGCATTCTTGGAGTTGCTGTAGTTTCTTGAGGGAAATAATGGACTAATAGGGTATTATAATCTATAAAAAAATAGAAAATAAGAAATACTATTATTTGAATAGGGAGTAAATCAATAACAAAGGATGAGAATCGTTTGCCGTGATTCGCAAGGTTATTTTCTATTGGCATAACTATTGTTTTATGAGTTATTTAGAAAAATATAAGGGTCATACGAATATAGTGCTTTTTTCTTATTAATAAAAACAAAACACCATCACAAAAGGAATTGTGATGGTTTAGTTTTTTTCATTATCAGATTGTTCCTAAAGAAGCCTATTGTGACTCCTCAGCCCCGATAGTAGTGGAAATCCTTTGTGGGCTGGGGTTCAGCCCGCAAAGATTGTAACGGATAGCGGGACCAATGCTTCCTAAAAATGCCTATTTTTTCTGCTCCTTAAAAACAAGTAGAGGCTAGGTTTCTTTGATCGAAATGATTTTTACGGGACAAGCCTTGGCGGCGAGTTCGCAACTTTCTACGATGGTGTGATCGGGTGATTTTAGGGTGTAAAAACCTTTGGCATTGACACTTTTGATGAGTACCGATTTACCGTCTTTTTTGGACATTTGAAACTGTACGGGCGCCATTTCTACGCAGTAATTGCAACCGATGCATTTGTCTCTTTGTAGGGTGATGATGACCATTAGGCTTCTACTATTTTGTATAATTTGTCGGACATTCGGATTCTAAACGGCAGTTTGAGAGTGCAATCGTCTCCTTTGGTAGCGCGCTCTGCCGAAGCATCGTTGACATACATTTCTTCGATAATCATTTCTTGTGCGCCGGTGCTTGGACCCGTTACCAAAATTTTATCGCCCACTTTGATGTCGTAGGCTTCGATTTTGAATTGACCAATTTCGGCTTTGGGGAAGAAATGGGTGCCTTTGCCCACATAGACTTTCTTTTGCGTAGCCACGGAACCGGAAACATCGCTCCATTCGCCCAATTCTTGTCCTAAGTAATAACCTGACCAGAATCCGCGGTTGTACACGGTATTCAAAGCCTCCATCCAAACGGCAATTTTTTCTTTTGAAAAAGTACCATCATAGTAGGAATCAATTGCCTCTCGATAAGTTTTGATTACGGTAGCCACATATTCAGGAGCACGGCCACGACCTTCGATTTTAAGGACTTGAATGCCCGAATCGATGACTTGGTCAAGGAAATCTAGGGTGCATAAATCTTTGGGCGACATCATATACTCGTTGTCCAATTCGATTTCGAAACCCGTTTCTTGGTCGATTACGGTATATTTTTTACGACAGTTTTGTTTGCAAGCACCGCGGTTGGCTGAGGAGTTATGCGAGTGCAGACTCAAATAGCATTTCCCCGAAACGGCCATGCACAAAGCGCCGTGACCAAAGATTTCAATCTCGACCAAATTCCCGTTAGGTCCTTTTATTTGTTCTTTTTCGATTTTTTCGGTGATTTTTTTTACTTGACGCAAACTCAATTCCCGACTCAACACCATAGTATCGGCAAAAAGGCTGTAGAATTTGATGGTTTCGATATTGGTCACATTTAATTGCGTCGAAATGTGCACTTCCATTCCCACACTTCGAGCCATTGCAATTACGGCTTGATCGGAAGCAATCACCGCAGTAATGTTGGCTTCCTTGGCTTTATTGATTAAAGTTTTAACCACAGATAAGTCGTGGTCATAAATGATGGTGTTTAAGGTCAGGTAACTGCGTACATTTTTGGCTTCACAACGTTTGGCAATTTCTGCCAAATCATCCATAGTGAAATTTACCGAAGCGCGGGCACGCATATTGAGTTGTTCTACTCCAAAATATACGGAGTCACAGCCGTTATCTAAAGCAGCTTGCAAGGATTCGAAATTTCCAGCAGGCGCCATTAATTCTATTTTGTTGTTTGTTGTCATTGTGTGTATTGTTTTGACACAGATTTCACAGATTTTCACAGATTAATTTGTGAAATCTGTGTTTAATTTATTTTACGGAGTGAACCATTGTCAAAGTTTAGAACTTTGACAATGGCGATAGTTGAAAGTTTAGAAAAACTATTTTAAAATTTTATACAATGTATCAGATAAACGGACTCTAAAAGGCACTTCAAAAGTTACTTTGTCGCCAGGTAGTGCAACCGTTTTTTCGATGCCGTTGACTAACATTTTTTCGAGCACAAGTTGTTCGTTTCCTGTAGTAGGACCCGAAATTAAAATGGTATCTCCCACTTGTAGTTCGCTATTTTCAATCATAAAAAGGGCTACTTGCGCTTTTACAAAATAATGTTCGGCCTTGCCTAAAAGTGTTTTTTTAATTTTGATTCTTTGACGAATTTTGGTTGGAGTGGTAACTACTGCCAAGGGTGTGTCCGAAAGCTCGCCTGAATGCTTGAAGGCTAATTTATCCGATTTTCCTTTTCGGAAGACTTTGTTGCCTACTTGCATGCCTTTTCTCAATTTGACTTGCTCTACAAGTGGCAAGTTGATGATGTCTAAACATTCGTTGGAACAACAATTTTGCATGGCTTCTTTGCATTCGTCACATTGAATGAACAACAAATGACAGCCAACATTCTCGCAATTGGTATGATTGTCGCAAGGTTTTCCGCATTGATGACACTGCGAAACGATGTCGTCTGTGATGCGCTCACCCAAACGATGGTCAAAAACGAAATTCTTTCCGATAAATTTACTCTCTAGATTTTCTTCTTGGATTTGCTTGGCGTAGTTGATGATGCCACCTTCTAATTGGAAAACGTTTTTAAAACCTTGGTGTTTGAAGTAAGCCGAAGCTTTTTCGCAGCGAATTCCACCCGTGCAATACATCACCAGATTTTTATCTTCTTTAAAATCTTGTAATTGTTCATTGATAATAGGCAATGATTCCCTAAACGTTTCCACATCTGGAGTAATAGCGCCTTTAAAATGTCCAATTTCACTCTCGTAATGGTTTCTAAAATCGACTACAATCGTGTTGGGATCTTCTAATATTTCGTTGAATTCCTTGGCTTTGAGGTGTACTCCAATATTGGTTACATCAAAGGTTTCGTCGTTTAATCCGTCGGCCACAATTTTGTCGCGCACTTTTACCGTGAGTTTCAAAAACGAATGATCATCGTGTTCTACGGCTACATTCAAACGAATGTTGCGCATAAATTCATAAGCTTCTAGTGTTTCGCGAAAAGCTTCTAAATTTTCGGCAGGGACAGACATTTGCGCGTTGATTCCTTCTTTGGCTACATAGGTTCTACCTAATGCATCCAATTTATTCCATACAATAAACAAATCGTCGCGAAATTTTTTGGGATCTTCAATTTTGGCATACGCATAGAAAGACAACGTTAGGCGTTGTTTTCCGGCTTGGTCAATAAGCTCGGCTCTTTCTTCTGCGCTTAAGGTGTTATACAGTTGCATGCTATAAACGTTAAGTGAGAAATAATTTAGGAACTCTAATTGGAAGAATTCGGGTGCAAATGTAATGCTTTTTTATGGATAAAAGCGTCAAAAATTTCTTAGAGCTAATGATTTAGAGTGTTTAACGAAATTGTAACGATTAGTAGTTCATTGATTTAAGTTTGTCGCTAATGAGGTTTTTATTCATTTGTGACATAGAAATTAATACGATTTTTTTGAATTATTTAAAAATATAAATGTTATAAATAAATGATAAAAACAGTCACATTGAAAAGGCATATTTTTAAAAGAGGTAGCATCCAAATTTGGTAAGCCCTAGAAACATTTTCATTAATAACCTATATTCCGTCAGTTAATTAATTTTTTTTTGAATACTGAACGCAACAAGCTAGGGGTTTGTATTCATTCATAAATTATCTATAAATGATGCATAATTTTTTTCAAATTAACCTTTTAACTATCTTTAGTGTATATTTTTTAGTTAAATTTGAAGGAATTGTATTGGCTATCAACCTAAAAAAAATAGAAAATGGACTTAGTTAAGGCTTATAAAAAGAGTATCGCCCTGTTTTTTGTATTTGTTTTTCTTGTTTCTTGTAATAAAAAAGAAAGTCAGGCTCCACCTCCAATTCCAGCCCCTTTCATAACTGTAGTTGCAAAAGACGTTCCTATATACAAGGAATTTGCGGCTCAAACTTTTGGCGATTTGGATATCGTTTTAACGGCTAGAGTTGATGGTATTTTGACGGGTATTCACTTTACCGAAGGACAAAAGGTAAAAAAAGGACAATTACTCTATACTATAGATCCTTTAGAATATGAAACAAAAGTGGAACAAGTAAAAGGACAAGTAGCCACTTCGCAAAGTAATTTTGTAAATGCCGAGGAGGAATTGAAACGAATTCGTCCCTTGGTTGACATGAATGCGGTGAGTAAAAGAGAATATGATGCGGCAGTGGCCAAATCTAAAGCGGCTCGATCTAACCTAGAAAGTACTCAAGCGGCATTGCGCAATCAACAACTTGAAAGAAGTTATTGTAACATCATGTCTCCTATTGATGGGGTTATTGGTATCAGTAATGCTAGAGTCGGAGATTATATATCTAGAATGGGGAATTCCTCAAAATTAAATACCGTTTCTCGACTAGATAAAGTTAGGGTCAGATTCACGATCAGCGAAGCCGAATTTTTAGAATATCGTAAAAAGAAAAGTTTGAGTAAGAATAGTAATGAAAATGATATTGAGCTTTTGCTTTCAGACGGAAGTGTTCATCCTTACAAAGGAGTCCTGAATTTTTCGGATGCCAAAATTGATCCTACTACAGGAACTATGACCATTGAAACGACCTTCCCTAATCCAGAAAATAATTTGCGTTCTGGACAATTTTCCAAAGTAAGAGCCTTGATAGAAAACCAACGCAATGCTATCGCAATTCCTCAAAAAGCGGTGACCGAATTACAAGGAATTTATCAAGTTTTAGTCATTGATAATGAAAATAAAATTCAGGTTCGTATTGTGGAAGTAGGAACCAAAGTGGGGGAAGATTGGGTAATTACCAAAGGGATCAATGCAGGAGATAAAGTGGCTATTACAGGAAGTATGTTTATTCAACCAGGATCTGTAGTAACACCCGTACCTTATACATCTGAACAAAATAAAGGAAAATAATCATGGATAATTTTTTTGTAAGAAGGCCTATTGTCGCCATAGTTTTGTCCATTTTTATGGTGATTATTGGGGGACTATCAATTCTTGAGACCCCAATTGCACAATACCCTGAAATTGCGCCACCAGTAGTTCAAATTCAGACCAGTTATCGTGGGGCTAATGCATTAAACGTTGAGCAAGCGGTTGCTACCCCAATCGAGCAGAAAGTAAATGGAGTGGAGAACATGCTCTACATGCAATCAACTAACACAGGCGACGGAAGTATGTCTTTGTCGGTAACCTTTGATATGGGAACCGATTTGGATAATGCTACGATGTTGACCCAAAATCGTGTAGCTTCAGCTACCTCGACTTTGCCAGTTGACGTAAAAAACACGGGGGTTACGACCAAAAAGTCGCTCTCAATGCCATTGCTTTTATTCTCACTTTCTTCTCCAAACAATACCTATAGTTCCGATTTTTTAACGAATTATGCCAATATCAATATTGTAGATGCTTTATCTAGAATCAAAGGTGTTGGTGAGGTAGTGATTTTTGGAGGAAGTAATTATGCGATGCGTATTTGGGTCAAGCCCGATATTTTGGCCAAATACAAATTGACCATCCCGGATATTATGAGTGCGATTAAGGATCAAAACTCGATTGCTCCCGGAGGAAAATTTGGTGCGCCACCCGCAGAAGATGGAAACGAGTTTACCTACAACGTAACACTAAAAGATCGTTTGGTTGACATTAAAGATTTTGAAAATATTATACTAAAATCAAATATCGGGAACCAACAAGTTCGATTAAAAGACGTAGCGACCGTTGCTTTAGGAACAGAAAGTTATGCTTCAAAAGGCGCTTTAAATGGAAAACCTGCAGGAACCATAGGGATCAAACAAATGCCAGGATCTAATGCGCTTGAAGTAGCAGCAGAGGCGAAGAAAACCATGGAGGAATTGAGCAAAAAATTCCCTCAGGATCTTAAATACGATACCTCATTGGATACTACTTTGGCCATTACAGAGGGAATAAGTGAAATTATGCATACGCTTTTAGAAGCGATACTTTTGGTAATTATTGTAGTGTTTATCTTTTTACAAAACTGGAGAGCTACAATTATTCCTTTACTTACGGTACCGGTGTCTTTAATTGGGGTGTTTATGTTGTTTCCTTTGTTAGGGTTTTCTGTTAATGTGCTTTCTCTTTTAGGCTTGGTTTTGGCTATTGGAATTGTGGTTGATGATGCTATTGTGGTGGTGGAGGCCGTGATGCATCACATAGAACACGGCTTGTCACCACGGGAAGCTACCAATAAAGCAATGAAAGAAGTTTCAGGACCTGTAATAGCAATTGCGGTAGTACTTACAGCTGTTTTTATTCCTGTAGCGATGACACCAGGAATTACCGGTCGATTGTATCAACAATTTGCCATAACAATTGCAATATCCGTGATATTTTCTGCTATAAGCGCCCTTACTTTGAGTCCTGCACTGTGCTCTCTTCTCTTAAAACCAAATCAAGAAGCTAAAGGTTGGTTAGGAAAATTTTTCAGGGCATTCAATCAGAAATTCGAATCATTTACCAATAAATATACTGGATTTACCGCTTTTTTAATCAAAAAAACGGTTCGTAGTTTTATTTTTATTGGAATAATTATTGGAGCCATAGTGTTATTAGGAAGCAAAATCCCGGGTGGTTTTGTACCCGAGGAAGATCAGGGTTATTTGTTTGTTAACGTGGAATTGCCGGGAGCGTCATCCTTGCATAGAACCGAAGCGGTTTGTAAAAAAATAGAAGGTATTTTAGGATCAATAGAAGGTATTGAATATTATACTACCGTATCGGGATATAGTTTGTTGAAGAACTCAATGGCTACCAATAATGGATTCTTTTTCATTTCCTTAAAAGAGTGGAAAAAAAGAGAGAAGGATGTATTTGAAATCATTCAAGAAATAAATGGTAAGTTGGTTTATGCCATACCAGAAGCGACTGCTTTTGCTTTTGGACCACCTCCAATTAGTGGTATTGGAAATGCTGCGGGTTTTTCTATGATGCTACAAGATAGGGCTGGTAAAACGCCACAATATCTATTTGAAAATGCCCAGCGATTTATGGCCGAAGCTAGAAAGCGTCCAGAAATTGGAAGTGTAAGAACGACTTTCAATCCTTATGTGCCACAAATTAGTTTGGACATCGATCGTGAAAAAGTAACCGAGTTGAATTTGTCGCTTTCGGACGTGAATTTAGCCATTGGTGCGAGTTTAGGGGGGCAATACGTTAACGAGTTCAATAGATTCGGACGACAATATATTGTTTTAATCCAAGCCGCTCCAAGTTTTACCTTAAATCCAGAGGATATCAATAAAATTTTTGTTAGAAATAAAGATAATGTCATGATTCCGATTTCAAGTATTGCTACAATTAAAAAAGAGAGTGGGCCAGAATTTACCACTCGATTTAATTTGTATCGTTCGGCAGAAATTGGAGGAACGCCTGCTCCAGGATACACCTCATCTGAGGCTAGAGTAGCTCTTGAAGAAACGGCTTTAAAAGTGTTGCCTACTGATATGGGCTATCAATGGTCAGCGATGAGTTATCAAGAAAAACAAGCCGAAGGGAAAGGAGCAACCGTTTTTATCATGGCCATCTTATTTGTTTTCTTGATTCTAGCTGCTCAATATGAAAGTTGGAAACTTCCGTTTAGCGTACTTTTAGGAACACCATTTGCTGTTTTTGGGGCTTTTTTGGGATTGTATCTCTGTAAATTATTTAGTCCAGATTATGTAAATAATGTTTTCGCGCAAATCGGATTGGTAATGCTTATTGGTCTAGCGGCCAAAAATGCCATTCTTATTGTAGAGTTCGCCAAAGCAGAATATGAAAAAGGAGTACCTTTAGTGGAAGCTGCTTTGACAGCTGCAAAATTGCGTTTTAGACCTATTTTGATGACGGCGTTTGCCTTTATTTTGGGTGTGGTTCCATTGCTAACCGCTTCTGGAGCTGGTGCTCAGGCGAGAAAAGTAATGGGTATGACCGTGTTTAGCGGAATGCTAGTAGCTACTATTATGGGAGTATGTTTTATTCCAGTCTTATTCGTTTTCGTAGAAAGAGTTGGTAAAAAGAAACATCAAGAAAACAGTGTCGAATCTACTAAATCTATTAGCCATGAGGAATAAATTAAAATTTGGAGCCTTACTTGTGGTATTGGCCTTTTTGCCTACTAGTTGTTTGGTGGGTCCGAAATATAAAGCTCCTGAATTCCAAGAAAATACAGCAAGTAAATATCAATATGCTAAAAATGCGGATACTACCAAAACGATTTTAAACGTAAAATGGTTTGATATTTTTAATGATGAACTATTAAAAGGATTAATAAATAAAGGAATCGAAAATAATTTCGACCTAAAAATTGCAGTCTCTAGACTTGAACAAGCCAAAGCTAATTTAGGTTTTACCAAGGCCAATGTTTTTCCGTCCTTTCAATACAGTGCCGCTGCTAATTCGGCTCAAAATTTTATTCAAAATTCATCATTAATTGGAAATATGTCTTGGGAAATTGATTTTTGGGGAAAATTACGTCATGAAAATAGAGCGGTTCAAAATGAATTATTAGCTACTGAAGAAGCAAGAAAAACGGTAATGGCAGGTATTGTGAGCGACATCGCCACGGCTTATTTTCAATTACGAGACTTGGATAATCAGTTAGAAATTACCAAGCAAACTTTAAAAACACGCCAGGATTCGTACCTAATTATTTCCGATCGATTCAAAAGTGGTTACACATCTGAGTTAGATAAAGTGCAAATCGAACAACAAGTGGCTATTGCTGAAGCTGCTTTGCCTAATATCAAAAGACAAATCACAGTGTTAGAAAACACCATCTCCATTTTAATTGGTCAAATACCAGGTCCGATTGAGCGTGGTAAAATGAATAAAGATCAATTGATGGTGACCGATTTGCCTACCGCCATTCCATCGACATTGTTGCAAAATCGTCCCGATGTGAAAAGAGCCGAATTGCAATATATTGCGGCCCATGAAAGAATTGGAGTAGCACAAGCCATGCGTTTTCCATCGTTTAACATTGCTGCCATTGCTGGATTTGCCACCCCAAAAATTGGTGACTTGTTTAATGATGGATCTTATAGAGATAATGCTTCTGTTGGGATAACGGGACCTATTTTTCAATTTGGAAAAAATAGAAGACGTGTCGAAATCAATAGACAATTGGCGGAACAATCTAAAGTTAGTTATGAAAAAACCTATCTAGTCGCTATTGCTGAAGTAGAAAATGCGATTCAAAATGCTACTACTTTAAAAGAGGAATACGAAGCAAGAAGTCGTCAGGTGGCTGCTGCTAAAAAGAATTACGAATTATCTTATGCTCGTTATTATAATGGCTATGTTTCGTATTTAGAAGTATTGGATGTGCAACGTTCGTTATTTGATGCCGAAATTAGTTTGTCTCAATTATCACAGCGTCAATTATCAGCTATGGTACAGTTGTATAAAGCATTGGGCGGTGGTTGGAATTAAAACCGGTTACCTACCTAAACAAAAAACATCCGCATTTGCGGATGTTTT
Organism: Flavobacterium sp. TSSA_36; assembly: GCF_051547165.1. Lineage (NCBI taxonomy): Bacteria > Pseudomonadati > Bacteroidota > Flavobacteriia > Flavobacteriales > Flavobacteriaceae > Flavobacterium > Flavobacterium sp. TSSA_36. The sequence goes on from NZ_JBPTTP010000001.1 coordinate 785,883, forward strand.
TTTGTTTTAATATTGATGCTATTTAGCACACTTCGTTAAAAGCGTCTTTCAAGTTGTCTGCAATCATCTCTGCAGGACGCCCTTCAATATGATGACGTTCTAGCATATGTACTAATTCTCCGTTTTTGAACAAAGCAATAGAAGGAGATGAAGGAGGGAAGGGAAACATGTGTTGTCTTGCAGCGTCAACGGCTTCTTTATCCACACCAGCAAAAACAGTAAGTAACTGATCTGGTTTTTTTGCTCCATCGATGCTCATAACAGCTCCTGGACGGGCGTTTCTTGCTGCACAACCACAAACCGAATTTACTACAACAAGTGTAGTTCCTTCGCTTTTAATGGCTTGGTTTACTTCTTCAGCAGTATGTAAATCTTTAAAGCCAGCTGATGTCAACTCAGCTTGCATCGGTAATACCATATCTTGTGGATACATATCTTAATATTTTTAGTTAATTTTTGAATGCAAAGTTACAAAGTTTGCAAAAGAGTTATGGGAACAAATTATAAAGTTTTGTTATAGTTTGATTGAGAGGTGTTTATGTGTTATCTAATTTATCGATTCTCCATTTGCAACTCCCTCCGCATCTGGATTCACAAAAGCGAGTTTGCCTTCTGCATTGGTAGTCATCAAAATCATACCTTGGCTTTCAACGCCACGTAAATTTCTTGGTGCTAAGTTCACTAAAATAGTTACTCGTTTTCCAATAATATCTTCAGGTTTAAAACTCTCTGCAATTCCTGAAACGATGGTGCGAACGTCAATTCCAGTATCTACTTTTAGAATCAATAGTTTATTCGCTTTTGGCATTTTTTCGGCTTCCAAAATAGTTCCTACTCGAATATCCATTTTCGCAAAATCTTCAAACTGAATCAACTCTTTCTGTGGTTCTGCTTTTTTATTTTCAGCACTATTAGCCGTTTTTGTAGCTTCTAGTTTGTCGATTTGTTTTTGAATCGCTTCGTCTTCAATTTTAGAGAAAAGCAATTCTGCTTCTCGAATTTGGTGACCTGCAGGTAGTAAATTCCAATTGTCAAAATCTAAATTCCAATTATTGACATCGATATTTAGCATACGTAACAATTTTTGTGACGTAAACGGTAAGAATGGCTCGCAAAGCGAACTTAAAGCAGCCGCAATTTGCAAGGCTACATACATTTGGGTTTTGGTACGTTCTGGATCGGTTTTGACCATTTTCCAAGGTTCTTCGTCTGCCAAATATTTATTTCCTAATCGGGCTACATTCATCATTTCGCCTAAAGCTTCTCTAAATCGGTATCTTTCGATAGAGCTTGAAATCACCGCTGGATAAGCTTTCAATTCCTCTAAAGTTTGCTCGTCTATTTCGGATAATTCATTTGGAGTTGGAACAATTCCGTTGTAATATTTATTCGTCAACACTACCACACGATTGATGAAATTTCCAAAAATAGCCACCAATTCGTTGTTGTTTCTAGCTTGAAAATCTTTCCAAGTAAAATCGTTGTCTTTGGTTTCTGGAGCATTCGAAGTCAAGGCATAGCGCAACACATCCTGCTGATTTGGGAATTCTTCTAAATATTCGTGCAACCAAACGGCCCAGTTTTTCGAAGTCGATAATTTATTTCCTTCTAAATTCAAGAATTCGTTTGCTGGAACATTATCAGGCAAGATAAAACTGCCTTCCGCTTTTAACATTGCTGGGAAAATCACACAGTGAAAAACGATATTGTCTTTTCCGATAAAATGTACTAATTTGGTATCTTGATCTTTCCAGTACGGTTCCCAATCTTTACCTTCTCTGGCGGCCCATTCTTTGGTAGAAGAAATGTAACCAATTGGGGCATCAAACCAAACGTATAATTTTTTTCCTTCGGCACCTTCAACAGGAACATCAATTCCCCAATCTAAGTCACGAGTAACGGCACGAGGCTCTAATCCGCCGTCAATCCAAGACTTTACTTGACCGTACACGTTAGGTTTCCAATCATTTTTATGACCTTCCAAAATCCATTCTCTCAAAAACGCATCATAACGATCTAGAGGCAAGAACCAGTGTTTGGTCGATTTCAAAATAGGAGTTTCTCCCGTAATGGTCGACTTCGGATTGATTAAGTCGGTAGCATTTAATGTAGAACCACATTTTTCGCATTGATCTCCGTAGGCTTCCTCGTTACCACATTTTGGGCAAGTACCTACTACAAAACGATCGGCCAAAAACTGATTGGCTTTGGCATCGTATAATTGTTCGGTAATTTCTTCGATAAAATCACCTTTGTCGTATAATTTTTTGAAGAATTCAGAAGCCGTTTTGTGATGAATTTCAGCCGAAGTTCTAGAATAATTGTCAAATGAAATTCCGAAATCAGCAAATGATTTTCTAATGATTCCATCGTATTTATCGATTACTTCTTGAGGCGTAATGCCTTCTTTTTTGGCTTTCATCGAGATAGCCACTCCATGTTCATCACTTCCACAAACAAACACCACATCCCTTCCTTGCAAACGCAAATAACGTGAATAAATGTCCGAAGGCACGTAAACTCCCGCCAAATGCCCAATATGAATGGGTCCGTTGGTATAAGGTAATGCTGCTGTAATGGTATATCTTTTTGGATTCTGCATCTTTATTCTGTTTTATTGCCTGCAAAAATAAGATTTTTTATGATAGCACGTAGGGACAAGTCGCGACTTGTCCGTACTTCTGTAAAAAAGAAGATTTGAAAACCGAAATATCAATTTAAATTTTATGACCTTTGAAGTCAAAACAAAACAAATTATGAGCAAGACAAAACTAACGATCAATAAAAACGGATCTATAAAAATTGAAGGGGATTTTGAAATAGTAGATCAAGACGGAAATGTTTATGGACTTGAAGGAAGAACAGCTTTGGGCTTGTGCCGATGTGGTTTATCCTCGAATAAACCTTTTTGTGATGGTTCCCACCGTAATACTTTTGAAGGCGAATCGAAGGCATTTGATTTACCTCCAATGAAGAAAAATTAGATTCAATAAATACTAAGGTTATGGCTAAAGGACCTGAAAAAAACACCAAAAACAAGGCGTTGCATACCAAATTGCTCAATCGGAAGAAGGCAAAAGAGCGAGAAGAGAAAGAGTTACGAGCCAAGAGAATGAAAGCTTTGGTGGCCAAAATGAATGCGCAAAAGCATACGGACGAATCTAATGATTTATAGATTCGTTCTTTTGTTTTAAGGCTGAAGCTATTCATTACCGGATGTTGCGTTAGGGATTGCAGAGGAAATCCTTTTTGAGGCTTTTTCTGCCTCAAAAAGATTGTAACGTAAAGCCCGACCCTTGTGGTAACGCCCAAGTATTGAAATTTTTAAAAATCGTTCTATTTCAAGCACGGGTTAGGAAGTCTGTAGGTACTATAATTTTTAATACGAATTTCACAAATGAGCGCTAATTTTTGAATTCTTGCTAAACAAAAACACACTAATTTTCGTTCATCAATTTTTTTTTGATTTGTTATACTTATAATCGAACATTACGTGCAATTATTTCGGCCTCCAAATCTGTGGAATCTGAGAAATATGTGTCTGATTATTTTTTTTAAACTCATGCGTTTGCCCTGATGGGTGGAAAAACATTTCCATGCTCCATTAATTTACCCGAAATTTGCCTGAAATCTTCAAAAACAAAAGTCTTATGGAATTCGGCAGAATACTAGTTTCGGAAACCGCTTTTACTAGCGAAAATCTTCAGGATGTCATTCATTCAAATATATCAGTAATCAATTTATTGAGAGAAGAAGGCGTAGAAGAGGAATTGATTCATGAAGATGCTTTGACTAGCTATTATTTGGATTACTATTACACGCAATATTTGTCAGGAAATTTTTCAAAATTCGTGCATCATTCGGGTTGGAATGCCGAGTTGAATGAGTTAATAGAAGAAGGATTGACGTTGATTGGTGGCCAAAAACACTTGGAATTATTTCAGCAACAAGCCAAAAAGGTAAAACTGATGAGTAACGTGAAACTCAATAAATTTCTGAAAGGAAAATTAGAAGGTATAAATCCTGTACGAGACGCAATCAATAGTGATGTTTTTTTTGAGATTGAGGAAAATTTAGTGACTTTGAACGCCAATTTTTTAAAAAGCCATCCGGACTTTGAAGTGCTTTCAGTAGACCAAATGTTTGCTGTTTTAGAAGAATTTGTTGGGCATGAAATTAAAAAGTCATAAGCACAACGACACGAATTTCATTGGCGTAAAAAATAAAAATTATCCAGATTTTGAAAATAATAAAACATGAAACATTAAATGTATTATAGTTTTAAGGGATTTTTTTTTGAAAAAAGCAACTATCTTATTGTTTTTCAGTAAATTAACGTAATCGATAATGTTTTTTTTATAATTTCGTAGACAGTAAAATTAGTTGATGTATAATTCGAAATTATGATCTAATGAAAAACTTAATAATCTCATTCTTTTTCCTTGTCGTGGTAACTATTCAAGCGCAGAGTCAAGGAGTTATCTCTAATGATTGGGTGGCATTCCGTCAAACCATTGATATTCAGACCAAAGTAAAAAAGAAATTCAAAGTGGTAGCTTCTGTCAAAGTTGAATCAAATGAACCGAAAGCTTGGGCTGGACTTTGGTCAAGAGTTGATAACAAAGACGATGAAATGGGTTTCTTTGATAATATGTGGGACAGACCCATTAAATCGAACACTTGGCAATCTTACACTATTGAAGGAACCATTGATGAGAACTCAAAAGCGTTAAATTTTGGCGGCTCGTGTTCTTACAACGGTAAATTCTATTTTGACAAATTCGAACTTTTCATAGAAAATGCCAAAGGCGTATTAGAACCCTACAGTATTATGAATGCTAGTTTTGAAATGCCCCTCAAAAATGGAGAAATTCAAAAATGGGAATTTGGAACTCGAAAAGGCAAGATTACAAAAGTCAAAGAATATAGCGCAAAACTAGATAAAAGCGCTGTTGCTGGGAATACTAGTTTACTTCTTGAAGGTACAGGAATTGTCGTTAAAGAAACTGGTAAAATTGGAAATGTTGAAGGAGCATCACCTCAAATTGGCGCGATGATTTCGATGCTAGAGGATTTGAAGGACAGAGTCGAACGCACTGTAAAAAATATGAGTATATACGAAATTGATTATTTACACGATGAAAAAGCCAATAGAATCGGTTCGCTAATTATGCATTTGGCCGCTGCCGAAAAATATTATCAAGTCCTTACTTTCGAAAATAGAGAATTTACCCCCGAAGAAAAAGCAAAATGGGGCACCGCTTTAGACCTAGATAAAGGAGGACGAGAGGAATGGAAAGGGCATGATGTGCAATATTATTTAGATATATATACACAAGTAAGAAATAAAACTATCGAAGAATTGAAGAAAAGAGATGATGCGTGGTTTAACCAACTTGTGATGAAAGAAGAAATTTCGAATCATTACTGCTGGTTTCATGTAATGGAGCATCAATCCAGTCATTTGGGACAAATCTTGTTTCTGAAAAAACGAATTCCACCTCAAAAAGAAGTCATTTTAGAACAGAAGATTAAAAATTAAATCCCTGTCAATTCTTTAAAAAAAACCTTCTTTGGATATCATTCAAAGAAGGTTTTTTTATGAATCCAAACCTAAAAACCTTTTCCTAAAACTTTGTCTAGTACTTATCAAACATTTCCTTAAATTTGTGGGCGCAAATAGCCATAAATACAAGAGTTAAAAACAAAACTATGTTACAAATCGCATTTATTAGAGAGAATCAAGAAAAAGTAATCAACGCTTTAGCCAAAAGAAACATTGATGCTAACAGTATTGTAAACGAAGTGGTACAACTAGACGAACAACGTCGAGCTACTCAAGTGGCTTTAGACAACACTTTATCTGAATCTAATAAATTGTCCAAAGACATTGGTGATTTGATGAAAAGTGGCGAGAAAGCAAAAGCCGCTATTCTTAAAGAAAAAACAGTTTCTTTAAAAGAAAAAAGCAAGGAATTGGCAGAAAAAGCAGACGCTTTAGCCGAAGAACTGACTCAAAAATTATATACCTTACCTAACCTTCCAGCGGATAGTGTTCCGAACGGAAAATCTGCAGACGACAACCTGAATGTTTTTCAAGAAGGCGACATTCCTACGTTGCACGAAGACGCTTTGCCGCATTGGGAATTGGTAAAAAAATACGACATCATCGATTTTGAATTGGGTGTGAAAATCACCGGTGCAGGATTCCCTGTTTATAAAGGAAAAGGAGCTCGCTTACAACGTGCTTTAATCAACTATTTTTTAGATAAAAACACAGCTGCTGGCTACAAAGAAATGCAAGTGCCACATTTGGTAAACGAAGCTTCAGGCTACGGAACGGGTCAATTGCCAGACAAAGAAGGACAAATGTATCACTCAACTATTGATGATTTGTATTTGATTCCAACGGCTGAGGTTCCTGTAACCAATTTATTTAGAGATGTTATCGTAAGTGAAAACGAATTGCCAATATTATGTACCGCTTACACCCCTTGTTTCCGTCGTGAAGCAGGATCTTATGGGGCACATGTACGTGGATTAAACCGTTTGCACCAATTTGATAAAGTAGAAATTGTTCGTATCGAGCATCCAGAAAAATCATACGAAGCTTTGGATGGTATGGTAGAACATGTAAAAGATATTTTGCAGGAACTAAAATTACCATACCGAATTTTGCGTTTGTGCGGAGGAGATATGGGATTCACTTCGGCATTGACCTATGATTTTGAAGTGTTTTCTACTGCGCAAGACCGTTGGTTAGAAATTTCATCTGTGTCTAATTTTGAAACCTTTCAAGCTAACCGTTTGAAATTACGTTTCAAAGACAAAGACGGAAAAAATCAATTGGCGCATACCTTGAACGGAAGTTCTTTGGCTTTGCCAAGAGTTTTGGCCGGAATTTTAGAAAACTACCAAACTCCAGACGGAATCGTAATCCCAGAAGTTTTACGTCCGTATTGTGGTTTTGATATCATTGACTAGAAATAGTTCTTATTTTTACCTCAGATTCGCAAATTATTTTATTGCTCAATAAAATAATTTGCGACTTGAAAAGGCGAAGCAATTTGTGGTTATATGGTTTATCTTGGAGAAAATAATGTTTAGTGAAAAAATCGAACAATGAAAAAACTTTTTCTACATATCGCGCTGTTTTTTTCATGGATTTGTTTTTCGCAAAACGAACAATTGGCTCAATATTTTTATGAAAAAGGAGATTTTGAAAAAGCCAAATTAGGGTACGAAGAATTACTCAAAAGTATCCCGCAAAACTCCCAATACTTTCTCAGAACAATCGATTGCTACCAGCAATTACGACAATATGATTTGGCCGAAAAAACTATAGAAACTCGTTATTCCAAATACAAACAAGCTTTTTTGTTAGTCGAAATGGGCTACAATTGGCAGTTGCAAAAAAACGAAGCCAAAGCCAAAAGTTATTACGAACAAGCGCTCGAAAGTATACGTAAAAATCCCAACGAAGTGTATGGCGTAGCCAATGCCTTTGAGAAAAAAGTAATTTTGGAATACGCCGTAAAAGCCTATCAAATTGCGGCCGAATTGGAACCTACCTTTAATTTTAATTATCAAATGGCCTTGCTTTATGGGCAATTGGGCAAAACCGATTTGATGATTACTATGTTTCTGGACGAGGCGTTCATCAACCCTCAAAACTCCAATTTGGTTCAGCACCAATTGTCTCGTTATATGTCGGATGAGAGTGACACCTCATTTTCTGATTCTTTAAAAAAAGCATTGATTTTGCGTACTCAAAAAGACCAAGACATTTTCTGGAATCAGTATTTGAGTTGGTTTTACGTACAACAGAAAGAATTTGGCAAAGCCTTTATTCAAGAAAAAGCCATTTATAAACGCAATCCAGAATCCTTAGCAGAAATTGTAAGCTTGGGACAAATGGCCATTGAGGAAGACCAAACCGAAGCGGCAACCGAAATTTTAGGCTTTGTTTTAGAAAACACTAAGGATTTGGAAACGTTGATACAAGCCAATACGTACTTAATCGAAATGAAATTGGCCAAAGCAAAACCTGCTGATTTTGCTGCTATTGATACGCAACTTAAAGCGCTATTACAGCAATTTGAAATCAATCCGTTTACACTGAAATTGCAATTAATTCAAGCACGTTTTACGGCTTTTAGTTTAAAAAAACCAGAAGAAGCAAAAGCAATTATTTATAAAGCACTGACGCTACCGTTAAACGATTACCAAATTGCCGACACCAAAATGGAGTTGGCCGATATTTTTTTATTTGAAGGAAAATACAACCAAGCTTTGCTGTATTATTCACAAATTGAATTGGATTTGAAGAACGATGTAATGGCACATGAAGCCAGTTTAAAAGCAGCAAAAACAAGTTATTTTAAAACCGATTTTGACTGGGCGTTGAAGCAATTTAAAGAATTAAAATCTGCCAATACGCAATTGATTGCCAATGATGCTTTGGAATATTTTTTATTGATTAATGACAATACCGTTGCTGATTCTACCCAAACGGCTTTAAAGCAATTTGCCAAAGGCGACTACTTGATGTATCAAAAACGCAACGAGGAAGCTATTGCTCATTTCCAAAAGATATTACAACAATTTAAAGGGCAAGAGATAGAAGCAGTGACTCTTTTACGATTAGGTAAATTATATGAGACGACTGGTAATTATATTCAGGCTTTACAGCAATATCAGGCTATAATTGCACAACATAGTGATGGTATTTACATCGATGAAGCCTTGTTTTTTGCAGCGGAACTCTACGTGAAATACCTGAACGACCCCGAAAAAGCAAAGCCACTTTATGAAAAAATGATTTTTAACCATCAAGACAGTATTTACTTCGTTGAGGCAAGGAAAAAATTCAGACAATTAAGAGGCGATAAGAATTTGTAAAAGAGTTTAATCGTTGATTCGGTTAACCGATTAAACAAATCAACGATTAAACAATTAACCTATCAAATAACAAAAGATGATTATATACAACGTTACCATCAATATTCACGAAAGTGTACACGACAAATGGATGATTTGGATGCAGCACAAGCACATTCCAGAAATATTAGCAACAGGCAAATTTTCAAATGCAAGAATGGTTCGCGTTTTGGTCGAAGAAGAAATGGGAGGACTTACTTATTCAGTGCAATACACCACAGATAGCAGAGAAACATTGCAAAAATATTATCAAGAAGATGCGCCCGCTTTGCGTGAAGAAGGACTTAAATTATTCGGCGATAAAATGCTAGCTTTCAGAACCGAATTAGAAGTGATTTCGGAGCATTAAATCAAAATCAACCTATTTGTGATTTGAATCCGATAGCGAAAAATGATAGCTTTAAGTTTTAATTAGGCTAATTACTCAAAAAAAATCAGTAGTCATGGAACTTTTTTTTCAAACCAAAGAAGAAAGCAATAAAAAACAAATAGATGATTTTTTGAAATTATCTAAAAGTGAACGCTTTTATAGCTTTTTGCGTTTAATGGAGAAATTGCAAGGATTTCCCATTAAAAATAAAGTAGAGAAAAGCACTAATTTTATTTTAAAAAAAACGTAGCATGCCTCATAAATGGGAAGAAAATATTAATCAGTTTATTGCAATTGCGAATAAACACAAAGTGCGTATGCTCATGGTTGGGGGTGGAGCTGTAAACTTTCATGGGTACCAGCGCCATTCATCTGACGTAGATTTTTGGATTGAAACCACAGCGCTTAATTTCAAAAAGTTAGTCGCTGTTTTCAATGAAATGGGATATGAAATTGAAGATTTTCCCGAAAATGTCAAAAATGAAGAACAAAATATATCAATTAAATTTTCTCCTCTGGATTTAGATTTAGAACTAATTACCAAATTTTCTGTAAATAAGACTTTTGACGAAGCTTTTGAAAGTAGTGAAGAAGTGACGGTTAATAATAACTCGTTTTTAAAATGGAATGTACTCTCTCTCGAAGATTTGATAACAAGTAAAATAAAAGCAAATAGACCTAAGGATTTATTAGATATTCAGCAACTGCTAGAAATAAACAAAAAACAATAACCGATTTGAAATACTTCAATATCAAATTCTAAACACTATAAAGTTTCATGGAAAAAGTAAAAGCCAAAAAACATCTCGGACAACACTTTCTAAAAGATGAAAGCATTGCCAAAGCTATTGCCGACACCTTGGGTTTAGAAGGTTACAACGATGTCTTAGAAATTGGACCAGGAATGGGTGTATTGACTAAGTATTTGCTAGAAAAACCTATCGACACCTATGTTATAGAAATCGATACGGAATCTGTGGCTTATTTGGATGCCAATTATCCAAAATTAAAGGATAAAATCATATCCGAAGATTTTCTAAAATACAATATCAATAGTGTTTTCGAAGGGAAACAATTTGCCATCATTGGTAATTTCCCTTATAATATTTCAACGCAAATTGTATTCAGAACCTTGGAGTTTAGGGACCAAATTCCGGAGTTTTCGGGTATGTTTCAAAAAGAAGTTGCCGAACGTATTTGCGAGAAAAAAGGAAGTAAAACTTATGGTATACTTTCGGTTTTGGCACAAGCATTCTACGATACCGAATATTTGTTTACGGTTGATGAACACGTATTCAATCCGCCGCCAAAAGTAAAATCGGGTGTGATGCGTATGCGTCGCAAAGAAAATTACACCTTGCCTTGTAGCGAAAAACTCTTGTTTACCGTGGTAAAAACTGCCTTTCAGCAGCGTAGAAAAACCTTGCGAAACAGTTTAAAAACCTTAAATTTGTCCGATTCTCTAAGAGAAGACCCAGTATTTGATATTCGTCCAGAGCAATTAAGTGTTGAAGAATTTATTGCCTTGACCCAAAAAATAGAAGCCGATGGAGTTTAAAATCAGCAAAGAACTCATTCAAGAGTTAGAGCAACTCATTCAAAGCAAGAACGATGTTAAATTGGAATTGTTATTGAATGACATGCACCATGCTGATATTGCCGAAATTCTAGACGAACTAGAATTTGATGAAGCTACCTATATTTTTAAAGTTTTAGATAGCGAAAAAACAGCCGAAATCCTTCTAGAACTAGAAGACGATTTGAGAGAAAACATCTTGAGCCGTCTTTCCCCAAAAGAAATCGCTGAAGAGCTTGATGAATTAGAAACCAATGATGCGGCCGACATTATTGCCGAATTATCTCAAGACATCAAAGCCGAAGTAATCTCAGAATTGCAAGACGTTGAGCACGCCAAAGATATTGTCGAATTATTGCGCTACGACGAAGATACCGCAGGAGGAATCATGCACAAAGAGTTAGTGAAAGTCAATGAAAATTGGAACGTACTCACTTGTGTCAAAGAAATGCGAATTCAAGCCGAAAATATTTCTCGTGTGCATTCAATTTATGTAGTAGATGACGAAGACCGATTAAAAGGGCGTTTGTCGTTAAAAGACTTATTAACCACTTCCACACGAACGGCAATTAGCGATGTTTATATCCGAAAATTAAACTCTGTCAACGTAGATACCGAAGATGTTGAGGTAGCACGTATTATGCAAAAATATGACTTAGAAGCCATTCCTGTAGTCGACGAATTAGGGCGTTTAGTGGGCAGAATCACCATCGATGATATCGTTGACGTAATCAAGGACGAGGCCGACAAAGATTACCAATTGGCCGCCGGTATCTCCCAAGATGTAGAAGCGGATGATAGTATCATGGATTTGACCAAAGCACGATTACCTTGGTTAGTTTTGGCACTTTTGGGAGGATTCATCACCGTTCGTGTCCTCGGTTTGTTTGAAGGTGCCATGGCTGAACACGGCAAATTATTCTTTTTCACTCCCTTAATTGCAGCTATGGCAGGAAATGTAGGAGTACAATCCTCGGCAATTATCGTTCAAGGTTTGGCAAATAATACGTTGAGTGGCTCCCTTTTTAATCGTTTGCTCAAAGAAATTTCTTTAAGCCTTTTAAACGGATTAATCTTAGCCAGTATCTTGTTTTTGGGAAGCCATTTTCTGCTGAATGTAGAGGTAATTATTGGCGTAATTGTAACAATTGCTTTGATATCGGTAATTATCATAGCCTCACTTATTGGTACTTTTATTCCATTATTATTGGATAAATTTGGTATTGACCCTGCCTTAGCCACCGGTCCATTCATCACCACTAGCAATGATATTTGCGGTATTTTAATCTATTTTTCTATTGCCAAATTAGTGCTAGGATTTTAACTTACTACACACTATTAACCCCTATTAACCAACCCAAAAAACCAACCATGAAAGTACACATTATTGGAGGCGGAAACCTTGGAGTTTCTATTGCCTTAGGTTTAGCCAAGTTTTCACAAGGACATCAAATCACCATCACACGACGCAACACGGCTAGCATTTTATATTTACAAGATCTCGGAATTACAGTCGCTACAGACAATACCTTAGCTATTCAGGAGGCCGATTTGATTATCTTGACCATCAAACCTTATCAAGTCGATACGGTACTAACCGAAATCCTTCCAGTAATTACGAACAAAACCATTGCCTCTGCCGTAAGTGGTTTATCCATCGAAAATTTACAAAATAAAATAGGCACTTCACATAGCGCCATCCGAATCATGCCCAATATCGCGGCTCAATTCGGAGCTTCAGCTACTTGTCTTGCTTTTAACGAAAAAAACAAAGAAGCGGCTCAACCCGTAGTACAATTATTTCAAGACTTAGGAACAGCCCCAGTAATAGACGAAAAGCTCATGGATGCCGCCACCGTTTTGGCCGCCAGCGGAACGGCTTTTGCCCTACGTTACATCCGAGCGTCTATGCAGGCGGGCATCGAAATTGGATTCGATTGGCAAACAGCTTTAGCCATTTCAGCACAAACCGTAAAAGGTGCCGCCGAAATGCTCCTTGAAGAAAAAAGCCATCCGGAACAATTAATCGATCGTGTCACTACCCCACAAGGCTGTACCATCGCAGGACTCAACGAAATGGAAATGCACGGTTTCAGTTCGTCCTTAATTCGAGGCATCAAAACGTCCTTAAAACAAATCAAAGGATAAATTATCTGGGCGTGCCACCCTAAAGCAAAGGGGCCCACTCATGCTTGTCGTGAGTCGGCCCCTTTCCTTTAGGCTGTCGGGCTATCCGCGCTACTTCGGTAGCTAGCTCCTATCCCTCACGCGAAACATCGTTACGAAAAGAGATTTCAGATTTTCAATTAGACTAATATTTTTTTGGATTAGTGTCATTAAAATAGATTGCAATTTGTGTTGATTAGTGCAATTCGTGGCTAAAATAAATTACACCGCTTTTTTATTTTTAGTTTTCTTTGCTTTCAAATTGATTTTTAGCCAAATAAAACCAAGGGTTCCAGCCAAAAACGAAGCAATTAGAATCGCAATTTTAGAATAATTGATAATTTCTTCTGCTTGCGCTTCAGGTTTAACGTTTTTAAAAGCCAATAAGGTGATAAAAATCGACATCGTAAATCCAATACCGCCCAACATTCCTGCACCAACAATATCTTTCCAACGCAGTTCTTTCGGTAAAGCACAAACGCCAAAAGTCACCGCCAAAAACGAAAACAACCAAATGCCCAAAGGTTTTCCAAGCACCAAGCCCGCAATAATCCCGATGGAGTTAGTATGTGAAAGGCCTTCATGCCAATCACCCGAAATTGGAATTCCCGTATTGGCAATAGCGAATAAAGGCAGTATAAAAAAGGCTACAGGTTTGTGTAAAAAATGTTGCAAACGGTACGAAGAAGTTTGTGGTCCGCCATCCCCAAATGGAATTACAAATGCCAAAATTACTCCTGTAATGGTAGCATGAATTCCTGAATTCAACATAAAATACCACATTCCAATTCCACCCAACAAATAAGGAATTAGGTTGTGCACTTTTCTTCTGTTTAAGAGGAATAAGAATCCCCAAATGGCCAAGGCATAAATTAAATTTAAAAATGCAATCGAATTGGTATAAAAAACTGCGATGACGATAATGGCTCCCAAATCATCAATAACAGCCAAAGCAGTCAAAAATATTTTCAAAGAAGCAGGAACACGATTGCCTAGTAATGACAAAATCCCAATAGCAAAAGCAATATCAGTAGCCATAGGAATACCCGCTCCGTTTTGGGTAATGGTTCCAAAATTTAGCGCTAAAAAAATCCCAGCAGGAACAACCATTCCACCCAATGCCCCAAAAATAGGCAGTGCAGCATTTTTGATGTTGGCTAATTCCCCATCATACATTTCACGTTCTAATTCTAGTCCAATCATTAAAAAGAAAATAGCCATCAAGCCATCATTGATCCAATCGGTAATACTGTGATGCCCTAAAGGAGTTTTCCAAAAGGCAATATAATCGGTTTGTATACTCGAATTGGCAAGAAATAAGGAGAGCAGTGTTACAAAAAGAAGTAACAATCCTCCTGATTTTTCACTTTTAAAAAAGGCTTTAAATGTTTTTGTTAATTTCATAAGAATTTAAAAGTTGTTGTGGATTTTTTCAATTACTTATTTATGGCATTGCCGTAAATATAGCGAAATTATAAAGGTCAAGAGCGGACCTTACGGGTAAATGAAATCCAAAGATAAATTTTTGCAAAATTAAACTATTTTAGAAGGAACTGTTTTAAAGAAAGCATAAAGCGTATTTTTTTTCGTTAATTTGAAGGCTAAATCAAGAATTCATGGAAATCAAAATTCTTCACATCGATAGTAATCATCCTATACTTTGGAATCAATTAGAACAAGCAGGATTTAAAAACGAAGCTGATTTTACTGCTTCAAAAGATGAAATTGAACAAAAAATCGAGCAATATCAGGGTATAGTTATCCGGAGCCGATTTAAAATCGATAAAAAATTCATCGATAATGCTACTAATTTGCAATTCATTGCTCGAGTGGGAGCAGGCTTAGAAAGTATAGACTGTGACTATGCTTTGTCCAAAAATATTACCCTTATTGCTGCTCCTGAAGGCAATAGAAATGCGGTGGCAGAGCATTCTTTGGGGATGATTTTGTCGCTTTTTAACAAACTAAACCAAGCCGATACTGAAATTAGAAAAGGGCAATGGAATAGAGAAAGTAATCGAGGTCATGAACTAGACGGAAAGACAGTTGGGATTATTGGCTATGGAAACATGGGCAAAGCTTTTGCCAAAAAGTTACGCGGATTTGATGTTGACGTAATCTGTCACGATATATTACCCAACGTAGGGGATGCTAATGCCAAACAAGTTACACTAGAAGAATTACAACAAAAAGCCGATGTACTAAGTCTACATATTCCTTGGACACCTGAAACGGACAAAATGGTGAATGCTGATTTTATCGCATCGTTTTCCAACCCTTTTTGGTTGATTAACACCTCTAGAGGAAAAAATGTAGTTACTGCTGACTTGGTTCAAGCGTTAGAATCTGGAAAAATTTTAGGTGCAGGTTTGGATGTTTTGGAGTATGAGAAATTGTCTTTTGAGACTTTGTTTAATGACAAAAACACGCCCGAAGCTTTTGATTATTTACTAAAAAGTTCAAAAGTTTTGCTTTCGCCACACATTGCCGGCTGGACTTTTGAGAGTCATGAACGATTGGCTCAAGTGATTGTTGATAAAATAAAATCACTTTATGGTAAACGATAATTCGTTGGTTGTAAAATATATGCAACTTTTTTATAGTTTTACAACTAACTAAATCAATAACCAAATCAACGACCATGGAAGAAACAAAATTTGAAGCTTGGAATACCCCGTATCCTAAAGCACAGCCTGAAAACAAAAAAATTATAGCAGGGGTATTAGCAATACTTTTTGGATATCTTGGGATTCATAAGTTTATTTTGGGATATACTCAAGAAGGAATTATCCAATTAGTAATTGGAGTAGTTACTTGTGGAATTGGAGGGATCATTGGTTTTATAGAAGGAATTATCTATTTGACCAAAACAGACGAGAGTTTTATCAAACGTACCAAGTAGGTAAGAAGGGATGGTTTTAATCTACCGATTCAAAAAAAGAAAGGCTGTCAAAATGATTTTTGACAGCCTTTTATTTTGGACAAACAACTATTTATTTATCTAAAACAAAACGTCTAGTTACTTCCGTCCAGTTAAAGATGCTAAATTATAGCTAAAATTTCATACCACAAGCTAAAGATATATTTGTTATTGTATCTCCATTTGAATCACTTTGAAAACCAGCACTTGGTCCGATATAAATCTTGTTAGAAAAAGAATAATTGTAGAATAGTTGAAAGACACCTCCTATTGCTAGTGTATTTTGAGGGTTTTCAAATTCAAAAATACTAACAGGGATATCAAACCCTGTTCCTGCTGCAGGAAATAGGGTAGTTATACTGTCTGGTATAGATGAGGATTGAAATCTTACCAAGGGTCCGAGGCGTAAACCAAAATCATTTTTTTTATTTCTAAAAATACTCAATCCAATTTTACCAACTAATTGAATTCCGGCTGTTGTATATCTATATGATTCCTCAAAAGTTTTTCCAGGCCCATTTGCAAATAAAAGGTAATCTTTTCCATAATGTATACTCGTTCCTACCTCTAGAGTATAGGATATTTTTTTTCTAAAGTAATTAGTGTAACTTGTATTGAATGTGAAACCACCAATATCTCCGCTGCCATGCATACCAATTCCAAAGTCTATTTGTATAGATTTGTCTAATGGTGTTGTTGTATTTTGAGCAGTAAGTATTGTCGGGATAAGGAATAAAAATAGGAGTAATGGTTTCATAATAAAATTTTGGCTGTTAAAAAATGAAAGTAAAATTATACTAAATTTATTCTTAAAATATATTTTTTAACATAAAAATAACAATACTTGTATTATTTTTAAAAACCCATGTGTTTCTTTTTTAGTGTTTTAGATAAATAAATATTGTATAAATATATTGGGCTTTATCTCTCTGGATAAGAATCAAAAAAAACAAAAAATATTAAGTTGAGTATTTTAACAGAAAAAGGTTAAATAAAATCAATTGAATCAAGTGGAATAAATCTAACAACTTTATTACTACTCATTAATTTAAAAAAAACGAATCATATATGTTTTGTAAAATAAAAAAGTTGGATGAAATAAATTCATCCAACTTTCTAAAACGATTCTGTGTAACTATATAAGAGTTTTATTTTTCTAAAACAAAACGTCTAGTTACTTCCGTCCAGTTGATCACATTGAAAAAAGCTTCGATATAATCAGGTCTTCTGTTTTGATAGTGCAAGTAGTAAGCATGTTCCCAAACGTCCATTCCTAAGATTGGAGTTCCACCGCAACCTACACCTGGCATTAGAGGATTATCTTGGTTTGGTGTACCACAAACTTCTAACTTACCGCCTTTTTGAACACACAACCAAGCCCATCCTGAACCAAATTGAGTAGCGCCCGCTTTAGCAAACTTAGCTTTGAATTCATCAAATGTTCCGAAAGAAGCTTCAATAGCTTCTAATAATTCGCCTGTTGGTAGTCCACCACCATTTGGAGACATTACCGTCCAAAACAAATTGTGATTATAAAAACCACCACCGTTATTACGAACCGCGGCATTAGTTTTATCTAAATTGATTAAAATATTTTCGATGGTTTTGCCCTCCATATCTGTTCCAGCAATAGCCGCATTCAGATTGGTTGTATAGGCATTATGATGTTTAGAATGGTGAATTTCCATTGTTCTTGCATCAATATGAGGTTCTAATGCATCGTATGCATAAGGTAATTGTGGTAATTCAAATGCCATGATATGTGATTTAATAGATTATAAAATTTATTCAAATTTATGCAATTAACTTTACACTTAAAAAAACATTTTTGTTATTATTTTTGAATGCCCTGATTCGTGCTGTTTTTTAAGGACGATACCGTTCTTAGTTTTACATTGGAAGAAATTTTATACAAAATATAGTTCAAGAATGCGCCATAGCGATGCAAATAATGCTAATTTTAGCTCCCGGTATTTTTAAAAGAGCTCTTGAACAGGCTTCTAAAGTAGCTCCAGTAGTGAGAACATCATCTATTAATAAAAAGTGGTTATGGTGTTCTTTTTCAGTAAAATGCACTTCAAATGCGTTTCCAATACCTTCCATCCTTCCCAAAAAATTTTTTTTAGACTGTGTTTTGGTGTTGATTTTTTTTAACAATACTTCTTTTTTGAAAGGAATATCTAATTGATTCGCAATCGCTTTTGCAAATGTATCTACTTGATTGTAGCCTCTTTTTCGCCACCTCTTTTTATGAAGGGGTACGGGAATAATGGCATCGACTTCTTGTAAAATAACATTGTTTTGTAGATCCTCGGAGTACCAAAGTCCTAGTTGTACTCCAATAGCTTGTTGGCCGTGGTATTTCAAATTATGAATCAATTCTTGTACTCTTCCTTTTTTATGAAAATACAAAAAAGTGGAAACATGAGCCACAGGGATACGACCGTAAAATTTTTTAAACGCTTCGTTTTCGGGTTCTAAATGATGATATGTTTGTGGTAAATGATGTCTGCAATCAGTACAAATCACATTTTCGTTGGCTAATAAAAGGGAATGACAGCCACCACAAACGGGTGGGAAAAACAAGTTGACAAGGTTTTTGATCATCTAATCAGGGTTTTATTGTTAAAAATAATCATTTCCGCGATGCAATCTTTTTCTTTTTTCTTTTTTTTAAATCACTTTTTATATTTTTGCATTACTATGGCAAAACAAGAAGATTTATTTAAGAATGTAGTTTCGCACGCAAAAGAGTATGGATTTATTTTTCCGTCCAGCGAAATTTACGATGGGTTAAGTGCAGTCTATGATTATGCACAAAACGGTGTGGAACTAAAAAAGAACATCCGCGAATATTGGTGGAAATCGATGGTGCAGATGAATGAGAATATTGTAGGACTTGATGCTGCAATTTTAATGCATCCAACTACTTGGAAAGCTTCAGGTCACGTGGATGCGTTTAACGATCCTTTAATTGATAACAAAGATTCAAAAAGAAGATACCGCGCCGATGTTTTGATTGAAGATTATGCCGAAAAACTTAACATTAAGGCTAAAAAAGAAATCGAAAAGGCAAAAGTTCGTTTTGGAGACGCTTTCAATGAGCAAGAATTCATTACGACCAATCCAAGAGTAGTAGAATATTTAGCCAAAGAAAGAGAAATTCTCGAAAGAATGGGACGCTCTTTAGGTAATGGTGATCTAGAAGACGTAAAAGCTTTAATCGAAGAATTAGAAATTGCTTGTCCAGAATCAGGTTCTCGCAATTGGACCGAAGTGCGTCAATTCAACTTGATGTTTGGTACTAAATTAGGTGCTTCTGCTGATACAGCAATGGATCTATACTTGCGTCCAGAAACCGCTCAAGGGATTTTTGTGAATTTCTTAAATGTGCAGAAATCTGGACGAATGAAAGTTCCTTTTGGAATTGCTCAAACCGGAAAAGCTTTCAGAAACGAAATCGTAGCGAGACAATTCATTTTCCGTATGCGTGAGTTTGAACAAATGGAAATGCAATTTTTTGTGCGTCCAGGAGAAGAAATGCAATGGTATGAACATTGGAAAGCGACTCGTTTGAAATGGCATTTATCACTTGGTTTAGGAGCCGAAAGATACCGTTTTCACGATCATGAAAAATTAGCACATTACGCGAATGCTGCTGCTGATATCGAATTTGAATTTCCATTTGGTTTCAAAGAATTAGAAGGAATTCACTCAAGAACTGATTTCGATTTGAAAGCGCATGAAGAGTTTTCGGGAAGAAAATTGCAATATTTTGATGCCGAATTGAATCAAAATTACGTACCATATGTGGTAGAAACTTCAGTTGGTTTGGACAGAATGTTCTTGGCTGTTTTTGCTACTTCTCTCAAGGATGAAACTTTAGAAGATGGTTCCACAAGAACGGTTTTGAAATTACCAGCGGTTTTAGCGCCAACTAAAGCTGCAATTTTACCATTAGTAAAAAAAGACGGTTTACCAGAAATTGCGAAACAAATCATTGAAGATTTACGTTGGGATTTCAATGTGTCTTATGATGAGAAAGATGCAGTAGGAAGACGTTACAGAAGGCAAGATGCCTTGGGAACACCCTTCTGTATTACGGTAGATCATCAGACAGCAGAAGACCAAACGGTGACCATTCGTCATAGAGATACGATGAAACAAGACCGTGTGGCGATTGCCGACTTGAAATCAATTATAGAAAATGAAGTTTCAATGAAGAATTGGTTAATGAAAATGTAATCCAATAACTATTGATTATTGATAAAAAAAAGGCTTCTCGATTTGGGAAGCCTTTCTAGTTTTAGTTAAATCGGTAACCAAAGGTAATTCCGCCTCGACCAACAATTTCATAATCGGTATCTGAGCTGTTGAAAAGGTTTCGACCCACACCACCGTTTATTTCGAAAAGGAAGCCTTTTTTGGTAATCCATTTGGCACCAAGTCCAAATCCTAAAGCGAAATCAGTGCGATTGGTTGTTCTTGATTCATTTCCTATAGTGTTGTATTTGTAGCTTTCGTAGTTATTCAACATCCCAAAACCTTCTGCAAAAAATCCTGCAGCCGGTTTTTTCCCAAAATAATATCTATAGTAAGGGGTAAGCATCACTTTTGTGTCAATATCATCATCAATTGCTAAAAATAAGGAAGCACCAAAGGCAGATTCTTCGTTGATGATTCTTTCGTAACTGACATCTAAGGCTCCCGCTACGAGAAATGCAGCATTGACTTTCATCTCATTTTTTTTAAACGATACGGCTTCGTTTTCTTGGCTTAAACCACTTAGGCTTAGTGCTAATGTTAAAAATAGTAGTATTTTTTTCATAAAAATTTTTTTTCAAATGTAGGAAAAAAATGTAAACACAGTTAGGCTTAGATATTTTTTTTTGGAAAAAGCAAAAAATGCATTTCATCGGATTTTTGTGCATTTCATCTGTTTCTATTAACATTTTGAAGGTTTGTTTTAACAAATCAAATAATTGAGTGGGTATTGCTTTATTTTTAGAGGTCTTAATTGAGTTTTTTTAGTTAATACAGTACTTTTGGAGGCTGTTTATGTGACTTTAGAAAAAGATTTAGAATTGAGACAACCGACTTCTAAACTGAATATTAGTGTTGTTGAATGAAGTATACTTACCTTATAATAGACGATTCACCAGAATGTGCCGCCCGCACCAAAGCAATTGCGGAGGGCTTTTCTGAATTGGAATGTGTAGGTGTGGCTTCTTCATTTGAAGAAGGATTGCATTTAATTCTCGAGCAAACACCAGCGCTTGTTTTTTTAGAAATCGTACCCAATGATAAAAAAAGTGGATTATCATTGAGTTTGATCAGTGAAATTCATCGATTTTTGAAGATAATTCCTGAAATTATTATTACAACTTCAAAAAAGGATTGGGCTTTTGATGCCATAGATTACGGGGTTTTGGATTATTATTTAAAACCGGTCCAATCAATTCAGTTGTTAAAAACCATACACAAGTTGGCCAAAAAAAAGGCCACTTCTCTCCTAAAGCCGGAATCACAACAAAGAGTACTTGAAATTTCCACTCCAATTCAAGAGGTATCGTTTCAAAAGCAAAACGGGCCAATGACCATCTGTATCAAATCGTATGGTGATTACAGGTATATCAACGCAGATGATATTTGTTATTTCCAAGCCGATAATAATTCTACTGACATCCATTTGTGTTCCGGGGAAATGGTCACAGCTTTCAAGACCTTGAAGCATTTTGAAACGGTTTTAACGTATCCTTTTCTTCGAATTCATAACAGTTATATAGTCAATCGAAATTATATTTCAAGAATTCAAATGGGGAATTCCCTGTGTTTTATAAAGAATAGTAGTAAAAAAATCCCTTTTTCAAAATCCTATAAAACGCAAATTGACAGTGTTATTTCAGATTTTTCTCAAGGAAATTATGTAGAAATCTGATAATCAGTCTAGTTACTTCATATTGGCTATTGTTTACTCACAAATGACAGCAATCTACCACAAAGCGTGTTTTTGTGTAGGAAAATAAATGTATTCCTACGTAGTTTTACCAAACAATTCTGCAACGAAGCAGATAGAAAAGTAAAATCTAATCAAACAATAAAGCCACAAATTATGAAAAAAGCAATCTTAACCATCGGATTATTTACATTAGTAATGGGATTAACTTCATTCACTACTCCAGAAGGAAAAAGTAATATAGATAAAAATTCTAACTTATCTGAAATTAGCGGTTCACAATCAGCAGGTAGAAATAAAAAAGTAGATATTAGTGGTTCACAATCAGCAGGAGGAAATAAAAAAGTAGATATTAGTGGTTCACAATCTGCAGGAGGAAATAAAAAGGTAGATTAATTCAACGCTACTTTATAAGTAATTGAGAGACAACAAAATTAGTTGTCTCTTTTTTTTTGTAATATCTTTTCCTATTTTTGGTCAAAACTATTACTATTGAAAGTCAAACATTTAAAATTATTTATTTATTTTCTTTTATTTTTTAGCTGTACTAAAAAAGGAGATGTTGTCATGAAGGATGTTTATCTTTTGAACGATAGTCTATCATTGTTTTTAGATAAGGCGAACAATGATATATATGACATTAATAAAAAGAAAGTATATGCACTGCAAGCATTTGAAATATTAAAATTACAAAAAGCGGACTCATTATCAATTTTGAACTTATTTAAGGTTGCAAATCGATTCTACAACATTGGTGATTTGACAAATTTTAAAAAAGTTGGGCAACATGTTTTAATAAAATCTTTAGAAAAAAAGGACACTCTTAATATTGCTAAGGCTTACTCATACGCGGGAGATTATTACAGTGCAAATGGAATTTCGGATAGTGCCTATGTTTTTTATTATAAGGCTGAAAAATTGTATTCTAAAACAAATGATTTTGATAATTTCGCAAGAGTGCTTTTGAATAAAGCGTTGCTACAGTTTAATGCAGATGATTACTTAGGAAGTGAAAGAGCTGTAATTAAAGCTTTGAAAGCAGTAAAGAGTAAAGAGGCGAAGGATATTGAGTATGATTCATATAATTTGTTGGGTATAATTTATAATGAACTTGAAGAGTTTGATAAAGCCATAGAATTTCACAACAAAGCTTTATCATACACATCAGTTGACGAAATCCCTCTAGTATATCAATCCAAAGCTACCTCTTTAAATAACATTGGGTATGTTTATCAAAATCTTAAAAATTATCAAAAAGCACAAGAGTACTATCAAGAAGGCTTAAAACAAAAGAATCTAAAATACGACAAGCCATCCCTTTACGCCATGCTTTTGGATAATTTAGCTTATTCAAGATTTAAGTTAAATCAAGAGAAAGAGCTACCTGAATTATTTTTAAAATCTTTAAAATTGAGGGATAGTTTAAAATTAACATCAGGTATTGTCGCTAACAAAATCCACCTCTCAGAATATTACAATTTTCATAAAGACAGCGTCAAAGCCCTTCAATTTGCTAGGGAAGCCTTGGCTTCGGCTAGAAAAGATAACAACTACAGGAATGTGTTAATTGGCTTAAAACAAATGGGAGTGGTAGAGCCGCAAAAAGCCTCTTATTATTCCAAAGAATACATCCATATCAATGATAGCCTTCAGAAGGCAGAACGAAAAATGGGTGAAAAATTTTCTCGAATTGAATATGAAACGGATGTCTTAAAAAGCGAGAACACTGATTTGGTAGTACAAAATCGTAACCTGTTTTATGTATTCAGTATCCTTATCTTACTTGGTGTTTTTACTTTTCTTTTTGTAGCACAAAAGAACAAACATAAATTGTTGATGTTTAAAGAGCAACAACAATTGGCTAATGCTGAAATCTATAATCTAATGATTTCACAACAAAAAACTATTGAAGAAAATCGAACCAAAGAAAAACAAAGAGTGGCGAGAGAGTTACATGATGGAGTCTTAGGAAAAATTTTTGGAGTCCGGATGAATCTTGACGGTATGAATGCTGTAAGTGATGAAAAAGCCATAAAATCAAGATTACAATATTTAGCAGAATTAAAACAAATTGAACAAGATATTCGTGAAATTTCACACGATATGAATCGTGAAAACTCGGAATTAATTAATAACTTCGTCGTTATTTTAACGAATCTTATTGAGCATCAACGAAAGGCCTTTAAAACCAAAGTGCATTTTTTACTAGATAAGAATATTAATTGGGCAAATATTACCAACGAAATTAAAATTAATTTGTATCGAATCGTGCAAGAGGCACTTCAAAATTCTAATAAATATGCTAATCCTACTTTAATTAAAATTGAATTTATCAAGCAGTATGATCCTTGTCAAATTAAACTTTCTATCGCGGATGATGGCAATGGGTTTAATTTAAAAAAGGCCAAAAAAGGTATTGGTTTGCAGAACATTGAGTTTAGAACCAAGGAATGCGAAGGTAAATTAGAAATAATTACAAAACCCGGAAACGGTACGCTCCTACAAGTTGAAATCCCCATAGAATCATAAATAATTTACCTACTAATAATGAACAACCTAACCATTGAAACCAAACCCTTAATCGCTCAAAACATTCTTATTGTAGATGATCATCCTTTTATCATTCAAGGGTATAAAAATGCTATAACGCGTTATAAACCTGACGAATATGAATTCTCGATTAGTCAAGCCAAAGATTGTCAATCGGGTTATGAAATCATCACTAATACAGAATCTCCAGTTTTTGACATCGCTTTTTTAGACATCAGTATGCCTGCTTATGATGAAGAAGGAATTTTTTCAGGGGAAGATTTGGCAAAAGTACTCATGCAGCGTATGCCGAATTGTAGAATCATTCTCCTAACGATGTATACGGAAATTCTAAAAATCAAAACCATCATAAAAACGATCAATCCCAATGGATTGGTCATTAAAAATGATTTGACTTTTGATGAATTGTTGTATGCTTTTGATAAAGTAATTAAGAACGAGATATATTATAGTCAATCTGTTTTAGCCATGTTGAGTCAGATGCAAGAGGTAACCATAGAGATTGATCAATTTGATAAAACGATTCTATTCCAATTGTCAAAAGGCACCAAAAGATCGGAGATATCTCAATATTTGCCTATTTCTTCAAGTGCCATTCAACGACGCATGGATGATATGAAAGTCTTATTGGAACTAAAAGAAGGGACTGACGAGGAATTGGTTAGAGTAGCGAAATCAAAAGGACTGCTATTGTAACTATAAACTAAAAAGACACCGATGGGTGTCTTTTTTTTACTCTTCTTTGTCGTGCATTTTTCGCTCTAATTCTGCTTGGTATTCTTCCATAACAGGTTTCATAGTGCTTTCCGGAATGTCTTCGATTCGGATATAAATCAAGCCATCAATGGCATTGTTAAATAGTGGGTCCACATTAAAAGCAACCAATCTTGCGTTTTGCTTGATGTATTTTTTGATCAATACCGGTAATCGCAAAACACCTGGCTCCAATTCATCAATAATTTTATCAAACTTATTCAGGTCGGCATCGGTTTCATTAAAAACAAAGTCCTTGTCGGCATCTTTTAGTTTTACTTTGAATTCTTTTTTCGGATGCACATATTGGGCAATGTAAGGATCGTAATAATGTGATTTCATAAACTCAATCATCAATGATTTTGAGAAATCTGAAAATTGATTACTAATGCTTACGCCTCCTAATAAATATTTGTGTTCAGGATAATGTAAGGTTGTATGAATGATACCGCGCCACAGCAAAAACAAAGGCATCGGTTTTTGTTGGTATTCTTTAATGATAAACGCACGCCCCATTTCGATAGACTTATGAAGCATTTCGTGTAATTCGGGTTCAAAACGAAACAATCCATTCAGGTAAAAACCATCCATGCCATATTTTGGATAAATTTCGCAGCCTAATCCCATTCGGTAAGCACCTGCAATTTTTTTAGTTTCGTCATCCCATAGGAAAAGATGGCGATAATATTTGTCGTATTTATCTAAATCGATAGATTCATTTGTGCCTTCGCCCACTTCTCTAAAAGTGATTTCTCGTAAACGCCCAATTTCATGCAAAATATTAGGAATGTCTTTGGCTTGTGCAAAAAACACTTCGTAGTTTTTACTTTGTAGCAATCGACAATCCAAGTTGCGAAGATTTTCTACCTCACGAATCATTTTTTCGCTATTGGCCGGCGTCACAATTTTTTTGGGACTTTTACTTCCTTTCAATGGATTGGTGTTAAGGAAATTATTTTCCTTCTCAAAAGGATTGGCTAACATGTATGTTTTTCTTCTCAAAAACTCAGAGTAGTCTTCGATGCTATCATATTCATTTTGTTCAGCAACCGAAATAGGTTTGCCGATACGAACTTTGATCACTCTCTTTTTTTGAGTAAGCAATTCTGAAGGCAGTTTTGCGGTGCGCAAGGTGTCGCTTATTTTCGATAAAAAATAGAATAATTTACTGTTTTTGGCATGAAAATAAATAGGAACCACAGGAACTTGTGCTTTGCGAATTACTTTTATAGCGCCTTCTTCCCAGGGTTTGTCTACCATTAATTTCCCGTCTTTGTAGGTAGAAACTTCGCCAGCAGGAAACATTCCAAGGGGTTTTCCATCTTTCAAATGGCGCAACGTTTCTTTAATTCCTACCACACTTGATTTGGCATCCTTGTGGTTTTCAAAAGGATTCACTGGCATAATGTAGGGCTTCATCGGATCGATACGATGCAGCAAGAAATTAGCAATAATTTTAAAATTAGGCTCTTTTTCTAACATTAATTTTAATAACAATATGCCATCGATGCCCCCAAGTGGATGGTTTGAAACCGTAATGTAAGCCCCATCTTTTGGGAGTCGTTTAAAGTCTTCTTTGGGAATTTCAAATTTGATTTCGAATTCGTCCAATATAGCATTCAAGAATTCCACCTCACTAAGATGTTTATTCCTGTTGTAAATTTTATTTAATGTAGAAATTTTCAAAACTTTCATCAGTAACCAACCTGAGAAAGTGCCAAAAACCCCGTATTTGTCCGTTTTAATTGCCTTTGCAACTTCTTTTGCGGTAACTAAACCCATTTATTTTTATGTTTTTGAGCAAGCTGCAAAGATAGAAAAAAACGCCAATTTATTCGGTTTTAATTGAACAAACTTACACTTTTTCACTACTTTTGAATTCTTCAAAAATGCAATATTTTTGTATTGTATTTTAATTAAATTTTTGCTTAACACTTATTTTAGTCACTTTTTTCGCAATAAATCTAAGTCTATGAAAATCATCTCTTATAACGTTAACGGAATTCGTGCCGCCATCTCCAAAGGATTCATAGATTGGTTGCAACAAGCCAATCCCGATGTCATTTGTCTTCAAGAAATAAAAGCAACCGAGGATCAAATACCGGTAGCTGATCTCGAAAAAGCAGGGTATCCCTATCAATACTATTTTTCGGCTACCAAAAAAGGCTATTCCGGAGTAGCTATCTTATCCAAAATCAAACCTAATGCGGTCACTTACGGTACTGGAATAGAGCACATGGACTACGAAGGGCGTAACCTCCGAGTAGATTTCGAGGATTGCTCCGTGATGAGTTTGTACCTGCCCTCAGGAACCAATAGCGAGCGTTTGGGTCACAAATTCAAGTACATGGATGATTTTCATCAGTATATCACCGAATTAAAAAAGGAAATTCCCAACCTCATTATTTGTGGGGATTACAACATTTGTCATCAACCCATCGATATACATGATCCTATTCGCAACAAAAACGTGTCCGGTTTCTTGCCCGAAGAACGCGCTTGGTTAGATCAATTTATCAATTCAGGATTTATAGACAGTTTCCGTCATTTCAATCAAGAACCTCACCAATATTCCTGGTGGAGTTACAGAGCCGGTGCCCGGGGCAACAACAAAGGCTGGCGTATCGATTACAATTTGGTAAGCGAGTCCCTACAACATAAACTCAAAAGAGCCGTTATTCTTCCCGATGCCATGCACTCTGATCATTGTCCAGTTTTGGTTGAAATTGAATAATTTTCAGGAGCTAATCCTGCTGTCCACTACAATCTCTGGCTGAAAACGCTTTTTTTTCAAGTCAGCAAAGGAGCTTCCGTTGGTCGCTCTTTCCTGCCAGAAAAAAATAGCGTTTTCAGCCAGAGGATTTTCGCTCCCATCAGGGCTAGGGCAATGTGCATCAAACAATCATCGTACATAAAAAGTAACATAGTTAAATTAAACCCCATGATCAAAAAAACTTTCCTTGGACTAACGCTCTTGTTCTTAGCTAGTTCCTGCGTGTCCAAAAAAATCTACAACGAACTCGAAAATAAATTAGCCAACCTTCAAAAAGAACACGCCGATTTAACCAATGAAAATGGCGAATTGCAAAAAGCAAAAACACAATTAGAATCCGAAAATGAAGGATTAACATCTGAGTTAAATAAAACCAAATCCGATTTAGAAAAGCTAAAGGCTGATTATGCCGCGGCACAAAATAAGTTCAAAGTACTACAAGATTCGTATGTTGCTTTAGAGAAAAACAGCGGAGAAGCTTTGCAAACCAACCTGAAAAAAAATCACGAACTGCTTGCTGAACTCGATGCAAAAAGTAAAGCCT
Source organism: Flavobacterium sp. TSSA_36 (assembly GCF_051547165.1). Taxonomy (NCBI): domain Bacteria; kingdom Pseudomonadati; phylum Bacteroidota; class Flavobacteriia; order Flavobacteriales; family Flavobacteriaceae; genus Flavobacterium; species Flavobacterium sp. TSSA_36. The sequence goes on from NZ_JBPTTP010000001.1 coordinate 814,431, forward strand.
TGGCAATCGAAAAAGAGCGTTTGAGCAAAAGTGCTCAGCGTTTGCAAGAACTAGAGGATTTGATTGCAGCCAAAGAAGCCGCTATGAAAAATCTAAAAGAAACGCTTTCTAAAGCCTTGAATGGTTTTGAAGGAAAAGGATTGACTGTTGAACAAAAAAACGGAAAAGTCTACGTTTCTATGGAGAACAAATTATTATTCAATTCCGGTAGTTGGGCCGTAGGTTCCGAAGGAAAAAAAGCAGTGGTAGAAGTAGCCAAAGTATTGGGAGACAATCCAGATATTGCTGTTTTAATCGAAGGGCATACAGATGATGACGGTTTCAAAGGTTCAGGACCAATCGCGGATAACTGGGATTTGTCTACCAAAAGAGCCACAGCCATAGTAGCTATTTTGAGCGAAAACAAAAAAGTCAACAAGCAAAACCTAACAGCAGCAGGTCGTAGCGAATATGCTCCCTTAATGAGCAACGCCACTGCCGAAGGAAAAGCCAAAAACCGCCGAATCGAAATCATACTGACACCACGTTTGGACGAAATCTCAAAAATGTTAAACGAGTTTTAGAATAAAGCTTGTCTTAAAGAAAAAGTACAAAAGGCTCATCGTTTTATGGTGAGCCTTTTGTGTTAAAATTAACGAATGTCGAATTTTAAAACGGAAGCTAATTTTTATCTTTGAAGGCTTTAAATTTAATTATCAAATCAATGAAATATACCACACTCCCACAAACTGATATTCAAGTCAGTAAAATTTGTTTAGGCACGATGACTTTTGGTCAACAAAATACTGAAGCCGAAGGACACGCTCAAATGGACTATGCTTTAGAACAAGGCGTTAACTTTTTCGATACGGCCGAGATGTATTCTGTACCAGCGCGTCAAGAAACCTATGGTAGCACCGAACGTATTTTAGGCACTTGGTTCCAAAAAACGGGCAATAGAGACAAAGTGGTTTTAGCATCAAAAATTGCGGGGCCAAATCCTAACTTTACCTATATGCGCGAAAAGAATGATTTTTCTCCAGCGAGTATTCAATATGCTTTAGACCAAAGTTTACTTCGCTTACAAACGGATTATATCGATTTGTACCAGTTGCATTGGCCAGAACGTAAAACCAATTTTTTTGGACAACGCGGTTTTAAAGTACAAGACGATGCTTGGGAAGACAACATTCACGCAGTTTTAGAAACATTGAACGGTTTTATCCAACAAGGAAAAATAAAACATATCGGATTGTCGAATGAAACGCCGTGGGGAATCATGCGCTTTTTGGAAGAAAGTAAATACCATAATTTGCCAAGAATCAAAACGGTTCAAAATCCTTATTCGTTGTTGAATCGCTTGTACGAAAATGGTTCAGCAGAGATTGGAATCAGAGAAAATGTGGGGCTTTTGGCCTATTCGCCAATGGCGTTTGGGGTGTTGTCAGGTAAATTTTTAACGGGCGAAGCACATCCTAACGCAAGAATCAATTTGTTTCCTCAATTTTCAAGATACAATAGTGAACAATCGGCTGCGGCTACGCGTTTGTACCACGAAATTGCACAGCAAAACGGATTGACGTTAACGCAATTGGCCTTAGCTTTTATTGGGCAACAACCTTTTGTAACTAGCACGATTATTGGCGCCACAACTATGGAACAACTGAAAGAAAACATCGATACGATTAACGTGACTTTAAGCGAAGAACTACTGCAAGCGATAGATGCCGTTCAAGCAAAAATTCCTGATCCAGCGCCTTAATAAAGGATTAGAAATTCACTAAAAAAGCTGTAATCGTTGTTATGATTACAGCTTTTTTTATGGTTTTATGTTCCCTAGAAAGCAAGTTTTTACTCTATAGCCCCGATTGTAGTGGAAATCCTTATGGCCCGGGGTTCGGGGCATAAGATTGTAACGGAAAGCGGGACCATTCTTTCCTGAAAAAGCCTATTGTTTCTGCTCCAAATTTTTAAAAGCCAAAAATCAGATCGGCCGCTATGGAATCGGCTTGGATTTGAATGGAGTCGGGCACTCTCAATTTGATGAACGATTTGGCTTGGCCGGTAACCATAAAGGGTTTTGTTTTGTAAATGGAATCTTCGGGTGCGAGCAATCCTCTTCGGTTCATTAAATTAGTCAAAAACAACTGTTGCTTTACGGCAAAGTCTTTGAGTTTTCCTTCGTCATTGAATTGGTACATAAATTTGCGCGGACTTGGAATAATACGAGCCAAGTACAAACATTCGTTCAAGTCTAATTCGGCAGGTGTTTTTTGGAAATAAAAACGACTTGCCTCGCCAATTCCGTATACATCAGGTCCCCATTCGATAATATTGAAATAGACTTCAAGCATGCGCTCTTTGCTAACTACTCGGTTGTTTTCGAGGATGTAAACCAATAAAATTTCTTCTAGTTTACGCGATAAGGTTTTTTCGCGAGTCAAAAAGGCATTTTTGACCAATTGCATGCTGATGGTACTGGCACCACGAGCGAATTTTTTGGTTCGAATGTTTTTGATAATTGATTGTTTGAAAGCTTCGTTGATGAAACCGCGATGATTAAAAAACGAAGGATCCTCTGTGGTTAAGACGCATTTTTGCAAATAGGGTGAAATTTGATCCAAAGGGGTATAATCTGCATTTTCGGCTCCTACTAAAATAGGGCGTTGGAGCACATTTTTAATGATGGCTCGGTACACAAATTCGCCGTTGAGTTTGGTCAAATTGGCTTTGCCGTATTTCGTAATTCGGAGGTTTTCTTTATTTAATTTACTATCAAAAACCAATTGGTTGGGTTTGTTTTTGTTGAATTTGAAATCCAAGTTGTATTCAAAATTCCCTTGGGCTTGCATGCCTTGAAAATTAGTAAATAACCCATCAGGAAGCGAAACGATAAAGTCTTGCGCCTTCATTTTTGGGATACTCACTTGCAATTTATAAATCGTATCCGATTCGGTTTCGTAAGCCAAGTACGGATGCACTTTTATTTTGTTGAGTTGCAAAGTTGAGCTTTTATCGATTGAAATAAAATCAGCACCAAGTAGGAAGCGATAATCAAATCGAGCGTTGTAAATGACCACATCTTTGTTAGCAATTTTGGGGTGATTGATGCGTAAGTTGGTAATGGTGGCCAGTCCGTCAAAATGGAATTCTCCTGATGATTTTTCTATATTTTGAATATTCAAACGGATGGAGTCGAAGCTGGATTGTAGGTGGTAGCGCTCATCAACGTAGGGAAGTCGAATAGCTCCTGTATCTTGATTAAAAATACGAAAATCTGCGGTTTTATTTCTTGGATTGGCGATTCCTTTTAGGCTTAATTGTTGTTTAAATGTGTTGGTTTCAACTCCAATGGCACAGTTAAGTTGTTCGTTTTTTAAAGTAAGATTTTTAAAATCGAGTAGGGTTTTGTTTCCGTTGTCATCAATTTTGAAGGCTAAGTTTTGGACGCGCATATCGGTAGGTACCAAATTGAGAACTCTAGAAATCATTCGATAGGCTGTGGCGGCATAATCGGTTTTGCGATCCGAATTTTCGAGGTTGATTTCTTCCTCTTTTTTTAAAAAAGCATCAAAGTTGCGTTGTTTTCCTTTTTTGACTAATTGGATGTAGCCGTCTTCGAGTTCTAATTTTTCTAATTGAACATTCCCAATGAATAAATTCCAAAAACTGATGCTGGTATTGAGTTTTTTAAGGTGTAAAAGCGTATCTGCGTTTTTGGGTGCCAAAATAACATCGTAGAGATTAATACCACTAAGTCCATCAAAACTGGCTTTTTTGACACTAAAGTCACTGTTGTATTGCTGGGTCATTTTCGTCGAAACCTTGTCTAAGGCTTGGTCTAAAAGAGTATCTCTAAAAAAAATAAAACCTCCTATAATCACAAGTAGCATTATAGCTATTATTTTCAGGGCAAGAAGGAGTTTTTGTTTATTCGTTTTCATCATTGAAATTTCACTTTGGCAGCAAAAGTATCTTATTTTATGTTAAGTTTTATGCAATAAAAACCGGAAAATTTGTTAAGTGTTTGATATACAAGCTATAGTTGTTGTTTTGTTTTGAAAATAAGTTTTAAAATGGACTTTTGAGATTTAATTATCAGATCTCTTCGTTTATTGCGCTCAACTTCCAGATTTTTTTCGGAGTAACACAATAATCCAATTGTATATCATTCTCATAAACATCATTTATTTGATCTTCGGGTTCAAAGAAAGAAAGGCCTATTTTTAGGGTGTCAGGGCTGCATTCTGAAAGGAATTGATCATAAAATCCTTTGCCGTATCCCACGCGATTGCCCAGTTTATCGTAGGCGAGTAAAGGTACAAACACGACTTCTATTTGTTTCGAAGGTACTTCTATTCCTGATACGGGTTCAGGAATTTGGTAGTCATTTTTTACAATTCGCGTATTGTCTGTCAATAAAATATGCGTCATTTTTCGGGTTTCGAAATCGCTTTTTGACAGGATGATTTCTTTGTCTTTTCCAGAAAGAATGTGTAAAAGAAACTCGGTGTTGATTTCTTTTTGGGATGCGATGGGTAAAAAAATATGAAAATAGGTTTTGTCCCAAATAGGAAGCGATAAAGCTTGGTTGGCAATTTCCAAGCTCATCGATTCTATTTCATTTTCAGTAAGTGCTTTTCTTAGTGCTTTATACTTCAGCCGTAATTCCTTTTTCAACATGGATAGTCGCTTTTAATTGGGCTATAAAAGTAGTCAAATGTTCGACTTCTACGTGGTCCATAAGCACTATTTTGTACCACTTATTGTCACCATGATGTTGTTGTGGTACCAAATCAAAAGTATCGGCTAGTTTTGGGTCAATGTGCTCGGCATGAATGGTGACAATGTTCATGAACGGATCTCTAAAATAAGCAATGCCCAGTTGGTCCAATTCGTTACATAAAAACTGCGTACGCATTTGTAAAATACTCACTTTTTCGAACCAACCGTGGGGACCATAAGCAAAGAGAATCATCCAAACAGCCACAGCATTGGATCCGGATCGGCTTCCGCAAAGGGTAAGGTCCATGCCTTCTACATACTCGGCTTCTTTGGTCAAAACGTTTTCAATTAGATTTTTTCGGCAAATGAAAATCCCTGTTCCATAAGGCGATTGTAGCATTTTGTGCGCATCGATGGTGATCGAACTTATTTTGGGATTCTCGAAATTTAGGGTTGAATTGGGATTGCTAAACGGATAAACAAAACCACCATAAGCCCCATCGATATGAAGTTTATAGTCTAAATTGTGTTTTTCAAAAAGAGTGCAATATATTTCAGGATCGTCTACAGAGCCAAACATGGTGGTACCCATATTCGAAACGGTGATAAAATATTTTTTACCTTTCGCTTTCGCCTCCAAAATCAATTGTTCTAATGCAAGGCTGTCTATGGATCTATTATGAAAGGCAACAGGAACTTTAATCCAATCTAACATCAGTACATTGGATCCTTTTGCAATGGAGTAATGCGTGTCTTCGGAAGCTACAATGGCAATTTCATGTAATTGGGCACCTTTTTGATACATAAAAAAGTTGCGATACATCCAAATGGCCTGAATATTCGCTTCGGTTCCTCCCGGTGAAATATAGCCATCGTAAGCGTCAGGTTTTGCTTTGAAAATATCGACTGCAATGACATCTAAAACATCACGCTCTATTTGTTGGGTGCCTTTGAACGCTTTTTCAGAGGATCCCAAAGTGTGACAACCAATATGATTGGGATTGGCAACATAGGTTTGTAGGGTTGGAGCTTCTTTCAAAAATGGGGCGTCATCATTAAAAACTCTACCATCAAGTTTAGAAGCTGGATATCCTAGAGAGATATCTTTCGAAAAATTCACATTTTCTGCTAAAGCATTTTGTATTCGCTCTTTACGTTCTTTCTGATCTATTTTTTTCCAATATAACATTGCTATGATTTTTTGGCAAAGGTAACTGGCTGATTGCTATTAGAATATGATTTTTGTTAGGTTTTTAAATTTTAAATATCATTAATCAAATCGAAATAAGCCTCTGGTTTTTCTGGTGATTTAGATGGTGCCAATGAAGTAGACAAATGAAAAATAGCATCGCCCTCATACACAATCGGAGATTGATTGCTGTTAATAACATAGCCATCGTTGGGCGCTTTAACCTTGCGCTCAAACTTTCCAAAAGGATCGGTAATGAGTGCTAAAACAGTTCCTTTGGTAACAAAAGTTCCGATGGTATTTAAATCATGAAGCATGCCTGAACATTTGGCTCTTACCCAATTCGATTTTTCGATGTAAATGGTTTTGTTTTCCGGTACCTCGATACTGTGTATTGGATCTAACATGTCCAATTGTGCCAATACGCGTTTGGTGCCTTCAAGTCCCTCACTCGCGACTTTTTTATCTATGTCTAATGATTTTCCGCCTTCAAATAGCAGCATTTTTACCTTCATTTTAGTAGAAGAATTTCGAAACGAACCCGCAATGTTTTTGGAGTACAAAGTGAAAGGAGCATTGAAAACATCGGCTAATTGCTTTAATTCAGGATCATTTTCGGCCAAGCGAATTTGTGGTGCATTGAATCTGCTGGCGCCTCCTGCATGAAAATCGATAGCATAATGCACTTCGGGCATAACTTCGTTTAGAATATGAAAGGCAAATCTACTCGCCAAGGAGCCTTTTTTGCTTCCTGGAAAAGAGCGGTTCAAATCACGACCATCAGGAAATTCGCGAGAACGATTCACAAATCCATACATATTAATGATGGGAATGCAAATAATGGTGCCGCGTTTGGGTTTATTTATTTTTTTGCTAATGAGTTGTCGTACGATTTCGATTCCATTGATTTCATCTCCGTGAATACCAGCAGAGAAAAGCACAACGGGCCCGTCAAGTTTAGAGCGACGAACTATGATGGGAATATTGAGTTTTGTAGTCGTGTGAAGTCGCGCCATCTCAACGTTGATGGTTTTGTTTTCTCCAGGTAAAATGCTTTCGCCGAAAATCGTTATTGGTTTTAAACTTCTCATAGCCAACTTTAAAAGGCTAAATATAAAAATTATTAAGCATTAGCTGTTGGTTGAAATTCAAATAAAATAAAAAGGTAACCACACTTCGATGCCTCAGTGCAAGCTAGAGCCACAGATTTATAGCATTTAGCCACGAATTCACTAATTGTCATCGAAATTGAATTTCACAAATTTATCAACTTTAATGATTTGTGTCATTACTACCTATCGTAATTCCTGATTTATTAGTGAATTCGTGGCGAAATTTTTTGAATACGAATGTTCTGAAGAAAAAGCCAGCACAGAAGTTTTAGAAAAATAGAATTACTAAATTTGTTCTGAATTAAAAGCGATAGCGAATTTTCCTAAAACTACAATGACGCAACCCTCGATAGCCCTTCAAATACAAACCCTTCCTGATAATCCAGGCGTGTATCAATATTATGACAAGGAAGGTAAAATTTTATATGTAGGCAAAGCCAAAAATTTAAAAAAAAGGGTATCTTCTTATTTTAATAAAATTCACGATACGGCCAAAACCAATGTGTTGGTCAAAAAAATTGTGACCATAAAACACATTGTAGTTCCCACAGAATCCGATGCGTTGCTGTTAGAGAATAATTTAATCAAAACGCTTCAGCCTCGTTATAATGTTTTGCTTCGCGATGACAAAAGTTACCCTTGGCTGTGCATCAAAAAAGAACCTTTTTCGCGCATTTTTTCTACTCGTAGAATGATTAAAGACGGTTCCGAATATTTTGGTCCTTACACGAGTTTCAAGACCGTAAATACTATTTTGGAATTAATCAAAGAGTTGTATCCACTCCGAACTTGTAATTTTGATTTGAGCCAAAACAACATCAATAGTGGGAAATTTAAAGTGTGTTTAGAATACCATATTGGCAATTGCAAAGGACCTTGTGAAGGTCACGAAAGCTTGGAACATTACCAAAAACAAGTAGATGCCATACGTGAAATTCTTAAAGGAAATTTCAAAGAAAGTTTAAAGGATTTTAAGCGAATGATGGTCGATTTGGCCAGCGAAATGCGGTTTGAAGAAGCACAGAAAATAAAAGAAAAAATTGAGGTTCTAGAAAATTACCAATCTCGTTCTACGATTGTCAATCCGAAAATTACGAATATCGATGTGTTTTCGATTGTTTCGGATGAAAGTGCGGCTTTTGTCAATTTCTTGCAAATTTCCCACGGTTCGATTATTCGTTCGCATACAATGGAAATCAAGAAAAAGTTAGCAGAAACCGATGAAGAGTTGTTAGAATTAGCAATAGTAGAACTTAGAGAACGCTTTCATTTATTGTCCAGAGAAGTGATTGTTCCTTTCGCCATAGATTTGGGTGAAAACATCAAAATTACAGTACCTCAATTGGGCGATAAAAAACAAATATTGGATTTGTCTATTCGTAATGCCAAGTTTTATCGCATTGAACAACTCAAACAATTGCAGATTGTCGACCCAGACCGCCACACCAATCGCATTATGGCGCAAATGCAAAAAGACTTGCGATTACCTGTAGAGCCAAGACATATTGAGTGTTTTGATAATTCAAATATTCAAGGAACGAATCCTGTATCGGCTTGTGTGGTTTTTAAAGACGGGAAACCCAGCAAGAAAGATTACCGTCATTTTAATATCAAAACCGTCGAAGGACCAGATGATTTTGCTTCGATGACTGAGGTAGTGTACCGCCGCTACAAACGATTATTAGACGAAAAAGAACCTTTGCCACAATTGATCATCATTGATGGGGGAAAAGGACAATTATCTGCGGCCTTAAAAAGTATTGATGAGCTAGGTTTGCGAGGGAAAATCACCATCATTGGCATTGCCAAGCGATTAGAAGAACTCTTTTTTCCTGGAGATTCCATCCCTTTGTATTTGGATAAAAAATCCGAAACACTGAAGGTAATTCAGCAATTACGAAACGAGGCCCACCGATTCGGAATCACCCATCATCGTGACAAACGAAGCAAAGCCGCCCTGAATTCATCGATTGAAAGCATTCCGGGAATTGGCGAAAAAACCATGATTGCCCTAATTGAGCATTTTAAAAGTGTTAAAAGAATACAATTGGCCACAGAAAAAGAAATTTCTGACGTAATAGGTGTGTCAAAAGCCAAAAAAATTTCCGACTTTTACAAGAAATAGCACGTTGCTAAATTCTTGTCTATGAGTAGATTTACTGCTTTACTTTTGTTGTTCTGTTGTTGTGGGCTGCTTTGGTCACAAGAACAAGCTAAGAAACCCAAAATAGGTCTAGTATTAAGTGGAGGTGGAGCCAAAGGTTTCGCTCATATTGGCGTGTTGAAAGTGATTGAAGAAGCCGGGATCAAGATCGATTATATCGGTGGAACGAGTATGGGAGCCGTGATTGGAGGTTTATATGCTTCGGGCTACAATGCCACTCAAATTGACTCTATTTTTCACACGGTTGACTTTGATAAACTGATCAATGATTATATTCCAAGAGGGTCCAAGAATTTCTACGAGAAGCGCAATGATGAATTGTATGCCATAACCCTTCCGTTCAATAAATTAAAAATAGGCATACCTGAAGCGCTTTCTAAGGGAATGTACAATTTCAATTTATTGACACAATTAACGCGCAATGTCAAAAACATCCATGATTTTAATCAATTGCCAATTCCTTTTTTATGTATCGCAACGGATATAGAAAAAGGAGAACAAGTCTTGTTGAATAAAGGGAATTTAGCACAATCCATGTTAGCGAGTGCTGCTTTTCCTTCTTTGTTTTCACCAGTTGAAATTGATGGAAAAGTGCTGATTGATGGTGGAGTAGTCAATAACTACCCTATTCAAGAAGTACTTGATTTAGGAGCTGAGGTTATTATTGGGGTAGATGTTCAGGAAGGATTGAAAGACCGCACTGCTCTTAAAGATGCTACCAAAATCCTAGTACAAATCACTAATTTTAGTATGATTGATAAAATGAAAGAGAATGTACAGAAAACCACAGTTTACATTCAGCCTGACATCAAAGAATATACGGTGATTTCTTTTGATAAAGGCCAAGAAATTGTTGTAAAAGGAGAAGAAGCTTCTTTTGCTGTATATGAAAAATTAAAAAAATTAGCTGATTCGAATCAACCCTATTACAAACCAAAGTTAAAAATCATCTCTGATAGTATTTTGATCAAGAGTATTGAAGTAAATGAACTAAAAAATTTCACCAGTACTTATGTCAAAGGAAAGCTTCGGTTTAAGCCAGGAAGCTGGATTACGTATGCAAAATTGCAGAATGGGATTAACACTATTAATGGGAGTCAAAACTTTAATGCCATAAATTACGCGCTACAATCAGAGGGGGAAGGTGAAAAATTAGTACTGAATTTAAGAGAAAACGACACCAAAACACAGTTAAAACTAGGCTTGCATTATGATGGATTATACAAAAGTGCCGTTCTAGCTAATTTGACCCAAAAAAATCTCTTCCTTAAGAATGACAATACTTCTTTAGATTTAATTATCGGGGATAATTTTCGATACAATTTCAATTATTATGTAGATAATGGATTCAATATCAGTTTTGGTTGCAAGTCTTCGTTCTATCAATTTAATCGAAATGTATCGCATACCATTCAAATTGGGAAAACCTTAGATAATGAGTTATCGTTAGTAAATGTGGACTTTCAAGATTGGAGTAATCAAATTTATTTCCAATCTGTATTTGTTCAAAAATACCTAATTGGTGGCGGTGTCGAGTATAAATACTTAAGTATAGAACCTATTAGTGTAGTGAAAAATATCGCGCCAATAGAGGATAGTAATTATCTAGGCGTATTTGGTTATTTGAAATTTGATGCCTTAGATAGTAAGTATTTTCCAAAAAAAGGATGGTCATTTACAGGAGACATACATTCTTATTTGATGTCATCGAATTATTCCAAAGCTTTTGAGCCCTTTACAATTATGAAAGCTGAATTTGCTTTAGCGGTTCAATTGGTACCTCGATTGGTATTTAAGTTTGAAACGGATGCTGGTACAACGGTTGGTAAACAAAGTGTTCCTTTTTTAAATTTTATGCTTGGAGGGTATGGGTATACATCTATTAATAATTTCAAACCTTTTTTCGGGTATGATTTTTTAACGCTTGGAGGTAATAGTTATATCAAATCCTCAGGGACTTTGGATTTTGAATTTTACAAAAGAAACCATCTCAATTTTACGGCAAATTACGCCAATATAGGAAATCGAATTTTTAGTTCACTTGATTGGGTAGCGCTTCCCAAGTTTTCAGGCTATGCTATTGGTTACGGACTTGATGCAATTATTGGGCCAATAGAAATCAAATATTCTTGGTCACCAGAGCTTCCAAAAGGATTTGTTTGGTTTGGCGTAGGATATGTATTTTAATTTAAAATATATTAAAAAAAATACGATATTTGCTTTCATGAAAACAAAATGGCAAGGTTTATTAGATTATCTGCAATTTCTGATTAAAAGAAATCCGGAATGATGTCACAATTTTTTAAGGAATACAATTAGGTTCAATCTAAATTTTTTAAAAATGCCACTATATCATAAACTAGGGGATTTTCCTCAAAAACGCCACATACAATTCGAGAAACCTGATGGGGGATTGTATTATGAGCAACTATTCGGTACCGAAGGTTTTCACGGTCATTCGTCACTATTATATCATGTACACCGACCTACTCAGGTCAAAGAAATACTAAATTCGTATTCGGTAGAACCCAAAATTGCTGTCGGTAAAAACATCAAATCGTTATTGTTAAAAGGATTTGAACTACAACCCGAAATCGATTTCTTAGAAAGCCGCAAACCTATGTTGGTCAATAAAGATTGTACCATTGGTTTGGCTGCTCCAACAGCATCCTTGCGCTCTTATTTTTATAAAAATGCCGATGCCGATGAAATGATTTTCATCCACAAAGGAAGCGGAACGCTAAGAACGATGATGGGTAATATTCCTTTTGAATATGGGGATTATCTCATCATCCCTCGCGGAATGATTTATCAAATCGATTTTGATACTACGGAGAATCGCTTATTTTATGTAGAATCTTTCGCGCCTTTCTATACCCCAAAACGATACAAAAACGAATCAGGTCAGCATTTAGAACACGCTCCTTTTTGTGAACGCGATTTCAAATTGCCAACGGAATTAGAAACGCACGACGAAAAAGGCGATTTCTTAATCAAAATCAAAAAAGAAGGGATGATGCACGAGGTGGTCTATGCCACACATCCTTTTGATGTTATTGGTTGGGATGGCTATAACTTTCCTTATGGTTTTAGTATCCACAACTTCGAACCGATAACCGGTCGCGTACACCAACCACCACCAGTACACCAAACCTTCGAGACGGCTACTTTTGTAGTGTGTTCTTTCGTGCCTCGTTTGTACGATTATCATCCAAAATCCATTCCAGCACCTTACAATCACAGCAACATCGATAGCGATGAGGTATTGTATTATGTAGATGGCGATTTTATGAGCCGTAATAATATTGAACAAGGTCACATCACTTTGCATCCAAAAGGAATTCCTCACGGGCCAGCACCAGGAGCTATGGAACGAAGCATTGGTCAAACCATCACACAAGAATTAGCCGTAATGGTCGATACGTTTCGCCCTTTGATGGTTACCGAAGAAGCGATGGGTCTTGATGACGGACAGTACTACAAATCTTGGGTAGAGTAATTAGATAATGTGCCAATTTGATAATTTGATAATTTTCAAATGGTCAAGTTTCTAAGTATTTTCTAATCAATCAATTTTCTAAATTTAAAAAGGTATGACTTTTAATGAGAAATATAAAGACAATGCGCTTTTAACTAAAACTTTCAATTTTTCACTAAAGATAATTGATTATACAGAAATCTTACATGAAAAAAAGAAATTTGTAATTGAAAATCAATTGTTAAAAAGTGGAACTTCAATTGGTGCCAATTCCAAAGAAGCTCAAAATGCTGAAAGCAAAGCCGACTTTATTCATAAATTAAAAATTGCCATAAAAGAAGCAGATGAAACTGAATATTGGCTTTTTCTTTGTGATGCACATCAATCATTTCCAGATTGCAAAGAATTATTAAATGATTTATCAGAAATTTTAAGAATATTAAATAAAATAATTTCAACATCAAAACTTAAATAATTAGACTATTTGAAACATTCCAATTTAAATAATTTTTGGCATTTTCTAATTTTCTAATTTTCATATTATCTCAATTTATTATGGCAAAAGAAGTACAATCAGTAGAATACGGATTAGAGAAAATATTTGAAGGAGCACAAGATTTCCTTCCATTAATGGGAACCGACTACGTAGAATTTTATGTGGGTAACGCCAAACAAGCGGCTCATTTTTATAAAACCGCTTTCGGATTTCAATCGCACGCGTATTGCGGTTTAGAAACAGGCTCAAGAGACAAAGTTTCTTATGTGCTAAAACAAGACAAAATCCGTTTGGTGTTGACTACCGCTCTTACTAGCGAATCCCCAATTGGAGAACACGTAAAAAAACACGGCGACGGCGTAAAAATCGTGGCACTTTGGGTAGAAGATGCTCGTAAATCTTTTGAAGAAACCACCAAACGTGGCGCAAAAGTATATATGGAGCCTACCGTAGAAAAAGACGAATTTGGAGAAGTAGTTCGCGCTGGAATTTATACTTATGGCGAAACCGTACATATGTTTGTAGAACGTAAAAACTACACTGGTGCTTTTCTTCCAGGTTTTGTAGAATGGAAATCGGATTATAATCCAACTTCTGTTGGACTAAAATACATCGACCATATGGTAGGAAATGTAGGTTGGAACCAAATGAACGTTTGGGTAAAATGGTATGAAGACGTGATGGGATTTGTGAATTTCCTTTCTTTTGATGACAAACAAATCCATACCGAGTATTCTGCTTTGATGAGTAAAGTAATGAGTAATGGTAACGGAAGAATTAAATTTCCAATCAACGAACCCGCCAAAGGAAACAAGCGTTCTCAAATTGAAGAATATTTAGATTTTTATGAAGGAGCAGGCGTGCAGCACATTGCCATTGCTACCGATGATATTATTACTACTGTAACTGAGCTTAGAGCTCGTGGCGTGGAATTTTTGTCAGCGCCACCTCATGCGTATTACCAAGCCATTCCAGAACGTTTGGGTGAACACATGAGTATGATGAAAGAGGATTTGGCCGTTATCGAAAAATTAGCCATTATGGTGGATGCGGATGAAGATGGCTATTTATTACAAATCTTTACCAAGCCAGTTGAAGATCGTCCGACCTTATTTTTCGAAATAATTCAACGAATGGGGGCCAAAGGATTTGGTGCGGGTAACTTTAAAGCATTATTCGAATCGATCGAGAGAGAGCAAAAATTGCGAGGAACGTTGTAAAATTAAGTTTTTTTTGCATTATTAAAAAAAATAACCAAATGGAATGCTAATAATATACAAATGTTGTGTTAAACTCAATTTTATAGATCAAAAATAAGGAAAAGCAGTTGTATCTTTGCCAAGCAAATGAGAGGGGTGGTTTCCTTTCATGGGTATTATAAATTTCATAATTTATAGTTTTTTGGTTAGTTAATAGCATAAAAACTCAGTCATTAATTTGACTGGGTTTTTTTGTTTTAATACATTTGGACTCATTTTTGCAGAGAATCTCTTTATGCTCAAATTATACAAAATGAGAAAACTACTCTCCCTTATTTTATTGTTTTTTACTGTAAGTTTCGATTCCCAAGAACTTTCCGCTTTTGATACTGGCGAATGGTTTAAATTCAGAATACATTATGGCTTTGTAAATGCGGGATATGCTACACTCGAAGTCAAAGATGCTACGATCAATCAAAAATCGGTGTACCATGTTATAGGGAAAGGTTTTACCACTGGAATGTCTCGTTTTTTCTTCAAAGTGGATGATTTGTACGAAAGCTATTTTGACAAGGCAACAGGTTATCCTTATCAATTTGTTCGAAAAATAGACGAAGGAGGGTATACTAAAAATCAAGAAGGTTTCTTTAATCAAAACACGAATAAGGTAGTGGTTAAAGATTATAAACATAAAAGCGAAAAAGTTTTTTCATTTCCAAAAGGGACACAAGATATCGTTTCTACTTTTTATTATCTCAGAAATTACCCGGGTATTGATAAGTTAAAAGTTGGAGAATCGGTTGCGATTGACATGTTTTTTGATGAAGAAACTACAAAGTTTAAGTTAAAATTCTTAGGTCGTGAGGATATTACAACTAAATTTGGCGTTATTTCAGCCATGATTTTTCGCCCTTTAGTGCAATCTGGACGCGTTTTTAAAGAGAAGGAAAGCTTAACCGTTTGGATCTCAAATGATCAAAATAAAATTCCATTGCGCATCAAAGCCGAATTAGCAGTTGGTTCTATTAAAGCTGATTTGGATGCGTACAAGGGGCTAAAATATACATTTAAAGTTAAAGCAAAATAGCAGCATGATTATTTCAGAAAATACCACTTCCCTTTTAGAAGAAATTGATCAAAAATTCAAGGCGATTCATCAAAAAACGGATACGCATTTAGAAGGGCTATTGTGGTCAAAACCCATTACGTATTGGGATTATATTCAAACCGATGCGCTGTTAAATTTGCAAACACAACGCACTACCTTGCCTGACGAGATGGTGTTTATTATGTATCATCAAGTCAATGAATTATTGTTCAAGATGATTCTTTGGGAAATGCAACAAATCTCTTACTGTGAACAAATAGAAACCTCTTTTTTTACGGAAAGATTAATGAGAATTAGTCGTTATTTCACCATGCTCACTACTTCCTTTGATATCATGGGAGACGGAATGGAGGTCGAACAGTACATGAAATTCAGAAATACCTTGACACCCGCCAGTGGTTTTCAAAGTGCTCAATACCGTATGATCGAATTTGCCTCTACTGATTTGATCAATTTAATTGATGCTAGGTTTAGAGCTACGATTGATAGAAATACTCCTTTTGAACACGCCTTTGACCATTTATATTGGCAAGCCGCTGGAAAAGATCATCAAACAGGAGAAAAATCTTATCTCTTGATGGAGTTTGAAAGAAAATATAAAAAAATATTTTTGGATCAAATGAAAGAATATAACACCATTAATCTTTGGCAGAAATTCAAACAATTACCCTTAGCAGCTCAGCAAAATCCTGAGTTGATTCGTGCCATGAGAGAATATGATCATACGGTTAATGTCACTTGGGTAATGCAACATTTAAATACCGCTAAAAAATATATAGAATCTAGTGGTTTAGGAGACGGAGAAGCCACTGGAGGAAGTGATTGGAAAAAATACATGCACCCTAAATACCAACGCCGAATATTTTTTCCCGAATTATGGAGTGAATTGGAGTTAACCAATTGGGGAATTGAAAAGTAATCGTGTATTTTAGTGACAAGTTATTGCATGCTATCCAACTAAAAGCCTCTAACCTCAAAAAAATAACTATTAGTTCGACTTTATAGTCTGATTGATATAATCGAATAAAAAAATATAAAATTGAAACGTTTCGTAATCCTTTTATGCTTAGTATTTACTTTTTTTTCGTGTTCGAAGAAAGAACCTGTTTTGGATGTTATCAAAGTAAAGCCTGTTGCTAACAAAACCGAATTTGGATTTAAGTATGCTGACTATAACGTGTTAAATGACACCTTAAAGAGCGGTGACACCTTTGGAAGTATTCTTCAGAAACAGAACATTGGTAATAAAAAAGTATTCGAAATTGTGGCTCAAGTAAAGGATTCTTTCAGTGTTCGGTCTATACGTAATAACAAACCCTATACGCTTATTCGCTCAAAGAAAAAGACCAAGGAGTTGTTAGCATTTATTTACCAACCTGATGCGCGACAATATTATGTTATCGATTTGAGAGATACGATCGCTAAAGCCTATAAAAAAACAAAACCGATCACTCTGAAACGACGAACTATAGGGGGCGTATTGAAAGGATCGCTATCAGAGACATTAGACACTTATAAAGTAGAGGGAGCTTTAGCTTCAAGAATAGCCAAAATTTACGCATGGTCTATAGATTTTTTTAAATTGAAAAGAGGCGACCGTTTTGCAATTACTTTTACAGAACGATTTATTAATGATTCTATTTATGATGGGGTCGATAGTTTAGAAGCCTCCTTTTTTGAGTACAAAGGCAAAATTATTTACGCTTTTCCATTTGTGGCCAATGCAAAATCCAATCGTATTGAATATTATAATGAAGAAGGCAAAGGATTGAAAAATTTCTTTTTGAAAACGCCTATTAAATTTAGTCGATTGACTTCTCGATTTACCTCTAATCGTTTTCATCCCGTTCAGTTGCGTTGGAAAGCCCATAAAGGCACTGATTATGCTGCACCTCACGGAACTCCTATTACCACAACCGCTTCTGGAGTAGTAGAACAAACAGGGTATACCGCAGGAAATGGTAATTTTGTTAAAGTTAAACACAATGGGACTTATGCTACTCAGTATTTACACATGTCTCGAATTTTGGTTCGTAGAGGACAACGTGTAACCCAAGGACAGCCTATCGGTTTGGTGGGTAGTACGGGATTAGCAACAGGACCGCATGTATGTTATCGTTTTTGGAAAAACGGCATTCAGGTAGACCCCTTACGTTTAAAATTACCCAACGGAGAACCTCTTACAGGAGCTAATAAGGATCGATTCTTCAAACAAATGAAGCCTCTGAAATGGGAATTGGACAGTATTGCCAATTTATAATCCTATACTTATTATAACGATTTCGCAGATTCTTACGGGTTTAAAACTAGCTTAACAGTCCTTTTAAAGTTAATTGCTTAATTTTGCTTTTATTAGAAATTCAAAATTCAAGCATATGGCTTTACATACAATCAATCCAACTCAAACTAAGACTTGGGAAAAATTACAACAACATTTCTCTGCACAACAATCCGTGACACTACAAGAGTTGTTTCAAGCTGACGCTAATAGAACTGAAAAATTCAATATTAAATGGAATGATTTTTTAGTAGATTTTTCCAAAAATAACATCAACCAAGAAACCGTTGCTCTTCTCCTTGACTTGGCTAAAGAATGTGGTTTAGAGGCCGCGATTTCTGATTATTTTGGAGGAGCACTAATTAATCAAACCGAAAATCGTGCCGTACTTCATACCGCTTTAAGAGCAAAATCTGACGCTGATATTAAAGTGGAGGGTGTAAATGTTGTTCCTGAAGTATATGAAGTCAAAGCAAAAATTCAAGCATTTACGAATGAAGTAGTAGCAGGTATTCGAAAAGGATATACCGGAAAAACATTCACAGATATTGTTAATATTGGAATTGGAGGTTCGGATTTAGGTCCAGTAATGGCCGTTGAAGCATTACAATTTTATAAAAATCACTTGAATGTTCATTTTGTTTCCAACGTAGATGGGGATCATGCCAACGAGGTAATCAAGAAGATCAATCCAGAAACTACTTTGTTTGTTATTGTTTCTAAAACCTTTACTACCCAAGAAACTTTGACTAATTCGGAGACGATTAGAAAATGGTTTTTGCAATCAGCGACGCAAGAGGATGTAGCCAAGCATTTTGTGGCGGTTTCTACTAACCTACAAAAAGTTACCGAGTTTGGAATTAATCCTGACAATGTATTCCCAATGTGGGACTGGGTTGGAGGACGTTTTTCATTATGGAGTGCTGTTGGATTATCCATTAGCTTAGCGGTTGGATATGACCATTATGCGGCCTTATTAGAAGGAGCGAATGATATGGACGAGCACTTCAAAACGACTGCATTTGAAAATAATATTCCTGTAATTCTTGGAATGTTAAGCGTTTGGTATAATAATTTTTATGGAGCCGAAAGTGAAGCACTAATTCCTTATACGCAATACTTACAAAAATTAGCGCCTTATCTACAACAAGGGACTATGGAAAGTAACGGAAAAAGTGTGGGACGAGATGGTAAAGCGGTAAATTATCAAACAGGAACCATCATTTGGGGTGAGCCAGGAACCAATGCGCAACATGCTTTTTTTCAATTAATGCACCAAGGAACAAAATTAATTCCAACGGATTTTATTGGTTATGTAGCACCATTATATGGCGATTGGAACCATCATGACAAGTTAATGTCTAATTTCTTTGCTCAAACAGAAGCCTTGTTGCACGGTAAGACGGAAGCGCAAGTACAAGCTGAATTTGACAAACAAGGACTTTCCGCAGAAAAAGCAGCTGCTTTGTTGCCTTTTAAAGTATTTACTGGGAACAAACCTACCAATACCATTTTGATTCAAAAGCTAACACCAAAATCATTAGGAGCTTTGATTGCGATGTACGAACACAAAATCTTTGTGCAAGGGGTAATATGGAATATTTTTAGTTTCGACCAATGGGGAGTGGAATTAGGTAAACAATTAGCTAATTCTATTTTAGAAGAAATCGAAACTCAAACCCTGAAAAATCACGATAGTTCGACCTCATTTTTATTAAATCATTTTCTTCAAAATAAGAGAAAATAAGATAAAGTAAATCCTCTTCAAAAGTCTCGAATGGTCTTGTATCATCCGAGACTTTTTTATTGCAGAAAATTAATTTAGATTTATTTTTTACTACAACGTTGTAATTGTAGATAAATCGTAACTCAAATTTTAAATTTGAAAATTAATTGGTAATCCAAGAAAAAAAACACTTAAAATATTGTGTTATTTTCAAATGCAGCCCTTTTTTTAACGGAATACTTTTTTTAAGGGATATTATATTGTCATATTTTAATACAACGTTTTCGTAAATACCTATACATTACTACAACATTTGTTAATTTAACTTAAAGTTTAGCTTTTTTTTATATCTCATAATCGCCAAATTAGGGTGTTAGATAGCTTTAAAAATGGGGGTTTAAGATGCTTTTTAATCATATTTTGAAAGTTGTATAGTTTTTGTTTACTTAGTTTTTTAACATTTTTTTTCTTTTATTTTTAGATTTAGATCCTTATTAAAATCAAAAGAATATGAAAAAATTTACTTCGTTGATTTTCCTGATGTTTTTTGCATTGGGTTTTTCACAAAATAATCCTGTTACCTTTGAAACAGGTGGACAAGGCGCCAATTGGACCTTCTCCAATTTTGATAATGGACCGAGTCCAACTATAGGATTTGAAAAAGTTCAAAATCCTTTCAAAACAGGTGTCAATACCTCAGAAACAGTAGGAAAGTTCACTGCTTTGGCGGGTAAAGATCTAGGAGGTTCAGGTGCTGGTTGTCAATCCAAACATGGGGTTGATTTGGGTACTTTTAAACTGTCCTATGCTAATAGTACCCTCAAAATAATGGTTTACAAAACCGTTAAAAGCCCTGTAGGGATAAAATTTGCCGAGGCCGATGGAGGTTCTAACGGTGAATTAACCGTTACTAACACTAAAATTAATGAATGGGAAGAATTGACTTTTGATTTCACCAGTAGAATTGGTGCTACTAAATCTGGTGCTATTGATCAATTGATTCTGTTTATGGACTTAACTGAAAACAGACCAGAAGCTACAGTAAGTTATTTCGATAACATTACTTTTTCAAAATCGTTAGCTGCTCCACCAGTTGTGGCTTGTAATGCAATTTTGAAAGATGCATTAGAAGGTACATTTGCGGATGGTTACAAAGTAAAATTTGAAACCGTTGGCACCAATGTGAATATTACTTTTGAACTTTTGGATCAAAAAGATGGTTTGGTTGCTTTTTTACATAGAGAATCTCCATTTGAAGAAACTCAGATGACAAACAAGGCAGGGACTAGAATTTTTACCCAAACCATTACAGGACAAACGCCAGGTGAAATCATAAGTTATGCGTGTAAATTTGCTTATGCTGGCGGATTGTCGAAAACAAAATATATTAAATATGAAGTAGGTAGTTTTTGCGATGGTATTAAACCTACAGCGCCAACAGCAGCTGCACCAACGCCAACAGCTACAGCTCCTAATGTAATCTCACTTTTTAGTGGTGGTGCGTATACTGATTTAGCAGGAACCAATTGGAATCCAAATTGGGGACAAACAACCGTGTTTGAGGAAGTAAGTATCGCTGGATATGCTACTAAAAAATATACTAACTTCAATTACCAAGGGGTGGTATTACAAACTCCAGTGGATATTTCCAATATGACTAAACTTCATTTGGATGTATGGTCTCCTGATTGTACGGCACTGAAAGTGTTTTTGGTTCCTACCACTGGAGCCGAAAAAAGCATTACAGTAAATCCAACCTTATTTGGGTGGAATTCCTTTGATATTACTTTAGCAGATTACACCAATGTAGATTTGAAAAGTATTAAAGAATTAAAATTTGAATCAGTAACTGCTGGGACAACTGTCTTTCTTGATAATATTTATTTTGTAAAAGCAGTGGATCCTTCTTTGTCAATGAATGCACCAGTTACTTTTGAAACTGGAGATCATGGTGCCGGTTGGAAATTCACCAATTTTGAAAATGGTGCTGGACCAGAAGGGTTCGAAAAAGTAGCTAATCCTAGTGTCTCGGGTATCAATACCTCGGCAACCGTTGGTAAATACACCGCTACTGTTGATGGAGGAATAAACGCTGGATGTCAAACCAATGATATCGGGAAGTTTACTTTTGATACTAAGAACTCTACCGTTAAAATGATGGTGTACAAAACTGTCATTAGTGATGTTTCTATGAAATTTGCTGTAGCAGATGGAGGATCACTCGGAGAAATTAAAGTTAAAAACACGAAAATCAATGAATGGGAAGAGCTAACCTTTGATTTTTACAATCAAATTGGTAAAGTGCAATCTACTGATATAGTGACCATGATCATCTCGTTGGATAATCGTGTTAGAACGTCACAAAATAGCTCGTATTTTGACAATATTACTTTTTCAAAAACTACGGTAGCTTCACCAGTGCAAATATGCGATGCTGTTTTGAAGGAAGCTTCACAAGGTGCTTTTACTACAGGTTACAAAGCTAATTTCGCTACCGTTGGAACGGACGTAAATATTACTTTTGAATTATTGGATGCCAAAGACGGACTTGTTGTGGGGCTATGGAAAGAAAGTCCATTTACAGAAACTCCAATGGTGAATACTCCGGCAGGAAGTAAAATTTTTACCGCGAAATTAACCAATCAAAAAGTAGGAGATTTGATAAGCTATGCTTGTAAATTTGCTTATGCTGGAGGTCAATCTGTTACTAAGTATATCAAATATGAGGTGGGTACGGCTTGTACAGGAACAACTCCTCCACCTGTAGTTACTGGACCAACGCTTCCCTTAGATTTTGAAACAGGAACATTCGCTTTTACTGATTTTGATGGAGGTGCAGTTACAGTGGTTGATAACCCTTCTAAAACGGGAATTAACACCAGTGCCAAAGTTGCTAAAATGGTCAAAGGAGCTGGAGCAATTTGGGCGGGTAGTTATTTAAAAATGGCCTCTCCAATTGATTTTACAACAAATAAAAAAGTTAAAGTAAAAGTTTGGTCACCAGTTGCTGGTAAAAAACTATTATTAAAATTTGAAGGAGCTGGAGCTGCATTCGAAAAAGAAGTGGCAACAACAGCGGCTAATACTTGGGAAGAATTAACTTTTGATTACACAGGAGTTGCCGGAGTAAATAACTTGAATGATAAAATAGTATTGATATTTGATTTAGGAACTGCTGGAGACGGTAGTGCTGCGTCTACTTATTATTTTGACGAAATTACGCAAGCTACTACACCACCCGTAGTTACTGGACCAACGCTTCCCTTAGATTTTGAAACAGGAACTTTTGCCTTTACTGATTTTGATGGAGGTGCAGTTACAGTGGTTGATAACCCTTCTAAAACGGGGATTAACACCAGTGCCAAAGTTGCTAAAATGATCAAAGGAGCTGGAGCAATTTGGGCGGGTAGTTATTTAAAAATGGCCTCTCCAATTGATTTTACAACAAATAAAAAAGTTAAAGTAAAAGTTTGGTCACCAGTTGCTGGTAAAAAACTATTATTAAAATTTGAAGGAGCTGGAGCGGCATTCGAAAAAGAAGTGGCGACAACAGCGGCTAATACTTGGGAAGAATTAACTTTTGATTACACAGGAGTTGCCGGCGTAAATAACTTGAATGATAAAATAGTATTGATATTTGATTTAGGAACTGCTGGAGACGGTAGTGCTGCGTCTACTTATTATTTTGACGAAATTACGCAAGCTACTACACCACCCGTAGTTACTGGACCAACGCTTCCCTTAGATTTTGAAACAGGAACATTCGCTTTTACTGATTTTGATGGAGGTGCAGTTACGATTGTCGATAATCCTTCTAAAACCGGGATTAACACCAGTGCTAAAGTTGCTAAAATGGTCAAAGGAGCTGGAGCAATTTGGGCGGGTAGTTATTTAAAAATGGCCTCTCCAATTGATTTTACAACAAATAAAAAAGTTAAAGTAAAAGTTTGGTCACCAGTTGCTGGTAAAAAACTATTATTAAAATTTGAAGGAGCTGGAGCGGCATTCGAAAAAGAAGTGGCGACGACAGCGGCTAATACTTGGGAAGAATTAACTTTTGATTACACTGGAGTTGCCGGCGTAAATAACTTGAATGATAAAATAGTATTGATATTTGATTTAGGAACTGCTGGAGACGGTAGTGCTGCGTCTACTTATTATTTTGACGAAATTACGCAAGCTGCTACACCACCTGTAGTTACTGGACCAACGCTTCCCTTAGATTTTGAAACCGGAACGTTTGCCTTTACTGATTTTGACGGAGGTGCAGTTACAGTGGTTGATAATCCTTCTAAAACGGGGATTAACACCAGTGGCAAAGTAGCCAAAATGGTCAAAGGAGCAGGTCAGCCATGGGGAGGAAGTAAACTTACGTTAGCTACTCCAGTAGATTTTTCAACTAAAAAAATAGTTAAGGTAAAAGTTTGGTCACCAGTGGCTGGTAAAAAACTATTGTTAAAGTTTGAAAGTCCAAATGGTAATTTCGAAAAAGAGTCAGTTGGAGTAACAGCTGCCAATACTTGGGAAGAACTTACGTTTGATTTTACAAATGTGAGTACAACAAATACAGCTTCTGATATCGTTTTTATTTTTGATTTGGGAACATCAGGAGATGGAAGTGCCAATTCTACTTATTATTTTGACGAAATTACTCAATCTGCTGGTTCGGTTCCCGTTACAGGAGCAACGCTTCCTTTAGATTTTGAAGCTACTACTTATGCTTTTGTAGATTTTGATGGAGGAGTAACGACTAAAGTGGCTAATCCTCAAAAGAACGGTATCAATACTAGTGCCAATGTCGCCAAAATGGTAAAAGGCGCTGGAGCAATGTGGGCTGGAAGTAAAATTAAAATGGCCGCACCAATAGATTTCTCAACCAATAAATTATTCAAAGTAAAAGTTTGGTCACCAGTGGCAGGTAAAAAACTTTTATTGAAGTTTGAAGGTACTGCAGGGAATTTTGAACAAGAGTCTACAGGGGTTACTACTGCCAATACTTGGGAAGAATTGACTTTTGATTTTACAAAAGTGGCTACCAATAATGTGGCCGATTTTATGGTTTTCATCTTTGATTTAGGAACTGTAGGAGACGGAAGTGCCAATTCAACGTACTATTTTGATGATGTTCAACAAGCGTCAATGCCGGTTGTGCCATCTGCTAATTATCATGTTTCTTTTGAACAAGGAACTGTTATTGGTACTTGGAATGCTTTTGAAAATCCGGGACAAACAGGGTTTGAATTCGCAGATAATCCTTCCAAAACAGGAATAAACACCTCCAATAAAGTAGGTAAATTTACTGCAGTAGCAGCTGGACAACCATGGGCTGGATGTGAAACGGCTAGCGGGACCATTGGTACTTGGGAATTGGATGCTACCAGTAAAACTGTGACGATGATGGTGTACAAATCAGATATTAGTCCAGTTGGAATTAAAATGGCTACAAGCTATAACGGGACGACTTTCGAAATCAAAAAGAAGAACACCAAAATTAATGAATGGGAGTTAATGACTTTTGATATTTCTTCATTTATCACAAGTGCTGATGCTACTAAGATTAACAAATTTGTTGTTTTTCCAGATTTCAGATCGGATGCTGATCCTGTAAGAAATAAAGATGTCGTTTTCTATTTTGATGATATTAAATTTTCAGCCAAAAAATTATTCGATCCTAACTATGTAGCACCTCCAGTAGACAATCCTACAGTGGCAGCTCCTACACCTCCTACGAGAAACGCAGCAGATGTGAAATCTATTTTTAGTGATGTTTATACCGTTTACAAAGCAGGCAATTGGTGTCAATGTTGGGGACAATCTACGGTTGTAAGTGAAGTAAAAGTTGTTGGTGATACTACTAGAAAATTAGAAAATTTCACTTATCAAGGAGTAACGTTGCCTGACGGAGAAGTTTTCAACGTATTGGATATGAATAAAGTACACATTGACTTATGGTTTAACGATGCAAAATCAGTGAGCCTAGCCTTGGTGCAACAAACTCCGGGTGGTAGTGTGGAAGCCGCTCTTAAATTCACACCAACAAAAGAAGGTTGGAATAGTTTTGATCTGGATTTGAACGCTACCACTTTGCCAGGTGTTGATTTGTCTAAAGTTTTCCAAATGAAATTAACTTCAGAAAAACAAGGATCAAATGTATTCTTAGATAATTTATATTTCTGGAAAGATGCCGCAACTGCATTAGCTCAAATGGACTTACCCGTTTCTTTTGATGATGCGAAGGTTGATTATTCATTACTTGGTTTTGGTGGAACAGAGGGTTCTTCTATTGTAGTAGATCCAACATTGGCCACAAACAAAGTTGCCAAAGTATTGAAACCAGCAATATCTGAAACTTGGGCTGGAGTAACTATTTCTGCTGGGGCAGGTCTAGGGTTTAAAAACAAAATTCCTTTTTCGACTGCTGCAACCAAAATGAGTGTTCGCGTATGGTCGCCAGATGCAGGTACTATCATTCGCTTGAAAGTAGAAGATCATGCAGATAAAAACCGTACTGTAGAAACCGAATCGACTGTAACTACTGCAAAAGGCTGGGAAACTGTTGTGTTTGATTTTGCAAAACCAGTAAGCGGAACACCTGCAATGAACTTGGCTTATACTTATGATAAAGCAACAATTTTCTTCGGGTTTGGATCAAATGGAACCGAAAAAATATATTACTTTGATGACGTAAAAATGGTGGAAGTAGCTTTAAAACCAGACTTGAGTTTTGGAGTAGCAGCACAAACGTATCCTAAAGGAAAATCAATCTTCCCGCTTCAAGTGGTGAATAATGGTGGAGTAGTCCCAGCAAAAGGGTATTCGATTGCACCAGAATTACCTGCAGGGTTGAGCTTTGATACTACCTCAGGTACGATTTCAGGAGTGCCCACAGCTGTGAGTTTGCCAAAATTATATACAATTACAGGCACCAATACTTCAGGAAGTGCAACTACTGCTATTACTATCAATGTAGTAGATGAAATAGTACCGTCTAATTTTACTATTCAAACGATTAGCGAATCATGTTTAGGTATGAATAATGGTGAGATCAGAATGAAATCAGCAGATTCAAGAACATATGTAGTGACAGTAAATGGCAAAAGCTATGATCTAACGACTAGTTTAAGAATTTTTGATTTGGCGCCAGGAACCTATCTAATTAAAATTACTGTAAAAGGAGAAACGACATCTCAAGAATTTATCGCAGAAATTGCAAAAGGAGGAACTATTTCTTTGAAAACGAATAAAATTTCAAATGATAAATTGCAAGTAGAGATGATCGAAGGTACGGCACCGTTCAAAGTACTTTTAAATGGAGTAGAACAATTCGAAACACCGTTCTCTGTTTTTGATGTTACTACTAAAACAGGTGGTTTATTAGAAATCGTGACAGCCAAATCTTGTGAAGGGGTTTATTCAACTAGAATTGAGGGGATGTTAGAGGTTTTTGCCGCTTTCCCAAATCCAACCTCAGGAAATTTTGAAATTGCAATTCCTACCGAAAGAAAAGAAGTAGTAGTAGAGTTATATAGTTTTAACGGATTATTGGTTTCTAGTAAATCGTACCCTGTTGAAAATGGTTCGGTTCAACTTAATCTTAATGGACAATCAAATGGAGTTTACCTTGCAAAAGTTATTGTTGATACACCATCCTATTTAAAAATCATAAAAAAATAAAGATGAAAAAGTTAATCTATCTATCCCTCGTAGGAGCCTTGTTTTTTTCATGCTCAAAAGATGAGGATGCATCCGAGGGTATCAATGTAGCGCCCACGTCGCCTACTTTAGTTTCTCCCGCAAACAATAAGTTGTGCGTTGACAAAGCGGTGAGTTTTCAATGGAACGCTTCGAAAGACGAAAATAATGACCCTATACTTTATTTGATCGAAGTGGCTAAGGACAAGGATTTTACCAAAATTCTTTTTACAGCCAAAAGCGCGGCGAATTATCAAAATTTTGATTTAGAGAAAGCCACCGCCTATTACTGGAGAGTAAAAGCTTTGGACATCAAAGGGTTGTCAAGTAGTTATTCTGCAACGTTTAGTTTGTATACTACTGGTGAAGGAATCGCTAATTATTTGCCTTTTTTACCCGATTTAATTGCTCCAGAATTGAATGCTTTGATAAGCCCAAAGGCAGCTCAATTAAAATGGTCCGCAAAAGATGTGGACGTAAAAGACAAACTGGTTTATGATGTGTATTTTGGCACGACTAATCCACCCGTTGATCGAATAGGTTCTAATGTAGAGGCAATGTCACTAGATGTCGCGATAGTTGGAGCCAAAGAATACTTTTGGAAGGTAGTTGTGAAAGACGATAAAGGAGGAGCAACTGTTGGTCAAATTTGGCGATTCAGAACTAATTAATAAACTGAAAATTTTTATTGTAATTCATCTCAAAACGCTTCAGGAAACTGAGGCGTTTTTTTCTGTTTTTATTTTTCCATCTCAAAAATACAGGAAATTAGGTTTTTTTTAAGAGTTTAAAATGCCAATTTTATTAAATAAGTACAAAGCAAATCTGTTGAAAAAATGGAGGTTTCAAAATGGTCTTAATTTTTTTTTCAATTCACTGTTAAATTAACATAAAGTCGCGGTAATGTGTTAATAATTACTGTTTTAAGATACTGTTAACTCTAGTTAATATTAGCTTAACATTGCACCGTTTTTAATGGTTGAATTTTGCAAAAAAACTAAAAAATAAAAAAAAATAATGAGGACAATTAAGAATTGGGTACTATTTTACATGATGTTTTTTGCTTTTTCTACAGCATTTTCACAAGGAAAAATTACAGGAAAAATTAAAGATAATGACGGTTCATTACCTGGAGCTAACATTGTGATTAAAGGTTCACCAATAGGAACAACTACTGATTTTGACGGAGGTTTCACTTTGACAACCACCGCAAGCTCTGGAGAATTAGTCATATCATTTGTTGGATTTGAAGCAAAAACGGTTCATTTTTCAGTTTCTAATGGTGCTACTAAAGATATTGGGACAGTGCTGTTAACTTCCAATTCTAATGAGCTAAAAGAAATTATCGTAAAAAGTTCCGTGATTGATGTAGCCAAAGATAGAAAAACACCAGTTGCGGTATCTACAATTAAAGCAGCTGAGATTCAAGAGAAATTAGGATCTCAAGAATTTCCTGAAATTTTAGCGAACACACCTTCAGTATACGCCACTAAAGCTGGTGGAGGTTATGGCGATTCTAGAATCAACATTCGTGGTTTTGATCAAAAAAATATCGCCGTAATGGTTAACGGTATGCCAATCAACGATATGGAAAACGGAGCGGTATACTGGAGTAATTGGTCAGGTCTATCAGATGTTACTTCAGCGATGCAAGTACAAAGAGGTTTGGGGTCTTCTAAATTGGCCATCTCTTCGGTTGGGGGTACTATAAATGTAGTAACAAGAACATCTGAGATGAAAGAAGGCGGGTCTTTGTCCTCAGGATTTGGTAATGACCTTTACTTAAAATCATCAGCTAGTTATAGTACAGGAGTATTAGAGAATGGTTTATCTGCTTCTGTATTGTTTAGTCGTACTTCGGGAGATGGATATGCGGATGGAACAAAATTTGAAGGATATAATTATTTTGTTGGTTTAGGTTATAAAACCGCTAATAAAAAGCATGATTTTCAATTTACTTTTACGGGTGCGCCGCAATGGCACAACAAAAGAAATACAGCACCTACTATTGGCAGCTACTTAAAATATGGTGAAAACGGGCAGCCGAATATTAAATACAATGCAGATTGGGGATACTTAAATGGAGAGGAATTTAGTTTTAGTACCAACTACTATCACAAACCTGTAATGTCTGTAAATTGGGATTATGACATTAACGAAACTACTAAAATGTCTGCGGTAGTCTATGGGTCTTGGGGTCGTGGCGGTGGAACTAATGGTACGGGAGCTATAGCAGGAAACAGATTTTTCTCGGATGCATTAAAAACGGCCAATGGCTTAATCAATGTGGATGTAATACAAGCGTATAATTCTGGTCAACCGGTAACCATTGGCGGCAAAACTTATACTAGAGCGCAAGTCAATGGAGCTTATGAAAGCACCAGTTCTTCCGCTGATAATGCCACCAACGGGATTAGTCAAATTTCTAATGTTAATTCTCACGACTGGTACGGTGGAGTAGTGAATTTGAACAAGAAATTATCTAAAAATTTCACCCTTGATTTTGGGGTAGATGCAAGAGCTTACCGAGGAATGCATTACCAAACACTTACTAACTTGTTGGGTTCTGATTTGTATTCTGATTCTAGTAATGTGAACAATCTAAATAGTGCGGGCATTAAAGTTCCTAATTTAATTTCGAATACCACTTCAACCAAACCAAGTTGGAATCCATTTTATAGTGAAAGTAATCAACCGAAACTTGGTTTCAATAATGATGGATTAGTCAAATGGTATGGTGCTTTTACACAATTAGAATATAGTAATGATAATTTGACGGCTTTTATTCAAGGAGCTGTTTCGCAACAAGGATTTAGAAGAGATGATTTCTTTAAATATGATTCTACTTCTGATTTGTCGTCTACAGATTATGAAAATATTTTAGGAGGAAATATTAAAGGGGGAGCCAATTACAATATCAATGAGCAACATAATGTATTTGTAAATGCAGGATATTATTCGAAACAGCCTTTCTTTAATGCCGTTTACCCCAATAATGCCTCCCTAGTTAATGACAATCTAACCAATGAAAAAGTAGTGGGATTAGAAGCGGGTTATGGTTTCCGTTCTCGATTTTTTAATGCCAACGTAAATGTGTATCATACTACTTGGAGCGACAGATACCAAAGAGCTTCAGATCAAGCTATTGATAATCCTGGTGGGTATTATGATTTCTCAGGAATTAAACAAGTACACACTGGTTTTGAGCTAGAGGCCAATGCTAGAGTGACTCAAAAACTAAAAGTAAATGGTATGTTTTCTATTGGAGACTGGCAATATAAAGGAAATAGCCAAAGTAGACGTTTTGATAATGCTAATAACCCTATAGGTGGAGGATCAACAAGTACCTTATATTTGGATGGTGTAAAAGTGGGTGATGCAGCGCAATTAACCGCTTCTATTGGAGCTACTTATGAAGTATTGGAAAGATTTACCGTAGATGCGAACTACAGACATTCAGATCGTTTATATGCATCTATTTCTCCTGATAAATTTACGCTTGCCGATAACAAAGGTTCTTTGGAATTACCTTCGTATGGTTTGCTGGATATGGGAGTATCTTATAAATTAGTAGTGGGAAAACATCATGACAAATCATTCAATTTTAGAGTTAATGTAAACAATGTCTTAGACAAAACCTATATCGCTGAATCTAGAACGAATATTTTTGCTAGTGATATTGCTTCAGGCGGTAAAACCTATGAAGAATTAGGAAGAACCTATCAAGGTGTTGCTGATGGAAACCAAGTATTCTTTGGTTTTGGTAGAACTTGGAACTTTAGTTTGAGATATAATTTTTAAAAAATAAATAATTCTCTAAGAGTAAGCCGCTTCAAACGAAGCGGTTTTTTTTATGTCTTTTTTTGAATAATTCAACTTTGCTACACAATCTAATTTGGATTCTGGGTATAACTAGTTAGTAGCTTTCTGTAAAAGACATACCGACTTTATTGAAATCTTGGTAAGATGAAATTAGACAAATCTGCATCCTTTTATTCAAAAAGATTGGATTTTTATTGGTCTTGAAATTTCAATTGAAAGATGTTCTTTTAAAATAGCGATTTTTAGCAAAATTTATCATAAAATAGGGTTAAAAACAAAGTGTTTTCAGTGAATAAGGGGAGTTTTTAGAAGTAGTGGTATTTTTATTTGTAAATATTTTACTTCCATTTCTTTATTAAACTTTACTTCATAGTTGTAAAAGGATACTTTTTTTTATATCGAAAAGTGAAAATATTGTTAGGAGTTTAACATTATTGGGAGTTAAGCAGCAATATATTACGATGTTTGTTTATTTTTAACACAAACTCGATATAAATGCTAATTATCTATAAATGAGTAGTAAGGATATCTTATATTAACATTAAGTTAACATAAGATAGTGTTAAAAGTATGAATTTTGCTCCAAACTTAATACATTAAATCAAAAATGAAAAAAATTACATTTATTGTTATGTTTTTCCTATCCCTTGTTGGATATTCTCAGGTCACCAGTTCTTCTATTTCTGGTTTCGTTAAGAGTAATTTAGGAGAAAGATTACCAGGGGTAACTGTGCAAGCCATTCATACTCCTACTGGAACAAAGTATTATGGTGAAACCGATGGTGCTGGAGGTTATTCATTGCCTACAGTAAGACCTGGGGGGCCTTATACTTTAAAAGTTTCTTATTTGGGCTACAAGACCTCTGAAATTACAGAGATTAACGCGCCACTTGGAAACACTGTTAATGTTAATGTAGTGCTTTCTGAAGAATTGAATACCTTGAAGGAAGTAGTCATTACAAAGTCTAATAACGGTGCTTTTTCAAAAGGTAAAACAGGAGCTTCTCAGCAGTTTTCTAACAGACAATTGAATGCTGTTCCAGTGATTGGTGCTCGTTCGATAAATGCAATTACAAAATATAATGCCAATGCTGGAAGTGGTGGTACCTTCGGAGGTCAAGACTCCAGATTAAATAACTTTACCATTGATGGTTCTGTATTTAATAATGGTTTTGGTTTAGGGAGCGATGCGCAAGCCGGTGGTAGAACAGGGTCTACAGCCATATCATTAGATGCTATCGAACAATTACAAGTAAACATTGCACCATTTGATGTAAGACAAACAGGTTTTACAGGTTCAGGGATTAATGCTGTTACTAGAAGTGGTACAAATGAAATTGAAGGATCTGTTTACAATTCTTTCAGAAGTAATAAAAGTAGTTTTGTAGGAACAAAAGCTGGTGAGGTGAGAATAGTTCCTGCTACTTTTGACGAAACGATTTGGGGGGCAAGAATTGGTGCTCCAATTATAAAAGATAAATTATTCTTTTTTGGTAACTTTGAAACTATTGATAATACAAGTCCTGCGACCAACTGGACTTCAACTAACTCTCCAAACGGAAGTGCTCAAGTTTCAGCGCCTACTTATGATCAGATGCAAACCCTTTCTGATTTTATGCAAAACAAATTCAATTATACTACAGGACCTTGGGAAAAGTATGATTCTAAAAAAGAGTCTAAAAAGTTCTTGGGAAGAGTAGATTGGAATATCAACGACGACCATAAATTATCCTTGCGAT
Organism: Flavobacterium sp. TSSA_36; assembly: GCF_051547165.1. Classification (NCBI taxonomy): domain Bacteria; kingdom Pseudomonadati; phylum Bacteroidota; class Flavobacteriia; order Flavobacteriales; family Flavobacteriaceae; genus Flavobacterium; species Flavobacterium sp. TSSA_36. The sequence goes on from NZ_JBPTTP010000001.1 coordinate 847,138, forward strand.
ACGTGCACAGTAATTCATCAGCAGATCAATTAGTATCGAATTCTAACTCTTTAGGTTTTGGAAATAGATCATCTAATGTGAATGCCATGGCTTTCAAAAATAGTGGCTATGTAATTGAAGATAATACTAGGTCTATCGTTTTGCAGTTAGATTCTAAATTATCAAAAACTTGGAGTAACAATTTTATCGCAGGATATGATAAACAAATCGAAGACCGTTCTCTTCAAGGAGGAGGTTTGTTTCCTACAATAGATATTAAAAATGGAGCTGCAATTCCTTCAGGTGGGTATACAGTAGGGAACTTGACTTACATGTCTGTTGGTTTAGATCCTTTTACGCAAGGAAATAAATTAAATTACTCGACACTTCACTTTACGGATAATGTAACCAAAACAATTGGTAATCATACTTTATTGTTTGGTGCGAATTTTGAACATTTCAAATCTGAAAATTTATTCTTCCCAGGTTCAAATGGGGTGTATATTTTCAATTCTCTTGAAGAATTTTACAATGCGGCTAATGAGTCTCTAGCTCTTGGTGGCGCTCCATCTAAAACAAATTTGCCAGTTAGAACACAATTTAGATACTCTGCACTTACAGGTGGAGCTGAGCCGCTACAAGTTTTAAAATCTAACAAAATTGATTTGTATATTCAAGACGAATTTAAAGTTAATGAACAATTTAAATTGGTTTACGGTTTAAGAGCTACAGCTGTTTCATTTAGCGATACGGCACTAGAAAATCCTGCAGTAACAGCGATGACTTTTGCAAATGGCGAAAAATTTAATACTGGGGAGATGCCCAAAACGCAATACTTATTTGAGCCAAGAGTTGGTTTTAATTTAGATGTGACCGGAGATGCAACGACTCAACTTAGAGGAGGAACAGGTATTTTTACAGGAAGACCGCCGTTTGTATTTTTATCTAATGCAATTGGTAACAATGGAGTTTTAACTGGCTTTGTTGACGCAAGTGATGCTGCAGTTGGAACAGGTGGTTACGGTTTTACCGCAAATCCATCACAATATTTTACTCCTGCGACTCCTACATTACCTTCTACATTTGACTTAGCATTTACTGCAAAAGACTATAAATTCCCTCAAGTTTGGAAAACAACCTTTGCGATAGATCAAAAATTACCTTTCGGTTTCGTAGGTACAATTGAAGGAATTTTCAGTAAAAATATCAATGAAGTAGGGTATTACAATGCAAATTTGGCTAACCCTATTGGAACTCTTGCTGGGCCAGACAACAGACCACTTTATGCTGGAAATGATAATGGTACAAGAATCAATAATAATGTTTCAAACGCAATTGTTTTAACAAATACTAACCAGGGGTACTTTTATTCTACTACATTCAAATTAGAGTATCCATACAGAAACGGTTTGTGGGGATCTTTTGCTTACACGCATTCTGCTGCTTATGATTTACTTTCAGCAGGTTCTGTGGCTTCAGGTTCTTGGACAGGTGCTAGATCTGTAAACGGGAATAATGATTTAAATTTAAGTTTGTCTAACAATAACACCCCGCACCGTTACGTAGGAATCGTTGGGTATAAAATTGATTACGGTACAAAATACGGAGGAGCTACATCCATTAATATTGGATATATTGGGGAGCAAGCCAATCCATTTTCATATACATATGGAGGAGATTTGAATGGAGACAGAGTAAATGGAAATGATTTATTGTTTGTACCATTGAAAGCAACTGATCTGAGATTCACACCAATTTCTCAAAACTTAGGAGGCTCATCAGTAGTATTGTATACCGAAGCACAACAACAAGAAGCTTTTGAAAAATATATACAACAAGATCCTTATTTATCAAAGCATAGAGGTCAGTATGTAGCAAGAAATTCTAACGTTCTTCCAATGTTACATAAAATTGACCTTTCTGTAACTCAAGATTTTTATTTAAACATCGGAGGCAAGAAAAATAGTTTTCAATTTAGAGCAGATATTTTGAATTTTACCAACTTATTGAATAGAAACTGGGGGATTTCACAACGTGCTACTGCAACCAATATTTTAACAGTTTTTCCAGCGCCAAGTTTATCAAATAACTATATTCCTTTTTACCAGATGGCTTTGCAAACGGATACACAAGGAAAAAGATTTTTAGCCAAAGATACTTTCCAAAAAAATGCTTCTGTATTTGATGTTTGGCAAGCACAATTTACTTTAAGATATACTTTCGGTAAATAATCGATTAATAATAAAAAGACGCTCACTTAAAAAATAATAAAATACTAAAATCATGAAACTTAAAAAACAAATCCTATATTTCGCTTCTATATTTGTATTGATGTTGTCTACATTTTCTTGTACTGATGACACCAAAGAAGTGGTAAAACTTTCTTCAATTGTAGAAATTGCTAAAGCTGATCCTTCTAATTTTAGTATCCTTGTTGATGCTTTGAAAAAAACAAGTCTTGATGTTACTTTAAGTAATCCAGGTTCGTTTACTGTATTTGCTCCTACTAATGCAGCGTTTACAGCTGCGGGATATACAAGTGCCACTATTAATGCTTTAGATCCTTTAGTGCCAGCCGATGCTATTAAAATCGCTGATTTAAAGTTAAGATTACAAAATCATGTAATTGGTATAGGAACACGTGCAGATGATTTGATTGCTGGTGGTTACTTCAAAACATTTGGTTTTTTAAAGACTTCAGCTTCATCTACTTCGGGTGCTAACTTGAGTATTTTTATCAACAAATCTGCAGCAGATGTACAGATTAATGGTGGTGCATCTAACGGAGGTGCAAAAGTTGTAAAAGCAGATATTGATGCTAGTAATGGTATTCTTCATGTGATTGATGCGGTATTGACTTTGCCAACAATTGTGAATCAAATTGCAGCAAATCCAAGTTTATCTTCTTTGTTAAATACAGTTAAAACTGCTCCTCAAGCTACAGTATTGGCTACGTTAAACGCTGCGACTGGTGCGCTTCCTGTAAGTGTATATGCTCCAAATAATGATGCCTTTACCACTGCTTCAGCCACAGGTGGATATTTAGTAGGTAAAACTGATGCGGATATCACTAAAATTTTAAACTATCATTTAGAGAAATCAAATAGAGTAGCCGCTTCTACAACTGCATTTTCTACTTCTGCAGATGTTACTGTAACTACTTTGTTTACTCCAAACACACTTGTATTAACTAAATCAACTTTGAAAATTGTAGACAAATCAAATCCAGCTATTAATGGAAATGCTAAAGTTTTAAATATTCAAGGAACGAACGGTTCTATTCAAATTATTGATAAAGTATTACAATCTTTGTAGTCAATACTATCGCATCAATAACCCCCAATAAGGCTAGCTCTTTTTGGGGGTTATTTTTTTTAAATTATTTTTACAAAGAGATAATTTTTCGCTCATTTTTTTTCTCCCTTTTTTTCTTATATTTGAATTTCAAAAACAAATAGTTTATGTACGAATTTATTCAAAAATTTCACTCAGGCTGGGCTTACCTAGTACTGTTAATTCTAGTGGTGGCAGTTATTAATGCTGTGATAGGCTTTACCTCAAAAAAAGAATTTACCGCTAAAGATCGTAAAATTGCATTGTTTGCATTAATTTTTACACATATTCAATTGATCATTGGGATAATTACTTATTTTGTCTCTCCTTTAGGTGCCGCTGCTTTTGGTCAAATGTCTGACAAAGTCTTGCGCTTAACCTCATTAGAGCATCCATTAATAAACATTATTGCAATTGTTTTGATTACAATAGGTTGGTCAAAACACAAGAAGCTTACTGATGCAACGGCTCAATACAAGACTTTTGCTATTTTCTACGGCTTGGGTTTACTGCTTATTTTAAGTAGGATTCCTTGGAATTTGTGGTTATAATTTAAAACGACTGAAGTCTTTCAGTCTTTTTAAAGGAGTACTAATTAAAAAAAATGGAAATGAAAAAAATAGTAACCGTTCTTTTTTTGTTTGTCTTAGCCCTTTACGGATACAGTCAAATCAAAAGCAAAGAAAAAACAGTCAGCTTTAAAGACAGTATAAAAAAAGAGAAAGCAAATCCTTTGTTGCCATCATTCCTGAAGGATACGGTATTTGATTCCAATGTTAAATACGTACTCTATAAGCAAAATGGGCATGCCTCATACTATGCGGATAAGTTTCATGGACGTAAAACAGCAAGTGGGCAGCGATTTGACATGAATAAAATGACTGCAGCTCATAAAAAACTGCCTTTTGGAAGCAAAATAAGGGTTACTAATCAAGCCAATGGAAAATCAGTAATTGTAGAAGTTAATGATCGGGGGCCTTTCGTTAAATCAAGAGAAATCGATTTGTCAAAAAAAGCATTTATGACAATCGCTTCTTCCAAAAGTTCAGGATCGATGAAAGTCACGATAGAAACTATTAGTAAGAAATAAGCAGTATTGCGACCCCATAACAATAACCTAGGATACTAATTCTAGGTTTTTTTTATGGGGTCGCGTTCTACTAGTATTTTATAGAGAATGAATATATTTGAACTATGGATACGCAAGGTTTACAACGGAAAATTATTCACATTGATATGGATGCTTTTTACGCCTCTGTAGAACAAATGGATAATCCATTGTTGAGGGGCAAACCCATTGCTGTTGGTGGAAATGGACATCGAGGTGTAGTTGCTGCCGCGAGTTATGAGGCCAGAAAATTTGGTGTTCGAAGTGCATTAAGTGGTGTCTTGGCCAAAAAATTATGCCCTGAGTTGCTATTTGTAAAGCCCCGATTTGAGCGTTATAAAGAAATTTCAAAACAAATACTGAACATTTTTTATGAGTATACAGATTTAGTAGAGCCGCTCTCACTCGATGAGGCCTATTTAGATGTTACACAAAACAAAAAAGGGAATCCTAGTGCTACGCTATTGGCTCAAGAAATTCGGAAACGTATATTCGATGAAATTGGTCTTACTGCATCGGCAGGCATCTCAATAAATAAATTTATCGCTAAAGTAGCCAGTGATTACCACAAACCGGATGGTCAAAAAACGGTGAGTGGAGATCAAGTGATTCCATTTTTAGAAAACTTACCCATTCAAAAATTTCATGGAGTTGGTAAGGTCACCGCTGAGAAAATGTTTCAATTGGGTATTTTTACTGGATTTGAATTGAAAAATAAAAGTTTACTTTTTTTAGAGGAACATTTCGGTAAATCGGGAGTTTTTTATTTTAATGTAGTTCGCGGAATTCACGATAGTCCGGTTCAAGCCTCTCGAACGACAAAATCTGTGGCTGCCGAGCATACTTTTGATGTTAATTTATCTTCAGAAATTTTTATGTTAGAAAAGTTAGCCAGTATCGCTCATCAATTAGAAAAACGACTTCAAAAACACCATATTTCCGGAAAGACGATTACATTAAAAATAAAGTACAGTGATTTTTCTGTGCAAACACGTAGTAAAACGATACCATATTTTGTTTCGGATCAACATTTAATCTTGGAAATCAGTAAGGAATTGTTGTATCAAGAACGTTTAAAAAACTCCGTCCGGCTTTTGGGTATTGCTCTAAGTAATTTAAATACAGAGCAAAAGCGAGTTGTAGCTATTCAATTACAGTTTGATTTTTAAATGGCGAGGGATTCAACAAGAGTTAAATGTAAAAAAATATGCCTTATCTTGTTAAAAATCAATTACTTTTGAATCCTAAATCCTTTCATTATGAAACACATAACTGATTATGAAAACGCTAAGGCAAAGTATTTCGAAACTTTAGATCTAAAGGCTACTTCCATGATTTCATTGAGTTTTCACGGGGAATTTTTTGGTAATATCCGGCATTCTTTTGCAGACTATAAACGTTTAAATAAAATGTTACCCAAAAATACCACTGTAGTTTCTGACGAGGTGTTGCGATGTTCCCTTTTAAATGAGGTCATCATTGTTACTAATGACAAATTGGAAATTGTTTTTGCTTCAAACAATTTAGCAAAAATGAACGGATACACTGAGAAAGAAGTACTTGGTAATTCTCCAAAAATGTTTCATGGCGAAAAAACGAATCCAGAGACCTCCAAGAATATTCGAGAAAAGATCTTAAGCAAATTACCTTTCGAGTCAAAGGTCATTAATTACAAAAAAAACGGTAAAATTTATGACTGTTTAATTCGTAGTTTACCAATTTTTGACGCCAAGGGTAAACTCACTCATTTCATTGCTTTTGAAAAGGCTTTTTAGAATGATGTTATAATTTGCGTTCATTTATGTTAAACTTTATTTAGAATAGATAAAAATAATATATATTTGCTTTCGAAAATTAGTCTCAAAACCATGAGTAAGAAAGACAAAGAAAAAAGCAAGAAAAAAGACAAAAAAGAGAAAAAGCAGAAAAAGAAAGACACTCTTTTAGCGACGATTAAAGTTGTCGAAAACGCTAAGTCTAAATGTTGCGGAAAATACGAGAAAGGCGAAAACAAACGTTGTGGACGTTGTCCTATGTTTGATTTGATACAAAAAGTAGCGTAATTCTAAAATAGCTAGTACATTGCACACTCAACTGTGTGTTTTATGTTTTTTATTGCTAATCATTCCATTTACAACCATCCTTTACCTGAAGGACATCGTTTTCCGATGCTCAAATACGAGCTGCTTCCTAAGCAGTTACTCCACGAAGGAACCGCTGAACGCGCAGATTTCTATTCTCCTGATAGTATCGATTTATCCTTGGTGCACGCTGTACATAGTGCAAGTTATGTTAAGGCGCTAACCGAATTAACCCTTGACCCTAAGTCTGTTAGAAGTATCGGATTTCCACTTTCTGCTGCGTTGGTCGAGCGAGAGTTACGCATTGCACAAGGTACAGTTGCGGGTTGTGAACACGCGTTGGAAAACGGCATCGCTTTTAACATTGCTGGTGGAACCCATCATGCATTCTCGGACAGAGGAGAGGCTTTTTGTTTGCTCAACGATCAAGCAATTGCAGCTCAATATCTCATTGATCAGAAGAAGTGCCAAAAAATCTTAATCGTTGATCTCGATGTACATCAAGGCAATGGTACAGCCGAAATCTTTCGAAATAATGCTGATGTCATTACTTTTTCTATGCATGGTCAAAGTAATTATCCTTTTCGAAAAGAAACTTCAGATTACGATATCCCTTTGCCAGACAAAACGGATGATTCAACTTATTTGACCATTCTGCAAGAAACACTACCAGCATTACTGAACATCCATCGTCCAGATTTTGTGTTTTACTTAGCGGGTGTGGATATTTTAGGTACGGACAAATTAGGAAAATTAGGGTGTACTTTAGAAGGCTGCAAAGCTCGAGATAGGTACGTTCTATCCCTTTGCAAATCAATGGGAATTCCAGTACAAGTGAGCATGGGTGGCGGTTATTCCCCAGCAATAAAAACCATAATCGAGGCGCACGCTAATACATATCGAGTGGCGAGAGCGTTGTATTAATTTACTTTAAATTTGAAACATAGGAGTCATTGAAGTTTTGGATTGAAGGTTTTTTGAACCATAGGAGGGATGTAAGGTCATTTAAGTTGTGTTGTGAAATCCTTGGTGAAGTTTTACCGCAAGGTTCGCAAAGTAATAAATCATATAAGTTCACTAAGCACATAATATTATATGATTATCCGTAACTCATACCAAATAGTCAAAGTATTTAATTCACTTTGCGTCTCTGCGCCTTTGCGTGAAATTGAACTCGCAAAGTCGCAGAGTCGCAAAGAAAAGAATGAATCAAGCTTAAAAATAGTGGAGAACTAATTTAAGCTATGAAATGGTCCTAGTCACGGATAGTCATATAATAATTAACCCAAAAGGCATTCAGAACATTCAAGCTTTTACTCAGCCTTTTATGTCCTTAAATGCCTGCTATGGTTTTAAAAAATTCTGCGGCTTATAGAAAACTCAAATGGCTTATATGTGTTAAATTAATTCTTCTTGATAAAGATAAATGTTTTCTAATAGCTGAATGATTTGATCCGCATACTGTTGCGTTCTCTTGGTTCCAAATCCTTTAATCCATTGAAAATCCGAACTTGTTTTGGGATGTTGCACCGCTATTTGAATGAGATGGCTGTTGTGACAAATCATGAAGGGTTTTACATCACGTTGATTCGCTAGCGCATTACGCCATTTTTTCAATTGTTGATACTTCTCGATTTGCTCAGTGGTTAAGTCGGTTAGTGATTCTTTCTCGCGGGCTGCAAGATTAATTTTTTCTTTATAATGCAACAAAACCGACCAATAACTCGCATCGGATTCGATGAAATGGGTATCGGATTGTACCAATTCTACCGAGGCGATAAAATCATTAAGCTGTTGCTGGTCTTGCGCCAAATGAGGAGCATCCACCCGAACGGAAAATACCTGTACATTCATAGCTACTGATTTAATTTGCCCATCAAAAGGATTTCATTCACTATCACTTCAGTGATGTAGCGTTTTTCCCCGTTCTTGTCTTCGTAACTGCGGTGAGTAAGTTTGCCTTCGATGGCTACTTCCTTGCCTTTGGTCACGTATTTTTCGATCAGTTCGGCAGTTTTGCCCCAGGCGACTACTTTGTGCCATTCGGTTTGTTCTACTTTATCGCCTTTGTCGTTGCGATAGCTTTCGTTTGTAGCGAGAGTAAGGTTGGCTACTTTTTTACCTCCGTCGAAGTTTTTAATTTCTGGTTCGTTTCCTACGTGACCGATTAGTTGTACTTTGTTTTTCATGGCGTGTAAATTTAAAAGTTAGGCATATAATTAAAATGTTCGTGTCGGATGAGCAACAAGGTCGTTGTTTCATTTCGACAGGGCAAAGATGCGGTGCTGATTGATAATTAGTCGGTTGCATCCCATTTACTTTCGGTTGTAATTGTTTGTAACCGTTTGTAAATGGAAATTTTTGAGTATATTTGGTAGTGCTATATAGATATTAAACGATAGTCCTAACTTTTAAAAAAAGAAATGAAAATAGTAAACTCAATACAAGTTTTGATTTATGCTCATGCGCTTTTGGGGGGAATTGCACTACTTTCAGGCATGGTTTCGATTGTGTCAAAAAAAGGTAAAATAGTACACAAAAAATCAGGGGAGTGGTTTAACTATTTCTCCAAATTTAGGCTATTTTATTGTGGATAATGTTGCTCTTGGAGCTATTTTGAGTTTTAGCTTTTCAAACCCATCTGGTGATAACAATAATAGTCAAGGTTATGGTATGTCACCTTTTATTAGATATTACTTTAGAAAATCTGATAAAATGGTTAACCCTTTTTTACAAACGAGTTATAGTTTCAATGAAGGTAAAAGCGATTCAGGAGGTTCAAATAAAAGTACCGGATATACTATTAAAGGAGGTTCAGCTATTTTTTTTAACAGTAGTGTTGCTCTCGAACTCTCCCTTAATTATGATTCACAAAAGTTTAATTCAGATGTAAAATCTAATAATTTTACAGTTGGAATTGGTTTTCAAATACATTTAGAAAAATAACATAAAAATTAAATAAAAGAAATGAGCATGACCTCAAATTGGTTGCAAAAACCAATGATGTTATATGAATTACACATGACAGATAAAAATAACAAAAAATCCAATTTGCAAAACAATTACACAAAGCAAATAAAACACTATTAACTTTATCCAACTATTTTAAAACCAATTACAATTATGAAATCAATTAAATTATTTTTTATTGCAACAATTTTATTTGCAATTTCAGCAAATTCTCAAATTACAAAAGGAAATTGGATGGTTGGAGGAAGTGGGAATTTTGAAAGTAGTAGTGTTCAAACTAATATTAAGGGTTCAAATACTACTTCAACGGAAACGGGGAAAAGTTTATTCCTCCAGCCAAATGTTGGTTATTTAATAGTTGATAAATTTGCTGTTGGATTAAGTCCATCCTTTAGCATTGGTCGCACAAATAAGGATAAAAACATAACTAGCTATGCTATTGGTGGGTTTGCAAGATATTATTTATTGAAACCTGAAAAATTAATTAATATAATAACTCAAATAGAATATTCATACTCTCCTCCACAAAGAAATGCTAGTTTCGAAAATTTAGGGTTCAAGACCGGACCAACATTATTTTTTACTGATAATGTTGCTCTTGAGTTAACCTTAAATTATAAAATTACAAAATTTGAAAGCGATTTTAGTTCTTCAAAATGGAAAACATTTAACATTAGTATGGGTTTTCAAATACATCTAAAAAAATAAAATTATGAAAAAAATTATAACACTTTTACTCATAACCTGAACTCGATTAATAATTTAGGTTAAAAACATTGCACAAAAAGGCAAAATTTAGTATATTTAAATCTCTGACAATTAAACATTTAACTAAATTCTACCTTATGATTTGTTTCGATAAAATTACTGATATTTTCTCTATTGTTGATGAATTTTGTAAAGATTTTGAAAAAACTACACAACCTTTTCTGCTAGGAAAACCTTCAAAATGTCCTTCGATTATGTCAAAGTCAGAAGTAATTACAATTTATTTACTTTTTCATTTGAGTGGTTTTCGCTGTTTCAAGCACTATTATATTTTTTATGTTCAAAAGCATATGAAAAATGAGTTTCCAAATACAGTTTCATATAATCGTTTTTTAGAACTGATGCAAAGTGTTCTTTTACCAATGACTATTTTTGCAAAAACATGTTGTTTAGGCAGTTGCACAGGAATTTCTTTTGTAGATTCAACTCCAATAAGAATTTGTAAAAACAAAAGAATCAGTAGAAATAAAGTATTCAAAGACACTGCCACTACAGGTAAATCTACAATGGGCTGGTTTCATGGCTTCAAGCTGCATATCATTATCAATGACAAAGGAGAATTATTTAGCTTTGCTGTAACTCAAGCTAATGTTGATGATAGAGAACCACTTAAAAATGAGGGTTTTTTGAATGCTATTTTTGGAAAGTTATTTGGTGATAAAGGGTATATAAGCGAAAAACTATCTCAATTATTATTTGTTGATGGAATCCAGTTAATTACAAGTATTCGTAATAATATGAAAAATAGTTTGATGGAAATGAGTGATAAAATTTTACTTCGTAAACGCTCAATAATCGAGACAGTTAACGATGAACTTAAAAATATCTGTCAAGTTGAACATTCTAGACATCGTTCATTTACAAACTTTTTATCAAATCTTATAGCTGGAATAATTGCTTATAATTTTCTACCTAAAAAACCTTCTTTAAAATACGAAACAGTTAAAACCAACCAATTATCGGTCTTTTATTAATCGAGTTCAGGTTCATAGCATTTACAAATCTCATAGTAGCACAATCTACAGCCGTAGATCAAGTATTCTTAAATGGACAATTAATAACAGGTTGTAATACTATAGATTTTGGAACAGTAACAAATAATAATATGACATTTTATTACACGCTTAAAAATTCTGGGCAACCAAGTGGTATTTTATATGTTAAATTCAAATATTCAAGTAGTACGAATGCTACGAATTTATCGCAACAAAATATCCAATCTACGAATTGGAGTGGTGGAATTGTTCAAAGTACAATTGCTTGCTCACTTAACTCAAGTGAAATACAAGTAACTGGTAGTAGCATCTATTTGGAGTTTGTATCTACTTCTGGTGTGATTACTACTGTAACGTGTACTTCTCCCTTAACCAAAACCCCACCACCAAGTTTCTCATTTACGCCAACTAGCTTAAGTTTACCTTGTGGTGATACAAATCCAAGAATATTTACAGTTACTCCTGCTAATATTCCAAGTGGTGCAACAGTAACATATCAATGGAGTTACAGCGGTTGGTCCGAAATTAGTTCAACTTCAATCTCCAAAACACTACAACCAAATTCAGGGACTTCTCTACCAACTACAGTTTCAGTTAATCCATATATTAATGGAGTTGCCCAAGCCACAAAAACTTGTGCAGTAACACGTTCAACATTCACTAGTATTGCAAGTATAACGGGGAATAGTAATCTTTGCACGAGTTCAAATACATATACAATTAGCAATACAGCAACAAATACTATTACTTGGAGCTGTTCAAACACAGCTATTGCAACTTTGAATGTTATTAATCCTACAACTGTAACTTTAACAAAAATTGGAAGTGGTACTGTTAATCTTATTGCAACACTAACAAATGCTTGTGGTCAAATAACTGAAGTATCTAAAACAGTAAATGTTGGAAGTCCAATTTTACCAGCTACTGTATTTGTTAATGGGCCAGAAAATACAGGGTATAACCAAACATTAAATTACTCATTAAGTGGTAGTTCTATAAATGGTGGAACATCCTATCAATGGTCTGTGGAGGCACCAATAAACGACGATGGAGGGTCAACTTGCGCTTGGCAAATAGTAGGTGGTCAAGGAACTCAAACAGTAACATTAAAATCTGGTTGTATTTCTGCAACGGTAGTTGTTAGAGTAGTAGCAACAAGTAGTTGTGGTGCTTCTAACACTAAATATATTTATGTTACGGTAGGTAGTGATCCTTGTCCTCCAGCTTTAAGATTATCTCAAAACCCAATAAAAGATGGAAGTTTAATTGCAAATGTACTATATCCCCCTGATTGTGACCCAAATGCTAGAATTGTCAAAACAGTAAATAATGAAGTCAAAATATATGATTTCAATGGAAATATTGTTCATGAAAGCAACCAAAATTCTAACGAATTAATAGTAAATAATCTGCAATTAAAAAAAGGTGTTTACTTTCTTCAAGTGATCACAGAAAAAGGAGAGGTAATAAAAGACAAAATTATTATCGAATAAGGAATCGGTTAATTGGATTTTCATCCCACCAAACCCTCAAAAATTGAATTAAATATGAATAACGTTTAAAACAATCTTGGGCTATCTTTGATATATGCCTTTATGCCTAAAAAACTGCTACTAAATAAATGGGTGTTTTATCTATTCCTGCAAAAAGAATTTAAGTTAATGTTTAACAATTTTCTTCTAATACATACTTTAAAAAGCTAAAGTTTATCCGTCTTTTAAAAACCAATTCACTAACCCCCTAAAACCCCACACCCTATGCAAACCAAAATCAAAAAAGTAGAATTGCGCAATTTGGCGTTTGAGGATTATAAGCAACTCAAGAATTCGATGGTGGAATCCTATCCCGAAATGGCCGATTCCTATTGGCGTTCCGACGATATCGAGCGTTTGCTCGGCATTTTTCCAGAGGGTCAATTGGTGATTTTGGCCGATGGCAAAGTAGTGGGCTCGGCTTTGTCGCTCATAGTCGATAAAAAAATGGTCGATAAACGCCATAATTATATGGATGTTATTGGTAATTATTCCTTTTCGACTCACAATCCGTTGGGGGAGATTTTGTATGGCATCGATGTGTTTATTCATCCCAATTATCGTGGCTTGCGTTTGGGGCGCCGTTTGTACGACGCTCGCAAAGAATTGTGCGAACAGCTCAACCTCGAAGCCATCGTTTTTGCAGGTCGCATTCCAAATTACCGTAAGCATGCCGATAAAATGTCGCCCAAAAAGTATATCGAAAAAGTGCGGAGCAAACAAGTGCATGATCCTGTACTATCGTTTCAGTTGAGCAATGATTTTCATATTTTACGGGTCATCAAAAATTATTTAGAGGGCGATGAAGAGTCCAAAGAAGTAGCCATTTTGATGGAATGGAACAATATTTATTACGACGAAAGCCCCAAATTAATCAACACCGGAAAATCCATCATTCGTTTGGGATTGATACAATGGCAAATGCGCTCGTTGGCCAATCTTGACGCCTTGTTTGAACAATCCGAGTTTTTTATCGATGTGGTTTCAGGTTATGGTTGCGATTTCGCCTTGTTTCCAGAACTGTTCACCGCACCTTTGATGGCCGATTACAACCACCTCACCGAGGCCGAAGCCATACGCGAATTGGCTAAATATTCCGATCCCATTCGCAAACGGTTTCAGGAGTTTGCCATTTCGTACAACATCAATATCATTAGCGGAAGCATGCCGTATCTAGAAGGCGGGAATTTGTACAACGTTGGTTTTTTGTGCAAGCGCGACGGTACTTCAGAAATGTATGCCAAAATTCATGTCACGCCCAACGAGGTGCAACATTGGGGCATGAAGGGCGGCTCCGAAATCAAAACCTTTGACACCGATTGTGGTAAAATAGGCGTCATGCTTTGCTACGATGTCGAATTCCCAGAACTCTCCCGATTAATGGCCGATGAAGGCATGAATATTTTGTTCGTCCCCTTCCTAACCGATACACAAAACGCCTACACACGCGTCAAACATTGTTCGCAAGCACGCGCCATCGAAAACGAGTGCTATGTCGCCATAACAGGCTGTGTGGGCAATTTGCCCAAAGTCAACAACATGGACATACAGTACGCACAATCAGCCGTGTTTACGCCTTCGGATTTTGCGTTTCCCAGCAACGGCATCAAAGCCGAAGCCACGCCCAACACCGAGATGACACTGATTGTAGACGTCGATTTGGATTTGCTCAAAGAGTTGCACGAACACGGCAGCGTCCGCATCCTCAAAGACCGAAGAACTGATTTGTACGAAATAAAAAAGATAAAAAACGGAGAGAAATAGTAGGGGGATTATTTAGGAACAGGCACAAAAGGCATTTCAGGAAACATCGTCCCGCTATCCGCTATATCTTTTTTTCACCCGAAAGGTGAAAAAAAGATATAGCGGATAGCGGGGTTAAAGAGTAACAAGGGGATTTTTTGGAATGAATAGTTGCATAGCATAAGAAGACCTACAAGGTTTTGAAAACCTTGCAGGTCGCGGAGTGCTAGAACAAGTTTTTGTTACTGGATTTCCTGCAAGGTTTTTTTCAAACCTTGTAGGTATGATTAGAATTGTCGACTACAAGAAGACCTGCAAGGTTTTGAAAACCTCGCAGGTCGCGTAGTGCTAGAACAAGTTTTAGTTACTCGATTTCCTGCAAGATTTTTTTAAACTTTGTAGGTATGATTAGAAGTAAGAAGCGATTGATATGTGATTATGAATAATCAATTGCATCTCGCTTTAGCGAGATGATATATTTATAAATTATAGATAGGCTTCAGTCAAAATTATAGTAGATTTTGGCTAAAGCCCAATGCGAAACACAATGTAAAGAATGGGCTTTAGCCCATTCCTATTCAAATTTTGAAACAAAATAGTAAGTATAAATTAAGAAACCAAAACAAATACAAAACCCTGTTTCCTATCTAGCCCTGATGGGAGGGAATATCCTTTTTTGCCCCGATTTTTCTCGGGGCAAAAAAGATAGGAAGGACAGCAGGAATCCATGTTAACTAAAAATGCCTTTTGCTGGGCTTCAAAAAAAATTAAATAATAGCTAAAATCAAGGATACATGAAAAACTGCCTAGAATGTGGTGAAAAAATTGTAGGTCGCGAGGACAAGAAATTTTGTAGTGATAGCTGCCGAAATGCCTATAACAATAAAATAAATAAGGATAGTACGAATTATATGCGGAATATTAACAATAAGTTGCGCAAAAATTACCGAATTTTGTCAGAATTGAATGTAGAAGGCAAAACGAAAACCACTCGAGCCAAGTTGATGAGCAAGGGTTTTGATTTTGAATTTTTTACCTCTATATTGCATACCAAAACAGGAAATACCTACTATTTCTTGTATGACCAAGGATATTTGTTGTTGGAAAATGACTATTATATGTTGGTTAAAAAAGATATTTAATGCCTATCCCCATCGCTATGAAAAAATACGCTTCTTTGATTTCGGTTGTTGTACTCTTGTTGGTACTTGCTGCTGCTTCCTTCTTGCAAATGCCTCAAACCATTGATTATGAAGACCAATCGTTGCCAAGTTTTTCTACTAAACGGGCTTTTAAAACCGTTGAAAAGATGACGCAGAAGCCTCATTTTGTAGGTTCAGTTAATCATGATGAGGTCGCACAAATGTTGGTGCAAGAATTGAAAACGATGGGTATTGCTACTCAAGTGCAAGAAGGCTTCACGATGAGCGATTGGGGAAATTTGGTGCAGTCTAAAAATATTATTGGTCGCATTAAGGGGACAAATTCCAAAAAAGCGTTGTTGTTGCTCTCGCATTACGATAGTGCGCCGCATTCTTTTTCACACGGAGCCAGTGATGATGCTTCTGGAGTAGCTACAATAATAGAAGGCGTTCGTGCTTTTTTGCAATCCAAAAAACAGCATAAAAATGACATTATTATTGTCTTTTCGGATGCCGAGGAATTGGGCTTAAACGGAGCTGCTTTGTTCGTGACTCAACATCCTTGGGCAAAAGAAGTAGGATTGGCGCTCAATTTTGAAGCACGTGGCTCTTCGGGTCCGAGTTATATGTTGATGGAAACCAACAAGGGGAACGCAGGATTGGTGAACGAATTTTCAAAGGCAGGGGTGACGTATCCTGTTTCAAATTCGTTGATGTACAGTATCTACAAAATGTTGCCAAACGATACGGATTTAACCGTTTTTAGAGAAAAAGGTAACATTCAGGGATTGAATTTTGCGTTTATCGACGACCATTATAATTACCACACCCAGCAGGATGACGCTCAGCATTTGGCCAAAAACACTTTGGCGCACCAAGGGCGTTACTTAATGCCGCTGTTGACGTATTTTTCGAATGCCAATTTGGACGCGGTACAAGCTACCGAAGATGAGGTGTATTTTACGATTCCGTTTACGTTTATCAGTTATCCTTTTTCTTGGGTATTGCCTATGACAATTATTGCGGGAGTGTTTTTTGTGTTTTTGCTTTTCATTGGCAAAGCCAAACGCATTTTTACTTTTAGAGAATTGTTCAAAGGACTGATTCCGTTTTTGGGTGCTTTGGGTATCGCGGGTGGATTGACGTATTTTGGATGGAAAGGATTACTGTGGGCCTATCCGCAATACAACGATTTGCTCAACGGATTTACCTATAATGGCCACGATTATATAGCAGCTTTTGGAGTGTTGAGTTTGTCAATTTGTTTCTTGATGTACCATTGGTTTTCTGCCAAAAAAGTGACGATGAACCATTATGTGATGGTATTGCTAGTTTGGATGGTCATTAATGGATTTATTGCTAATTCACTAGCGGGTGCTGGATTTTTGATTATCCCAGTTTATTTTGGTTTGATTGCTTTTGGGGCGTTTGTCTTGACACAACGCTCGAATTGGAAACTCAATTTGTTTTGTGGGATTCCAGCCGTTTTACTTTTGGCACCATTCATTCAAATGTTTCCTGTGGGACTTGGATTAAAAATCTTATTTGGTAGCGCAATCTTAACTGTACTCGCTTTCGGATTATTGTTGCCTGTTTTTGGGGCTTTTAATAGAAAAGGAAGTTGGGCTTTGGGATTGTTTTTGTTGTCGTTGTTGTTTTTTGCCAAAGGGCATTATAATTCGGGGTATGAAGCAGGCCAAGCAAAATCTAATAGTTTGGTGTATTTATATAACTCAGATACGAACCAAGCGTTTTGGGTGACGTATGATGTGAATCTAGACGATTGGACCAAAACCTATTTGGGTGCCAATCCTAAAAGTGCGAAACCGCTTAACGATATGCCGTTGTTTAGCAAATACAATTCTGGATTTACTTATGCTGCAACAACGGATGTAGTGGGTGTAAAGAAACCTTTAGTTGTATTTACAAAAGATAGTCTTGCAGGCAATTTGCGACACATTCAAATCAAAATTATCCCAAATCGAAAAGTCAATCGGTATGATATTTTTGCCAATGAAGCGATGACTTTTTATAATTTTAGAGCTAATGGTGCTAGAAATCTTGGTGACACCAGTTCGACCCTAGAACGAAAAGGCAAAAAATTATTGAGCTATTACGTGGTCAATAATGCGCCTTTGGTACTAGATTTTAGTATCAATGCTTCGGCGGTAATCGATATGGAATTGCTCGAATCTTCCTTCGATTTATTGCAAAATCCATTGTTCAACATCAAACCAAGAGACAATTGGATGATGCCTACGCCTTTTGTACTCAACGATGCTGTGGTCATTCGCAAAAAAATTAGAAAAGGGCAACAAACAATCCCTAAAGAGTTAGTGGTTTCTGTTACGGATTCATTGGCTGTAGCAAAAGATAGTTTGGTGCTGCCAAAAAAATAAATCATTTTATAAATTTTTCAAAAAACACCCTATTCCAACTTATTTGGAGTAGGGTGTTTTTTTTAAAAATTATTTTACATAAAGTACTATAAGTTTAAGAAAAATGTTAATTTTATTGTATTGCATTTATTTTCAATGTTTTATATTGGTTTTCAAATAAGATTTTTGCTAAAATAACAGCATTTTTTATTCTCATACTTTTTGTTCGCGATACAATTAATACTACTCTAAACATAGAGTTACAGAAAGAAAATATATCACATTTATTAATTTAATCTAAAATCATCATGACTAAAAAAATAATACTATTCGCTATGTGTTTGTTTTGTTCTATTGTAACATCCCAGACCTTACAAGACATGAGTGGTTCAATGACTGCTGATTCTCCCATTGTCATTTACACGGCCAAAGAAATCCTTACAATGGATAAAAGCAAGCCCAAGGCTGAGGCAGTAGCTGTTCAAAACGGTAAGATTATAGCAGTAGGTACTAAGGATGAGGTAAGTAAAATTCTGGGGGATAGAAAAGCGCGTTTGGATAAAACGTTTAACGATAAGATTATTGTACCTGGTTTTATTGCACAACATGATCACCCTGTTTTAGCTGCCTTGACTATGGCTTCTGAAGTACTTTCTATTGAAGATTGGGAATTGCCCGAAGGTACAGCAAAGGCAGTTAAAGACAAAAATGATTTTATGACGCGACTCGCGGCAGCTGAGAAAAAAATGTCGGATCCTGAGGAAGCCTTGATTACTTGGGGTTATCATCCCAATTTTTATGGCAAGCTTACTAAAGCCGATTTGGACAAAATAAGTACAACCCGCCCAATTTTGGCATGGTTGCGATCTTGTCACGAAATCGTAATGAATGGTGTTGCTATGGAAAAATATGGCGTAACGGCTGACTTTATAAAAACTTGGGGCGAAACCCCACAAAAACAATCCGTCTTAGCCGAAGGTCGTTTCTGGGAGCAAGGCATGTTTGCTGTGGCACCTAAAATTGCCACCGTTTTGGCAACGCCTGAAAAATTGGTAAAAGGATTGCATATCACCCGTGATTATATGCATTCTAAAGGGATTACTTTTGGGAATGAACCTGGAGGAATTTTAGTAAAACCTTTGCAAGATGGCGTAAACAGTGTAATGTCATCGGATGAGATGCCTTTCCGTTGGAGTTTTATGGCCGATGGTAAAACCCTATGTGATAAATACAAAGATGATAAACAAGTGATCGATGAAGCGGTAAAATTGGAAAGCTGGTATAATGGAAGAACTTCTTTGGCCAAAAAACAAGTTAAACTTTTTTCAGACGGCGCAATTTATTCTCTTTTGATGCAAGTGAGAGAGCCTTATACTGATAAACATCATGGCGAATGGATGACGGATTTGCCTGTTTTTGAACGTGCTTTCAAAATATTTTGGGACGCTGGCTATCAAATTCACGTACACGTAAATGGCGATGCTGGTTTGGATCGGGTATTGAATACTTTAGAGAAAAACCTAAAAGCCAATCCTAGAACAGATCACCGCACAGTAATTGTACATTTTGCCGTTAGTGCAAAAGATCAAGTAGACCGTTTAGCAAAACTAGGTTGTATAGTAAGTGGAAATCCATACTATCCTGTGGCTTTAGCAGATAATTACAGTAAAAATGGATTGGGTCCTCAAAGAGCTGAGAGTATGGTACGTATGGGAGATGTAGAGCGAGCAGGGGTCTCCTATTCTTTTCACAGTGATATGCCTATGGCACCAGCCGATCCTTTGTATCTAATGTGGTGTGGAGTGAATAGACTAACCACTGGTGGTAAGGTAGTTGCTCCAGAACAAAAGGTTTCTCGAGAGGGCGCTCTAAAGGCAGTTACTATTGATGCGGCTTATTCTTTAAAAGTTGAAGATCAAATGGGTTCGATTAGCAGTGGAAAATTAGCCAACTTTACTATTCTTGACGATAATCCGATTACTTGTGATCCAATGAAAATAAAAGATATCAAAGTGTGGGGAACTGTTTCTGAAGGTAGAAAGCAACCTGTTGGTGGCAAGTCTACAAAAGGAATGTTTGGATTTAAATCAAATGAAACAGAAACTTTCTCTCAAGGGGCTATGTCACATATGATCAAAATATTAGCTGCTCACGAGAACGAGTAAGAATTTTTTCTTATCTATTAAAGTACTGTTCCGAAAAGGCTTTTTTTGGGACAGTATTACGTTTCTCATTTATTTATATACTTATAGATAGTACAAAGACATTATAAAAGTATTTGTCTTAAATTTTAAACTAATGTATTTATGAATAAAAAGCTGATTTTAAATTTGTTATTATTCTCTTCTTTACTAAGTATAGCACAAAAGAAAACTATTGTTGATTCGCTTAGCATATATGGTATGTTAAGAGTGCAATTAGCAACCTTTGATGGAAAAGTTCAACTTCAGGAAAACGCACCAAGAATAGGAGCTTTTTTAAACCGTAGTATTACTAAAGACTGGAGTGTCAATGCCAAACTAGAATTTGGTTTACACTTAATCAATGGTATTAGTTTTAATAATGATGCAAATTCTTCGGCTGAATTTGTTTCCCAACCTTTTAAAAAAGTAGAAGCTTTTACTTCTAGATTGGGATATGTTTCACTTATTCATAAAAAATTTGGAACCCTGTCTATTGGTAAACAATGGGGCGTTTATTACGATATTGGTGCTTACACGGATAATTTTTCCTTATTTGGAGGGGCGGCCAATGGTATTTATGCAGGTGGAACTGATGGAGGTTGGAAAGGAACGGGTAGAGCTGATAATTCCATTCAATATAGAAATAAATGGGGAGGGTTTCAATTAGGGTTTCAAACGCAATTGTTTGGAGACTATAGTTCCTATGGAATTTCGGCACAGTATGCTTTCCGTGAAGGTTTTACGATTGGTACATCATACAATAATTCTCAAGTTCCAGATTTAGTTAAACAATTCGTGCAAGGTATTGGTGATCATTCCAGTAATTTCATTGCTGGTATAAAATATGACAAAAACAAATGGTATGCTGCGGCGACGTTCTCGATAAATGATGATGCGTTGAATACGATTTCTCAAGATGAAGCTATAGGGTATTCTACAAATGGATACGAGATTTCTATAGGATATCGTCTAAAAGATAATTGGTCTTTTGAAGCAGGATTCAATTACATCGATCCAAATAAAGATTTCATGATCCAAAACGAGTACAAACTAGCTCATTATATTTTTGGAGCCAATTATTTTATTACCCCTAATACTAGGGTTTATATGATAGCTCGTTTAAGTGACTCTAAATTAACTTTGAATAAAAATGAATATAATGTTCTGGCTCTTGGATTTAGATATAATTTTGATTTCGGAAAAAGTTTTAGATAATCAACATTTTTGAATTAATAATTTTAAAAATATGATCAAAACACTTCAAATTTTATGGGCCATCGGATGTGTAGCCTGGAATTCTTACGGTTTGTATTTGATTTCAATTAGTCAAAAACCTATTGGGCCTACTGCAAGTGCTTTAGGAGCAGGGCTTTGTGCAGTCTTTGCATTTCTGTTTTGGTATTTTTTGAAAAACAACCTCAAATGGCCTTATATAGTTCTCTCTGCTGTAGCCGCTTTGATGGCAGGTTTTGTAATCTATGGTTCATTTACGAAAGACCTTAGCTTATGGCCTTCGGAAGGGTGGCGTTGGGCAGGAATAGTTTTAAATGGAATTGGTGCGCTATCATGTTTCGCTGGTATAACTAATGTAATTACTAAAAGAAATTAGTTATGAAGAATAGAATTTATTTAAGCTTGCTTATAGGATTAGCTTTTTTTCAGTATGGACATGCTCAAGATGAAGCGGCCGAATTGGCCAAAAAACTTGCCAATCCAATAGCCAGTTTGATTAGTGTTCCTTTTCAGAATAATCTCGATCACGGAATTGGTTCCTTAAAAGGTTCTAGATATACTTTAAACATTCAACCTGTGATTCCCATAGCTATTTCGTCCAACTTAAACTTAATTTCTAGAGTTATTTTACCTGTAGTTAGTCAATACAATATTTCCGGTATAAATAAACACGAAAGCGGAATTTCAGATATAGTAGCCAGTGCATTTTTCTCTCCAACGAATTCCAAAAATGGTTTTACTTGGGGAGCAGGTCCAGTGCTTTTATTTCCCACAGGTACAAATGATTATTTAACAGGTAAGAAATTTGGCGTTGGTCCCACTATTGTTGCTCTTAAGCAAACAGGAGGTTGGACTATAGGTGCTTTATGGAATCAAATTTGGAGTGTTAGTGGCTCTTCAACCAGAGAGGATATTAGCCAGATGTTTGTGAATCCGTTTTTGGCTTATAACTGGAAAAGTGGTGCTGGTCTTACGGGTAATTTGGAGTGGACACAAAACTGGCAATCAAATCAAGCGAATGTTTGGTTTTCGCCAATGTTTTCAGGTTTGACTTCTTTTGGAAAACAAAAAGTGTCTTTTGCGGTTGGACCTAAATTTAATTTGGCTGCGCCAGATGAAGTTAGAGCAAAAATGGGGCTAAGAGCTTCCTTGGTCTTGTTGTTTCCTAAATAATCTTTCGATTAATTGACCATAAAATATAATTGTTAAAATTTTTAAATCACGAAAATTATGAAAAAAATTATAACTCTATGCCTTGTAGTTTTGATACTAACTGCTTGTAAAAAAAATGAAAGCGTTCCAAATGGAAACGAAGGTAGTTCTTCTTCCACAGCTACCGTATATTACAATGGAGATATCCTTACCATGGAAGGCGATCAACCTCAATATGTGGATGCTTTAGTAGTCAAAGACGGGAAAATTGCTTTTGTAGGCAGCGAAGACGAAGCTATGAAACAAGCAGGAGCAGGTCATACTATGATAGATTTAGCCGGTAAAACTTTAGTGCCTGGTTTTGTGGATGGACATTGCCATTTTGCTGCCTTTGGTTCTCAAGCGATTTCTGCAAATTTATTAGCAGCTCCTGATGGCAATTGTAATACTATTGATGATTTAATAAACGAGCTAAAAACGTGGCATCAAAAAAACGGTGTTACTAAAACACAAGGCTGGATAATTGGAATTGGCTTTGATGATGCAGCACTCAAAGAAAAAAGATTTCCTACCAAAGTGGATTTAGACAAAGTGTCGAAAGAATTACCTGTTATGGCTATGCACATTTCGGGGCATTTTTGTACTGTAAACACAAAAGGACTTGAAGTATTAGGAATTAATGCCTCGACTAAACAACCTGAAGGGGGAGTGATTCGAAGAGTTAGTGGTACAAAGAACCCAAACGGTGTTTTAGAAGAATTAGCGGCTATCCCACATATGTTCAAAGTAATTTCTCCAACGACCAAAGAATTAAGCGATATGTATATGGATGAAGGCCAAAAAATGGCGGTAAGTTATGGATATACAACCGCCAATGAAGGGCGTGCGATGACTAATCATCCTCAAATGGCTGATTATGCATCAAGAGGAAAAATGTATATCGATGTCAATTCTTGGATTGATTATACTTATCCTCAATATATGAAGACCGAATGGTATAGCAAAGAATACAAAAATCATTATAGAATTGCAGGATTAAAATTGACACTTGATGGTTCACCCCAAGGAAGAACTGCCTGGAGAACGACGCCATATTTGATTCCACCCGATGGTCAAAAACAAGGATATAAAGGATATCCTGCCATTCCAAAAGATGAAGATGTGCAAAAAATAGTAGATGAAGCCTTTGCTAATAACTGGCAATTAAAAGCACATACTAACGGCGATGCTGCAGCCGATCAATTGTTTAGAGTAATTAGTAAAGCGTCTGCCAAATATGGAAATAAAGACAGAAGAAATATATTAATTCACGGACAATTAATTCGGATGGATCAATTGGACAGTATCAAAAAATATGATATGGTGGCTTCTTTATTTCCAATGCATACTTTTTATTGGGGAGATTGGTACAAAGAAATTATTGGTCCCGATAAAGCCCAATTGATAAGCCCAATCAACTCCGCTTTAAAAAAAGGAATTCGCGTAACAAGTCATACGGATGCTCCAGTGGCTATGCCCAATTTGATGATGATTATGTACACCACCGTAAATCGTATTAGTAGAAGCGGAACCATCATTGGGCCAAACGAAAGATTAACGCCTTATCAAGCTTTAAAATCTATAACGATTTGGGGAGCAGAACAATTTTTTGAAGAAGATCGAAAAGGTTCGCTTAAAGAAGGCAAATTAGCCGATTTGGTAATTCTAGACCAAAATCCATTGAAGATTGATCCCTTGAAGTTGAAAGATATCAAAGTATTAGAAACCATCAAAGAGGGAAATTCAGTTTATAAAAGAAAATAAAGACTCGTGCAAAACTTAAAATATGAGAGCAAAATATGTAATAGTCCTACTAGCAATTATTATTTCCTCGTGCAATTCAACTAAAGACACTACATCTAAAAAAGAAAATAGCACAATGAAAGCCAATTTAATTGATTGGTCTTTGGGAAGTAAATTACATTATGAATGCTCCAAAACCTGTTGGAGAATTATTTCCAAAAGTTAAACCGACTATTAGTTTTGATTCCTATAAAAATTCAGTCTCTGGCATGTCTGGTTGCAATAATTTTAATGGAGAATTTACTATTTCGGGAAAATCAATTAAAATAGATGAAGCCATGGCGCTAACGCGAAAAATGTGCCCCGATATGGCAGGAGAACAAGCGTTTTTAGAGACTCTAAAAAAGGTAAATGCTTATAGTGTAACCGATCAAGGCAAAACATTGAATCTGATTATGGGAGACCTAGCGGTGATGCGTCTAGAAAGAAAATAGTAAAACAACTTTAAATGTTAAACCGTATGAAAACAGCAAAAATAGCAGTACTCGTTTTTTTAATTAGTATCGTTTCTTATAGTCAACATGAGGATCACCACAATAGTCATGGTATTCAAGGGAGCCATAGATTAACTTTCGGTTTAGGTCATACGCATCTTTCCGAAGGCAAAATTGACGGTAAAACCGAATGGTTGGCCGTTCCCTCTTTTACGTTGAACTATGATTATTGGTTGTCCAATGCGTGGGCGGTAGGATTGCAAAACGATATCATTTTGGAGTCGTTTAAAATTGAACACGGAGGGAATGAGTTGTTAGAGCGTAGTTATCCGTTAGCAGTAGTTCCTGTCGGTATTTATAAACCTGGTAAACATTGGTCATTTATTGGTGGGGTTGGTGCTGAGATTGCGCATGAAAAAACATTAACATTAACTCGTTTAGGAGTGGAATATGGGTGGCATCTTCCGGGAAATTGGGAAGTAGGAGGAGCTTTAGTTTGGGATAACAAATGGAATTATTATAACTCTTGGGGCTTGAGTCTAACGATAAGTAAAATTTGGAACAAAAAACATTAATATTTAATACTTTAAATGTAGTAACATGAATGCTAAAATAATAAAAGTACTTTTACTTTTTTTTGTTTTTGGAACTATCCAAGCTCAGGTTGGTATAGGGACTACAACACCTAATCCATCGACTATACTGGATATTTCCGCTGCCAAAGCAGGGGTTCTCATACCAAGAGTGAACCTACAAAGTACAACCGATCAAACTACCATTGAAAATGGTAATGTCAATGGTTTGTTAGTTTTTAATACGACTAGCAATGGTCAGTTACAACCCGGATTTTATTATTGGTTTTCAAATCGATGGATTAACTTAGGAGAACAAAAAGCAGAAACCATCACTACTATGGTTGACAATGGGAATGGTACTTTTACCTATATTAATGAATCGAATAATCCAGTTACTATCAATTTAGCCGCTGGACCACAAGGACCTCAAGGTATTCAAGGTCCAAAAGGCGATACTGGAGCCACAGGCCCTCAAGGTCCCGCTGGAGCAAATGGAATAGATGGTGTAGTTGGTCCTCAAGGTCCAAAAGGCGACACTGGAGCCACAGGCCCTCAAGGTCCTGCTGGAGCAAATGGAATAGATGGTGTAGTTGGTCCTCAAGGTCCAAAAGGCGACACTGGAGCCACAGGTCCCCAAGGACCCGCTGGAGCAAATGGAATAGATGGTGCAGTTGGCCCACAAGGTCCAAAAGGCGATACTGGCGCAACAGGTCCCCAAGGTCCTTCTGGAGCAAATGGAATAGATGGTGCAGTTGGTCCACAAGGTCCACAAGGTGATACTGGCGCAACAGGTTTCCAAGGTCCTTCTGGAGCAAATGGAATAGATGGTGCAGTTGGTCCTCAAGGTCCAAAAGGCGATACTGGAGCCACAGGCCCTCAAGGTCCCGCTGGAGCAAATGGAATAGATGGTGCAGTTGGTCCACAAGGTCCGAAAGGCGACACTGGAGCCACAGGTCCTCAAGGTCCCGCTGGTCAGGGAGGGGTAACAACAGCAGGTACAAATGTGACGATTACGGGAACTGGTATTGTCTCAGATCCCTATGTAATTAATGCCACTGGGACAACAGAAACCAACACCACTTTAGCATTTGACAGTAGCACCAAAATTTTAACCTATACGAATGAGAACAATGATAATCCTATACTTGATTTATCTTCATTACAAAGCGAACCTTGGAAAGTGAATGTCACTAATGCAACTGCGAGTATTAATACCGAGAATATTTATCAAGCTGGAAGAGTAGGGGTTAATAAAACTTCCGTCGTCGATGATGTGGCACTTGATGTAGAAGGTGCTGTGAGAGGAGGCAGTTCCCATTTGACACCAGTTGGAGCTAATTCTGTGGGTTTCGGATTAGGGGTTAAAGCAGAAGGATCTCGAAGCGCTGCTTTTGGTTTTGGAACATCAGCTACAGGAATTAATGCTTTCACAGCAGGAGAAGGCAATGAAGCACAAGCGCAATCCAGTGTAGCTTTTGGAAAAAGCAATATTGCATATGATTTAAATGCATTTGTACTAGGAGAATCCAATAAGGCCAATGGGAACAATGCCTTTGTACAAGGCAATAATAATCTTTCAACTTCGTATTCAGAAACGGTACTAGGGTACTATAATGCAATTACGGTAGGAGGAGGAGATCTTGGCATTAATGGTACTACTGGTAATTTAACTGCTGCTGACGATAACGATCCTTTATTGCAAGTGGGAAATGGTACTGGTGCAGGATCTTTGCAAAGAAGAAACGCCTTAACCATTTTAAAGAACGGTAAAGTGGGCATTGGGTTAGATCCCAACACCTTACACAAACCCAGTGAGCGATTGGATATTGGCGTGGGTAAAGTCAGAATTCGTGAACTCGCTGATCCTACTAAGCTCATTGATAGTGAAGGTGACGCCTCAAATAAATTGGTTACCCTTAGCAGTACAGGAATTTTAAAAATTATGCCAGCAACGGGAGCGATTCAACTGCCATCAGGTACTAATGTAGAAAGACCTACAACACCAGCTTTTGGACAAATGCGCTACAATACGGATTTAGGAAGAGTAGAAGTGTACGTAGAAGACGTTAATGGAGATGGAACAAAAGGTGATACTGGCTGGAGAGCCTTATAAATTTGAGGTAATGAAAAAAATTCTATTTACTTTAGGACTATTTATTTTATGGCAATTACCACTATTTGCTCAATTGATCAATAATGAGCAGATGACTATTTTACCCAATACAATAGTTTTCAGTAATGAATCTTTTACTAATGCCGCTACTGGAAAGTTGTTGAATGATGGTAGTTTATTTTTGACTAGCGATTTACGTAATGAAGGGGATTTTTCTTTTTCATCCAACTCACAAGGAACAACCTATTTCAATGGGAAAAATGTACAACAAATTTCGGGTCAAAGTGCGATACGATTGTTTCATACCGTTTTTGATAATCCTCAAGGTTTTGAGTTGAGTACTACGGTTAATTTTTTTAAAAAAGTAGATTTTATTGACGGAATTATTACGGCGCAGCCCACTATAGGCATTCCTGTTTTTGAGGAAAATGCCTTAGCCAATAATGCCAGTAATAGCAGTTTTATTGTAGGCAAGACTTTTAAAAACGGCACCACTGATTTTGAGTATCCGATAGGAAGAAATTCACAGTATCGTTCGGCGAAAATAAGTAGCTTAAAAGCAACGAATCAAATGTATAGTGGTGAGTTTTTTGAGGCCAACTCCAATGATCGCTATCCCCACAGCAATCGCGCAGGGATTATCAAAGAAATTAGTACTACAGAATATTGGGAAGTTTCAAATGTTGGTGGGGCGGTGCCTATGGTATTAACCTTAAGTTTTGAAAATGCTACCTCTACAGATGCCATTGTTAGAGCACCACTCGAAGCCCTACGAATTGTCCGATGGGATGTTCCTTCACAAAAATGGGTGGATGAAGGAGGTATTGTCGATAAGGATAAATTAACTATAACTACGCCTTATGAGGTCTCTGGTTTTAGCATTTTTACCATCGGTCGAACCGATGATACTGGCATAATTTCTCCTTGCAATAAATTGGCAATCTATAATTATGTTTCGCCTAATGAAGATGGTTTTAATGATTTTTTTAGAATTGATGGTTTGATAGAATGTGGACTTTCAAATTCGGTAGAAATCTATAACCGATGGGGAAGAAAAGTATACACTACTCAAAATTATGGCAGTGCATCAAATGTTTTTTCTGGAATTTCAAATTGTAATTTAGAAGGTTCCAAAATTACTAAGTTGCCCAACGGGACTTACTTTTATATTTTAAAAATTGGGGAAGTCTTTTCAAAGTCAGGGTATTTGTTTATGAATTAATTTTCACTCAACTTTGTTATCCTAAAAAGAGGGGTAACAATGACACAAATTAGTATTCTTGGCTGCGGTTGGCTCGGGTTGCCTTTGGCGAAAGACTTAGTAAAAAATGGTCTTTTGGTAAAAGGTTCGACGACATCTTCTTCAAAACTAGCTCATATAGAAAAGCTAGGGGTTCTTCCATTTTTGATGGAATTGCAACCTAATGCCATTGATGGCGATATCACTACATTTCTTATGGGAAGCGAAATATTGATTATTGATATTCCGCCCAAATTAAGAAGCAACAACAGCGAGGATTTTGTAGGCAAAATGCAAACCTTGATTCCGTTTATTGAACAATCAGATGTCCAAAACGTATTGTTTGTAAGCTCTACTTCAGTCTACGGAGAAGCCAATGATGTGGTTACCGAAACTACACCTTTGAATCCTGATAGCGAAGGCGGTCGCCAACTAGTACTTGTAGAGCAACTTTTGCAAAGTAATCCTCATTTTCAAACCACCATTCTTCGTTTTGGTGGACTCGTAGGACCCGACCGCAATCCCGTTCGGTTTTTGGCAGGCAAAGAAAATTTGCCCAATGCCAAAGCGCCTATTAATTTCATTCACCAAGCGGATTGTATCGGAATCATTCAAAAAATTATAGGGTTGAATTGTTGGAACGAAACCTTCAACGCGGTATCGCCTTATCATCCTAGCAGAGAAGAGTACTATACTAAGAAAGCGATCGAATGGCAATTAGTTGCCCCTACTTTTGATCGTACGTTAGCAGGAAGGGGAAAAAGAATTAGTAGCGATAAACTACAAACGATTTTAAAGTATATTTTTGCAGAAATTCCTTAATCTTGAGAACAACTTTAAAAACCTTCATGACGGCTCCTCGAACTACTTTTGGTTTACCTATGTTGGCGTTAGCTTGGGTAAGTATAGCTTGGGGTACGACTTGGCTAGCGTCTAAAGAAGGCGTAAAACATATGCCGGCACTTCAGTTGGCCGCTATCCGTCAGTTTTTGGGTGGGGCTTTGTATGTGGGTTTCTTTTTGGTAAAAAAAACGACTTGGCCTAAAGGCAAGCAATGGCAATCCATCTTGATTTTGAGTATGCTTAATTTTGTATTGAGCAACGGACTAAGTACTTGGGGCGTGAAATTCATTCCGAGTGGGTTAGGAGCGATTATTGGGGCAATGGTCCCTATTTGGATTGCGATTATTAGTTTCTTTAAAGGGGAACGCGTTACCCGATTGGCCGTTATTGGGATTATCATTGCTTTTGCAGGGGTATGCATCATCTTTTATGAACATTTGGCTGATTTTATTCAACGCGATTTTCAGTTTGGAATTCTCCTCTCTATAGCCGCTACCATTACTTGGGCTTTTGGGACGTTGTACACTAAGAAAAAAGCCGCTAGTTTTAATCCCTATTTTAGTTTAGGACTACAAATGTTGATTTCTAGTGTATGCCTTTTTGCTTTAACTGGAGCGACTGGAGTTACGATCCCTATTTCGCAAATTCCAATGGCTTCATGGTGGGCGATCGCTTATTTGGTAGGTATTGGTTCCGTACTGACCTTTATTGCATTTATTTATGCGTTACAAAATTTACCCACCGAGTTGAGTAGTGTTTACGCTTACATCAATCCGATAGTGGCTGTTTTGGTAGGGGCTTTTTTATTTGATGAGATCCTCACAACAGCTATTATTGTAGGAGGAACAGTTACTTTAACGGGCTTGTATATCATTAATTTTGCTATGCAGCGACAGCGAATACTTCTTAAACTAAAAGCGTAATTCTTTTGAAGACTTTAATGACATTCATATTTTAAGAATTTTAAAAATACACAAAGCTAGGATTGTGGCATTTTGTAAAGCTCGGGAGGATTATGTATTTATTCTACGGTGCTTCAACATTTTGTAGAATTTGAGTTTTAGAATATGAACCAAAAAACACTTCTTAGATTTCTCGCAGTGGGTAATCCTACTTTTTTTATCATTTGTCACTTTATTGACACTTAGTGAAATTTAAAATTCTTATGTTTACTTGCTGGTTTAAAATAAGACGCTGTACAATAAAATCAATTTTTGCAGTAGTAAGCCAATCACTTTTAAGAAGTCAAGATGGAAAAAAATTCTGCAGCAACTGCATTAATGCCACTTTGTGATCATTCAGTGCCAATAAGTCAAATGGGTAAGGCGGAGTTATTGCCCCATCCAAAATCTCGCTTGGAGACAACAGACATGAAACAACATCCCATCTTGGATTCCAGCATTCCTTATAGAGCGCTAACCGATGTGACTACAAAAAAGGAAAGTATTTTCTTACTTATAGATAAACTAGATGTAGCCAACAATCTACGGTATCAAAGAACGTTAGAAGACACCTATTGTAATGTGTATTCCTACGACTACTGCTATTTCTGTAAAGTCTACCTTCCAACGATTTGGTGGACAGATGAAGCTTTGGAAAAAATAAAGCAAGGACAGGAAGTAGAAGCTGTTTTTGAAAAAACGGTAGAGCGCATTTACTCCAGCGCCATTCACGATTGGTTTTCGCAATGGGGATCCCATTTTGGATGGGAAAAAATGGATACCGTTGATGCACTTCAAAATAAAGTTAATGCTAATGGTGGTGTTGGGATAATTTGTGCCAAAAGAAAAGAAAAAGGACTATCGGGTCATATCGTTCCTGTGGTACCCGAAACAAATTCCCACAAAGCACACCGTGAAAATGGTAAAGTGCTGTATCCTTTGCAATCACAAGCAGGAAAGGTAAACTACAATTATTTTTCTTTAATCAGAAAAGACTGGTGGAAGGATGATTTATACGCTTCTTATGTGCTTTATTACCATGAATAAGTAATTTTATTGGTGTTAGATTGTTAAATTTCACATTTTTTTATGATATCAGTTTGTTAATACTATGAAATGAAAAAACAAAACACTAATTTTGCCACTTGGAAAAAACTAGAATTCTAGTAATTTGATAGTGTCTCTTTTTAGGTGTTTAAAGTGTTGTTTTAAAGGGAGTTATTGTAATTTTATTTTTACATTACAGATTCCAAAAACACTATTTTTTTTATTTCAAAATCGACTCAAATCACTTTTTAGAACCCAAAAACCAAATTTCAAAAACGTTAAATAAATCATAAAAACAGAAGTACTATAAATGAATAAGAACCAGACCGGAAAATTTTATTGGGGAATAGGATTAGAAAACGAAACATACCTGCAATTTGAAGAATCCCTAACCGTCTCTGGTGCATTTATACAAGAAAAAATTGGTTTTGAAAAATACAGTATCGATTACAGAAAATGCTATAAACCAGAAAGCTTACGCCCTATTTTAAAAAAAGCTTTTGGTTCGAATAAAAACTACGTGGTCAGCCGAATGATCAATAGTCATTCCTTAGAAAAGCTAGATGTAAATTATCAGCACAAAACAATTGCAGGCGTAAAACCAATAATACAGCACGCAGAAAGTGCTGAGGTACTCCCGCAACCCATCGAAAATCCGGAATATCTTGGCCAATCCATCATGGAACTTTTTCTTGAAGATCAACCCTATAATATTCAAAGTATGATTACCCAACGAAACAAAACGATGGGGTCCGTACATTTTGACGGGGATTCAATTGAATTCGTCACTAAATATTTTGAAAATCGAACCATATCCGATTCTTGCAAAGAACTAAAAGCGACTAAAAAATTGTTTTTAGATAAAATCAATGAATCGAGCGTACTTAATGGAAAATTAAATTTCCCTGAATACAACAACGGACTTAATATGTTCATGACCAATCAGGAAAATCTTGTTTTATTTAATAATGGAACGTACCATTTTCACATCACGTTGCCCACTTTAACCGAGCACAGTCGGATTGTGAATTATCAAGAATTTGATGCCACGCACGCTAACGCCATCTATTTGCTGCAATGGTTCGAGCCCTTTTTTATAGCCACTCTTGGAAGTCCGGATATTATGGGAGTGATTAGTGAGACTTACAATTTGGATCAAAAATTTACCTTGGGCTCTATGCGCAACGCCATGTCGCGCTACATTGGCGTTGGGACTTACAATAAAGCCATGCCGAAAGGTAAAATTCTAACCTACAAAGTAGACGATTTTAGAAAACTACTACGCTTTGAAAAAGAGGACAACATTTGGTGGCGCGATCAGATTCAAGTGGCTATGGAGTATGAATTACTTTCGGAAGTAGGACTCGATTTTAATCAGGAAAAAATGTACCAAAGTGGTTTTGAATTCAGAAGCTTTGATGAGTTTCCCGAAACCTATTTAAACGATGTTCTTTTTGCTATTATCCTAATTTGTGAGCACTCTTTACATCTACCAGATGTTCAATGGGGACACGACAGCGTGGTTTGGAATAATTTGGTTTTTAAAACCCTAAAAAACGGTTATTTAACTCAAATCAACGAGACGGAAAAGAACGAAGTGCTAGATTTACTACAAATATTAAATCCAACAGCTAGTAATTATACTACACTAAAATCCGAGTTTGATGCGATCATTATGCTAGAGGATTTTTTCTTTAAAATCTTGGCCGTTTTGCATGATACCTACAAAGACCACAATGTTTGTTTGGATGCCATGTGCGGACAGAAAACAAACTTCCCTCCAAAATGGGACAATTTTAATCAATATCAAGCCGAACAACATTTGCAAAAAATAACGGCTTTCTGTGAGAATTAATATCAGATTTTTTTAAGCACCATTAAGAGATTATGGTTCATTAAGTATTAGTTCACTTAATTTTTTTTGCGTTCTTAATGGTGTTTTTTTTATACCCGCATTAGGGTAGGACCATATCCTTTAGGTTATTTTTAGGAGCAGCACCACTTTGCCCACCACACGAATCGTCCCGCTGTACGTTATATCTTGCTCGGCGAACCCCGCCAAGCAAGGATGCCGCTTCCATCGGGGCTAAGCGAGAATGGTTTGTTTTCATTAGCCAAGCATTACTCAATCTAAACTTGTTTTTTAAAAATTTCCCCGTTGTTTTCCTGTAGGAAAATCAATCGTGATGAATTAGCATAAAATTGTGTAGTTTTTTTCTTCTTTTAATTATGCGTGTTTTCACTTATAATTCCTACTTTTAGAAAGAATTTTTAAGCCAATAAAGAAGGCTTATCCAAGTCCAAATAACTTAAAAACAACAACTCTGTATAATCCTAAAATTCAGTAATTTATGAAAGGAACAATGCTTTTAGCCCTCTTGATGGTTTCGATTTCTGGAATGGCACAACAACTTAACTATGGAACTGGAGGTACCGTATATACTTCTGAAAACAAAAAATTGACTTCTGTTGAGGTTAGAGAATTACTAGCCAAAAACAGCGAGGCTTTAGCAGAATACAACGCTGGGCGTAATAAAAAAACGTGGGGAAATGTTTTGTTTTATGGCGGTTTAGGATTGGTAACGGCTAATCTTGTGACCGCCATGAATACGGATAACACTACTTCGACTTATAATCCTGGGGATTATTCTCCAAACATTCAATCTGAACGTTCTAATTTAACCGCGGCTATTATTGGAGGCGCAATGATTGTAGCTTCTATACCAATAAAAATTGGCTACCCTAAAAGAATCAAAAAAGCATTGGGTTTGCACAATAATGGTACGGCGAGTACTTATGAATCACAACCTACCACAACATTTCTGGCAAGCGCTAACCAAATTGGGATGAGAATCACTTTTTAAGTAAGTGTCCTTTTTTGAGTTGTTTTCCTGCAAGGTTTTCAAAACCTTGTAGGTATGTTCTTGAATCTAAATGTCTACAAGGTCAACAAAAGACCTTGCAGGAATATTGATAAATAAACTAAATAAGGATGTATTAGAGAGTTAGATACAAACGGCCAACTAAAGTCATAGCGTGATTGTTGTCTAAAAAATATACTTTTTTAGGTTTGTAACCACAAAATATTATATTTTTATGTGATTATAACCATATTATATTATATTTGTAATATGATAGCACGTGATGTTTCTAAAAACATAGTCGAAGATTGGACGAATCAAAAAGCCATTATTGTGTTGGGACCAAGGCAAGTAGGTAAAACAACTTTGATTCAGAAATTGGTAGAAAACAAAAAAGTTTTGTTCTTAAATGGGGATAATCCGCAAACACGATTAACTTTTGCCAATGCCAATTTTAATTTTTTATTACAAACGGTACACGATTATGATGTGATTGTGATTGACGAAGCCCAACGCATTCAAAACATTGGAGTAACTGCAAAAATGTTGATTGATGCAAAACTAGACAAACAAATCATTCTTACGGGTTCCTCATCTTTAGACTTAGGCAACGAAATAAATGAACCCTTAACCGGCAGAAAATGGGAACACCAACTTTTTCCATTGTCTTGGAACGAGGTTAAAAATCACTACACTTTTGCAAATGCTTATGAGCGTTTGGAAGAATTTCTAATTTACGGGCTATATCCGGAAGTGGTTACAGAAAGTAAGAAACAAAAAATCTTATTGCAATTGGCGGGTAGTTATTTGTATAAAGATATTTTAGAATTAGTAAATATAAAAAAGCCCGATTTGTTAATGAAACTTCTTAATGCACTAGCTCTTCAATTGGGCAGTGAAGTGTCTTACAATGAACTGTCTAAAATTTTAGGAGTTGATAGAATGACGGTTGTAAACTATATCGATTTGTTAGAAAAGGCATTTGTTATTTTTAGATTGTACCCGTATTCTAGCAACCAACGGAACGAAATTACATCAAAACCAAAAATATATTTTTATGATAATGGCATTCGTAATGCTATTATTGGGCAGTTTGCCCCACTTGTAAACAGACAAGATTTGGGCGCCTTATTTGAAAATTTCTTCATTAGTGAAAAAATAAAAAAATTGACCTACAATGGTTTTTATGGTAAAACACATTATTGGAGAAACACACAGCAAGCCGAGATTGATTTTATAGAGATTTTAGAAAATGAGATTTCAGCCTATGAAATCAAATACAATCCCAACAAAAAAGTACTTTTCACTAAATCATTCACCGAAAAATATCACCCAAAAAACACTTATGTGGTCAATAAAGATAATTTTTGGGAGTATTTATAATTTACGATAACTGGTATTTGTTTTACACCAACAAAAAACCCATCAACTTTAGCTGATGGGTTTTGTATTTTTAGGACAATAAATCTTACCAGATTTTTACTCTTTTCTCTGGAGCGATATACATTCCGTCATTCGGTTGAATGTTGAAGGCTTCGTAGAAAGTATCTATGTTTTGAAGAGGCACATAGGCTCTGTACATCCCTGGTGAATGCGGATCGGTTTTTACTTGTGATTTCAAGGCTTCGTCTCTCATTTTAGAACGCCAAATGGTAGACCAAGAAATAAAGAAACGTTGTTCTGGGGTATACCCATCAATCAATCCTGGGTTGCCGTTTTCTTTTAAGTACAATTGTAAACCATCGTAAGCAGCATTCACACCACCTAAATCTCCAATGTTTTCGCCTAAAGTAAATTTACCATCTACAAAAGTACCTGGAAGCGGTTGCAAAGCGCTGTATTGAGTAGCTAGGGCACCGGTTAATTCCCCAAATTTTTTAAGGTCTTCAGCCGTCCACCAGTCTACTAAATTACCATCGGCATTGTAACGTGCTCCTGAATCATCAAATCCGTGAGAGATTTCGTGACCAATAACGCCTCCAATTCCACCATAATTTACAGCTTCGTCGGCTTGGTAATTGTAAAAAGGTGGTTGCAAAATAGCGGCAGGGAATACAATTTCGTTATTCGATGGATTGTAGTAAGCATTTACCGTTTGTGGTGCCATTCCCCAACGGTCTTTGTCTACGGGTTTGGTCAAATCCGCTATGTTTTCTTGGTAGCGCCAAGAGGCGATATTTTTCACATTTTCAAAAAATGTTCCTCCTTCAGCGGGACTTTTGATACTCAATGCCGAGTAGTCTTTCCATTTGTCAGGGTAGCCAATTTTAATTCTCAATTTATTTAATTTGGCGATGGCACTTACTTTGGTTTCTGCCGACATCCACGATAAGTTGTTGATGCGGTTTTCATAAGCACGGAAAATATTTTTGATCATTTTCTCAGCTTTTACTTTGGCTTCAGCTGGAAATTTTTTCTCTACGTATAATTTTCCTAAAGCTTCACCCACAGATCCGGTTACGGTTTGTGAAGCTCTTTCTTCAAAAGGTCTTTGTTTTACAGCACCTGTTAAGGTTTTGCCATAAAATTCCCAGTTGGCTTTTTCAATTGCTGTTGATAATTGACCTGAAGCTCTGTTCAATAAAGACCAACGCATGTAAGCTTTCCAGTCGTCTACTTTATTTTCTTTAAAAAGAGTTTCTAAAGCCGTCATATATTTAGGTTGCGACACGATAATCGTTTGGTTCGTGGGCAATCCAATTTTACTGAAATAGGTAGTCCAGTCAATAGCGGGTGTGATTTTTTGTAATTCAGCTATCGTCATTGGGTTGTACGATTTGCGACGGTCTCGTCTTTCTACACGGTCAAAACGAGGATTAGACATTTCGATTTCTAATGCCAAAATTTTCTCCGCATTGGCTTTCGCTACTTCAGGTTTGTCGCCTAAATAGTGCAACATTTTAGCCACATGCAGTACATACTTTTCTCTTTTTTCCTTCGAATCTTTATCTTCTCCCACATAATAATCGCGATCGGGAAGTCCAACAGTTCCTGGGCCTAAATAAATTACGTTTACGTTACTGTTTTTTGCATCAGTACTTACTCCGGCGCCAAAGAAACCAATGCCGCCTGTGGGTTCCATTTCGATTAATAAAGCTTGTAAATCTTTGACGTTTTTAACCGCATTGATTTTTTTCAAATACGGTTTTAGGGGAGCAATACCTAGTTTGTTACGGCTTACGGTATCCAACATGGTTTTGTACAAATTGATGGCTTTCCCTTGGTCGGTATTGGATTG
The DNA here is from genome assembly GCF_051547165.1 of Flavobacterium sp. TSSA_36. Lineage (NCBI taxonomy): Bacteria > Pseudomonadati > Bacteroidota > Flavobacteriia > Flavobacteriales > Flavobacteriaceae > Flavobacterium > Flavobacterium sp. TSSA_36. The sequence continues at coordinate 884,869 of NZ_JBPTTP010000001.1, forward strand.
GTACGCTGGGTTGTTGGCAGCTTCTTTTAGGATGGCCAAAGCGTCAGCATCGGTGCGTTGACGCAATTCGTCAAAGCTTCCCCAACGGGTTTTGTCGCTTGGGATTTCGGTGGTGTTCAACCAGGTTCCGTTTACATATCGGAAAAAATCATCGCTGGGTTTGATGGTTTTATCCATATATTGGATATTGATTCCTGGTTCTTTGGTGGCCGAAGCGGTTTGTGCTTGGCACCAGCCAAAACTTAGTACGGCAGGCAAAGCCAAAAATAAGCTTGTGGATTGTTTTGGATTCATATTACAATTTGAATTAGTTATGATTTATTGGTGTTTTAAAAAAGTATAATGTTACAAAAAATGATGATTTTTTTGTAAAAGCAATTGCTTTATTAGTTGAATTCTGCATAAATAATTGTTTTTTTGTTGATTTTATAAAAGTATCACTAAAAATAGGAACTTTAGCTTTTTGACTTTAAGCTATTGTCTCAAACCTACTACTTTTTTGCGTGAGGGGTGGAGTGTAGCTCTTTTTTTATCCCGTTTTTTCGCGGGATAAAAAAAAGCGGGAACGGAGACCCGACCCGAAGTTTTTACGTAGGGGCACGCCCAAATTATTTTAAAAAGTGTAGTGCAAGGCAGACCGTTGTTTTGTAATTTTGCGCGAAATTCAAATGTTGTCTTTCTATTTTATTTTAAAAACCTACAAATGAAAGCTTTCTTCTATACCTATCGCAAATTTTTTGGTGTTTTATTGGTGTTTTCGGCGATTACTATTGGCTTGTTTTACAATGCGTTGAAGCCTGAAAAGACTTTGCCTATTTACAATCCAGCTGACGTGAATCCAGAATTGGTGGACAGTACGGTGCAATTTGTGAGTAAGGCGCATACGATTGCCGATTTTTCGTTTGTGAATCAAAATGGGAAGACGATTACTCAAAAAGATTATGAAGGGAAAGTGTATGTGGCCGATTTTTTCTTTACAACTTGTGGTTCGATTTGTCCTAAAATGACCAAGAACTTGGCCGAAGTGCAAGCGGCTATCAAAAATAATCCCAAAGTAATGCTGTTGTCGCACACCGTTTTTCCTGAGACCGATAGTGTGCCTGTTTTAAAAGAATACGCTCTTGAACACGGCGTGATAGACAGTAAATGGAACTTGGTTACAGGCGATAAAAAGGAAATTTATACAATGGCTCGAAAATCGTATTTGGCCGTTAAGTTGGGGAAACCCGAAGAATTGTATGATATGGTACACACCGAGAATTTTGTGTTGGTGGACCAAAAAAGACGCGTTCGTGGTTTTTACGATGGAACCAAAAAAGAGGATATGGCGCGATTGATAGAAGATATTAATTTTTTGTGTGCTAATTAGTTTGGTGAAAAGGGAACACGGATTTTTATTAAATGAAATGGAACACGGATGACGCTGATTTAAACAGATGAACACGGATTTTAACCTGTAATTGTATTTAATTTTTATCACATAGAAGAAACATATAATTTATAGTTTTTTGAAAGAAATTAATAGACGTTTTACTTTTTACATAGCCATTCTATGTGGTGAATACTACTATTTCTATTTGTTCTTTTCTTATTTAGTATTTAATCTATGATTCTTTTGGTTTTTTCATTTTAATTGCAAATCCGAGTGTGATTTAATTTAAACCCGCGTGAATCCGTTTCATCCGTTTCATCCGCGTGCCATTTAAGTTGTTAGTCCACCTAACAGACAGTCAGATTCTTTTTTACAATTGTGATAATTATCATTTGAATTTCTATTATAATATGTATTTTTGCAATCTTAATTCAATCTAAATAAGGTTTGCCAACAACGATACATTCACTCAAAAAAGGAGAAAAAGCAATTATCAAAGACTTTGATATTGATGCCATTCCATTAAAATTGCTCGAAATGGGCTGTTTGCCGGGTAATGAAGTTGAGTTGCTGCAAATCGCTCCCTTCGGTGATCCCTTGTACCTAAACATTAACGGGTCACACGTTGCGATTCGTGTAGCAACGGCTCAGGAAATAGAAGTGGAACGAATCCAATAAAGCTAATGATCAGTAATCACAACATCAATGTCGCTTTGATAGGGAACCCGAATGTGGGGAAAACCTCTGTTTTTAATCAACTAACAGGTTTGAACCAGCAAGTAGGGAATTATCCAGGAATTACGGTAGAAAAAAAGGTAGGTTTTTGTAAGTTGCCTTATAATTTCAAAGCCAATATTCTGGATTTACCGGGTACGTATAGTTTGAATGCCAGCTCGATTGATGAAAATGTGGTGATTGAATTACTCCTCAACAAAAACGATAAATTGTATCCCGATGTAGCCATAGTAGTGACGGATGTAGAGAATTTAAAGCGTAATTTGTTGCTTTTTACCCAAATCAAAGACCTTGAAATTCCTACGATTTTGGTCATTAATATGGCGGATCGAATGGAATACAAAGGCATCAGTTTGGATATTCCTTTTTTAGAAGAAAAGCTGAAAACTAAAATTGCCTTGGTGAGTTCTAGAAAAGGATCTGGGATTGAGGAATTGAAAAATTTAATCGTTTCCTATAAATCCATTTCTAATGAACCATGTATGAACGCCTCGGTTATTGATGCGGTCTATTTTGATAATCTTCGCAAAGCCTTTCCAAATCAGTTGTTGTATAAGTTGTGGTTGGTGATTACTCAAGATGTGAACTTCTTGAATTTAGAGCGCAAAGAAATCCAAAGTACGTTTACCAAATCGCATTCGGATTTGAAGCGATTGCAGCAAAAAGAAACCATTAAACGTTACCAATTCATCAACGATGTGTTGAAAGTGGGATTGACCATCGACCAATCTATTGCTAAAGATTTTAGAGCCCAATTGGATCGTGTGTTGACCCATAAATTCTGGGGTTATGTGATTTTCTTTTGTATCCTTTTTGGTATTTTTCAATCCATTTTTGTGTGGTCGGAAGTGCCAATGGATTTTATAGACAGCTCTTTTGCTAGTTTGAGTGCTTGGTCTGCTGAGGTTTTGCCTGCAGGTATGTTGACCAATTTGATTTCGCAAGGGATTATTCCTGGAATTGGGGGTATCTTAATTTTTATCCCTCAGATAGCCTTTTTGTTTTTGTTCATTTCGATACTCGAGGAAAGCGGCTATATGAGTCGTGTGGTGTTTTTGATGGATAAAATTATGAGTAAGTTTGGTTTGTCGGGCAAAAGTGTTGTGCCTTTGGTTTCGGGAACGGCTTGTGCTATTCCGGCGATCATGGCCACTCGAAATATCGAAAATTGGAAAGAACGCTTGATTACTATTTTGGTGACACCTTTTACGACTTGTTCCGCGCGTTTACCAGTGTACGCCATCATTATTGGATTGGTGATTCCGGATCAACGGGTGTTGGGAATCTTAAATCTACAAGGTCTGACGCTAATGATGTTATACTTGCTGGGATTTGGAATGGCCTTTTTTTCAGCCTATGTTTTGAATAAAATATTGAAGATTAAAGGGAAGTCTTATTTCATTGTCGAAATGCCTAATTATAAATTGCCTTTGCTTAAAAACGTAGGCATCAATGTGATTGAAAAGACCAAAGCGTTTGTGTTTGGTGCTGGAAAAATCATTTTGGCAATCTCAATTATTTTATGGTTTTTGGCTTCGTATGGTCCAGGTGAAAACTTCAGTAATGCAGAGCAAATTGTAGTAACTAAACACGCTGATAAACCACTTTCTGCTGCAGATTTTGAGAATGAAGTCGCTTCGCAAAAATTAGAGAATTCCTATATCGGATTGATGGGTAAATCTATTGAACCTGTTCTGACGCCTTTGGGCTATGATTGGAAAATTGGGATAGCTATTATCAGTTCATTTGCAGCTCGAGAAGTGTTTGTGGGTACTTTGGCTACGATTTACAGCGTTGGCGGCACCGAAAACGAAGATACCATTAAGAATAAAATGCAATCCGAAATCAATCCTTTGACAGGCGAAAAAGTCTTCAATTTTGCTTCTGGGATTTCCTTACTACTTTTTTATGCTTTTGCTATGCAATGCGTCAGTACGCTTGCTGTTACTCGTAAAGAAACCAATAGCTGGAAATGGCCGCTCGGCCAACTTATTTTCATGAGTGCTTTTGCTTATACGGTGGCTTTAGTGGCGTATCAGTTGCTTAAATAAAAGAAAATGACACAAGAAATCATCGCTTTTTCCTTATTGGCTATAGCCATTGTTTTCCTCATTCGAAAGTTTTTCTGGAAAAAGAAGTCCAAAAAAAACTGTGGAGACGGGAATTGTGGGTGTGGTTAAATCCTTATATTTGTATGTCATTTGTTCAAAACAATTCTCGGTGTTGTGTTCAAATGATTTGAAGCACAGTCTTATAGGTAATATTCTGATGGATGTTTCTTTAAATGATGTCATCTATCACAATTAAAATAATCTACAAATGAAAAATATTTCAGGTGTTGAATTTAAAAGAGATGTTTCGGGTAAAGCAAAATCGGTAACGATAGATTTACAAAAACATGGAAAAGCCTTGCAGTTTTTTTTAGAGCAAGTAGGCGCTTTATCTGAAGAAGAAAATTTTGAAAAAAAATGGTCTGAGGGTATTTCAGGAGCCGAATTGGTCAAACGTGTTCACACCCATTTACGCACCTTGCCTTGGAAAAAAGAATAGTTTATACTCCATCATTTGAAAACTATTTGATTGATTTAATTACGATTCTATTTTTTGAAGAGTATTTCAGTTATATAGAAAATGCAGAAAAATATGTAATTGCGCTTCAAGATGAAATCGAAAAGTATATTGATGTAAGGCAACACTACAAAACGCCTAAATTTTTAAGTCAATATGGAAGCTACTTTTTAGTAGTTTCGCTAAATAACAAAACTTCTTGGTATGTCTTTTTTGACCAAAGAGACCAGCGTTATTTGGTTCAGTATATCACTAATAATCATATGGAAGAAGCTAGTTCACTTACGCTAAGTTAAATCCGCTTCACGTACAAGTTTCCTGCAATTTTTGACGATACGGTAAGTGGCGTATCGTTGATGATTAAATGTAAAGAGGCATCAAAATTTTCTCTTCCCAATACTTTGATAACCGCTCCTAAAGCAATTTTTTGTTTGTTCAAGTATTGCAGAAAATCGGCAGAGGAATCTTTTACTCCCACACAAATAGCAGTTTCGCTTTCGGCCAATTCCGAGAGCAGGAGCTTTTCTATTTTAGTTATTTTTCCATGTGCGTCTGGAATGGGATCTCCGTGCGGATCTTCAGTAGGGTTGCCCAAAAAATCATCGAGTTTGTTGATGAGTTGTTCGGATTTGATGTGTTCTAATTGCTCAGCGATGTCGTGTACTTCGTCCCAAGTAAAAGCCAATTTTTCAACCAAAAAAACTTCCCACAAACGGTGTTTGCGTACAATCATTTTAGCAGCGTGCGTTCCTTTTTCAGTCAAGGAAACTCCTTGGTATTTGATGTAATTGATTAGTGCTTTATCAGCCAATTTCTTCAGCATATCGGTTACCGAAGAAGCTTTGGTTTCCATCATTTCGGCAATGGCGTTCGTAGGCACTTCGGCTTCAAGCTGCACGGTCAAATGATAAATCGCTTTTAGGTAATTTTCTTCGGAGTGGGTCATCATATGAAATGGAATTTTTAACCTCTTTCAGCTTTTTAAGCGAGAATGAGGTATTTTATTTTTTAGCATTGTTAATCAATACTAATGGAATGGAAATCTTGTGGCGCAAATGATCGATTGTGGTTCCTAATAGTAAATCTTTAAATCCAGTATGGCCATGCGTACCCATAATGAGTAAATCGAATTTTCCTTTATTGACCAATTTTGGAAGTACTTTGTTGGGCTTCCCAAAACCAAGTAGGGTTTTGACATGGAAACCTTTTTCTTGAAACATTTCCTTGTATTCTAATAACAATTTTTCGTCGATCGTAGTTTCGTGATCGTCGGTTTGTTTGCCGTACATCATAGCGCCAACAGTTTCTACGACATGGATCAGCGTATATTTAGCCTCTTTTCCACCCATATTAAAGGCGTAGTTAATAGCAGTTTCATCGGCAAAAGAAAAATCGACAGCAATAGCAATTTTTTGAGGGAGATGTGCCTCGGTAGCATTGAATTGCAAGGCCATATTATGTGGTGAATGATTTTGTATGGTATATTTTGTCTTAGCTAAGAACGGTTTTATAACAATATAAAGTAGTAAAATTAAGAAACCGATAGCAAGAGGAACTACTGTTACCCACAACACCATTGGGTTTTGAGACTCCGTTAACCAACCTTGAATCTCGTCAAAAACCAATTTAGCATTGAGCGAAACAATAATCAAAGCAATAGTCCAAGCGGCTATTTTTGTTATCGTATTGATATGGAAACCATTCATTTTGTTTTTATCGCTTACAAAATGGATCAATGGAATAATAGCAAATCCCAATTGTAAACTCAAAATCACTTGACTGAAAATGAGTAGTTTCCCCGTGACACTTTCGCCATAAATCAAGATTACAATAACTGCTGGAACTATGGCTATTATTCTGGTAATAATACGACGTACCCAAGGCTGAATCCTTAAATTCAAATAGCCTTCCATCACGATTTGACCCGCTAAAGTTCCCGTGATTGTTGAACTCTGTCCAGCAGCAATCAAAGCCACGGCAAATAAGATAGAAGCCCATTTAGTGCCTAAAATTGGTGCCAAAAATTTATGAGCATCTTGAATTTCGGCTACCTCAAATAGCCCGTTTTTGTAGAAGGTGGCGGCTGCCAAAATCAAAATAGCGGCATTCACAAAAAAAGCCAAATTCAGTGCGATGGTGGAGTCGATAAGGTTGTATTTTAAGGCTTGACGGATGCCTTTCGGACTGCGATCAAATTTTCGGGTTTGCACCAAAGACGAATGCAAGTACAAATTGTGGGGCATTACCGTGGCTCCAATAATTCCAATGGCAATATAAAGCGCAGCTTCATTTGGAATGGAGGGAATCAATCCTAAGACCACTTTGTCCATTTCGGGTTGGGCAAAAAACATTTCAAAGACGAAAGAAAATCCTATGATGGCTACCAAAACTATGATAAAAGCTTCCATTTTTCGGATGCCTTTGTTGATTAAAAAGAGGAGTAAAAAGGTATCCAAAACTGTAATCAAAACGCCTTCAATCAACGGAATGTCAAACAGTAAATTAATCCCAATCGCCATTCCGAGTACTTCGGCCAAATCACAAGCAGCAATCGCAATTTCGGCCAAAAAATATAAAATGTAATTCACAAAAGGCGAATACGTTTCACGAGACGCTTGTGCCAAATCACGTTGGGTGACAATCCCTAAACGCGCACTCAAACTTTGCAATAGCAACGCCATAAGATTACTCATTAGCAATACCCACAATAGTGAATAGCCAAATTGACTTCCACCCGCAATATCAGTAGCCCAGTTGCCAGGATCCATATAGCCTACACTTACGAGATAAGCAGGGCCTAGGAAAGCCAAGATTTTTCTAAACTTCGATTTTTTATTTTGTGTAGTCACCGATTGGTTGACTTCTTCTAAGGAATGACTCAATTGTATAGTGTTTTAAAACCCAAATATATACAAAAAAGTTCACTTTAAATATTTTTTTAGACTTGTCTAAATACTTCTCTGCTTACTACCAATTTATCAGAGGTCAATCGAAAAGAATTATAGTGTATTCCTCTTTTTTTCATCTTAGTTGTCGTAATTTTGCGCGTTTAATAGCGACAGTTGATTTTGTGAGCTGTTTTTTTTTAAATCATTTCATTTTTATGAGTAGTAGTTATTCCTTTAGTTCACAAGAAGTTTCCCTTTTATCACAAGTTCAAAAAGGTAGCAAAGTAACCGCAGTATTTTATCATTTGTGGGTCAATTTGGTACAACCCGACAATAAATTCATATTTATTGATACGGTTGAATTGCATTTTGAGAACGGACAAAAATTGTTTTTCAAAATCAATGAGGAAGATACAGGATTTTCTATTGTGACCGATTATGATTTCGAAAAAGAGCAACAACAACTAGAAGAACAATTTAACGGTAGCTTATCTTTAAAAAGAATTGACGTTGCTGCTGCGCCTTTATGGGTAGAAAACATCAAAACACCATTGCTGTCCATAAAAGTAGAACGAGAAGACGAACAATTCTCTGGCGATTATGTGAGCATCACTTTCGAAGCCGGAGCTTTGGAGATTGATTATGATCAAGAAAGCGGTTTGACGGTTCAAATTTTTGAAGATTTGTAAGCTAAGCAATGAAAGCAAAATAGTGTAAGTCCAAATTGGAATTTAATAGGACAATTTATAATGCCCGCAATTAATCAAGATAAAATTATAGGTCATACCAAGAGATTAAAAAATGAAGAATTTCCTTTGCGACGCTGCGCCTTTGCGAGCCAAATTTCACGCAAAGTCGCAGAGACGCAAAGAACAGAGAGAATAAAGTTTAATGAAAAACATTCCACAATTAATTTATTCGCCAAAATGGCACTAGTCTGGGATAGTCAAGTAAAATTATATTAAAATCCAGTATTAAAGTTCGATACTGGATTTTTTTTGTTTCTATGTATTTATTTTTTAGATTTGTCTAAAATATTATTTACTCTAATGAAATTTCTATATAGCTATTTGTTTTTCTTTTCGTTAACTGTTGCTTTGGCACAAGAAAAAGCCACCCTGAGCGGACAAGTCATCTCCGAAAATCAACCCGTACCACAAGCAAAGGTAGAAATTATAGGTACCGCTTTTGGGACTCAAACCGATAGTTTGGGCTTTTTTGAAATCTCACAATTGCCGCTACAACGCTACACACTTCGCGTTACTGCTATCGGAATCAAAACGCATACGCAGTCCATCAGCGGTACGGATTTTAAGCATTTACTAAAAATAAATGTGGTGACGAATAAGCAACTGCTCGACGAAGTAGTGGTTTCGGGTACTATGAAAGCCGTACGCCGTTTGGAAAATCCTGTGCCAGTAGAAATCATTTCGACCACTTTTTTAAAACAAAATCCTACCGCTTCTGTTTTTGAAGGCTTGCAAAACGTGAATGGTTTGCGTCCACAAAACAATTGCAATGTTTGCAACACTGGCGATATTCGAATCAATGGGTTGGACGGCCCTTACACGATGGTCACGATCGATGGAATGCCCATAGTGAGTGCTTTGGGAACGGTGTATGGTTTGTCTGGGATTCCGAATGCGATGATCGACAAAATCGAAATTATCAAAGGCGCCGCTTCGAGTTTGTATGGGAGCGAGGCAGTTGGCGGACTCATCAATATTATTACCAAAAAACCACAAAACGCCCCTCAATTTACCGCCGACTTGATGACTACTTCCTGGCTAGAAAACAGTCTCGATTTGGGTTATCGTACCAACATTGGCAAATATACCAAGGTACTTTTTGGACTCAGCACCTTTTACAATGACCATGCTGTCGATAATAATGGCGATAATTTCACGGATATTGCCTTGCAGAAAAGAGTCTCATTCTTTAGCCGCTGGCATTTTGAGCGCCGTTCCAAAAAAGAAATGAGCCTAGTTGCTCGCTATCTGTATGAAGATCGATGGGGTGGCGAAATGCAGTGGAATTCCAGCTTTCGCGGCGACGATCAAGTCTATGCCGAAAGCATTTACACCTCTCGCTACGAAATCTTAGGCAAGTACCAATTGCCTTTGGAAGAAAAAATGAGCCTGCAATTCTCGATGGTGGGCCACGACCAAAACTCGGTCTATGGTACTTCTGTTTTTTTGGCGAACCAAAAAATTGCGTTTGGGCAATACCTTTGGGACAAAGAGCTCAAAAACCATTCGCTTTTGTTCGGAGCGGCGGCGCGCTTTACTTGGTACAACGACAACACGCCTGCTACGGTCACTTCCTCCCAAACCGCTATTTATAGTGGATTTCTCCAAGATGATATCAAACTTTCTAAACAAACGGGCTTGCTGCTTGGCGCGCGTTACGATTACCACCCAGCGCACGGCTCGATTGTCACACCTCGTCTAGCCCTGAAATGGAAACCCACCGCTACCGATATTTTGCGACTCAATTTGGGAACGGGATTTCGAGTGGTGAATTTGTTTACCGAAGACCATCAAGCGCTTTCGGGAGCCAGAGAAGTCGTCCTAAAAGGCAATTTAGACCCCGAAACTTCGTATACCGCCAACCTGAATTACCTCAAAAAATTCGATACCAACACAGCTGGAGTTGTTACCCTCGAAGCTTCGACTTGGTACACCCATTTCAAAAACCGCATCATTGCCGACTATGATACGAATCCCAACCAAATCATTTATGCCAATCTCGATGGTTTTTCTAGAATTTTCGGTAGTAGTATTTCCTTGGATTGGGTCAGTCCGTTTGGGGTGAAAGGGACTTTGGGCGGTAGTTATTTCCATCCGTTGACCGAGCAAGAAGGCCGTCGTTTTGTGCCTCTGTTTACCGAAAAAGTCAGTCTGACTTGGGCCTTGAGCTATGAAATCCCCAATTGGTTCCTGAGTTTGGATTATACCGGAAGTTATACTGGCAATATGCGTTTGCCCTTGTTGTCGCCACTCGATCCGCGCCGCGAGTATTCCTTGCCGTACAGTATTCAAAACATCCAAATTACCTACAAGAAATTCCACAACGTGGAGTTGTTTGGCGGGGTCAAAAACCTCCTGAATTGGACACCCAATCGCGGGAATCCCTTCTTGATTGCTCGTGCCAATGACCCTTTCGACAAGCAAGTCACCTTTGATAGCAATGGCGTTGCACAACCCACTCCCGATAATCCTTATGCACTCACTTTCGACCCGACCTACGCCTACGGACCCAACCAAGGCATTCGCGCTTTTGTGGGCTTACGATGGCATTGGGATTAAAACCAAGAAATAGAGTTCGAGGGCATTTCACAAAGGCATGCGAAGGATTTAAAAGCCTCAAAAAGCGTATTGCTCCTTTTCTCTCCGTGTTTCCTTGGCGTAGCTTCGTGATATCAAATTATAATAGTAAGCGTCTCTTGTTTTTGGAAAGTGAAGTAATGATTTTCTTATTGGAGCATCCAATTTTTCTTGCTTTTGATGTATGATTTTGCTAATTTTTGGAATAGTACTAAGCGGAAGTTTTGCAGAGACTTGACGGTAGAAGTAATGAAAAAAAACAAAATTGACCTAAAAACAGCTATTATGAAAAATTTAATTTTAGTATTGGTAACAATATTCCTGATCTCTTGTAATAATGATAGAGAAATAGAAAAAAGTAAAAGTATAGTGGGTAAGTGGAAATGGATTGAATCATCTGGGGGAATAGACGGAAGGATAGAAAATCCAATAACAACTGGGAGAAGTATTGTACTTGAATTTACAGAATCGACTATCAAAACTTATGAAAATGGACTTCTAACCTCAGAAGGAAATTACCAAATTCAATTGCAAAATTCAATTTTAGGTGGACAAAGAGAAATGATAATTATTACTACTGATCCAAAGCAGTTTAAACGTAGTTATGAAATAGTAACAAATAATTTATATTTAAGAGATGAATGTTTTGACTGCTTCCAATCTAAATACATCAAACAGTAAATGAACTTTTGCTAACAGCTTAGATTGCGTACGCAATATAAAAAAATGAAAAGCTGTTAAATAGTGTTTTATGGGTTATATCTGAAAAACCTTGCTACTTCTAGTACTATGGAGTTGTCGTAAAAAGATATTGAGATTTTCAAGAGGATTTAGTGTCCTTATTTTTGCAGTACTTAACCGGGTGTTTTTTTCTAGCTACTTTTATCTTCAAATAAAACAAGGGTTTGTTTTTTTTGATGTTAATGAGCTGAAAATCAATTATATTTGTATGTTTTTCATTTTAAACGAACCTTCCTAATCATAATTTTATGAAGTACGTAGTATTGATAAGTTTGATTGTTAATGTTGCTTTGGCGCAACAAAGAGCGGTGCCGGAGTGCAATACTATTTTTATGTGTGTAGATCAGGAAACCTACAAAAATATATGCGTTAATCCTTTTGTAAAGGATACGTTGTTCATTTGTCAAGAGGTCAGTACTGATACTAATAAAGAATCCTATCAAGGAAAATATTTTATTGGAAAATCGGCCACAATTGAATGGTTTGCTCCTAAAGAAAATGGAAACTTTGGCGATGTCCTTGGAGATATTGGTATCGAATTTAAAACACGTCAATTCGGGGAGCAACAAGAAATAATAAGGGAAGCCAACAAGAAAAATATCAGTTTACGTGCAGATCAAGTAAAATTTAGCGATTCGATTCCATGGTATTCCTCCATTCAATTGAAGGACAATCCTAAAAATTTACAAGTAAGTACGCTTGAATACCGAAAGGAATATTTAGAATACTTAGGTTTTACTGCCGATGAAATCAAACAGCCGATGACATTTGAGGATTTTAATACCAAACTTTCTGATGGGCGGGCTTATCCCAGAGCATTTTCGAAATTGAAAGCCATAAAGATTAAAATAAATTCGAAAACGCTGCACTATCTTCAAGATTTCTGCAGCTTGAATGGTATGCTTTCGAAGAAAAATGCCTTTACGAATAACGATTTTACCATTTTTTATACCCTCGATGATAGCCTAAGTACTGTTGAAATGATCAATCTCAAGGTAGAGCTTACGCATAAATTCAAAAAAAGAACCATCGTCCTTTCTCCAAAACTGGTTCTCAAAATACATAAAAAGGAAGGTCTTTTTGTTTTTAATTAAAATCATCAAAATCCTGTATTGAGGAATTTAGTTGTAGTAAATGTCAACCGCGAAATGCTATTTATCTTTTTTGAAATGAACCTCAAATCACAAAACTTTGCGCACCTTTCGTTTCAAGTAGCTCTGCATTTTCAAAGCTTCACTTTCCATAAGTGAGGGAGGAAGTAAATTGGTTTTAGAATTGTACTTTTGTACTAAATTTAGTTTTTGAGAGTTACAATGATGATGTAGTAATGGCAGATTATTGTGATTGAATTTTCCTCAAAAACCACCAAATAAAACGGTTGTGACTACAAAAAATGAGGCTTTTACTCCTTGGACAATGTGTTTGTCTTGTCGAGGGTTGGGCAAAATAAAACAACGTATTCCCAAAAGAGTACGACTACAATATCAAAAGGAGGTTGCCCAATTTCAACAATCAAATCTAGAAGGTGCCGAACCCGTTTCCCCAAAAGGACATTGGAATACTTGTGCAACTTGTTCAGGAACAGGCTTGCTTTTGACGACTAAAACTACCAGTAGTTCTTCAGAAGAGTATCCTCATGTGGCAATTATTGGTGGCGGTATTGGCGGTGTGGCTTTGGCGGTAGCTTGTTTGCATCGCGGCATTCCTTTTACACTTTTTGAACGCGACGCTACTTTTGAAGCTAGGTCTCAAGGTTATGGCCTCACGCTGCAACAAGCCAGTAAAGCTATGGAAGGGTTGGGAATTGTTGCTTTAGAGGCGGGAGTAGTTTCAACACGACATGTAGTCCATACGGTTGAAGGCATAATTTTGGGAGAATGGGGCATCCGAAAATGGGAACCCTCCAAAACAAAAATAGCACCGAAACGCACTAACATTCATATCGCAAGACAATTATTACGGCAAGCACTGATTGATCAGCTTGGTGGAAAAGAGTGTTTGCAATGGGGACACCAATTTGTCGCCTGCCAAGAACGAGAAGATGGGATTGAGTTAGAATTTGTAGTCAATGGCGAGCTTAAAAGCATCAAAACTGATTTGTTGGTGGGAGCCGATGGTATCCGAAGCGCGGTTCGTAAAGCAGTTGTAGGAGATGAAATAGCACCTTTACGCTACTTAGGTTGTATCGTTATTCTGGGGATTTGCCCTTTGTCTGCCCTTGAAGGTTTGAAAAACAATTTGTTAGATGGTGCTACGGTCTTTCAAACCGCCAATGGAAACGAGCGCATTTACATTATGCCTTACACCGCTGATGCAGTCATGTGGCAATTGAGTTTTCCGATGGACGAAGATGCCGCCAAACAGTTGAGTGCTCAGGGATCTAAAGTCCTCAAAACCGAAGCCCTACGAAGAACCCAATGGCACGATCCTATTCCGCAAATACTTTTGGCTACAGACGAAACACTAGTTTCGGGTTATCCTGTTTATGATAGGGAATTGCTAACACCCGAGATATTGGCAAAAGCAAACCAAGTCACCTTACTTGGAGATGCAGCACATCCAATGAGTCCTTTTAAAGGGCAAGGGGCTAATCAAGCTTTATTAGATGCTCTTTCGCTAGCCAGAACCATAACAAAAGGATGCGGACCAAAGTCAGATTGGAGAGCCAAAGGAATCAGAGCGCAAGTATTAACTCCTTTTGAATCAGAAATGTTGGCGCGTAGTGCTGTTAAAGTAAAAGATTCAGCCGCAGCCGCAGAATTCTTACATTCCGATGTTGTACTTCATGAAGCAGACGAACCCAGAGGAAGGTGTTTGTTGAAATAAAAGAGAATCCCTCTTTTGGAGCTCTTTAAATTTTTTCTAAACTATAAAGTAGTGCGTAACAGCAATGGTTTTTTACTGTAACACTACCTAAATCAATTGGGATTATTATAAATAGCGGGCTGCCGTACATGTTGGTTCCAAAAATGGAAAGTTAAAACTTAGTTTACCCCTGAATATTCTGCTTTATTCGTCAAAATTCTGCTTCATAAAGTTAACAATAAAGTCTATCCTAAGAGCTTATACTTTTGCGTCATTAGTAACAAACAAAATTTTAAAATGATGATCAAGAAAGCAAAATTTATGTCTTTGGTAGTATTAGCTGGTTTTTCATTATTCTCATGTTCAAATGAGGATGAAAGTACCACTACCGACACCACTACAACTACTCCTCCAACTACTACAGTTACCCCAACTACCGAGGCGCAAACTTTTAAAGATGTAGCTTATGCATCCACTTCAAGTGCTCAGAAAATTGATGTTTATGTACCAGCAGGTGTGGGACCATTTCCTGCTGTAGTGCTGATACACGGCGGCGCTTTCAAAGCAGGAGATAAAGAAATGGAAGCTACAAATGCAGCAAAATTAGTAGCCAATGGTTACGTTGCAATAAGCGTTAATTATAGATTGAGTGGCGAAGCGGTTTTTCCAGCAGCAGTACATGATTGTAAGGCGGCGATTCGATTTGTTAGAGCCAATGCTACCACTTACAAAATCAATCCAAACAAAATTGGATCTTGGGGTTCCTCGGCTGGAGGAAATCTTTCGGCAATCATTGGAACCTCTGGCGGAGATACGTTTTTAGAAGGGACTCAAGGAACTTATTTAACGACTTCTTCAACAGTGCAGGCAACTATTGATTGGTTTGGCCCTATCAATTTTGCAAGTATGGTACCAGAAGCCTTAGCTTTAGGTTTCCCTACAACTTACAATGTAGCCAATGAATCACAATATCTAGGAGTGTCTGATGCAAATGATCCAATTAATATTGCACTGGTAAACAAAGCCAATCCTAGCAAATATATTGACGCCAATGATCCACCATTTTGGATTCAAGCGGGAAGTGTAGATCCTTTAATTCCATATACTCAAAGTTTTAATTTTTATAAAGATTTGAAAGCCGTTTTGGGAGAGAGCAAAGTAGGCTATGAATTGATTACAGGTGCTGGTCACGGTGGTGCTTTATTTAGTACCGATGCCAATCTAAACAAAGCCATTTCATTTCTTGATTCCAAACTAAAATAATCCTAAATTTATCTGCAAGATGTAACGTCTTGCAGATTTTTATGCTATGTATAAATTCCCTATAAAAACATATTTTTTCCTTGCCTTGGCCATTGCCATTCTTTTGTCGTTATCTCCTATGCTAATTTTAATTGCGCATCACAACAGTTATGAAATTTTGGATAAAGTGATTTTGTTTACCACAGCTTTTTTGATCACTTTTTGTAATTTACTTTTCCAAAATTGGTTGCAATCTAAGGAGGTTACTGTTTGGAGAAGGGTGTGGCTTACTGCGGTGCTGAATTGTATTTTATTTGGCGTCAACATAATGGTTAGAATTCCATTTTGGAATAAGATTTTTTTAAATAAACCGCCGTTTGCTGTCATTGTTGGAATAGATCTAGTACGTCATGCGATTATTGTGCTAGTTACTTTTTGGGTAGTTTCTTTTTTAAGAAAAATGGCAGCCGAGTCCACGTATAAAATCAAAGTGCGAGACTTAGAGAACCAAACCTTGCAGTTGCAATTAAAAAATTTAACGGCTCAGTTACAACCGCATTTCTTTTTTAATAGCTTGAATGTTTTGGCCGAATTAATTCATATCGATGTTCAAAAAAGCGATCAGTATATTCAGCATTTATCCAACATTTTTCGGTATGTTTTGACCAATCAAGAGCGAGCAATTATTGACTTAGAAGAAGAAATTAACTTTGTTTCTTCGTATCTGTTTCTTTTAAAAATTCGATTCGATACTACCATAACGGTGACCCATACGCTAACTGATGCCAGTGCTTTTTCGATTCCTTCATTGTGTACTTTAGTGGTTTTAGAAAATATCGTCAAACACAATAATGTGGAGCATATGGAAATAACTATTTCGCTATCAAGCGACAAATCTTATTTTGTAATTGCTAATTCATTAAACAAAAAAAACAGTATCGAAGTCGATAGTTTAGGAATTGGATTGGCCAATATTGAAAAAAGATGTCAGTTGATACTCCAAAAATCGATCCTAATTCAAGAAACAGATAGCTTATTTGAAGTGAAAATTCCATTAAAAATCAAGGAAAATGAATTTTAAAATCATCATCATTGAGGACGAAAAGTTAGCCGTTACTCGAATCAAAAGAATGCTCAACGAACTCGAAGATTCCTTCGAAATTGTCAAGGAAATTAAAAGTGTGCAAGAAGGAATGGAGTGGTTTGCGACGAATGAAAATAAACCTTTGGATTTCATTTTATCCGACATACAGTTGTTGGACGGAATTTCATTTGAAATATTCGAGCGATTTTCGATCACAACTCCAATTATTTTTACCACCGCTTATGATGAATATTTGCTAAAAGCTTTTAAAAATTATGGAATTGAATATCTTTTAAAACCTTTTTCGAACAAAGAATTGAGTTCGGCGATTGAAAAATTCAAAAGCTTAAAAAAAGCTCCCTCTCCTTCATTACAATTTTCTGAAGCCCTATTTCGAGAACTTTTGAAAAACAAAGAAAATAAGTTTCCCACTTTAATTTCTTATGCTAGAGACAAGATTATTCCCGTAAAAACAGAAGACGTGGTGTACTTTAGTTTGAGTCATCAGTCCGTTTTTGCGCATACAGAAAATCATAAATGGTTGCTCAATGAGAGTTTAAACCAAATCGAAGACCTATTACCGCGACATCATTTTTATAGGGCCAACAGACAATTCATTATTCAAAGAAAGTACATAAAAGAAATTGAAAACTATTTTGGAGGCAAATTAAAAATTTTGGCCACTATAAAACACGAAGAAATACTGATTAGCAAGGACAATTGCAAAGATTTTAAAGATTGGTTAAAAGGGTAAACATACAATTGAAAAGAGTTCTAGTCACTAGTAAATTCTTTTTTTTAAATATCCTTCCCTAGAAAAATAAGTTAGTTAATAATTTTAAAAATAATAAACATATGAAAAAAACAACCCTTTTATGTGTAGTTTGCTTAGGCTTTTTTTCTGCCTTAAAAGCACAAAATCCAACGGAAAATTTGAAATTGGATACTTCTAAATTTCAAGTACAAGAATTGACAATCGATGGAAAAACGATCAAAGTAAGAGCCTTTGAAAACAGGATGTATGTAAGCAATCCAGTAGATACGGCGTATCAAAAAATGAATATTTATATTCCTGAAGCCTACTTTAACAACCAAACGGTAAATGGCTATACCGCTCAAACTGCTCCTATTTTCTTTCCGAATAAAGTTGGCGGTTATATGCCCGCCAAACCAGCCACGACCAAAGATAACCCAATGGGAATGCGCCCACCCATCAACGGAGAAATGCCTACTATGGGCAACAGACCGCCAGAAGGATTACCTCCGATGAGAGAAAGAATGCCATCAAAACCGCTGACCGTTGTTGCAGCGCTAGCCAGAGGATATGTAGTAGCTTCGCCGGGAGCGAGGGGAAGAACTTTAAAAGATCAAAATGGGAATTTTACGGGCAAAGCGCCAGCAGGCATTGTAGATTTGAAAGCTGCAGTTCGCTATTTGAAATTTAATGATGCTGTAATGCCTGGCGATGCCAATAAAATAATTTCAAACGGAACGAGTGCGGGTGGCGCTATGTCTACCTTATTAGGAGCTACCGGAGATGCTGTAGATTATGAACCTTTTTTGAAGGCCATTGGTGCGGCAAAGGCGAGCGACGCAATTTTTGCCGTTTCTGCTTATTGTCCGATCACGAACTTAGAGCATGCTGATATGGCGTATGAATGGCAATTCGATGGCATAAATACCTATAAAAAAGGAGGTCCTTTTGCAAAGAAAGATGCGCAACCACAAGAATTGACAACCGATCAAATAAAAGTATCTCAAGCATTAAAAGTTTTATTTCCTGACTATTTGAACGGGTTGCAACTTAAAGATAAAAAAGGCGTAGTATTATCTTTGGACAAAAGTGGAAATGGTAATTTCAAAACTTTGGTTCAATCGTATGTGATGGCATCTGCTCAAAAAGCGCTAGATTCAGGTGTTGATTTATCTGAATTTCCATTTGTAAAGGTGGCCCAATTAAAAGTAGTGGGAATTGATTATGAGGCGTATGTAAAGTTTATAGGCCGACAAAAAACACCGCCCGCTTTTGATGCTTTAGACCTTTCGAGTCCAGAAACCCAACTTTTTGGAACAGCAACAATCGATAACCAACATTTTACAGCATTCAGTAAAGCAAATTCTACGGTTACAGCAACTACGGCTGACGATCAGTTAATAAAAATGATGAATCCCATGCATTACATTGGTGTTTCGGGAGTGGCGACTTCAAAACATTGGCGCATTCGTCACGGGTCTAATGATAAAGATACCGGACTTGCAATTTCGATCATGTTGGCCACTTTATTAGAAAATAATAATGTGCAGGTAGATTTGGCATTACCTTGGCAAAAACCGCATAGTGGCGATTATGATTTAGACGAATTGTTTCAATGGATTGACGGAATTTGTAAATAACAATTTGTATTGTCTAAGATTCTTTTTTTGATAAAATCAAAAGGCAAGGGATTTTGCTCCTATTTAACCCAGAATCCGCATTAGACTTCGTAGCGAGACTGAATTATTCAATAAAAGCAAGAGCTCACGGACTATTTTTGAAGAAGGAATACTTTTGTATTTTGAATTTAAAAATAGGAGTAAGTTCTTGGTTTTGAAGAAGAATTTAGTCGTAGTAGATTTCTAATGCGGAATCTGGGTTTAAGTTTGTTTTGAAAAACAGAAAGTTCTTTATAGCCCCGATAGTAGTGAAAATCCTTTGGTGGCGGGGTTCGACACCAAAGATTGTAACGGATAGCGGGACGACTCGTGTGGTACGCAAAATAGTGGTGCTCCTAGAACTACTTTAAAAAAGTATTCTTTTTTTGAGGATAAAAGTTATTTTTACGGTTCAAACAACAAGATATGATTTTAAGAAAAGCCCATCATTCTGAAATCCCTACAATTTGGGAAATCCTGCAAGCGGCAATTGCCCAACGCAAAAAAGACGGCAGCACACAATGGCAAGATGGCTATCCGAATTTGGAAACGGTGACTAATGATTTTGTGAAAGGATATGCCCATGTCTTGGTCGAAAATGAGATTGTGGTAGCCTATGCAGCCATCATTTTTGGCGAGGAACCTGCTTACAATGACCTTCAAGGAGCGTGGTTGAGCTATTCGGATTATGTGGTGGTGCATCGTGTGGCTACGGCACCTGAGTACAAAGGAAAGGGAATGGCTACGCTTTTATTCGAAAAAATTGAAGAGTTGAGCAAAGCCAAAGGGGTATTTAGCATTAAAGTCGATACCAATTTTGATAACTTTCCGATGTTGAAAATTCTCGAAAAATTGGGCTATACCTATTGTGGTGAGGTGGTATTTCGAGGGGCGCCACGAAAGGCCTTTGAGAAGTTGTTGAAATAGCGTAAAACTAGATATAAAAAGTCCAGCAATCGTTTGTGATTGCTGGACTTTTTGGTTTTAATTATAAATCATTTTATAGTTGATTTCCTCAGGAGCTAACAAACGAGCCCGATGACTAAAATCGACTAGAATTTTGAGTTCTTCTAATTCATAGCGATTGAGCAAAATAATGAAGTTGTTTTGCAAGGTTGGAATCGGAATTTTCTTTTCATAAATCGAGTTTTCATATTCTTTTTCCCAATAATCACTGTCGATGGAGTTGAGGTACACCCTAAAACGATCAAATTCGGTCGCATCAAAATTGAAGGTTAAATTATTAAATGACAAATTATACAACGTGCTGTGTTGACAAAAAAACAGCAATCCGTTGTTGGTTCTATTTAAAATGTTTAGGGTGCACATACGCTTCCAGAATTAAGATTTTACAAAGGCAGTAATGATTTTTGAGACTTCTTCTTGTGTAGCATCGGGTTTTAAGTCGAATAACACACTAAATAATGATTTTTTATTCACCTTTTTTTCTAAAGTAAGGTCTTTGTTTTTGCCATATACTTTAGCCCATTCGTTGCGAACTTTTTCCCATAATCCTTTGTTTTTGGCCCAATACTTTTGAGCCAATTGGCATTTTTCGTCTTGCACCTTAGTATAAATATCCATTCCTTTTTCTTGTGCTAAAAGTACATCCGAACCTCCTTCTGTACGAATCAATTTGTCGTTGTCTTGTTCGTGAATCCATCCTTTTGGAGTGATTTCGTGAATGTTTCTTCTTTTTAAAACATTGTAATCGTTACGAATCGTATGTTCGCGTCTTGGCAACGGGGCATCGGTCACGTTTTTCCAAGAAGTAATTCCGTCTACTGTGGCCCAACTTGCGGTACCTTCATAACGCGGACTATCATCTACTTGATATACTTTTTGTGTCCACTGTCCTTTGACAGCAGTGGGAGTAAGTTTTTTGTATTTCCAAGTTAATTCTTTATCAAAAGTCAATAAATCGGTGTTTTCGTAGAGCCAATCTTGTCGCCAGTGTTTTACAATATCTTCTTCTTTATCGCCTGTAATTAACAGGTGTTGTAAAACCAATTTGTTGGGCGTGTTTTCTACTAATTCTATCCATTCCAAAGCCGTTTCATGTTTGGTTTTAGAGGGTTTGTAAGTGGTCGTGTCTTTGGGATACTCGAAAGTTTCGGTAAAATTAAATTGTACTTCATAACATCCACACATTGATTGAATGGCTTTGATGTCTTCTTTTTGTTTGGCGGTTTGTCCAAAGCTGAGGTTTACGCTTAGTGCCAACACACTACAAGCTAGCATTGATTTTGTTTTCATTATTGTACTAAAAAAGGTTAAAATTAATTACTGCAAATCTATAATATTTATTTAGAATAAATAAAAATAATTATATATTTGCCTAAAAATAATCAAGAACAATTCTAAATAATGAAAACCCAACTAACCTTAACTATATTATTATCAACGTTATTTGTTGGATATGCTCAGCAGCAATCAAACGATTCATTACGAGTAAACGCTTTGCAAGAAATAGTAGTTACGGGTCAAATGGAGCCTCAATCCCTAAAGAAATCAGTTTTTAATGTACGGGTTATTAGTGCAAAAGACATTCAAAACTTAGCCGCAACTACTTTGGCCGACATCTTGAACCAATACTTAAACATTACTTTACGACCCAGTGGGACGGATGGACGTTCTACGGTTTCGCTTTTTGGTTTGGATGGGCAATATTTTAAAATTTTGGTAGACAATATTCCATTAGTAGGAGAATCTGGATTTGGAAACAATGCGGATTTATCTCAAATCAATCTTGATGATGTACAGCAAATTGAGATTATCGAAGGATCAATGGGCGTAACGCATGGCGCCAATGCGGTGAGTGGCGTATTGAATATTATTACCAAAAAAGCGGCCAAAACTAAATGGAATGTGCGAGCCACACTGCAAGAAGAAACGGTACAAAACGAATATGCGTGGATGGATAAAGGCCGACACATTCAAGGGGTGTCTTTTTCATTTGCTCCAAAAGGAGGATGGTTTTTTAACGCGGCCATCAATCGCAATGATTTTCAAGGGTTTTTGAATGATAAAAAGGGAAAATTTTATTTTGAAAACGATGGCACTCGCGGTTATCGTTGGCTGCCAAAAGAACAACTGACCACTTCGACTACCTTGGGCTATCAAAAAAATCAATTTCGGTTTTTTTATAAATTCCAATTCCTAAACGAACAAATCGATTTTTATAACGCCTCGGTTCAATCAGCGTATAACCCAGAATTGGGCGCTTATCGCTATGCTTTGGACCAACGTTTTTTGACCCATCGCAACTTTCATCATTTGTCAGTTTCAGGAAATGGAGCGGATAGCATGAACTATACGGTTTCGCTTTCTTATCAAAAACAACAACGAGATGTTGAGGCCTTTCGCTATTTGTTGAACAGCCAAACCGAACAAGGACTGACCTCGCAAAAAGACCAAGCTACAGAAGTACTTTATTCAACTGGAACGTGGAGCAATTTTTTTAAAAGTCAAAAACTGGACCTTCAATTGGGGTATGAAATTTCACGAAATTTAGGTTTTGCCTTGATTCAAGAAAGTAATAATCTACTGGTTCCGATTTCAAAACGATTGAATAACTATGATTTTTTTGTGGGATCGGAACTCAAATGTACGCCTAGTTTTTCCCTTCGTCCTGGATTTCGATATTCTATACAATCTCTTTTTGAGAACCAATATGCCGCTTCCTTGGGTGTGAGATATTTGTTTAAAAATGAGGTAGAATGGCGTGCATCGGTAGGTCAATCTTTCCGAACACCATCGTTTGAAGAACTTTATGTGAAACAAATATTTGACGGACATCATTTTACGGGGAATGAAAATTTAATTCCCGAAACGAGTACTTCGTTTGAAATGAGCTTCAAGAAGAATTTCTTGATCCAAGACAAATCTCAGTTAGCCAGTACTTTGACAGGGAGTTTTCTTCAGGTGAAAGATCGTATCGATATGGCTTTGGCACAATACAATCCCACCACTGGAAATCCAGAATACGAATATATCAATATCAATACCTATAAAATGTGGAATGTAGCCACAACCAATCAATTCAAAAGCCACAATTTTGGAGGAACTTTTGGTGCGGCTTTGGTAGGGATTGCTCAACAATTGGACAATAATGCGTTTCGTGCGGATGACCGATTTTTGTATTCATTTAGCCTGAACACTAGTCTTTCTTATACGTTACCAAAATGGGAAACTGTTTTTTCGGCCTACTACAAATACAATGGCAAAACCCAGCAGTTTATAGCAACATCCTCTGAATATGTTATTTCTGATATTGGAGAAAGTCATTGGTTGGACGCCACCGTTCAAAAGAAATTTTTCAATGGTACCCTTGAAACGACCTTCGGAGCCAGAAACATTTTGAATATTACCAATATCAATCAAACTCGAACTGCTGATGGTGCTGGCCATGCCGCTTCCAACCAAATCATGCTGGCGTATGGTCGCTCTTTTTTTCTAAAAGTAACGTATAACCTTAATCTTTAATATAAATCAAAGTACGATGAAAAAACAATTTTTACTACTATCAATAAGCTTACTGTCATTGGCCTCATGTTCCAGTGATGATACAGCACTTGCCCCAGTTCCTGAAGTTCCATCTTTGGGAGCCATAATTCAACCCGCCGTTGGAGGACATCATCAACCCAATCAAGTATATGTGGATTTGAGCGCCAATAAAGCCGAAGCCATCAATAGAAGCAGTTGGGATTTCGGATTTTATTCAGGAACCTCATTCCGTGTAGTGTTGAATGGCTCGATCAAAATGGCCGTCAAAAAGTTAGAAACCAACGATATTACCTTGCCTCAAACGATGGATGCTGCAGTAGCTGTTGGTGGTGGAACTGTGTTGGCTAGTAATGGTTTTGTAGACCATCCAACGGGAGTTTTGGAAGGAGCGGGAGCGGGGTTAGGAACAGCCATCGCCGAAATTTCAGCTACAGATGCGGATAATAAAGTCTATTTGGTCAATCTAGGATTTGCGATCGCTACAACTGCGCCTGCCCTCGGGTCCGTAAGTTTGGATGGGGAAGCGAGAGGCTGGAAAAAAATCAGAATTCTGAGAAGTGGAAACGGTTACAAAATACAATATGCAGACTTAAACGCTACAACATTTACTGAAAAAATCATTGCCAAAGACGACACGTTTAATTTCACTTTCTTTAGTGTAAAAGAAGGAAAAACGGTAACGGTTGAACCACAAAAAACCAAATGGGATTTGAATTTCACTTCTTTCACCAATTATTTACCAATACCAACAGGTGATGTGACGTATGGCTACTCTGATTTTATTGTTTCGAACAGATTGGGCGGCACGCAAGCCTATCAAGTGCTAGTCGCTGATGGCGGCGCCTATGCTGATTTTACTCGCGCAAAAGTAGTTGAAGCTAATTTTACACCTTCCAAAACCGATCAAAGAATCATAGGCGCCAGCTGGAGAAGCGGAGGCGGACCAACTACCTTACCGAGCGTGAGAACCGATCGTTTTTATGTAGTAAAAGACGCCGCTGCTAATTATTATAAAGTTAGATTCTTAGCTATGAGCAATGAAGCGGGTGTTCGTGGTAATCCCACTTTTGAATATAAAAAATTAGAATAGTCAGCATCATTTTCCATGATTTCTTGTGTTTTTTTACAATCCTTAAATGATTATTCTTTTACAACTTTTTGTTTGTTGTTTTTGTAGAAGAAATCATTTTTGGGTTGTTTTTTTATATTATAAAGACACTTACGATTGTTAATTTGGTTGACGAATTTTAGCATTTATTTAATATTTCTTACTTTTCGTTCAAAATTTACGCAAATGAAAAAAATAGCCTTCCTAATTACTGCTTTGACCTTTAGTGTTTCCTGGGGACAAAACGGTAATTCTACCACAACTCCAACTTTGTTTCAGGAGTTGACTTTGCAAAATGTTGGACCCACAGTAATGAGTGGACGCGTAGTTGACGTGGCGGTAAATCCTGAGAATCCTATCGAATTTTATGTGGCCTATGCCTCAGGTGGGTTGTGGTATTCGAATACGAATGGTTTGCGTATGGAACCTGTGATGGATACAGCGCCTACACTAAATTGTGGTTCTGTCTTTGTGGACTGGAAATCAGGAATGATTCTGGTGGGTACTGGAGAAATCAATTCTTCGAGATCTTCTTATGCAGGAATAGGTTTGTTACAATCATTTGACAAAGGAAAAACCTGGAAAAATATTGGATTGACCGACAGTCATCATATCAGTAAAATTTTGGTTAACCCAAAAAATAGCCAAGAAATTGTTGTAGGAGTGGCGGGACATTTGTATACCAAAAACAAGGAAAGAGGTGTTTTTAAAACAACCGATGGTGGAAAATCGTGGCAACAAGTGTTGTTCGTAAATGATGAAACCGGAGTGATTGATATGGCAGTGGCCGAAAATAATTTTGACGTTATGTACGCCAGTGCTTGGCAGAAAGACAGAAAAGCACACAATTTCAATGGAAACGGAAAAGCTTCTGGTATTTATAAAAGTACCGATGCTGGATCGACTTGGCAGTTGATTTCTACCCCAGAAAGTGGCTTTCCTTCGGATGAATTTGTGGGACGTATTGGATTATCGGCTTTTACTTCAGATAGTATATATGCGGTGATGGACAATCAAAAAATGCGTCCTTCGGCTAAAAAAGAAAAAGACCCCAACGATGAAGATCCAGAGGTAATTGGAGCCGAAGTTTTTAAGTCCGTTAACGGAGGGAAAACGTGGGTAAAAACCAATACGAGTTTTATTGATGATTTTTATTCTAGCTATGGGTATTATTTTGGCGATATCACGGTAGACCCCAAAAATCAAGAACGAATTTATATTACAGGCGTTCCGTTGTTGTTTTCAGATAATGGAGGTAAAACATTTCAAGCCATTGATGGTGATAATGTACACTCCGATCATCACGTAGTTTGGATTAATCCTAACAATCCGAATCATTTGGTTAACGGAAATGACGGTGGTTTGAATATTACTTATGATAATGGAAAATCGTGGCAGTTGTGTAACAGTATCCCAGTGGGTCAGTTTTATGCCGTAAATGTCGATGAACAAGAACCGTATAATATTTATGGAGGTTTGCAGGATAATGGCGTTTGGGTTGGTGCGAGCAATTACAGTGCTTCTATTGGCTGGCAACAAGAAGGAAAATATCCTTATGCGAGATTAATGGGAGGCGATGGGATGCAAATCCAAATCGACAAACGTAATCCAAATATCATTTTTACAGGATACCAATACGGAAGTTACTACCGCATCAATCGTGCGGATGAATCTAAAAGTAAATTCATTGCGCCGAAAGCCAAAAAAGGAGATAAATCGTATCGATACAATTGGCAATCGCCTATTTTATTGTCATCTCACAATCAAGACATTTTGTATTTAGGGTCCAATTTTTTACACCGTTCTATGAATCAAGGCGATACTTGGACGGCTATTTCACCCGATTTAACGCAGGGAGGCAAACAAGGAAATGTGGCTTTTGGAACGTTGACCACCATCAGCGAAAGTCCTTTCGAGTTTGGAATGTTGTATACGGGTAGTGATGATGGTTTAGTGCAATTTAGTAATAATGGTGGAGCGAGTTGGAAAGTGATTTCTACTACTTTACCACAAAACCTTTGGGTAAGTAGAGTAGTGGCTTCTGCGCACAAAAAAGAGCGTGTTTATGTCACATTCAATGGGTACCGAAATGACGATTTTGCAAGTTATGTATATGTTTCAGAAGATGCAGGGCAAACTTGGAAAAGTATTGCTAACAATCTTCCTGCAAGTCCTGTAAATGTAATTATAGAAGATACTATTTTGGATAGCGTGTTGTATGTAGGAACAGATAATGGCTTGTACATTTCTGTGGATGGCGGTGCTTCTTGGCAAGATTTCTCTAACGGAATGCCACCTGTTGCAGTGCACGATTTGGTAATTCAAAAGAAAGCCAAAGATTTAATTGTGGGGACACACGGTCGTTCGGTGTATAAAGTGAGTTTGAAACAAGTACAAGAATTGAAAAAAGAGGTTTTAGACAAAACTCTTTATGTGTATGAAATCAAAAACACGACCAAATCCGAGAGATGGGGTTCGAAACGTGGTGCTTGGGGTGACGAATTTATTCCAAAAAATGAGCTTTGGTTTTATACCAATTCTGCTGGCAATGTAAGCATTCAATTAGAAAATCTTTCTAAAGAAATCGTGTATACAACTACTGTTACTGCTCAAAAAGGATTGAACAAAGTGGTGTACGATTTGTCTATCGACAAAGCTGCAGCCGACAAATGGATGGCAAAAGATAAAAAGCTAAAAATAACCCCTGCTAAAAACGGCAAGTATTATTTGCCAGTCGCTAATTATACTTGGAGCGTTGCTAAAGACAAAGATAAAGCGACAACACCTTTCGAAATTGTAGCGCCTAAATAAAACGCGGTCTAAAATAAAAACACAAATTTGATAATCCGTTACTTGTAACAATAATAAAAATGGCACGCAGATGACGCAGATTTAAACGGATTTTTATATGCAAATCAGCGAAAATCCCTACCATCCGAGTTCCATTCTTGGTACACATAGCGGACAGTCAAAAAAACAAAAGGCACGATTCCAAGTTGGTTTCGTGCCTTTTTTTGGCAAACATCTTTAACAATTAAACTTCTAAAATATTTTTAAAATTGTGCCACTTCTGTTGAGTTTTTCATTGCGGTTGTAGACGCTTTTCCAGTAGTAACCGTATTTTGAACAGCGTCAAAATAGCTCGTTCCTACAAAACCTTGGTGTTTTACCGCTCTAAAACCGTGTTGTTGCAAAGCAAATTCTCTTTCTTGTAATTCAGAGTAGCCCGCCATACCTCTTTCTTTGTAAGCTTTAGACAATTCAAACATACTCGTGTTCAAAGCGTGGAATCCAGCCAAAGTAATGAATTGGAATTTATACCCCATAGCCGCCAAGTCTTCTCTAAAAGTTTCCATTTCAGCAACTGATAGTTTCGCTGCCCAGTTGAACGAAGGCGAACAGTTGTAAGCCAACATTTTTCCTGGATATTTCGCGTGAATAGCATCGGCAAATTGTTTAGCGTAAGCCAAATCTGGATTACTAGTTTCCATCCAAATCAAGTCTGCATATGGCGCATAACTCAACCCACGGTCTATACCTTGCTCCACACCACAGTTTACATAGAAGAAACCTTCGTCTGTTTTTTCTCCTGTGATGAATTTTGCATCTCTTGGGTCGATATCGCTCGTTAATAAGTTCGCCGCATCTGCGTCGGTTCTTGCTACAATCAAGGTTGGCGTTCCCATTACGTCGGCAGCCAAACGAGCAGCGATTAATTTATTGATGGCTTCTTGCGTAGGAACCAAAACTTTTCCGCCCAAGTGTCCGCATTTTTTAGCAGAGCTCAATTGGTCTTCAAAGTGTACGCCCGCTGCACCCGCTTCAATCATCGATTTCATCAATTCAAAAGCGTTCAAGTTTCCTCCAAAACCTGCTTCAGCATCAGCTACAATCGGAACCAAATAGTCTTTTTTATCTGCGGTTTTATTCACCACTTGAATTTGGTCAGCGCGCAACAAAGCGTTGTTGATTCTTTTTACAACCAACGGAACACTGTTGGCAGGATACAACGACTGGTCCGGATACATTTCGCCCGCCACATTTGCATCGGCTGCTACTTGCCAGCCGCTTAAGTAAATCGCTTCTAGTCCAGCTTCCACTTCTTGAATGGCTTGATTACCGGTCAATGCGCCTAATCCGGCAACAAAATCCTGCGATTTCAATCTGTTCCAAAGTTTCGTAGCGCCCATTCTAGCGATACTGTGTTCAATTTGGTAGGAACCTTGCAATTGCACCACTTCTTCAGCGGTGTAAGGACGTTCGATGCCTTCCCATCTTGGGTTTGTTAACCAATCAGTTACTAATTCTTGAATGCGTGTTTCGGTGGTTTTCATAATCTCTTTTTTTTAATTCTCGGTTGGTTTATAATAGATTTTTTGTTTCATTTAATTATCAGGAGCGGCAAGCAAAGGGCTTTTCAGTGAATATGGGTCCCGCTCTCCGTTATATCTCTGTCCTCGCTCGTTCGCGAGTCCAGAGGATACCACTGCGATCGGGGCTAAAAGCCAGCAATGTGATTTTCTAGAAAAACATAAGACACAAGGTTTTAAATGCCAACTTTAATTGTTGCTATGATTCGTTTAATTAAAGCAGGAAAATTGGTGTTCATCTGTGGAATTCGTGGCTTACTTTGTTAAGTCCTACAAATACTTATAACCCGGTATCGTCAAGAACTCTACAAATTTTTTGTTCACTACCAGTTGGTCTAATAGTTTTTCTGCCAAGATGTAGTTTTCCTCCTCGTGTGCTCGGTCGCCCACTTGCTTTCTGATTTTTTCATATTCTTCCATGGCGATGCGATTGTACAATTTGGTCGTTAATTTTTCACCCGAATCCAACGTCACTTCATTTTGAAGCCATTGCCACAATTGCGACCTTGAGATTTCGGCCGTGGCGGCATCCTCCATCAAGTGATGAATCGCTGCAGCTCCTTGACCGTTTAGCCAAGAAGTGATGTACAGCACGGCCACATTTACGTTTTTGCGAATCCCTTCTTCGGTAATCGTTCCTACTGGAATTTGCAACAAATCCGCTTCGGTAATGTGCAAATCCGCTCTTTTGATGTGAATATGATTTTTGGTCATCATATTTTCATTAAACACTTTCATCGCTATCGGAACCAAATCAGGATGCGCTACCCAAGTTCCGTCGTGTCCGTTTCTCGCTTCTCTTTCTTTGTCGGCAATTACTTTTTTGAAGGCGATTTCGTTAGCTTCAGGGTCATTTTTAATCGGAATTTGTGCAGCCATTCCGCCCATTGCGTGAATGTTTCGTTTATGACAACGCTGAATCACCAATTTAGAATACGCGTCCATAAAAGGCGTAGTCATTGTTACTTGGTCTCGATTCGGAACGATAAAGGCAGGATTATTTCTGAATTTTTTGATGTACGAAAAAATATAGTCCCAACGCCCGCAGTTCAAGCCTACGATATGGTCTCTTAATTCGTAGATGATTTCATCCAACTGAAAACTAGCGGTTATGGTTTCAATCAAAACCGTTGCTTTAAACGTGCCGTGTTGCTCTCCAAGGTATTCTTGTGCAAATTCAAACACTTCGTTCCACCATCTGGCTTCCAAATAATGTTCTAATTTGGGTAAGTAAAAATATGGAGCCGAACCGTTTCTGGCCAATTGGTCGTGATTGTGAAAAGCATATAACCCAAAGTCAATCAAAGAACCAGAAGCTTCTTCGTCTTCTATTAAGATATGCTTTTCGTTCAAATGCAAGCCTCTTGGGCGTACAATCAAAACGGCTGTTTTTTCGTTTAGTTTATAACTTTTGTTTTTTATTGGATCTTCTAGAGTAATTGTTTTGTTTACGGCATCTTTCAGGTTTTGTTGCCCTTCCATGATGTTGTCCCAAGTAGGCGAAGTGCTGTCTTCAAAATCGGACATAAAAGTTTTCGCTCCCGAGTTCAACGCGTTAATCACCATTTTTCTATCTACTGGTCCAGTGATTTCCACGCGTCTGTCGATTAGATCTTTTGGGATAGGAGCCGCTTGCCAGTTGCTTTCTCTAATGCTTTTGGTCTCCAAAGGGAAAGTAGGTAACACACCATTATCAAATTGGACTTGTTGTGCTTTGCGGGCTTCTAAAAGTTCCAATCGTTTAGCATTGAAATTTTCGTGCAAAGCCGTCAAAAAATCGATGGCTTCTTCGGTTAAAATGTTCTCGTGTTGCGCAATTTCTTCATTCAAAAATTGCCATTTTTTTTCGGTGGTTTCGGTTAGTGTTTTCATATGTTGATATTTTATTTTTTATCGGTCATATGTAATTCGCATATTCTTTTTGTTGGTTATAAGCCATTTAGTGCTATGCTCATTTCATAACTAGTTCATTTTGATATTGCAATACTACAAAAAGTTTTTTACAAAACAAGCGAACGTTCGCAAAAAATGAAAAAAATGTTTTTTGCGTATTTTAGTTTTTTAATTTATCTTTGATTTTATGAACGTAGAAAAGGATTATATTAAGTTGATTTTTGGGCTTAAACTCAAGCAGGCTCGCACAAGTAAGGATTTGTCATTGTTTGGACTCGCCAAGATTACGGAACTATCCAAATCGTATTTGAACGAGATCGAAAAAGGAAAAAAATATCCCAAAACCGATAAAATTATTCTGCTTGCGGATAAATTAGACGTGACTTATGATCATTTGGTCTCGCTAAAACTGGATAATAATTTGGCACCAATTGGAGAAATCCTTACTTCAGGAATTCTGAAAGAAATTCCATTAGAGTTATTCGGAATTCAAGAAGCCGATTTGATTGATATCATCGCCAATGCACCTGCTAAAGTCAATGCTTTTATTAGTACCATTATCGAAATCGCACAGCATTATAATTTATCTCGCGAAAGTTTCTTTTTGGCTTCCTTACGTTCGTATCAAGAAGCACACAACAACTATTTTGAAGAGTTAGAAGAAAAGGTGTTGTTGTTTTGCAAAGCTTTTCACGTAGATGTAACCACAAATGTTTCTATCGAGGAGCTCAAAGCTATTTTAATTGAAGAATACGGTTATACCATCAAAGAATTGGTGTTTTCTGAGCAAGAAGAAATGGGGGATTTACGCTCAATTTATGTGTCTACAAGCAAAACCTTATTGCTTTCGGACGAAATTGATGAAGGGCAAAAGGCTTTTGTTTTGGCCAAAGAAATCGCTTATAATTTTATGGAAATCAAAGAGCGTTTGTACACGTTCAGTTGGATTAAATTCGACAATTTTGACCAAGTTTTGAATAATTTTTATGCCTCTTATTTTGCAGGTGCGTTGTTGTTGCCTAGACAAAATCTGATTGATGAATTGAATTTGTTTTTGGCCAAAGAGAATCCAAAACCACAAGAAATGGTGCAATTGATGACGCAATTCAACGTCTCGCCAGAATCCTTCTATCAGCGATTGACGAATATTTTGCCGAAGGATTTCAATTTGAAAAACCTATTTTTCTTGCGTTTGTCTCACAAAATAGGCGCGGATACCTACCAAATCAAAAAGGAACTACATATTACCAACCAACAAGAACCGCACGCTAACGAAATGAACGAGCACTACTGCCGCAGATGGGTATCGATCAAAACTATCGAGCAATTGTTAGCACAAGGCAAGACGCATTTTTTTGATGCGCAAGTGTCACGTTACGAAAACAGCAGCAATGAATATTTAGTATTTTCCTCGGCTACTCCTGATCCGTTTAAGAAAGATTGTTTGCGAAGTATTTCGGTGGGAATTTTAATCACGCCATCAGTAAAGAAAAAGTTCAAATTCTTAGAAGGGGATGTGGTGCCCAAGCAATTGGTGGGCGTAACCTGCGAAACTTGTGCCGTGAAAGATTGCCAAGAACGCGCCTCCGAACCTATTCATCTCAATCAAAAAATACGCAACGAAAACACCGAAGCCATTGTTCAGAAATATATGGCGAAGTTTAGTTAAAATATAGTTTCGTGCTGCGTTAGAAGTTGTGTAGTATTTTATATACAGATTTCATTGATTTATTTAGGAATCAATGAAATCTGTTTTTTTTAATTTAGTATCTATTCCACCCATTTGTAATAACGAGCCCCTAATAAGTTGGGATTTTCGATTTCGATACGGTCCAAAATCCATTCGTTTTTTGGGATGCGAATGGGTTGTTTTTGTTCTTTTTTGTGGAGTTTCTCGTAGGTTTCAAAATCAATTGCGACGCTTTTTTCTAGCGTTTCAAATAGCGCTACAGGTTGTAATGCTTTTTTCCATTCGGCTTGAATCGTTCCTTCGAAAACTTTCGATTTTGAACCGCTTCCGTAGGCTAAAAAGCCCATTTTCTCGTTAGTAATTTCAGTATTGTTTTCTGAAAAATGCGCTAAAGTCGATAACAATCCCATAAAAATGGAACCCGTATATAGGTTTCCAATTAAAGAAGAAGCGATTTCTGCAGGTTGCAATTTTTGACTCACAAAATCTTGATAAGCTGGAGTTTTGCTGATTTCTTTGAGTTTGTTTTGGTATTCTTCTGGGGTTTCGTTTCCGGTAATAATTGCTTCGGTTGCATCTAAAGCATAAATTTCGGTCAACATACGTCGTCCTTGAAAGGCATACGGTAAGTGCATTACAATGCTTTTCCAGTTGTCGTAAATCGTTTCAGAAGTGTTTTTTTCTTTTTTGAACGCAAAGTAGGCGTCTTTGGTACGATCCATATAACACTGATTTGAATACTGTCCGTCAAACACCGGTTGGTCTTTGTGAATTTCAATTTCACCTTCTAAGTTATCAAACCATGCCTCGTTGTTGTTATTGCCTGTGATTTCTTGTTTTGAGATAGTTCTGTAAGGTTTAAAAAAGTCAAATACACCTTTCGTGCTAACGCCCCAATGATTCTCAAAAGCAATAATTTTTGGGTTGGCGGAGATTAGCATAGCTACGGCTCCTGCGCCTTGGGTGTATTCTCCGGTAGAGTTGAGGTCGTATTTAGCAAAATCGGTAGTCACAACAATGGCTTTTTTGGTGGGATTTAATTTTACAAAATCTAAGCAATTTTGAAGTGCATCCACACCTCCAATACAGGCAAAAGTAAAATCAACGGCATCGCAATGATTTAAGGTGTTTTCTCCAAATTTTTGCTCCATCAAGGCTACTAAAAAAGAGGCGATGGGTTTCGAACTATCAATAGCGCTTTCGGTTCCAACGTAAATTCTAGCAAGGTCTTCTAAAGCAATGTTTTGCTCTTGGATGAGTTTTGTCAAGGCATTGGCTCCAAAAACTACAGTATCTTGATGGGCATCGGCTAGCGTCATATTCGTCAATCCGAGTCCTTTTTGCAGTTTTGCGGGTTCTATATTTCTAGCTTCTGCTAAGGTTTGTATGGGTAAGTGTATTTTGGCTACGTCAAAAGAAAGGGCGTCAATTCCGATTTTCATAAATTTAAAATTTTGAAATGCAAAGGTAAAATGCCCACTTCCAAATGCAAGGGAATGAACTTAATATTCTCTTGTTAAAGTCTCTTTTTTTGAAAAATGCTAATTTATGGAGTTTTGTTGTTGAATCTGCAAAGTATTCCTGTTTTTTGCGCTCTGATTCTGATTATTTGTAAAGTCATTTGGATTTCTTTAAAGAATGTTTAAGTTAATTTATCGAAAATCCTTTAAAAAAAGATTTATGTTAAACACTTTAAAATCATTATAAATAAATATAAAAGGGTTGTGATTCCTTTTTAATTGCCTTATTTTTGTGTGGAATTTTTATTAATCAATATAAAAAAATATGGCACAAACTGCGTTGTTAAAGTCTTCTATTGCTAGAAAAGTGGCAATGGCCTTATCAGGACTTTTTTTAATTACTTTCTTGTCATTGCATTTTTTCATCAATATGGTATCTGTTTTTAGTGCAGATGCTTTTAATGCAATGTCTCACTTTATGGGATACAATCCTTTAATTCAATTTGTAATGCAACCCGTACTTATTGCAGGGGTAGTTTTTCACTTTGTAATGGGAATGGTCTTAGAACTTCAAAACAAAAAAGCTAGACCTATTAGCTACGTAAAGTACGATGGATCAGCTAACGCTTCTTGGGCTTCAAGAAACATGATTATTTCGGGATTAGTGGTTCTAGCATTTTTAGGATTGCATTTCTTTGATTTTTGGATTCACGAAATGACGTATAAATATGTTGAGTCAGGAGCAATCAATGAAACAAGATATTTTGAAGAATTGGTGGCTAAGTTTGAAAGCCCAGTTCGTACAGGTATCTATGTGGTAGCTTTTGTTTTATTGGCGATTCACTTATGGCATGGGTTTAGTTCTTCTTTCCAATCTGTTGGATTCAACAACAAATTCTCCGCTTCTATTCAAAAATTAGGATATGCATTTGCAATTGTGGTTCCTTTTGGATTCATATTTATTGCTTTATTTCATCATTTTAATCATTAATATCAATCAAAATGAAATTAGATTCTAAAATACCTGAAGGTCACATTTCTAAAAAATGGACCGATTATAAAGATCACTTACGATTAGTTGCTCCAAACAATCGCCCAAAAATTGATATTATCGTTGTGGGTACTGGCTTAGCTGGAGCTTCCGCAGCGGCTTCTTTTGCTGAAATGGGCTATAATGTGAAAGCATTTTGTTACCAAGATTCTCCTCGTCGTGCGCACTCTATTGCTGCTCAAGGAGGTATCAACGCTGCCAAAAATTACCAAAATGATGGTGATAGTACCTTCCGTTTGTTCTATGACACTATTAAAGGGGGTGATTACAGAGCACGTGAGGCTAACGTACACCGTTTAGCGGAAGTGTCTGGAAATATTATTGACCAATGTGTGGCTCAAGGTGTTCCTTTTGCTCGTGATTACGGTGGAATGTTAGATAACCGTTCTTTTGGTGGAACGCAAGTACAACGTACCTTTTATGCTGCAGGACAAACCGGGCAACAATTGTTATTAGGTGCTTATTCTGCATTATCGAGACAAATTGGTTTGGGTAAAATCGATATGTACAACCGTCACGAAATGTTAGAATTAGTGAAAGTGAACGGAAAAGCTCGTGGAATCATCGCTCGTAACTTGGTTACTGGAGAATTAGAAAGGCATTCTGCTCACGCGGTAATTATTGCAACAGGTGGATACGGAAATGTGTATTTCTTGTCTACGAATGCGATGGGTTCTAACGTAACAGCAGGATGGAAAATCCACAAACAAGGGGCTTTGTTTGCGAATCCTTGTTTTGTACAAATTCACCCAACTTGTATTCCTGTACATGGAACCAACCAATCGAAATTGACTTTGATGTCAGAATCATTGAGAAACTCTGGACGTATTTGGGTACCGAAGAAAAAAGAAGATGCTGAAGCGATTCGTGCAGGTAAAATGAAGCCAACACAAATTGCTGAAGAAGATAGAGATTATTATTTAGAAAGAAAATATCCTGCATTTGGTAACTTAGTGCCTCGTGACGTGGCTTCAAGAGCTGCAAAAGAAGTGTGTGATGCTGGTCACGGTATCGAAGCTAACGATACTAATGAAGGAGTGTACTTGGATTTCTCTTCAGAGATTCAATCCAAAGGAAAACAAGTAGCTTTCGCCAAAGGAAATCATAATCCTTCTCAAGAAGAGATTCTTTCTTTAGGTAAAAAATGGTTAGAAGAAAAATATGGTAACTTATTTACCATGTACCAAAAAATCACGGATGAGAATCCATACGAAACCCCTATGAAAATTTATCCTGCGGTACACTATACCATGGGAGGTGTTTGGGTAGATTACAACTTAGAGTCCACTATTCCAGGATGTTTCGTGGCTGGAGAAGCTAATTTCTCTGATCACGGAGCCAACCGTTTAGGAGCTTCTGCTTTGATGCAAGGTTTGGCAGATGGTTATTTTGTATTGCCTTATACCGTTTCTGATTATCTAGCCGATGACATTCGTACAGGTAGAATTTCTACAGATTTGCCAGAATTTGCTGCAGCTGAAAAAAGCGTGAAAGATTCGATTGATACATTCTTAAACAATAATGGAACAAAATCAGTAGATCATTTCCACAAACGTTTAGGTTTGATTATGTGGAATAAAGTAGGAATGGGACGTAATGAGAAAGGTTTGACTGAAGCTATTGCAGAAATCGCAGCTCTTAAAGCAGAATTCTACAAAGAAGTGTACGTTCCAGGAAGCGCGGATGAATTGAATCCTGAATTAGAAAAAGCATTGCGTGTAGCCGATTTTATCGAATTGGGTCAATTAATGGCAATCGACGGATTACAACGTTTAGAATCTTGTGGTGGTCACTTCCGTGAAGAGTACCAAGATGCTGAAGGTGAAACGCTTCGTGATGACGAGAACTTCAAGTTTGTTGGAGCTTGGGAGTACAAAGGCGATAACATCAGCGACGAAGTACTTCATAAAGAAGAATTGAAATACGAGTTTATTAAAATAGCCGCAAGAAATTATAAATAGTAATAGCGTTGTAATTAGCGGTTAGTAATAAGTAAACTAAAGGCTAATCACATTAAAAAAAAAAAACATGAGTGCAGCAAAAAATATTAATATAACCTTACAAATTTGGCGTCAAAAGAACGCTAAATCCAAAGGGAAAATGGAAACATACAAATTAAATGATGTTTCTACAGCGAGTTCATTTCTAGAAATGCTAGATCAATTGAATGAGCAATTAGTGAACGAAAGAAAAGAACCTGTGGCCTTTGATCACGATTGTCGCGAAGGAATTTGTGGCATGTGTTCTTTGTATATAAATGGTCGTGCTCACGGACCTGATACAGGAATCACGACTTGTCAATTACACATGAGAATGTTCAATGATGGCGATACTATCGTAATTGAGCCATGGAGAAGTGTGGCGTTTCCAGTAGTGAAAGATTTAGTGGTGGATCGTTCTTCCTTTGAAAGAATTCAACAAGCGGGAGGATTTGTTTCTGTAAATACTTCAGGTAATACTATCGATGCTAATACGCTTCCTGTACCTAAGGCTGATGCAGACAAAGCTTTTGAAGCTGCTGCTTGCATTGGATGTGGAGCATGTGTGGCTACTTGTAAAAATGGTTCAGCGATGTTGTTCGTTGGAGCTAAAGTATCACAATATGCATTGTTGCCACAAGGTAAAGTAGAGGCTACCAATCGTGTATTGAACATGGTGCGTCAAATGGACGAAGAAGGTTTTGGTAACTGTACCAATACCGGAGCTTGTGAAATTGAGTGCCCAAAAGGAATTTCCTTGGAGAATATTGCTCGTATGAATAGAGAATATTTATCAGCAAGTTTGGTGTAAATCAAATAGAATAAGTAGAAAGGCGCATTCATTCATTTGGATGCGTTTTTTTTTATTGTAATAATACGTAGCTAATCTCTTTTTAGATTTGTGTATCTTTACGTAATAGCGATTGATCAGAATGAAAATAGCCATCATACAAACTGCCTTAGTCTGGGAAAATCCAGCAGCGAATCGGAATTATTTTGAGGAGAAAATCAAAGCAATTACTGAGCCTATTGATTTAATTGTGCTTCCTGAAATGTTTACCTCTGGTTTTACGATGCATCCTAATTTAGTAGCTGAACCGATGGAAGGCGAAACAATGATATGGTTGCTACAGTTAGCTAAAACAAAAAATGCAGCCATCACTGGGAGTTTGGTTATCTCCGATGAGGGAAATTTCTATAACCGATTAGTATTTGTCTTTCCTTCAGGAGAAGTACAATTTTATGACAAAAGACATTTATTTACCTTAGCAGGCGAAGACAAAGTCTATACTGCCGGAAAATCAAAAACAATCATCGATTACCGCGGTTGGAAAATGTGTCCTCTGATTTGTTATGATTTGCGTTTTCCAGCTTTTTCACGAAATAGTGAAGAATACGATGTATTGCTTTATGTTGCGAATTGGCCCAATACGCGAATAAACGCCTGGGATACCTTACTCAAAGCACGAGCGATTGAAAATATGTGTTATACCATTGGGGTGAATAGAATAGGAGTAGATGCCAATCACCATATATACAACGGACATTCGCAAGTGCAAGATTATTTGGGTCGGGCTATTGTAGAACCACAAGAAGCTGACGGTGTTTTTATAGCTACTTTAGAAAAAAGTACCTTATTAGAAACCCGACAAAAACTAGGTTTTTTGAATGATAAAGATGATTTTGAAATCAAGTAAGCGATTAAGAATTCACTTTATTCCATCACCCGAATTACCGTTTTGGGATTTTTACAGCGTATACTTATCTTTTGAAAAATCCATTCGTTTCCTTTTTTGTTGGCTGTAAAGTCCATTTTTCCCTGCTTATGATTTCCTTTGATTCTAATGGTCGATTTAATAGAGTTATCGTTATTAGAATAAACAATATTGCCTTCCAAAATAGTTAATTTGTCGATGGCTTCAATAGTTCCGATTGTAGTTTTAACTTCCGAATTGGTATTGGCCATAACAATCGCTTTTTCAAAAACTGTAGTATCAGAATAGGCTTTGATAAATTGAGGTGCTTCCTTGTTTAAGAGGGAAATACTAGTGTAAAAAATCAAAAATAGGATTGCAATTGTAGTTGGAATTAGCCATTTCCAATTCCGTTTCGTCCAAGAATCATAATCAATTAGATCATTACTCATCTCTTCTATTTTCTCTTCTTATCCTTATCCTCTTTCTTTTTTGGCTCAGGCGTGTAAGGGATACTGAGGTCAAAAGTTTCGTTGTCGTTCCAATTTGCCCTGACATCTTTTATGACTTTCGAATAATAAATTACTTCTTCTGCTTGACGTTTTTCTAAGTAATTTCCACTATCCCATTTTCTGTTTTTGTTGTCATCATAGATAACTCTTAGGGTGTAATCTTTAGGCTCAAGGAAATTAAATTCAACTTTTGTGTTTTTTTCGGAGTAATCGTAAGCAAGTATTTCTCCTTTTTCATTCGTTAATTCAATAATTATTGGAAAACGTTTAACGTTTAGCAAATCAACAGTCAAATTCCCATAATCACTTTCACTTCGGGTTTCTAATTTATAGGTCAAGGTATCGTTTGATTTCCCAAAAAAATCCGTCAATGCTCCTGGTAATAACTGAATTTGATATTTTTCTGAAGTTTTTTTTGGAAAGTTTACAACTAATTTTTGATGGAATTCATCATAAGTAGGGGTAAATTCGGTGATTGTTGTTTTGCTATCTTTTATGAAAATTTTGCTCTTATCAATTGCAACTAACGGAGTTGAGGATTCTAACGTGAATTGCTCTCTCATGTTCAAAATTCCGGTCTGCACAGCATTGATGCTTAACGTATCTTTTTTTTGATTTTTGATTTTGAAACTAAAATCATTTTGATAGTGTTCTTTTTTGATGTTCAGTTGCAAGGAGTCGGCTTTGATGGGCTTAAACCAAACTTGTAAAGAATCCTTTTTTGGAAATTGGGTTACGATACTTTCTAGCATTTCGGTATTATTTTTCAGGCTAATTTTTGGCTTTGATTTCGAAAAATCTTGTGTGCCATCATAGCCTAGTATCAATCGATTTCCTGATGCTTGGTAGGGTTTGTAGGCCTTAAAAGGCAGTGTTTCTTTAAACAACTCAAGTTCATAAATGGTGTCATTTGGGATGGTTATGAACTGTTTATGAAACCCAATTTTATCAGTTTTGGGATTGAATTTATTGTTGTTATTACGGTCTTTCAAGGCTACCAAAAGGTATTTTCCTGCTTTTAGATTTTCTAAACGAAAGGTCTTTAAACTATCCAACGTATTGGTAATATACCTTGGCGGGCTCGTGTACACCACTGAATCTGTGAATTTTTCATTTACTTCATAGAGCATCACAGAAACAAACGATTCAACTTCTTTATCAAGTGCATCTTTTACCCTTCCGCCAAGGGCAAGCGAATCGATATAAGAGCCTGTTGAAAAAACATATTTGAATTGATTCAAAGGATTGCCTTCGTTATTATCGGTAATACTTTGTCCAAAATTAAAACTATAAGTAGTGTTAGGTTGAAGCGTATCTTTAATTTTGATAGTTAAGTACTTGGTTACCGTTGATGGGATAATCAAGGGTTCATTTTTCATGGGAGGAGAAATGATGAGTTGTTTTTCCACACCTTTTAATTTAACGTACTCATCAAAAGTAAGTTTGATTTCTTTTCCTTTGAAGTTTGTGCTATAATTTTCAGGGAAACTCATTTTCAGCGTTGGAGCTATCGTGTCCTTCATTCCGCCTGTAATACTTCCCTTTTTAGCGCAACTGATACAAAAGAAGAGAAAAAGCAATGAAATAAGGCGATAGTTAGCTGTTGGCATAATTGTTTGAATTAAGAACTACAAAATAACAATTATATTTACTGTAATTAAAATCTTTTTGAGAGATTTAATGACTTTAGAATTGCTAATTTTACCCTAAAAATGAATACTAATGAATAAAATTGAGCATATCGGAATAGCTGTTAAAGATTTAAAAGCCTCCAATTTACTTTTTGAGAAGTTATTTGGCGCCCCGGCTTACAAAGAAGAAGCAGTACTTTCTGAGGGAGTGAAAACCTCCTTTTTTCAAAATGGCCCTAATAAAATAGAATTATTAGAAGCTACGAATCCAGAAAGTCCTATTGCCAAATTCATTGAAAAAAAAGGTGAAGGGATTCATCATATCGCCTTTGATGTATCCGATATAGTGGCAGAAATCACAAGATTAGAAAAAGAAGGATTTGTGGTTTTAAATCCAATACCCAAGAAGGGTGCTGACAATAAACTAGTCGCTTTTCTACATCCCAAAACTACAAACGGTGTTTTAATCGAGTTGTGTCAGGAAATTAGATAGTTTTTTTAATTTCTATATTGCTTCATTATCAGCAGATTCCATTTGAGAGGCTTATGTATAATGATAAAAATCAAAATCCACGACTAAAATATTTGGTCTGAACAAAAAATAGTAGTAATATTGCACACTCTAAACCGGTCCTATAGCTCAGCTGGTTAGAGCACCTGACTCATAATCAGGTGGTCCCTGGTTCGAGCCCAGGTGGGACCACTTTTAAAATCAAGCCTTTACAGCAATGTAAGGGCTTTTTTGTAAAGTAAATTCCTGAAATTTGGAAAAGTGTACAGGAAGAATAGATTGATTTTGTAGCTTTTTTAAGGGAATAAGGTTTGGTTTGTAGCAAAGGTCTTACGTGGTTATCAGTAGGGGGTTTATTGGTAAAAAATCAAATAAATAATTTTTTTATACAATAAAATAGTAGTTATTTTGCGCAACAATTTCCAAATTAAAAGATTACTTGAAAAATACCAATAGAATACCATCTTACATTTTGACTCTTTTGCTTGTTTTGAGCAGTGGGGGTGTTTTGTTTGGTCAGCCTTCGGTTCCTACTCCTTCTGGTGGTGGGAGTCCGCCGCCGCCGCCTAGTTTGCCAATAGATGATTATAGTTTGGTACTAGTTTTTTTTTCAATTTTATTCGGTATTTATTTGCTACATTATAAAATAAAAACAGAAAAAACTCCAAGGTGACTTGGAGTTTTTTCTGTTTTTATTGTTGCTGATTATTTCAAAGAATGTAATCGAGCTACATACTTTCCGATGACATCAAATTCTAAATTAACCTTACTTCCTATTTTGAAGTATTGAAAGGTAGTATGTTCAAATGTATACGGGATGATAGCGACACTAAAGCTGTTTTTTTTTGAATTTACCACTGTTAAACTCACTCCGTTTACGGTTATGGAGCCTTTTTCAATGGTAATGTTGTTTAGTGTGGCGTCATAATCAAAGGTAAAAAGCCAACTACCGTTAGTTTCATGAATGGCAATACAAGTAGCGGTTTGGTCCACATGTCCTTGTACGATGTGACCATCTAAGCGGTCACCAAGTTTCATGGCTCTTTCTAGATTGATTTTGTCTGTAGTTTGCCAAGTTCCAATATTGGTTTTTTGGATAGTTTCGTTTATGGCGGTGACGGTATAGCTGTTTTGGCTTAGGGCTACCACTGTGAGGCAAATGCCATTATGAGCCACACTTTGGTCGACTTTGAGTTCGGAGGTGATGTTTGATGAAATCGTAAGATGTAAGTTGTCTTGCTCTCTTTTTATTTCTTCAACAGTGCCTAGGGTTTCGATAATTCCTGTAAACATTCTTGATTTTTTTTATTAAATTTGTACCTCAAAATTAGCAATAAAAAACGGGAGCTCATGAATAAAACGGCAGAAAATATAATTGTTGGAATTTCGATTGGAGATTTAAACGGTATTGGAAGCGAAGTGGTGTTGAAGACATTTGAGGATAGTCGAATGTTAGAATTTTGTACTCCTGTAATTTTTGCCAATGTAAAAATCGTTTCTTATTTAAAAAAAGGAATGGACTCGTCGGCTGCAATTCATGGAATTGATAAGCTAGACCAAATCGTAATAGGAAAAATTAACGTTTTTAATCTTTGGAGAGAAGGGGTTGATTTGAGTCCAGGTGCTAATGATGATAAGGTGGGTGAGTATGCTATCAAGTCTTTTGTGGCAGCTACAAAAGCGCTGAAAGAAGGAATTGTGGATGTTTTGGTGACGGCTCCTATTAATAAATATAATATTCATTCAGACCATTTTAAATTCCCAGGGCATACCGATTATTTGGCTCAAGAGTTAGAAGGAGACGCTTTGATGTTAATGGTGAATGACGATTTGAGAGTAGGTTTACTAACGGATCATGTGCCATTGAATGAAGTGGCTTCAAGTTTGACAGAAGAGTTGATAGTCAAGAAAATTGAAACGATAAAACAAACTCTGATTCGTGATTTTAGTATTAATAAGCCAAAAATAGCAGTGTTAGGTTTGAATCCGCATTGTGGAGATGGAGGCGTGATAGGTTCAGAAGATGATGTTTTGCTTAAGCCTACTTTGAAAAAAATATTTGAAAAGGGAACGTTAGTTTTTGGTCCTTTTTCTGCCGATAGTTTTTTTGGGAGCAATCAATATGAGAAATATGATGCTATTATCGCAGCCTATCATGACCAGGGATTAATTCCTTTTAAGACCCTATCGTTTGGCAGAGGAGTGAATTATACAGCGGGACTTGACAAAGTGCGAACCTCTCCCGATCATGGCACGGCGTATGATATTGCAGGAAAAAATCAGGCTGATTTTACTTCTTTCAAGGAGGCGGTCTATTTAGCGATAGATATCTATAAATCAAGATTGCAGTACGAGGAAGTAGTTTTGAATCCGTTAAAAACAAAGGAAAAATAGTTATAAACAAAAAAAGGTAAATAACATTATTAGATTTATAATAATTTTATATCTTTGCACCCCGATTCAAGTAATCACTTGGTGGGGAAAAATATTGATGCGATGAGTAAGAGAAAAGAATTCATAATTCCATTTGTGGGATTGAAGCTAGGAAAACATCAATTTGAATACCAGATCAATTCATCGTTCTTTGAGATCTTTGACTTTAATGAGTTTGAAAAATCGGCCATCAAAGTAAAAGTGGTTTTAGAAAAAAAAGCCAATTTATTAGAGCTTGATTTTAAGCACAAAGGAACCGTTCAAGTACCTTGTGATCAAACAGGAGAAGAATTTGATTTGCCTATAAAAGGTAAAATTAAATTAATTGTACGTTTTGGTGAAACGTTCAATAATGATAATGAAGAGCTATTGATTTTGCCTTATGGTGAATTTGAAATAGATATCGCGCAATATATTTATGAAATGATTGTGCTTTCAGTGCCTTTAAGACGCGTGCATCCTGGCGTAAAAGATGGAACTTTGCAAACAGAAACTTTAGAAAAACTAAAGAATTTGACCGCAAGTAAAGAAGTGAAAGAAAAGAATACAGAACAAGTAAGTAAAGACAATATTGACCCAAGATGGGACAAATTAAAGCAACTATTAACGGATAAATAATATAGTAAAATGGCACATCCTAAAAGAAAAATCTCGAAAACAAGAAGAGATAAAAGAAGAACACATTACAAAGCAACTGTAGCTCAAATCGCTACTTGTCCTATTACAGGAGAAGCACATTTGTACCACAGAGCTTACTGGCATGAAGGTAAAATGTATTACAGAGGGCAAGTAGTTATAGATAAATCTGTAGCGGTTGCTTAA
Source organism: Flavobacterium sp. TSSA_36 (assembly GCF_051547165.1). NCBI lineage: Bacteria > Pseudomonadati > Bacteroidota > Flavobacteriia > Flavobacteriales > Flavobacteriaceae > Flavobacterium > Flavobacterium sp. TSSA_36. Next base: position 929,702 of record NZ_JBPTTP010000001.1, read on the forward strand.
TATATTTTTAAAAAACAATAATTGAACTCTCACTTTGTGGGAGTTTTTTTTATTGTTTTTTATTTTTTTAAATAAGAAATTCCAAAACCATAGTTTTAGAATAAATTTTGTAATTTTCGAGTCTTTTAAATAAAAAAAATCAAATAGCAATATTTGATTGAAATAGTCTATACAATGAATGCAATTACCGCAGCAATTACCGCAGTAGGAGGGTATGTTCCAGATTTTGTACTTTCAAACAAAGTATTGGAAACCATGGTGGATACTAACGATGAATGGATCACCAGTCGAACAGGTATTAAAGAAAGAAGAATTTTAAAAGAAGAAGGTAAAGGAACCTCTTTTTTGGCGATTAAAGCCGCTCAAGATTTAATTCAAAAAGCCAATATCGATCCCCTTGAAATTGATATGGTAATTATGGCTACAGCCACTCCTGATATGCCCGTGGCTTCAACTGGAGTTTATGTGGCTACTGAAATTGGAGCTACCAATGCTTTTGCATACGACTTACAAGCCGCTTGTTCTAGTTTTTTGTATGGTATGTCTACCGCTGCGGCCTATGTTCAATCTGGGAGATATAAAAAAGTACTACTTATAGGGGCTGATAAAATGTCCTCTATAATTGATTATACAGACAGAGCTACTTGTATTATTTTTGGAGATGGTGCAGGAGCCGTTTTATTCGAACCTAATTATGAAGGGTATGGCTTACAAGATGAATACCTTAGAAGTGACGGAGTAGGTCGTGACTTTTTGAAAATTCCAGCGGGAGGTTCTGTTCTAAGAACGTCAGCCCAAACTGTTGAAGAGAACATGCACAACATTATTCAAGATGGTAAAACAGTATTCAAATATGCTGTAACCAATATGGCTGATGCTAGTGAGCTCATTCTGCAACGAAACAATTTGACGAATGAAAATGTGAATTGGTTGGTGCCACATCAAGCCAATAGAAGAATTATTGATGCTACTGCTAATCGAATGAATCTTGAAGAAGAAAAAGTACTAGTCAACATAGAGCGTTATGGAAATACTACTTCAGCTACTTTACCATTGGTACTTCACGATTTTGAAAAGAAACTTAAAAAAGGCGATAATATAATATTTGCTGCTTTTGGAGGAGGATTTACTTGGGGTTCTATTTATTTAAAATGGGCCTACGACACAAAATAAATTAAAACTAAAACAAAACAATTATGGATTTAAAAGAAATTCAAAACCTAATCAAATTTGTAGCAAATTCTGGCGTTGCTGAAGTTAAATTAGAAATGGATGATGTAAAAATCACGATCAGAACAACCCTAGAAGGTAACGTAACCGAAACCACTTACGTACAACAGTTGCCTCCTTCACAAGGCGTAATGCAGCAAGCAGTTGTACCACAAGTTGCTCCAGTTGTTGTTCCTACAGAAGCACCAGCCAAATCAGAAGATTCTAAATACATCACTATCAAGTCGCCAATTATTGGAACTTTCTACAGAAAACCTTCCCCAGATAAACCTGTTTTTGCAGAGGTGGGTAGTACCATTAATAAGGGAGATGTGCTTTGCGTAATTGAAGCCATGAAATTATTTAATGAAATCGAATCAGAAGTGTCAGGAAAAATCGTAAAAATCTTAGTAGACGATATGTCTCCTGTAGAATTTGATCAACCGTTATTCCTAGTAGATCCATCATAATTTTTAAAAATTCCAATAGACAAATCACAAAATCCAAGGAATTGGAGTTTGGAGATTGGAATTTGTAATTTTAATAAAAAGAAGATGTTTAAAAAAATATTAATTGCAAATAGAGGTGAAATCGCGCTAAGGGTTATTAGAACGTGTAAAGAAATGGGCATTAAAACTGTAGCAGTTTACTCTACTGCAGATGCTGATAGTTTACATGTAAAATTTGCCGACGAAGCGGTTTGTATTGGCCCAGCCGCTAGCAATTTGTCGTATTTAAAAATGCCTAATATCATTTCGGCTGCCGAAATTACCAATGCTGATGCTATTCACCCAGGTTATGGGTTTTTGTCTGAAAATGCAAAGTTCTCAAAAATTTGTCAAGAACATGGTATTAAATTCATCGGGGCTGCTCCAGAAATGATCGATCGTATGGGAGATAAAGCTTCGGCCAAAGCCACTATGATTGAAGCAGGCGTGCCTTGCGTACCAGGTTCTGTTGGAATTTTAGAATCCTACGAACAAGCTGCTTCTCTTGCCAAAGAATTTGGATATCCAGTGATGTTGAAAGCAACTGCTGGTGGTGGTGGAAAAGGGATGCGTGCCGTTTGGAAGGAAGAAGATTTATTAAAAGCTTGGGAAGGCGCTCGTCAAGAATCAGCAGCTGCTTTCGGAAATGACGGGATGTACTTAGAGAAATTAATCGAAGAACCTCGTCATATCGAAATCCAAGTTGTGGGAGATGCTTACGGTAAAGCATGTCACCTTTCTGAAAGAGATTGTTCGGTTCAACGTCGTCACCAAAAATTAACAGAAGAAACGCCATCACCATTTATGACCGATGAGTTGCGCGAAAAAATGGGAGACGCAGCGGTTAAAGCAGCAGAATACATTAAATATGAAGGTGCTGGTACGGTAGAGTTCTTAGTAGACAAACATCGTAATTTCTACTTTATGGAGATGAATACTCGTATCCAAGTAGAGCATCCAATTACAGAACAAGTAGTGGATTACGACTTAATCCGCGAACAAATATTAGTAGCGGCAGGCGTGCCAATTTCTGGAAAAAACTATTATCCAAATTTACACGCGATCGAATGTCGTATTAATGCTGAAGATCCCTACAACGATTTTCGTCCTTCTCCAGGAAAAATTACTACGTTGCACATGCCAGGCGGACACGGAGTACGTTTAGATACACACGTATATTCTGGTTATACTATTCCGCCAAATTACGATTCGATGATTGCAAAGTTGATTACTACGGCGCAAACTCGTGAAGAAGCAATTAGCAAAATGCGTAGAGCTTTGGATGAATTCGTAATTGAAGGAATCAAAACTACCATTCCTTTCCACAGACAGTTAATGGATGATCCTCGTTACATAGCAGGAGATTACACTACTGCCTTTATGGACACATTTAAAATGAATGATCCAGAATAGTATTTCTGATAAAAATGAATTTAGAAAGCGATTGTAACCACTACAATCGCTTTTTTAGTTTTGATTTTCGGGTAGTGAGAGTATCAATTGTTTTGGGGTGCTGCCAAAATGTTTTTTGAAGGTAGCAATAAAATGAGAGGCACTTTTATAACCTAGAAAGGAAGATACTTCGTTGGTTGTTCTTTTGTCTAAAAGTAATTTTCTAGCGTGTTGCATTCGTAACTGTGTGATGTAGGCGTGAATCGTACTATTATAGGTTTCTTTAAACCCTTTTTTTAATTTACATTCATTCAACAATACAGCTCTTGACAATTGTTTGATGGAGGGATTTTGATGAAAATTTTTCTCTAAAAATAATTTGGCTTCACTTAGTTTTTCTATTTCTTCTGTAACGTATGAAGAAAATTTTTCCTTTTCGGTTTCTGAAATATGTGCCATCAAGAATAATTCTTTGAGTTTTGAATGTATGTAGTAGTGTGCTAAGGGGCCTTGATGAGAATTGGCTACTATTTCTTCAAGAATTGTTATGATTTCATAATTCATAGTAATTTTGTAGGATCCTAATTCAACGGGCTTGTTTTGGATTACTTCGTTGTAAAAGGTATGATTTTTGGCCCAATGTTCATTTTTCAATAGTCCAAGATAAAATTTTTTGGATAATAAGATTCGGGTATAATTTAATCTTTCATCATTACTAGACATTTGCATTGCTGCTTCGTAGTGATTTTGGTATCCCAATTTCAGATACCCTGTTTTTAGTTTTTTAGGTATTTTTTTTCCCTTTTTCAATACACTAAATGAACCTGTTTCCAAATAAGAAACATGTACGTAATCGTCATCAATAGTTAGCAAGTCTGTGCAAGTAGTATTCAAATTACAATCGCAACGCATGACACAAAACCCCGTAGAATGGCATACGGAAATACTCCCTTCTACACCACCCGAATGTATAATTTCTTGTTTTTTTTGGGTACAAGTTGGAGCGTCAGAATACTCGTCTTTAAGATGCACATCTATAATTGTTTTATTGATTTCCTTCAGGATAGTGTTGATATACATAATTCGGTTTCCGTTATTTTTAATCCTTTTTTCATTATTCTTCTCTCTTTAATAAAGGTACTTTTGCAAAGTTATTTATAATTAATCTAATTAAGCATAACGTTAATTTTCTTTTATGATTTTTACCAAGTATTTTCAAAGTATCGTAGCTGTTTTTTTTCTTTTTTCTTTTGCCAATGGGTTTTCACAACAAGGAAACGTTCACTTATATGGAAAAATAATTTCGAACGGAGCGCCTTTACAAGATGTAGTTGTTCGTTTAGAATCGACTTCATTTACAGCTCAAACCGATCAAAAAGGACAGTATGCAATTATAGCTCCCCAAGGGATATATCAAATGGTTGTTGTATCACCAAATTATCAGACCAAGAAGCTAAACATAGATTTGCAGCGTAAAACAGAATATAAGTGCAATGTTGATTTGGAATTAAAGGCTCCCATTTCGCTAAAGGAAGTGGCTATCAAGAGAAAATCTTCGCGACAAAAAGTGAAAGAATCTGCGTTTAATGTGGTGGCATTAGAGGCAAAACCACTGCACAATTCTACTTTAGATCTAGCCCATCTTTTGGATAAATCCTCTGGTGTCAAAATTAGAGAAACTGGAGGTGTTGGTTCAGATATGTCTATTTCATTTAATGGTTTTTCTGGAAAACACGTTAAGTTATTTATGGATGGAGTACCCATGCAAGGTTTTGGAACCGCATTTCAACTGAATAATATTCCTGTTGGTATTGCGGATCGGATAGAAGTCTACAAAGGTGTGGTGCCCGTTGAACTTGGTGCTGATGCGCTTGGCGGTGCGATCAATATTGTGACTAATCAAAGAAACCATACTTTTATGGATCTTTCTTATTCTTATGGATCGTTTAATACGCACAAAACCAATTTGAATTTTGGCTTTACCGATGCAAATGGTTTTACGTTGCAGTTGAACGCTTTTCAAAATTATTCGGATAATAATTATAAAGTTTTTATTGAGGATATACTCGATGTGAACACTGGAACTTACAGTATTCATAATAAATGGGTAGAGCGTTTTCACGATACTTATCATAACGAAACCGTGGTTTTAAAAACAGGTTTTGTCAAAAAAAAATGGGCTGATCGCTTTTTGATTGGCGTTACTTTTGGTCAAGAATATGCAGACATTCAAACGGCCAATATGATGAAAATTGTTTTTGGTAAAAAGTTTAGAACCTCCCATACCATTATGCCTACGCTGAATTATGAAAAGCGTAATTTATTTACCAAAGGATTGAATTTTAAGTTGGCGGCTACCTATAATCAAAATAAAAATAGCAACAACGATACTATCAACCGACAATACAATTGGTTGGGAGATTATCGAGTAACAGGATCCGCCGGGGAGTCTGGAAATGGTACTTTGGTTTCTTATTATAATAACAATTATTCGACTACTACTAATTTGAATTATCGTTTAGATAGTAAAAATACGTTTTCATTGAACAATGTTTTAACGGGGTATAACCGAAAAAATGAAATCGAAAACACCAACCCGGAGTTGGGAGTCGCTTATGATAATATGGCTAGAATAAGTCAGAAAAATGTTGTTGGACTTTCGTATCGTCATAAGTTCAATCAAAGCTTGAACTTTGATATTTTCGGGAAAAATTACCAACAAAATATTAAAGGACCAGTAAATACAGGCGATGTGTCTAGTCCTTCTTTTATTGCTGTTGAAAAAGACTATAATGCCACCGGATATGGAATAGCTGCAACCTATTGCTACAAAGCGTTGCAGTTCAAAGCTTCTGCAGAAAAAGCATTTCGAATGCCCACAGAAAACGAATTGTTTGGAGATGAAGTGTTAGAAACCGGGAATGCGGCTTTGAAGGCAGAAAATTCTATGAATTATAATTTTGGAGTTGTCTTAAATAAAGAAGTAGCTACGAATCATACTATTTATAGCGATTTGAATTTTTACTATCGTGATACCCAAGATTACATTCGGAGGATTATTGAACAACGCAATGGTACAGCAAGTTCTACCAATCACGGTAAGGTGCGTAACATGGGCGTAGATGCCGAAGTGCGTTATTCTTTTAAAAATAAATTCTCTATTGGAGCCAATGTGACGTATCAGGATTTGCGAGATAAAGAACGCTTTGTAGCCTCCACATCTGGTGAGCGCGAAAGCTTGACGTACAATATTCGTATTCCCAATGTTCCGTACTTTTTTGGAAATCTTGATGCTTCGTATAATTTTCAAAATATCTGGAAAAAGGGCAATGTATTGAGCCTAAATTATGCCATGAATTTTGTGGGCGATTTTTTTCTGAATTGGGAAAATTTAGGTTCTTCTAATAATAAGCTGATCCTTCCACAGCAACTTTCGCACGATTTTAATGTGACTTTTTCAGCAGCCCATGGAAAATATAATATTGCTTTAGAAGCTAGGAACTTAACAAACGAATTACTCTATGATAATTATGCTCTACAAAAACCAGGAAGAAATTTCTCGGTTAAGTTGCGCTATTTTATTATGGATAAAAGAAAATAAATAATAATACTTAATACCACTAAAATGAAAAAGAGAAGATTGATCCGCACAATATTGTTAGCCTTTGCTTTAAGCCTAAATGTAAGTTGTAGCGATGATAGCAATAGTAGTTCTGGTACAACAACACAAGGAAATTATTTTGTAGCTGCCCAACAAGGTGATTTTACTTATCTGTTTTCAGTTCCTGATTTAGAGTCGGGGACGGCTTCTATTGTGGGTACAGCAGGTATCATCGAACAACCATATGCTTTTACCGCTTTTGTGAGTAACAAAGCAAAAACGGTAACCGCCATGCAATACCGCCAAGGAGATCCATCAATAGGGATGACTTTTGGATTAAATTCACAAGGTATTTTGCAAAAAACGAACAATGAATTTCAATTGGAAAAGGGCTATGGTACTTGGGGAACTTTTGAAAATAGGATAGTAGCAGCCAGAAGTGGACAAACCTTAACCGATGGTACAAATGGAGTAATTGCCTATTTTATTGATCAAAACAATGGTAATGCGGTAACAACAAAATACCTTTCTACAACGGGACTAAATGGTGCTACCTATGATGGAGTGAAAGAAAGCGCCACAATTAGCGGAATAGTCGATCGAGGAAATGGTACATTTTTAACAGCAGGTGTGTTTTCTCATGGTAAAGTAATTACTGAAGGAGGAAGTACAACTGCAACTGTAGGTAACCCTGACGAATGCTGGATTTTTGAATTAGATCAAAACTTAAACATCATTCGTTCTTTTCAAGACAATCGGATAGGGTATTCAGCTGGGCGTTATCGCTCCTCCTATTATTCTCAGATAGGTAAAGATGATTCCAATAATGTCTATGTTTTTTCGGGAGCTTATGAAAATACGTCGACCAAAAATGCAGGGGTAATTCGTATTCCAAATGGAGGGACTGATTTTGACTCCTATTATTGGGACCTTGAAGCGGCTTCTGGAGGGTACCGTTTCCGTAAAGTTTGGGCCATCACACAAGATTATTTTTTACTTGAATACTACAACGAAAAATATGATTCGATTACTACTGAAAGTGTAGCTACACAATATGCCGTAGTAAAGATGGGTTCCAAGAAATTCAATTGGCTTTCTTCTGGTTTTCCAGCCAAAGAAAATATTGTTTCCACGGGATTGCCTTTTGCTCAAAACGGAAAAATGTATTTCCCAATTACCACCGATAGCGCTAAGCCTACTATTTATGTAATTGATCCTGCAAAAGCTAGTGCAAAAGCAGGTTTGGTTATTAATGCTGAAGGAGTTGCGGCAGTATCCTATTTAGAATAGTAATTAACTCGTTGGGTGAAATTTAATTTTCACCCAACGAGTATTTTGTTCCTTAAAATCAAAAAGCAACGATTTTTGAATTATAAAGTTTCTTTCAACCATTTGTAGAATTCTTTTTGCCAAACTTGAGCATTTTGTGGTTGCAATACCCAATGGTTTTCTTCGGGGAAATACAAAAAGCGACTTTTAATCCCTCGTAATTGTGCCGCCTGAAAGGCTTCTTGCGATTGGCCAATTGGGACTCTAAAATCAGTTCCTCCTTGAATGATCAAAATAGGAGTGTTCCATTTGTCCACCAGAGTGATTGGGTTAAAAGTAGTGTATGATTTTTGCGCTACTTTATTGTCTTTTTCCCAATACGCTCCTCCAAAATCCCAGTTGTTAAAAAAGACTTCTTCCGTGGTGCCAAACATACTTTGCGTATTGAAAACCCCGTCGTGAGCAATAAATGTTTTGAAACGATTGTTATGAATTCCAGCCAAATAAAAGACAGAATAGCCACCGTAACTAGCGCCTACACATCCCAGACGTGATTTGTCTACATACGATTCTTTGGCGACATCATCAATCGCTGATAAATAATCGTCCATTACTTGTCCGCCCCAGTCACCTGATATTTTTTCGTTCCATTCTTGTCCGTGGCCGTACATTCCTCTACGGTTTGGCGCTACCACTACATAGCCTTGAGCCGCCATCAAAGAGAAATTCCAACGGAAAGAATAGCTTTGTGTTAAAGGCGATTGTGGTCCACCTTGGCAGTATAACAACGTCGGGTATTTTTTAGATGCATCAAAATTCGGAGGCAAAATCACCCAAACCAACATTTTTTTACCATCGGTTGTGGTGACATAGCGACGTTCGGTTTTACTTAACGCTAAAGTATTGTAGGTTGCTGTATTCACATTAGACAATTGTTTCCACGTGTTTTTCTTTAAATTATAAGAAAAAATTTCTGCAGCGTGATTCATATCGGTTCTAGTGATCAAAACTTGGTCGCCAGAAAAGCCAATAATGTCACTTACATCAAAATCACCATTGGTAATTTGGCGTACCGTTACCGCAATTCTAGTCATTCCGGGGAAGTTTACTGCAAACAATTGTTTGGTACCGTCTACTGCAGCTACAAAATAGACATTTTTTCCGTCTGGACTCCACATAAATTGGTCTACACTTCCGTCCCAATTGGCGGTAAGGTTCATTTTGAAGCCTTTGAAATCTACAATGATGTCGTTTTTATCGGCTTCATAACCATCACGTTTCATTTGCAACCAAGTCAAGTGACCCGCCGGTGAAAATTGAGGAGCCGTGTCGTACCCTAAATTGCCTTCAGTTCGGTTGATGGTTTTGCCAGATTCGAGTTGGTATTCGTAAATGTCGGTATTCGTAGAAATGGCATATTGAGTCCCTGCTTTTTTCTTGCATACATATAAGATACTTTTGCTGTCTGGTGACCAAATATAATCTTCGTCGCCACCAAAAGGTTTTTGTGGGCTATCGAAATTTTCTCCTTTTAGGATATCGATTCCTGTGGTACCATCTTTGTTTTCTTTGTAAAAAACGTGGTTGAATTTGCCTTCATTCCAAGTATCCCAGTGGCGGTAATCGAGTCCGTTGTAGATTTGTACGTTTGATTTTTCCAGTTCGGGATAGAAATCTTTTCCGTGTACTTTATCGATTTTTACTTCCTCGTTATAAACAAGATATTTTCCGTCTGGCGAGGTGTTTTTGTCGTTTAGCAGCCCTTTGGTGTCTTTAATTTCAGTGGCATTTCCGCCTTCGATGGAAAGTGAATAGAACTTAGAGCTGGATTTGTTTTCAGCCACAGAGGGTGTGCTAACTTTATAAATGACGTTTTTTCCGTCTTTTGAAATACCTAGAGGTGTTACGCGACCTAGTTTCCAGAGTAGCTCGGGGGTCAGTGTGTTTTGAGCCATTGTTGTCAAACTCATCATGGATAAGGTTAATAAAAGAATCTTTTTCATTGTTTTCAATTTTAAAAACGTAAAAATAATGATTTAAATCGACTTGTTTTGGATAGTAGTCTCATTGCTCGCTTTAAAAGCTTAATAGCTTGTAAAATAAATTAATTGGCCACGGATGCCACGGATGAAGCAGATTAGAACGGATTTGATGAGTTTACATTCAATTGTGAACCGTGTAAAATCCATTTTATCCGCGTAATCCGTGTTCCATTTTGAATTTTATTGTTGGCGCTGATTTTAATTCTGTAAATCAAACATCTTGTGGTGCACCTCGTTTTAGCCCAGATGGGAACGGCATCCTTTTCTATTTTTCTTTAAAATAGAAAAGATACAGTGGACAGCTGGAAATAGCTCCTAAAAAATAGTATTTTTATAAAAATTTTCGAAAGATGCATTTGAGTTATTGGGAAATAAAAAATTGGTTTACCGACGTAGATTATACGATTGTAGGCAGTGGGATTGTGGGTTTGCATGCCGCATTACGATTGAGGGAACGATTTCCAGCGGCCAAAATCTTGGTGTTAGAGAAAGGAATGTTACCACAAGGCGCCAGTACCAAGAACGCTGGTTTTGCTTGTTTTGGAAGTCTTTCGGAGATTGTTGAAGATCTAAAAAACCATACTGAAGAAGAGGTAATTGCTTTGGTGCAAAAGCGTTGGTCGGGTTTGCAATTGTTGCGCAAACGGATTCCTGATGTGGTTTTGGATTACAAGCCTTTTGGCGGTTATGAATTGTTTTTGGAAGAGGAGGAAAGTTTGTACACCGAGTGTGTCAACAAAATGGCTTTTGTCAATGAAATTCTGAATCCTATTTTTAGAGGTGGCGTTTTTACCAAGGAAGTCGACCGTTTTGGATTTAAAGGGACAAAAGAATATTTAATTTTTAATCCTTTCGAAGGACAAATTGATACCGGAAATATGATGCAAGAATTGTTGCGTCAAGCCGTAGCGGCGAATATTTTGATTTTGAACCAGCAAACGGTTACGGGATTTGAGGATAAGGGTTCAAGTGTTGAAGTTGCTTTGGGTGATTTTAGTTTTGTGACCCAAAAGTTATTGTTTGCTACCAACGGTTTCGCTGCCGAACTCACACAAGGACAAGTAAAACCCGCACGGGCTCAGGTACTGATTACAGAACCCATTCCGAATTTGGACATCAAAGGGACTTTTCATTTGGATCGCGGGTATTATTATTTTAGAAATATTGGTGACCGAATTTTATTAGGCGGTGGACGAAACTTGGCTTTTGAAGAAGAAACCACCACCGAAATGGGGCAGACCGAAATTATTCAAAAAAAATTGGAACAGTTATTAAAAGAAGTAATTTTGCCGAATCAAGATATTGAAATTTCACACCGTTGGAGCGGAATTATGGGAATAGGCGCTAGCAAAAATCCTATAGTAACCAACCTGTCCCAGAATGTATATTGTGGGGTTCGAATGGGCGGAATGGGCGTAGCAATTGGCAGTTTAATAGGAACCGAATTAGCAGATTTAATCCCAATCAATAATTAAAAACAATCCCAAGCATGCAAAAAACTAGACTTGTTTTACTTTTTTCTATTTTTAACCTATTTTTTTTACGAGCAAACCCAATTGCAGAAACAAAAGTTGCTGATTCTAGTTTTAATGTTACCGTTTCTTACACTGGAGATGTTGAGGTCACCTTTAATGATTATGATTTTACGTCAACTTATGAATGGCAATTTGAATACGGCCCAATTGGTTTTAAATCCGGACAGGGGACTGTTATAAGTGTTTCAGGAATACACTTTTATCGATTCACGGTAAATCCTTTGTACGGCTATGATTTTAGAGTTAGACAAAGATATTTAGCTAATAATAATCTTGTGTGGACAGATTGGTCTTCGGCAAAAACAATTTTCCCAACAAGTGATAAAGTTTTTTCAGTAGGATATACTACAAATTTTGATACTCAAAGTGAAACAGAATTAGAATGGAGGGGCTTACTTTATACAAATTCTTCGAGCACTGCAGGGATTTATCAGAGTCAAGACAATCATAGTGAGAATAATAAGCCAGGATTTTCAATGAGAATGACAAATTATAATTATGAGAATGGTTCTGAAATAGCTTTAGTATCACCAAAATTTAATGATTTGGCAACCGATCGAAAAATAAAATTTTGGACTTTTGGCTATGGTAGTGATATCGAATTGCTCGTTGGAACAATGACAAACCCAAATGATCTAAGTACTTTTCATTTGCTTTCCCGTATAGAAAATACACAAGGCTCTGGGTGGCATGAAAAAACAGTTTATTTTAATAATTATAAGGGTGGTGATCAATATATTGTGTTTTTATTTAAAAGAAAATATTATGGTGCCCATGAGAATATAAGTATTGATGATTTTAGTTACGAAACAGCTGCTAATTGTTATGATCTTACTAATTTTTCGCTGACAAATGTAGGACAGAATTCGGCTCAGATAAGTTTTGATTCTCAAAATCAAAATGATTATGAAGTTAGTGTAACTAATGTTGTTCGTCGTACGACCGAAATTGTAAAGATTCAGGGCAGTTCTTACACTCTAACAAATTTAATTGGAAATACAGATTACGAAATCAAAGTAAGGGCTCATTGTATTGATGATTTATATTCTAATTGGACAAAAGCGATTAGTTTTAAAACACCATGTACTGTAATTTCTGGAAATTACAGTACATCATTTGAAGGTACAGAATATGTTGATCCTTGCTGGAGTACAATTGAAAATAGTTGCTTGGTAAGATCTAGCATGGAAAATCTTGGAACAACACCAAAACTTATAGCTAAAACAGGTGAGGCAAGTATTAGAATGTCTGATTTTGTTGGGGCCTTAAATGTAAACAAAGCTTATCTTATCACTCCATATATTGGAGACTTAGATGCTGATAAAAGAATAAAGTTTAGTTTAATAACTTATAGTGGAGAGGATACATATAACCGCACAAGCCTCACAATTGGCACAATGTCTGACCCTAAAGATGCCTCAACATTTGTTGCCTTAAAGTCGATTTTGCCTTCAGAAATGAATGAACTTCAAAATGATAATAAATCGTCAGAATGGAAAGAGCATACCGTTTATTTAGATAATTATATAAAAAGTAGTAATCATCATTACATTGCAATTAGGTATAATAATGAAGGCAAATCGCAATTTAATATTGATGATTTTATTTATGAGAGCGCGCCTTCTTGTACTGAGCCCTTAAATCCAGTGACAGTTGATTTTGGATATGATTTTGCAATAGTAAAATGGGATAATTATAAACCAGCTTCAGAATGGCAGATAGAATATGGCCCGAAAGGTTTTGAGCATGGAAAAGGAACAATCGTAACTATAACGAGTTATCCTTTTAAAATTACAGAATCTATATTAGGGGACACTGAATATGACTTTTATGTGCGTTCTAAATGTGGAAGTAATTACAGCCCATGGTCAGACAGGGGATATTTTAGAACAAATTGCGAAGGGTTTACGGCTGGTTACACTGAGGGTTTTGAAAATTCTTCTTTTGAAAAATCAGGCTGTTGGACCCGAATAGTACCATACTTTAATCAAAGATGGTATAATAAAAATCGTTATATTTCTGACATAAAAGGGAATGCGGGAACTTTGATACATAGTGGAACAAAATCTATTTGTGTAACCAACCAAACAGACGATCCTTTTCCGGCTGGTACTGGAGAAAATGCTGATCGTGTTGTATTGGTCTCTCCAAGGCTGAAAGATCTTGACCACTATAAAAAAGTTATTTTTTGGCTAAAAACCAGAGCCGGAATTTCAAAAAAACCTATAGAAGTCAGTATCGGTACATTAGCTGATCCTAGAGATTATAATACATTTACGACCTATAAGGTTGTAACAGTTCCTGTAGAAAATATCGATAAGTGGATCAAATATGAAGTAGAGCTTTCAGATTATTATGGGACAGATAAGTTTGTTGGTTTCAAACATAGCTCCAAAAATCAGCGATTGGATTACTTTTATATTGATGATTTTGAATATGTTCAAAATGAATGTCCAAGATCTGGACTATTAGGGGCCAGACAATCAGGATCTGATAGCGCTTCTTTGGATTGGAGAGATAATAATACAAAAAACAGATCACAAAGTTGGGATATAGAGTATGGACCAAAAGGTTTTACAGATGGTCAAGGAACTATTGTCAATGTGAATACTAATCCTTATAACCTGAAAGGTTTAGTACAAGGAATCTATGACTATCGTGTGCGAGTATATTGTGAAAAAACAATTGTAAGTGAATGGTCAGATCGTTACACCTTTAAAATTGGCTGTACAGAAAAATCGCCTTTTGTAGAAAATTTTGATCAGTATGTTGCAACGAATGAACCTCCAGGATTTTGCTGGACTAAAAATAGTTTTCTTGATACACAGGTGTACGAATATAGTTTGCCAAATATAAACAGTGCACCAAACACCTTTTATCTCCAAAACAATGCTGATACGGCACTTTTAGTATCGCCTTATTTAGAAGATTTTGATCAGAATAAAAAAATCAAGTTTTGGCTTAATCAGCAAATAAATACTATCGATTTGAAATTTGGCACCTTGATTATTGGAACGATTAAGAATCCAATTGACATAAGTACTTTTGAGCCTTATCAATCTGTTTCGTTAGAAGAATTGCGAAATCTACCTAAATATGGCAAAGAAATAAATGTTGATTTTTCTGAGTATAAAGGAGCTAATAAACAAATCGCATTTCGATTTGTAGCTGAAAATTTAGAATTTCAAGGAACCAATCGAGTTTTAATTGACGATATTCATTACGATCAGACTTTGTCTTGTTACGATCCTATCGATGTTGTATTCTCGAAAATAAACAACGAATCATTGCAAATAAATTGGACTTCTAAAAATAAAACGTCACAAAAAGTTGAGATTGAATATGGTCTAACGGGTTTTGTTCCTGGGACAGGTAAAATCGCTGTTGCTAATGCAAATGAAATTAAGATTTCTAATTTAGAAGAAGGAACTTCTTATCAGTTTTATCTAAAAACAGTTTGTGGCTCTGGAAATTCGATTGTGGTGGGACCTAAAAAAATTGAAACTACTTGCAAAGGTAAATCGCTGCCGTGGATAGAAAACTTTAGTAATTTAGAAAATTATGGAGCAAATGTATTGCCAAACTGCTTTAAACTCTTGTATGGAGATCTGAAATTAGAAAAGACTAATATTTCAGATCAACTATATAATTTTGGTCCAGATTATATGCGTAGTGGATATGATGATACAAGTTATTTACATATAAAAGGGAGTCATCGCACAGAATTGATGACGCCAATGTTTTTTCTTGCTGCCGGAACAACATACAAATTTAGTTTAAAAGCCAGAAATAGTTACGAATACAGAACGCAAGGAGTCGGTCTTTCTGTAGGTAGAGGACAGAACGACTACAATATGGAGACAAACGTTTCAACATCGGGCTCAGGAAGACTTACAGAATATAATTATAGTGATGTCTCCTACTACTTTACTCCTATGGTTTCTGGTGATTATAGTTTTTTGATGAATTTTTCAAACTCCAGCTCTCCTAATTTATTGGCAGATAAATTTGAATTAAAGGAAGGGTATAAAGTGTCTGTTGATGGAAGTAAAGAATCAACTTTTTATGATTTTCAAAATGAAATTTCAGATGATATAATTATAGAAGAAACTAGAGATTCTTATATTAATGTTGAATCTGAAAGTCAATCCATCAATAATAAAGTTGTTGTGATGAATGGGAATAGTAGCTCTGATCAGTGGGTAACTGTTGCAAATGCTTCTGTTTCTGGTAAAACAACAGAAAGTTCAATTTCAGTTTGGGAAGTAAATCAAAGGAGTGTTACAAAAATTAATGCAAAAGTAGCTGCCAAAAATGCAACTTCTTTATTTATGAGTTTTGACTTGAAACAAACTTTTGTTACCAGTAATACGGAATCGATGTTTAGAGTTGTTGTAAACGGAAACGTTATAGGTACAATACTAAAACCCGTAAAAAATATTGGAGATAATTTTGAAAAATATGTGTTTGACTTAACTCCTTATGTCGGTTCAGAAATTAGAATTTCTCTGCAGCATATCGGAAAATCTTATTTAGGAGATACTGCATATTTAGACAATCTTAGCTTTGCTAAAACAGTCAAAAGTTTGTCGATTGATGAAAATAAAACAACAGATTTTAAATATTATCCAAATCCAATAGAAAATGTTTTAAATATAGAAAGTAATTCAATAATTTCGAACTTAGAAATTTATGATGTAAACGGACAATTGCTTTTTGAGAATAAATATTCAGATTCAAAAATATCGGTCGATTTTAAACAATTTTCAGCTGGTTTATATTTGATTGTTTTAAAAAGTGAAGAAAAGAAAGAAATTTTTAAAGTGATAAAAAAATAATTGTAAGCTCTAGTTTGGATGGTTGCAATTAATAAATAGAATTAAATATAATGGCAACCAAGATTACCCCAAAAAAATCACCTACTAAAAAACCGGCAAAAAAACAAGAATCTAGTTTTGGAAGTAAGGTAAAACGCTTTATTTTCAAAGTATTGCTTTGGTTTTTTGGACTTTCCATCTTTAGTGTGGTGGTGTTTAAATTTGTTCCTGTTCCTTTTACACCACTGATGGTGATTCGTTTTTTTGAAAACGTATCCAACGGAAAAGAGAATCATTTTAGTCATAATTGGGAACCCATCGAAAATATTTCTATGAATTTGCAAAAAGCCGTAATCGCCAGTGAAGACGGTACCTTTTTGACCCACAATGGATTTGATTTTCTGGCGATGCAAAAAGCCTACAAAAGCAACGAAAGAGGCCGAAGAATAAAAGGAGGAAGTACCATTTCGCAGCAAACCGCCAAAAATGTCTTTTTATGGCAAGGACGAAGTTACTTGCGCAAAGGATTAGAAGCTTATTTCACAGTGCTAATCGAAATGATTTGGGGTAAAAAACGCATTATGGAAGTCTATTTGAACAGCATCGAAATGGGCGATGGGGTGTATGGAGCACATGCAGCCACCCAATATTGGTACCGAAAAGACGCCTCGAGTTTGACCAAAATGCAAGCCGCAGGAATCGCCGCTATTTTACCCAACCCGCGTAAATACAAAGCCACAAGTTCGTCTTCTTATATCAACAATCGAAAAGCCAAAATCGTACGTGTGATGAATCATGTTGGGACTATAAACTACAAATGAGAATAACGAAACTCTTGTTTTTACTGCTGTTTGGGATCCATTTTTTGGGTTCAGCACAAACTTCTGATAGCAAGCAAGTGGGAGTAGAGCTCGATAACGATTTGTATGCTTCTGTAAAAAATGATCGCTATTATACCAATGGAATTACGCTGTTTTATAACTATTTAAATGCTAAATCTTCGGCCATTTTGCTCAAAAAAACCACAGAGTTCCGATTAGCACAATACATTTACACTCCCAGAACCCGATTGGCCAACGCCATTAAAGACAATGATCGCCCTTTTGCGGGTTATTTGTTTGGCGAAGCCAATCAAACGTTTTTTATGGCAAACAATAGCGTTTATCAAGGAGCCGTGCAAATAGGTTATGTTGGTCCCAATTCGTATGCTGAAGAAATGCAAAACGGATTGCACGATGCTTTTTCGTTGCGCCATGTGGAAGGGTGGCAAAACCAAATCAAGAATACCTTAGCGCTACAAACTCAATTTCGCTTTTCCCAAAAGCTTTTTTCAAATCCAACCACACCTCATTTTGATGTTCATTTTCAAGGACAAGCCACTTTAGGAACCGTGCAAACAGCTCTTAATTCAGGTTTTTTTGCTAGAATAGGTTTGAAAAATTTGCAACCCATAACTCATTCTAATTTTTACAGCGGCGGCGTTTTAGGCACTCCCAAAACTGAGGAATGGTACTTTTTTATCCAGCCCAGTTTGCAGTACCAAGCCTATGACGCAACGGTTCAAGGCAGCCTTTTTGGGACGCAAAGCCCCGTAGAATTAGACCTGATTCGTTGGCGCTGGCACACGGCCGTGGGCATCAAGTACCGCTACAACCATTTCAATTGTAATTATACTTTTTTCTACCGCTCTAAAGAGGTCAATCATCCGGTCAATACGGGGTATTATTATGGTTCAATTGGACTTACTTACAGCTTTAGGTAATTGGTCAGGAGCACATCGTTTCCTTTTCATAACAACGCCTCGTCCTGCTCTACGCTATATCTTTGCTTTTTTAAAAGAAAAAAGCAAAGGATGCCGCTGCGATCAGGGCTAGAAAGTACTTTTTGTTTTTCAGAAGAATGGATGTAAAAGAACTACAGATTGATACTACAGAATACTGATTTTGTGTTCTTTTTTAAAATCAATGGCAATTTTTGAATTAGGAGTTTTCATATTTCTTTCAAACGGCAGCCCTCTAAAACAAAAAAAACATCCCGCAAAGGATGTTTTTTATTTGTAAAAAAATGACTTGTACATGAAGGCTTATTCTTGTAACAGTATTTGAGACAACAAAAATAGAATACCAATGAACAAAATTGATCCCGTAACGGTAATGATGATGTTTGATATTTTTTTTGAGTAAAACTCAAAGTAGCCTTTAATACCAAATACCACAAAGATACTAAAGGCCAAAAAAATTAAAATTTCCAAAAACAAATTTAATCCTAAGAACGTAGTTTGCGCTTCAAAAAAAGTACCATTCCCGAAGGAGATGGTTTCAAAACTGTTAACGAGAACAAATGTGATTATTAGCGCAAGTATAAACCATTTGATTTGTGCCATGAAACGAATACTTATCATTTATATTTCTTTACAGGGCAAATTTGATTAATATTTATACGCCAAACAATACCTACTTTTAGTGATATTTTACTTTTTTTTGTTAATTTTTTTTATTTTTAAAAAAGGCCTTGATTTCGCTAGGTAAAATCCAGATGTTACCTAAAGAGTGGTTAAAATGGCGGTTTTATGTGGGAGTAGGTAATCAGTACGATATTTCTAAATTTCGATCAAAGGGTTTACCCTAGATTTCTCTGCAAGACTAGGTTTACGGTTTGAAGTCAGGGCATTCGCTTTTAAGAATACCCACCACGAATTTCAAGAAAGTGGAAAAACTTTGACCGCAGCTTGACTAACTTTTTTTTTGCCGCTGATTCGCTGATTTTCAAAGATTAAAAATAGAGTTAGATAGAATTCACTAATGAATCACGAATTAAAACGTGTGTTTTAATGACATAAATTAGTACTATTGCTGGAATTAGTGACATTCAATTTCAGTTTTGATGACAATTAGTGACAATTAGTGACAATTGGTGTGATTGGTGGCTAATTTTTTTTAAAAGCGAATGCCCTGAAAGGACGGTACAGTTAATGGAGTTTGTAGTATATTTGTGCAAATTAAAATACGATGTCAGAAAAAATAACGCCTTATAAAGATTCTCAATTAAGCAAAAAAGAACAAGTGGCGACTATGTTCAATACCATTTCAGGAAATTACGATAATTTAAATCGAGTGATTTCTTTCGGAATTGATGTAAAATGGAGAAAAAAAGTACTGGATTTGGTAGCAGAATCTAACCCAAAAACTATTTTAGATATCGCTACAGGGACCGGAGATTTGGCCATATTGATGGCTCAAACCCCCGCAACTAAAATTATTGGATTAGATATTTCAGAGGGCATGTTGGCTGTTGGCGTAGAAAAAATTGCTGCAAAACAATTGTCTAATCGTATCGAAATGCAATTGGGCGATTCTGAAAGTATGCCTTTTGGAGATAATTATTTTGACGCGATTACAGTAGCTTTTGGGGTACGAAATTTTGAAAACCTCGAAAAAGGATTGAGCGAAATTCTACGAGTACTTAAACCCGGTGGTACTTTTGTGATTTTAGAAACCTCTGTTCCCGAAAAAACGCCTTTCAAACAAGGCTATCATTTTTATAGTAGAAACATTTTGCCTCTCATTGGGAAACTTTTTTCAAAAGACACTACCGCTTATGGCTATTTGTCTGAATCCTCGGCAGCTTTTCCTTATGGAGAGCGTTTGAACAATATTTTGAGAAAAACAGGGTTTATTCAGGTGAAAGATATGCCGCAAACTTTTGGAGTTGCGACAATCTATTACGCAACCAAACAATAATTTGAAACGCCCTTGTTTTCTATGAAAAAAATACCTGTATTCCTTTTTTTACTGTCTTGTACTTTTGTCAATGCACAGTGGAATAAACACATTTTTAGCAAAGATCCTATTATTAACTTAGAGAACTTCCAAAAACAAAAAATTCATTTTGGTTTTTTTATGGGGTTTAATGGTTTTGATTTCAAAATAGATTACAAAGTCAATGAACCTGATGTTTTGGTCAAAAGAACTACGGGTTTTAACGTTGGTTTAGTTGCTAATTGGCGTTTACAAGAATACCTTGATCTGCGTTTTGAACCCGGGTTGTATTATACCAAACGGGATCTTTATTTTCCAAGTTCCTATTTTCCGGGCGCTGCGACTACTAGTGATCGGTTGAGAGAAGTGAATAGTACGTATATTCATTTTCCATTGTTACTCAAGTTTTCTTCGGAGCGAACAGGAAATGTACGCCCTTATTTGCTGGGAGGTGGTTCCTTAACTCTTAATTTGTCTAGCAATGCCAAATCATTAGACGATAATGCAGAAGGACGATTTAGAGTCAAATCTTGGAATCCCAATTATGAAGTAGGACTAGGTATTGATATTTTTTCTGAATACTTTATTTTTTCTCCCTCCATTCGAGGCGTTTTTGGCATCAATGATGAATTAATTCGAGATAAAGACCCAAATAGTCCATGGACGGGCACTATTGAATCGATGAAAAGCAGAGCTATTTTTATCAATTTTACCTTTCATTAAAATCAGGAATTGCGTTTGAATTCACTCAAAACAATGGCGGTGGCAGTCGCAACATTTAAACTTTCCGTTTGTTGTAAATTACCAAAACGTGGAATTGTAATGCGATGCTTTACTAAAGCTTCAATTTCAGCAGAAATCCCATTGGCTTCATTGCCCAAAACAATGATGCCTTCCTTGGGGAGTGCGGCGGTATAGAGGGAATCCCCTTCCATAAAAGTACCAAAAATGGGCAAAGAAGTAGCTTGTAAATACGTTTTCAGGTCAACATAATTCACGTTAACTCGGGCAATGGATCCCATAGTGGCTTGTACTACTTTTGGATTATAGAGGTCTACCGTTTCTTTAGTGCAAACCACTTGGCTGATGCCAAACCAATCGCATAATCTTAGAATCGTTCCCATATTACCGGGATCTCGGATGGAATCGAGTGCGACAATTAGTCCTTCTTTTAGTATTGGTTTTTCTGCTGGAATTTTGAAAACAGCCAAACAAGTATTTGGTGTAGTTAACGCGCTTATTTTTTTTAATTCACTCTCGGTTAGGAGGCTTTTTTTTGAAAAAGGAACCGTTTCGAAAGTGTCCACAGTAACGTACAAATGTTCTAATTCTAGCGTAGAATTCAATAATTCCTGAATACCTTTACTGCCTTCAACTATAAATAACTGCTGTGCATTTCTGAATTTTTTCTGATGTAAACTCGAGATAAGCTTTATTTGGTTTTTACTAACCATAAAAAAATGTACTTTTGAATTAAATTTATACCAACACTTGAAAAAGAATTCCACAAAAGTAATTGCATTTCTTCTAATTGCAATAATTATTTCGGCTTGTAATGCTGTTAAACGAGTTCCTGAAGGCAAATTTTTACTAACAAAAAATCAAATTACAGTAAATGATAAGCCGATTAAAGAACAAACGGCATTCGATCAAATGTATCAAAATCCAAACGGGACAATTGGTGGTTTTAGATTGAGATTAGCGCTTTACAACGCCGCGAATTTAAATCCTGATTCTACTTTTCAGGCTAAATTTATTAAAGATCCTAAGAAATTCGCAAGAAAATCCAAGTGGTTGTCTGCAAAACAAGTTCATCGTTTGGGAGAATCTTTTTATTACAAAGGAATTCATCAGTTTTTGAAAAAAGTAGGTGAACCTCCTGTGGTTATAGACACGGTTAAAACCCAAAAAACCGTAAATAGGTTAAATAATTACTATTTTAATAAAGGTTATTTTAACGCCAAAACCACCTATACAATCGATACGATAGGGATTAAAAAAGCTAAAATTAAATACAAAATAGCCTTGTCAAACCCGTTTATTATTGACACTATTAGTCGATCTATTGCCTCAAAAGCATTGGATTCTTTATACAAAAACGTGGAGCAAGCGAGTGTGATTCAATCGGGTAAACAATATAAAACTAGTGATTTTGAGGATGAAAAAAACAGAATCACGACCTATTTTAGAAATAACGGAGCTTATTTGTTTCAAGCCAATAATGTTTTGTTTGACATTGATACCATTGGCAAGAAAGACAAAGCCAATGTGGATCTGATAATCAAAAATTATTCCTATCAAAACAACGATTCCACTTATACAGTCCCGTTTCATTTGTATAAAATAAGCGATGTTAAAATTTTTACTGATTTTTCTCCAAAAAGCCCTCCCGAAACAGTGACAGATAGTGTAGAATACCATGATATTAAGCTTTTTAGTCATGGAAAATTGCGCTATAAACCATCAGCGATTACCGATGCAGTTTTTTTAAACAAAGGGGCTTTGTTTGCGGATAGTAAAACAGTATTGACCAATAGATCATTGAATAATTTAAAAATATTTGGATATCCCAGTATCCAATATGAGGTAGATAAAAGAGATACTACCGCACAATCGTTAATAGCCAAAATTTATCTTTCTCCTAAAAAGAAATTTAGTTTTGGTACGACCTTAGATTTTACCCATTCGAACATTCAAGATTTTGGTATAGGAGCTAGTGTTACAGAAACTATCCGGAATGTATTCAATAGAGCGGAAACTTTAGAAATTGGTTTTAGGGGTAATATCGGGTCTTCCAAGGATTTTGCTAATCCTAATGATGCTTTTTTTAATGTGACCGAGTATGGGATCAACTTAAAATTGAATTTCCCGAGAATCTTTCTTCCTTTTAATACCGATAGGATTATTCCTAAGCGGATGATCCCGTATTCTCAAATTTCGGCGGGATTTAATAAACAAAGAAACATCGGACTAGATAAAGAAAACTTTACCTCTTTAATTACGTACAATTGGAATCCAATTAAAAATAATACCGCAAGAGTCGATTTACTCAATATTCAATTTGTTCGAAATTTAAATCCGGCCAATTACTTTAATGTTTATGGATCTTCCTACAATGCGTTAAATGGCATTGCGAAGACTTTCAACACCGAGAGCAGTTATGTGGATGGGAACAAAAACCTGATTATCAATTCTGGAACCACAGGTTTTACAGATGATGTGTTGAATTTAAGAACGGCTATAAAAGTAGAAGATAAAGAATTTAAAGAAGTCTTAGGCATAGAAGAGCGAAGATTGCGTTTGACGGAAAATGATTTTATTTTGGGGACCAGTTATACTTTTACTCAATCGACCAAAAAGGACATTCAGGACAATGATTTTTATCAATTTAAATCCAAAATTGAATCGGCTGGAACATTGTTGAGTTGGATTGCAAAGGCAGCTCAATTGCAAAAAAATGCTTCGGGACATTATGAGATTTTTAATTTGCCTTATTCGGAGTATTTAAAATTTGAACTCGATTATATCAAACATTGGGATTTTTCAAAAGAGAATATTCTAGCTTTTAGAAGTTTTTTTGGGATTGCAGTTCCTTTTGGTAACGCGGATTATATTCCATTCTCTCGAAGTTATTTCTCTGGAGGGACCAATGATAATAGAGCTTGGCAACCTTATAGTTTAGGGCCGGGTAGTACGGGATCTGTATTAGATTTCAACGAGGCTAACATGAAAATCGCTTTGAGTGCAGAATACCGATTCAAGATAGTGGGTAGTGTTAAAGGAGCAATATTTGCTGATGCGGGTAATATTTGGAATGTTTTAGACGCGGTAGAAGTAGAATCAGCAAGGTTTTCTAGCTTAAAAGATTTGAGTGAAATGGCCTTGGGTACGGGTTTTGGTTTGCGTTACGATTTGAATTTTTTTGTAGTTCGTTTTGATTTGGGATTTAAAACCTATAATCCCGGAAATTCTGTAGGAAGTCGCTGGTTTAAAGACTTTAGATTTAACAAATCTGTCTTAAATTTTGGGATTAATTACCCTTTCTAAATTTTGAAATGCTTATTTTTGTGAACCTTTAAAAAAAATAATAACTTAAATTTTAACAAAATGGCACACAACATACAACCAGGAGTGGCTACAGGAGATCAAGTTCAAGAAATTTTTAGCTATGCAAAAGAAAAAGGATTTGCACTTCCAGCAGTAAACGTTACTGGTTCCAGCACAATTAATGGAGTTTTAGAAACTGCAGCAAAATTAAATGCTCCAGTAATTATCCAATTCTCTAATGGTGGAGCACAATTTAATGCAGGTAAAGGATTATCTAATGCAGGGGAGAAAGCAGCCATTGCCGGGGCTATCGCTGGGGCAAAACACATTCATGCATTGGCAGCCGCTTACGGAGCAACAGTGATTCTTCACACAGATCACTGTGCCAAAAAATTATTACCTTGGATTGACGGTTTACTAGACGCTTCAGAAGTTAATTTTGCAGCTACAGGAAAACCATTATTCTCTTCTCATATGATTGATTTGTCTGAAGAGCCAATCGAAGAAAATATCGAAATCTGTAAAGAGTATTTAGCTCGTATGAGTAAAATGGGTATGACTTTAGAAATCGAACTTGGTATCACAGGTGGAGAGGAAGATGGAGTAGACAACTCGGATGTAGATAGCTCTAAATTATATACACAGCCTTCTGAAGTAGCTTACGCTTACGAAGAATTATCAAAAGTAAGTCCTCGTTTTACTATTGCAGCTTCTTTTGGAAATGTTCACGGGGTATACAAACCAGGAAATGTGAAATTGACTCCAAAAATCTTGAAAAATTCTCAAGAGTATGTTCAAGAAAAATTCAATACAGGTGCTAACCCAGTAGATTTCGTTTTCCACGGTGGATCAGGTTCTACTCTAGAGGAAATTAGAGAAGCTATTGGATACGGAGTGGTTAAAATGAACATTGATACTGATTTACAATTTGCTTATACAGAAGGGATCCGTGACTATATGGTGAAAAATATTGAGTACTTAAAAACTCAAATTGGTAATCCTGAAGGAGCTGATGTACCTAACAAAAAATTCTACGATCCTAGAAGATGGGTTAGAGAAAGTGAAGTAACCTTCAATACAAGATTAGCACAATCTTTTGCTGATTTGAACAACGTGAATACCCTTTAATTAGGAAATAAATAAAAGTTGTATCGTTTCTAGAATAAAAACTATGAAATGTTACAACTTTTTTTATTGCTTTTTTTTTATAGTTTTGTACGCTCAACACTGAATACTTAATAAATGGCTTGGTTTAAAAGAAAAGAAAAAGGAATTACTACGGCTACCGAGGACAAAATGGATGTTCCCAAAGGGCTTTGGTACAAATCGCCTACCGGAAAAATTATTGACGCCGATGAATTAGCACGTAACTTGTTTGTAAGTCCTGAAGATGATTTTCATGTACGAATTGGAAGTGCTACTTATTTCGAAATTTTATTCGACAATAATGAATTTGTAGAGTTGGATAAAAACATGACCTCAAAAGACCCATTGCATTTTGAAGATACCAAAAAGTATGCGGATCGATTGAAAGAAGTGATGTCCAAAACACAATTAAAAGACGCCGTTCGCACAGGAGTTGGAAAATCTAAAGGAAAAGACCTTGTGGTTTGTGCTATGGATTTCGCATTTATCGGAGGTTCTATGGGAGCTGTTGTAGGAGAAAAAATTGCTAGAGGGATTGATCATGCCATCAAAAATAAATTGCCTTTTGTGATGATTTCAAAATCTGGAGGTGCCCGTATGATGGAAGCAGCCTATTCTTTGATGCAATTAGCTAAAACTTCGGTAAAATTAGCGCAATTGGCAGAAGCCGGTTTGCCATATATCTCTCTTTGTACAGATCCTACCACGGGAGGTACCACTGCTTCTTATGCCATGTTGGGAGACATCAACATCTCTGAACCCGGTGCATTAATTGGTTTTGCGGGACCACGTGTGGTTAGAGATACCACAGGAAAAGATTTACCCGAAGGTTTTCAAACTGCTGAATTTCTTTTAGAACATGGTTTCTTAGACTTTATTACGCCAAGAAAAGAGCTGAAGGACAGAATTAACTTGTATATCGATTTGATTCAAAATAACGAGATACGATAAGTTTTTATCATTTAAAATACAAAATCCCAAGATTCTTTTCTTGGGATTTTTTTTGTTTATTCTGTAACGATACAGACATTAAAAAAGAAAACGATGAGGTAAAAGCGATGTTTTGTTGTGTAAAAATCTACATTCCAGTACGAATAGCCTCTACAGGATCTAGATTAGCAGCGGATATCGCGGGTAAAATGCCCGAGAGTAAACCAATGAATGCTGCTAGACTAGTGCCTAAAAGGATGTTTCCAAATCCTAAAACAAATTCAAAATCCAAGGCATTAGTGAGTACCATAGCAATGATCCACACCAACAACAACCCGATAACACCTCCAATTAAAGAAAGTATAATCGCTTCAAACAAAAATTGAAACAAAATAAAACGATTCTTTGCGCCCAATGATTTTTGAATTCCGATTAAATTGGTGCGTTCTTTTACCGAGACAAACATGATATTGGCAATACCAAAACCACCCACCAACAAAGAAAATCCGCTAATGATCCATCCTACCACATTCATTTGTCCAATGATACCATCAATAAAATCCGTAAATCCGGAAAACACATTGATGAAAAAATTATCAATTTCGCCTGCTTTTAACCCTCGATACGCTCTAAGTTTTTGGGTGATTTCGCCCTTATAAGCGTCCATGTCTACTCCTTTTTCGGGTTTGAATATGATCACATTCGTTAAGCCATCATTGTTGTCACCAAACAGTTGACGTACAAAATTCACCGGAATAAATGCGGATGTATCGTCATCATCAAAAATCCCAGAACCTTTTTTCTTTAAAACTCCAATTACTGTAAATCTTTTACCATAAAGTCGTACTGTTTTTCCCAAAGCATCGCTGCCCTCAAAAA
Organism: Flavobacterium sp. TSSA_36; assembly: GCF_051547165.1. Lineage (NCBI taxonomy): Bacteria > Pseudomonadati > Bacteroidota > Flavobacteriia > Flavobacteriales > Flavobacteriaceae > Flavobacterium > Flavobacterium sp. TSSA_36. The sequence continues at coordinate 956,815 of NZ_JBPTTP010000001.1, forward strand.
GTGATGCGGCTACTTCATCTCCTAAAACAATTACAGAGGCACCGGAATTGGCCTCGGACTCTGTATAAAATCGACCTTGTTCAAATTCCAATCCTTGAATATCTATAAATTCATGGGAAACAGGTACGATATTCACATCACTGACTGTTTTAGATTCGTATTTAATGGCTTCTCTTTTGGTAAAAATTTGATAGCCCATTTGCTCAGTATTAGTCATTACCCCTTTCATGTAGCTGTATTCATCATACTTAACATTAGGAAATTGCTCTCTTTTCCATTGCGGAATTTCCGTAGGACCAAAGGAAAATTTCATTAAATAAATGGTATTTTTATCCAAACTACTCAAATCTTTAGAAATTTTGCGATCCAAAGAATCTACAGCGGCCAAAACAGCGATAATGGAGAAAATACCAATGGTGACCCCAAGTAAGGAAAGTAAAGTCCTAAGTTTATTGGCCAATAAGGCATTGGTAGCAAAGCGAAAACTTTCTTTCAATAATCGTAGATAAACCAGCATATTTTTTGAATTGAATTAAGGTAAAAATGAATTTGAAGAATCTTTCAAAATACTATTTTAATAGGTACGAATTTAATTAAAAATGTTACATAAATTCCCTAGATTTTATTTGTAAAAATTAACTATTTTTGCGCTTTCAAAAAACTACTACACATGAACACTACTAAAAAAATTCAATCCGCATTAATTTCTGTATTTTCTAAAGACGGATTAGAGCCGATTGTTAGAAAATTACACGAACAAAATGTTGTTTTCTATTCGACGGGAGGAACGGAAGATTTTATAAAAAATCTTGGAATTCCAGTAATTCCAGTGGAAGACGTTACTTCTTATCCTTCTATACTTGGAGGAAGAGTAAAAACTTTGCATCCTAAAGTGTTTGGAGGGATTTTGAATCGTCAAGATCATGAAGGTGATGTGCAACAAATGCAAGAATATGATATTCCTCAAATAGATTTAGTAATTGTTGATTTGTATCCTTTTGAAAAAACGGTAGCTTCTGGGGCTAGTGAGGCAGATATTATAGAAAAAATTGATATTGGTGGAATTTCATTGATCCGTGCAGGGGCTAAAAATTTCAAAGACACTGTAATTGTTTCTTCTATGGATCAATATGGTATGTTTTTGGATATGATTACCAATCAGAATGGCGCGACAACTTTAGAAGACAGAAAATTATTAGCGACTAAGGCTTTTCATGTTTCCTCTCATTATGATGGAGCTATTTTCAATTATTTCAATACCGATGAAACAATATATAAAGCAAGTATTGCGGATGGTCAAGTATTGCGTTATGGAGAAAACCCACATCAAAAAGGATTTTTCTTCGGAGATTTTGAGGCGATGTTTACCAAAGTTCACGGAAAAGAATTGTCTTACAACAATTTGTTAGATGTGGATGCTGCTGTAAACTTAATCAACGAGTTTAAAACGGACGGACCTACTTTTGCTATTTTAAAACACAATAACGCTTGTGGTTTGGCTACCAGAGCTACTATTAGTGAGGCCTATGATGCGGCTTTGGCTTGTGATCCTACTTCTGCCTTTGGTGGGGTGTTGATTTCGAATACTCCTATTGATTTGGCTACGGCCTCTGAAATCACAAAATTATTCTGTGAAGTGGTTATTGCGCCAGCATATGAGCCAGAAGCTTTGGTAATTTTACAAGAGAAGAAAAACAGAATTATTCTAGTTCAAAACGAAGTAAGCTTGCCTACAAGACAAGTGCGTACCTGTTTGAATGGATTATTGATACAAGATCGTAATGATATTACCGATAAAGCAGAAGATTTAAAAACAGTTACTCTTACTGCACCTACTGCACAAGAAGTAAAAGATTTAATATTTGCCTCTAAAGTGTGTAAAAATACGAAATCCAATACCATTGTATTCGCTAAAAACGGCACGCTTATTGCTTCAGGTACAGGCCAAACTTCTAGGGTTGATGCCTTGATGCAAGCGGTTGAAAAGGCCAAAGCCTTCGGGTTTAGTTTAGAAGGAGCTTCCATGGCGAGTGATGCTTTCTTCCCTTTTCCAGACTGTGTAGAATTAGCCAAAAACGCTGGGATTACGGCAGTGATTCAACCCGGAGGTTCAATCAAAGACGAGTTGAGTATTAACTATTGCAACGAGAATAATCTTGCCATGGTATTTACTGGAACCCGTCATTTCAAACATTAATTTGTTTAACTTTGTTATTTAATTTTTACAATACATAAAAACGTATGGGATTTTTTGATTTCATGACTGAGGATATCGCGATAGACCTTGGTACCGCAAACACTTTAATCATTCATAACGATAAAGTAGTTATTGATAGTCCGTCGATTGTGGCTCGAGATAGGATATCAGGCAAAATTATTGCTGTGGGAAAAGAGGCCAATATGATGCAAGGGAAAACGCATGAAAACATCAAAACAATTCGACCATTGAAAGATGGTGTAATTGCTGATTTTGATGCGTCAGAGAAAATGATTAGCATGTTCATCAAAAGTATTCCTGCGCTTAATAAAAAAATGTTCACGCCAGCACTGCGCATGATTGTTTGTATTCCTTCTGGAATTACTGAGGTAGAAATGCGTGCCGTAAAAGAATCTTGTGAACGCGTAAACGGAAAAGAAGTATATCTAATTCACGAACCAATGGCAGCCGCTATAGGTATTGGTATCGATATCATGCAGCCCAAAGGAAACATGATTGTAGATATTGGTGGAGGAACTACTGAAATTGCGGTCATTGCATTAGGGGGAATCGTTTGTGATAAATCCGTTAAAATTGCAGGTGACGTGTTTACTAATGATATTGTGTATTATATGCGTACGCAACACAATTTATTTGTGGGAGAAAGTACCGCAGAAAAAATAAAAATCCAAATTGGAGCTGCCGTAGAAGATCTAGAAACACCTCCTGAGGATATGTCAGTACAAGGACGTGATTTATTGACGGGAAAACCAAAGCAAGTAGAAGTTTCTTATCGCGAAATTGCAAAAGCGTTGGACAAATCGATTCAACGTATTGAAGATGCAGTGATGGAAACGCTTTCTCAAACTCCGCCAGAATTAGCCGCAGATATTTACAACACTGGAATTTATTTAGCCGGTGGAGGATCTATGTTGAGAGGATTGGATAAACGAATTTCTCAAAAAACGGATTTGCCAGTGTATATCGCTGAGGATCCTTTAAGAGCAGTTGTTCGTGGGACCGGAATGGCTTTAAAAAATATTACCAAGTTTAAAAGCATCTTAATCAAATAAGATGCTAATCCAATAAATAGGACTTGTTTTTAGCTTCTAATCACTTAATTTTTTTATCTCAAAATGCAGCAAATATTTAATTTTATATCAAGAAATAGTTATAGATTACTGTTCTTGCTGCTTTTGGGAATTTCATTAACGCTGACGATTCAGTTTCACTCCTTTCATCGAAGTAAAATGATTAGTTCCGCTAATGTAATCAGCGGTAATGTGTACCAAGAGGTGAATAATGCTAAAGAATACCTACACCTACGAAAAGAAAATGATGACTTGGCACTAGAAAATGCAATGCTGAGAAGTCTACTTTTTCAAGTGAAAGATTCCTCATTTATGACCCGATTAGACTCCATAAAGGGTGTGAAGCCCTCGGATATAGTGGTGGCAAAAGTGATCAAAAACTCCTATAGTGTTTATGAAAATTATCTTACGTTGAACGCAGGACAAAAAGAGGGCGTAAAACCTGATATGGGTGTAATCAATAGTAAAGGAATTATAGGTATCATTGATGACACTTCTGAAAATTATGCCACTGTGGCGAGTATCTTGAATAAAAAATCGAGAATCAATGCTAAAATAAAAAAATCGAATCATTTTGGTTCTTTGGTATGGAATGGAAAAAGTACCGGTTTTGTGCAGTTGATTGATGTGCCAAGACTTGCAAATATTCATAAAGGGGATACCGTGGTTACAGGAGGACAATCTGTAATTTTTCCGGAAAATATTAATATTGGTACTATTCATAAAGTTTTTAGGGATAAAGACAATCAAACGAATTTCTATACTTTGGAAATTAAATTATTTAATGATATGACCAACTTAGGTCATGTATACATCCTCAAGAACAAAGGAAGCGAAGAAATGAAACAACTCGAAAACCAAAGAAAAAAAGATGAATAGTACATTGATAGTCAATATCTTTCGTTTTTTGTTATTGTTGGCAATACAAGTTATTGTTTTTAATAATATGAATTTCTACGGTTACATCAGCCCGTTTCCTTACATCCTTTTTATTATTCTGTATCCTGTTAACGGAAACAAAGCGACGTTATTAGTTGCTAGTTTTCTCTTAGGGTTATTATTGGATATGTTTTCTAATTCAGGAGGAGTACATGCTACATCATGTTTGGTGTTAGCTTATTTTAGACCTTGGATTTTTAAATTTTCTTTCGGATTAAGTTATGAATATCAAACGGTAAGGCTCAACGATGTACTGACACCTGAACGCTTCTCTTTTCTGTTGATCGCTACCATTACCCATCATTTGGTATTATTTACCCTTGAAGCGTTCGAGTTTAGTTTTATATTTGATGTGCTTTTACGTACTATTTTGAGTTCGGTATTTACGTTGTTATTAGTGATTATCATCATCTATCTTGTTAAGCCAAATAAACGATGAGAAAAATTTTATTGCCAACCCTGATAATAATTGGAGCGACTTTGCTTTTAATTCGGATTTTTTATCTTCAAATTATTGATGATACTTTCAAACTGAAATCAGAAAATAATGCGATAAAAATAAAGTACGATTATCCAGAACGAGGTTATATTTACGACAGATTCGGAAAACTCATGGTGGCCAATCAAGCGTCGTATGATATTATGGTAATTCCCCGTGAAGTTAAGAAAATGGATACGCTGGAGTTTTGTAAACTCTTGAATATTGACAAAGCTGATTTTATTAAGAATATCGAAAAAGCAAAGGTGTATAGTCCAAGACTTCCTTCGGTTTTTTTAGCCCAATTGAATAAATTAGAATTTGCCGCTTTCCAGGAAAAAATACGTAATTATGAGGGGTTTTATTTTCAAAAACGATCACTTAGAGATTATGAAGTGGATTATGGGGCCAATATTTTCGGATTCATCACCCAAGTAAATGAGAATATAATAAAGAAAAATCCATACTATAAAAGTGGGGATTTGATCGGACGACAGGGGGTGGAGGAGAGTTATGAAGAAATTTTAAGAGGCGTAAAAGGGGTTACTTATATTCAAAAAGACAAATACAATCGAGAGATTGGTTCGTATAAAGAAGGGCGATTTGATACCATTGCTGAGCCAGGAAAAGACATTACACTTACCATAGATGCCGAAATTCAAAAATACGGGGAACAATTAATGGTGAACAAGCGCGGTGGAATTGTAGCCATTGAACCCAAATCAGGTGAAATTTTAGCGTTAATCACGGCTCCGTCTTACGATCCGGGTATATTAGTAGGACGTCAGCGTTCTAAAAATTACACAAAATTATATCATGATTCTATCGCAAAACCATTATATGATAGGGGTTTATTAGCGGAATATCCTCCAGGTTCTCCTTTTAAAATTCTGACAGGTTTAGTGGCTTTGCAAGAAAATGTGATTGATGAAAATACCTCCGTAGCCTGTCATCATGGCTTTAGCTATGCTAGAGGGCGATTCATGCGTTGTCACTGTCGTGGTGGTATGTTGCAATTGCATAGAGGGATTTACGAATCTTGTAATGCTTTTTTTGGGACCGCTTATATGCGAACCATCAATAAATACGCAAAACCTAGTTATGCGGTAGATGTTTGGAGTAATCATGTCAAAAGTTTTGGTTTAGGTCAATTCATGGGGTATGATTTACCTACTGGAAGGAAAGGTAAAATCCCTACTTCAGCTACTTATAAGCGCATGTATCCGAATGGAGGTTGGAGAAGTACAGCAATTGTTTCTAATGCAATTGGTCAAGGAGAAGTATTGATGACGCCCATCCAATTGGCAAATATGATGGCGACTATTGCCAATGAAGGCTACTATTACACGCCTCACATCATTAAAAAAATTGCAGATACTCCTATTGATAAAAAGTTTACCACTAAGCATGTTACCACTATAGACAAAAGTCATTTCAAGCCAATTATCAGTGGATTATTTGATGTGTATAATATGGGTACGGCAGCTGGACTAAGAGTGGAGGGAATTGATATTTGTGGTAAGACAGGAACGGCTGAAAACTTTGCCAAAATTGGTGGGAAACGTACACAATTGAAAGACCACTCTATATTTGTAGCTTTTGCACCGAAAGACAATCCAAAAATTGCCATTGCGATCATGATTGAAAATGGTGGTTTTGGATCAACCATAGCCGGGCCAATAGCTAGTTTGATGATTGAAAAGTATTTGAAGAAAAAAATAACTAGAACTGATCTAGAGACAAGAGTACTTAATATTAGTCTTCAAGGACAATATGCCAAATTAGGTGGTTTGAATGAAGATGTTAAAAGAGAATTACGCATTAAAGATTCTATTGCGCAATTGAAATTGAAAAAATTGAATCCTGTACCTTTGCCCCTAGTGAAAAAAGACAGTACCAAAAAAAACTAAATTAGTAGTCATAAAATGAAAAACCAAAGTGTAACCAGTAACATCGATTGGATTTGTGTCATCATCTATATGCTACTAGTGGTTTTAGGATGGTTGAACATCTACTCCTCTTCATTATCCTCGGAAGAGGGAACTGCGGACAAACAGTTGTTGTTTATTTTATTTTCCATCCCTTTGATTTTTACCGTATTGTCTGTGGATGGAAAGTTCTACGAAAAATACGCTTCCATTATATTTGTGGTTGCTTTAGTTTCTTTGCTGGGCTTGTTTGCTTTTGGTAAAACGATTGCTGGACAAAGATGTTGGTATGGGATTGGTGGTTTTACTTTGCAACCCTCTGAGTTTGCCAAGGCTGCTACTGCTTTGGCTTTGGCTAAATATTTAAGCGATCCTTTGATAAATTTAAAAGAGGTAAATCGGCAAGTTCAAGCTTTGGCCATTGTTTGCTTACCTATTTTATTGATTTTGCCTCAGCCTGATCCAGGAAGTGCGTTAGTTTTTACGATTTTTTTTATTGTACTTTATAGAGAGGGTTTGCCAGGATGGTATATCTGGACTGGTTTTTCTTTAATTTTTCTTTTTGTTCTCACTTTGGTTTTAGAACCTTATGTAGTGATTTTAATCGCGGCAGTGGTTTTGTTAGCCATACATTTTAAATCGCGTTTAGCCGAGAGAAATGTGCTTAGGAGTTTCATTTTTTTAGCGCTTATTACAGGATTTGTATTCTCTGTGAGTTATGTTTTTGATCATGTTTTTAAACAACATCATAGGGACCGATTTAATATTTTATTGGGGAAAGCCGTGGATATGAAAGGGATAGGATACAATACCAATCAATCTGAAATCGCTATTGGTTCTGGAGGTTGGATTGGTAAAGGTTTCTTAGAAGGAACACAAACGAAAGGTGGATTTGTACCCGAGCAGCACACGGATTATATTTTTACGACTGTAGGTGAGGAATGGGGTTTTTTGGGAGCTACCGTAGTAATTGGTTTGTTTGTTATTCTTTTATTGCGAATTATTTATTTAGCAGAAAGACAAAAAACCAAATTTAGTAGGGTTTATGGTTATTCGGTAGCGGCGATTATTTTTCTCCATTTCTTTGTTAATATTGCCATGGTGGCGGGAATCTTCCCTACTATCGGTATACCGTTGCCTTTTTTCTCTTATGGTGGTTCAGGACTTTGGGCCTTTACCATTTTATTATTTATTTTTATAAAAATGGATGCCAATAAAGTAAATGAGTGGTAGTTACTTAAAACTCCAAGATTTGTAATCGCTGTTTTTTTCTAATTGTTTTTCAATATCGTCGGGTAATTGTGGAAAAAAATCAAGCCCTGTCAATTTTTCTATTTGATCTACAGCAACTACAAAATCATACAGCGGTTTGTTACTTGCAGCATTTGGGATTAAAAAAGCAATCATTCGGTAGTTAGTCTCGTTTTCGTCTAAAATTATTTTGTAGAAATACTTTGGAACGGCTACCCTTTCGGTTCCAATAGTTTTCAAATTTGGTTGTAAAATGCCAGCAGTAACCACATAAACACCATCGTATTTTTGCGCCCAATATCTTGTTTTTTCTTCTAATCTGTTCCATACCCCGCTATTAAATTCATGGTTTTGAGGTGAAATATTTGACGTCAAAAAAGTACTTTCATAGGCTTTTTTACTGAATTCTCGATCGGCTGCTGGACACAAATGTCCTTTGTCATAGCCAGAGTTTTTATAATTTCTCCAGTCTGCTGAGCCAGTGCTAACTTTAGCGTCTTGTATGAAGTAGGGTCTTTTTAAATTTGCGTTAAGCACTTCTGATTTTTTTAGTTCATAAGCCACCCATTCCGCTTGTTCGTATTTTTCATTATAAGACAAGCAGTAGAATTCGTGTGTAATTATTGCCTTTGTAGTAGAGGTGGGGAGGAATTCCTGGATGTTTTTTTTAGGAATTCTTGAGGGGACGAAAGCTAGGCTAGCGGCTTTTTTTTGCTTGATATCAGTTGTCTTTGCGTTTTTATTTTCGGGATTTACCAAAAAAACAAAAGCTGGAAACAGGAAAAAAAGAAAGGATAATTTCATAGGATTTATAAAAAAAACGACCCAAAAACAAGAGTGTTTTGAGTCGTTTGTTGTTACGCTATTTCATTAAGATTTTGCAAGCTTGCCTTTTAAATTTTTGGTAGGAATTGCTTTTACAACGTTTTTGGTTTGTAAATCGTCCAAAACATTAAGCGCTTCTTCTACATAGATATCTTTTGACAGGCTCTCGTGCCATCTTTCTCTTTTCTCTTTTAAAGTGGGATCTTTAACATATTCATCCGACTCGTAAGGTAATGAAGTGAATTTCAGGGCGCTTTTATAATCATAAATTGGTTTGTATTTTTTAGCCGTTTCTTCTACCTTATTTTGATCTGATTTAAAGGTATCGATGTTTAGGCTATAAACATTGTCATTACTTTTGCTGTCAATCCATTTGGCGTTTTCTTCAATTAATTTAAATTGTGGATTAGCTGCTATTCTTGCCTTGCTGTTAGCTATGGCTTTCTCAAAATTTTGTGTTACTTTCCATGGAGTATAAGGTGCAGCATCAATTTTGTCCCAAGCCATCGCATTGTCTACATCGCGTTCTCCCATTTTAAGGTATGCATAACGATCTGGCATTACGACATCACTACTCACCCCTTCTCGCTGCGTAGACCCGCCATTAATTCTATAAAATTTTTGGGTAGTAATTTTTAAGGCACCTAAATCACCTACAGAACTATTTCTAACAAATTGATTTAAATCATGTACATTTTGAACCGTACCTTTGCCATAGGTTTGTTTACTTCCTATGATAATGCCACGTTTGTAATCTTGTATCGCCGCTGCTAAAATTTCAGAGGCCGAAGCTGAAAAGCTATTGACCATAATTACAAGAGGGCCATCCCATTCTATCTTTGGATCCGTATCGTAAAGAACTTCTTTTTTCTTACCAGCTGATTTTACTTGAACAATAGGCCCTTCATGAATGAATAATCCAGCAATATCTACTACTGTAGAAAGGGATCCACCGCCATCATCTCTAACATCCAAAACAATTCCATTTACTTTAGCTTGTTTTAAGCGTTCTACTTCAAGGGCGATGTCTTTGCCTGCATCACGGCCATCTCTATTTTCGAAATCAATATAAAATTTGGGTAAGTAGATGACTCCATATTTTAGACCTTCTTTTTCAACGACGCTTGATTTTGCATAAGTCTCTTCAATTTCGACTACATCTCTAACAATCGAAATGTTTTTGATGGTTCCGTCTACTTTTTTTACGGTTAATCGAACTATAGTTCCCTTTGGTCCTTTGATTTTTTTAACCACATCATCCAAACGCATACCTACTACGTCTACGGGTTCGGAACTAGCTTGTCCCACTTTCAAGATAAGGTCTCCTGCTTCTAGTTGGCGACCTCTCCACGCGGGTCCACCCGAAATTAGTTCGCTGATTTCAGTGAAGTCATTTTTCTTTTGCAAACGTGCACCAATTCCTTCCAGTTTTCCGCTCATACTTACATCAAAACGCTCTTTTTCCTCGGGTGCAAAATAGCTGGTATGTGGGTCAAAGCGCGTCATAATAGAGTTAATGTACACTGTAAACCAGTCGTCGCGTGTTAACTCTTTTATAAAACCAAAAGACTCATCTAATGATTTGCCAATGTTAGCTCTGCTTTCTACCTCTAACTCTGCAAAAGTTTTGTTTTTTACATTTTTATCGATTTTCGAGTTGGCATCCATGCCTAATTCTGCACTTAACTCGCTTGTTTTAGTTTTCTCTGGTACTTCTGGAGTTTGTTTATCTTTGCTGGTATCCCCTGATTTTTCTTTGCTTTCTTGTACACGTAAGCGTTCAGTAATTGAAGATAAAGCGGATAATTTCATTTGTTTACGCCATCTTTCTACCAATTCTTTGTTGTTTTTGGCATAGGGCATTTTTTCATAATCAGTATTGAAACTTTCTTCTAATGTAAAATCATTCGGCGTAGCCAATAATGTTTTATAAATTTTCTTGCTTTCTTCCATTCTCAGCATCAAACGAGAATAGGTTAACTCAAAAAATGTCAATTCTTTGTTGTTGATTTGTTCGTCTAAATCCAATTCATATTTAGCGAATTCGTCAATATCTGATTGTAAGAAAAAACGTTTGGAGGGGTCTAAGGCCAAGATATAATCTTTGTAGACGCCTTTTGAGAATTCATCATCAACCACAGCGGGATCATAATGTCCTTTTTCGATTACAAAGGACAGTAATTCAAGTAAGAGACGATCTTTCTCAGGATCATCGGCGTTCACTTTAGAACCATTTATTTTAAATGCGAATAAGGCTCCTGACAAGCACAATACGGCAAGTATAATTTTAAAATTCTTTTTCATATAAGTAATAATTGCATTCATGAACTGAAAGTCTGATTGGTGTAAAGATAAAACCAAGAAACCTTGGCACACTATAAATTTTTGTTAAAGATATAAAAATGTTGATACGATTTTATTTTTACAAAAAAAGTTAACTAAAAAAGGATTTCGAGTTATTTTAAGAAGTTCGTTGGTATATTTGTGTTTCCTAAAAATTTACCCATGACTTCAAAAAAACCGCTAATCTTGGTCACTAACGATGATGGAATTACGGCTCCAGGCATACAAGCACTCATAAGTGTGATGACACAAATTGGAAATGTAATAGTTGTAGCACCCGACAAACCTCAAAGTGCCATGGGGCATGCCATCACCATAAATAGTACCCTTTATTTGAATAAAATTTCGAAAGAAGGCGATGCTGTAACGCAATATAGTTGTTCAGGGACACCTGTAGATTGTGTAAAAATGGCGACCAATGAAATCCTAAAACAAAAACCTGATTTATGTGTTTCCGGGATTAATCATGGGTCCAATGCTTCTATTAATGTGATTTATTCTGGAACGATGAGTGCGGCTGTTGAAGCAGGTATTGAGGGAATTCCGGCCATTGGTTTTTCGTTATTGGATTATAATTGGGAGGCGGATTTTAATCCAATACTGCCTTTTGTAAAGAAAATTGCAGTCGAAACGCTAGAAAAGGGCCTTCCTGAAGGAGTAATTTTGAATGTGAATTTTCCAAAATTGCCTCAGAAAGAGATCAAAGGCATTAAAATTTGTCGTCAAGCCCGTGCGCAATGGGTAGAGAAATTTGATAAAAGAACCAATCCTTTCGGCAAAGATTATTATTGGTTAAGTGGTGAATTTGTCAACCAAGATAAAGGGGAGGATACTGATGAATGGGCATTAGCTCAAGGCTATGTTTCTGTGGTGCCTGTTCAATTTGATTTGACGGCTCATCACGCGATGCAACAACTTAATACTTGGCATTGGAATGAATAAAACGGATTTATTTTTGGGTTTAGTCTTGGGCTTGTTGGTCGCTTTGCTGGGATGTTTTTTATTCATTACTTTTTTTACCGACTATGATTTTGGTACAGGTGTAGCTTTTCTAAAAGCTCAAGGTTTTTTGGGTAAATTAATCGCCGTTGGGTCTTTGCTTGACTTAGCGCTTTTTGGGGTATTACTCAAAATGAATAAAGAGTTGATGGCAAGAGGTGTGGTTTTTTCTGTGCTCCTTTTAGCATTACTTTCACTCTTTTATTTGTAGTATAAAAGCTGGATTTGTATTTTCTAAATTCTTAGTATTAATAGGTTTAGTATTTCAAAATACAGAATAGTGTTTTTTTAGAGCAAATTACTAGTGTTTAGGTTTTGTAGTATTGTGTTTTTTTTAAGTATTTGTTAAACAATAAGTTATTTAATTATCTTAATTTTATACTTTGTACTAATTTATGTTCAACTTAAATATTAAAAACATGAAAACTATGATTATGGCCAGACAATGTATTAAATTTTCACTTGTATTTTCTTTCTTTTTTTTAATCTCTTTAACTTATGCGCAAACGAGCCCCAAAAAGAATGACATCACTCCTATAGATTCTATGTATTTTGCTAAAGACCGACTGAAAGGGAAAGTTGTCATAATTACAGGTGCTGCCCGAGGTATTGGACGTGCGACAGCTATTAGAGCTGCCAAGGAAGGAGCATCAGTAGTGATAGCAGATTGGTTGGAAAAAGAAGGAAAGGCTACCGCCAAAATAATCGAATCTAATGGTGGAAAAGTTTTATTTGTAAAAACAGACATTCGAAGTACAGGAGATTGTAATAATTTAGTAGCAGAGACCATAAAAAAATTCGGAAAATTGGATGGAGCTGTGCTAAACGCAGGGGTAATGGATGGGGTACATTCCGGAGACCCATTAGATTATGACAAACAGAGCGCTTTATTACCGAATCCAGTGGATGCTGCTTCCGATGAATATTGGGATTTTGTATTTGATGTGAATGCAACCGGAACATTCAAATCCATGCGTTCTGTGATGAAACAATTGCTAAAAGAGGGCAAAGGAGGCGCGTTAGTAACGGTGGGTTCTATTGCAGGATTGACAGGATTGGCTGGAAATCCAGCGTATGTAGCTAGTAAATATGCCGTAAATGGCTTGACAAGAAATGCTGCTATTGATTATGCGCCTTATGGAATACGAGTAAATTCAGTGAATATGGCAGCCACCAAAACTCCAATGACAGATAAAGCTTTTGAGTTTGTGAAAGAAGTCAAAAAAAGAGGAATTACCGGAATGGGAGGGGCTAAAACAGAAAGTTTGTTGATGCAAAATGATAGCAAACACAGAATGTCAACGCCATGGGAACAAGCTTCGGTAATTTTATTTTTATTATCGGATGAAGCTTCTAATTTAACAGGCGGTACTTACGCAACTGACGGAGGATGGACCGCTTATTAATCCTAAATTCTATGGAGAAAAAAGTTGTATTACTATTTCTATTCTTGTTCTTAGGATTAAATGTAACCATAGCGCAAGAAAGCGGTAATTATTTGGAAGGAGAAAATATTCAATCCGTTTTCATCGAATTTGTAAATCCTTTGGAGGATGCACTACAGCAAAAAAATTTGAAAGCTAAAATTGATATTCTTTTTCCGGTATATCCACAAACTACAGTACGAACTATTTTGTTAGATGCATATTCGGCCAAGGTGAGACAGCTGCCCGAGATAGAAAATGCCTACTATGAAGTTAGACCGTCTTTGACTGGAGATATCATTGTTACCTTGAAAGTAACGCTAAGTGCTACATTAAAAGATAAACCTGCCAAAAGTGGCGTTTTAGCCGGAGGAAAAGATTTTCCATTGCTGTATTTGGATAATAAATCATTACTTACCGCACGATTTGCAATGGCCGAAATGTTATATTCTAATAACAATGCTTGGTACGGTAGAGATGATGCAATGCTTCAGGGTAATCCTCTTGTCGATGGACCTGCTAGTAAAGGCTATACTGGATGGATTGAAGGATGGGCTTCAGCTGGATTGTATGGAATCACTACATTGTCTACTAAACGTAATATTTATATGTACGGAGGTGCTAGTGTGATTATGAGTGGGACAGCAGGCAGAGAATTATTTACTGACATTTCCCGAATACACACTGCTTTCGATGATGCTTATGTTGGTTTTTTTGGAACCAAATCTTTGTCAAAAGGAAATTTATTGACCTATAATTTTTCAGTAGGAAGGCAACAGTTTACTATTGGTAACGGTTTTATCATTAGAAATACCGCTTCTAATGGAGGAAACAGAGCCGCTTTGCAACTTAATCCTCGTTGGGCAGCAGATTACATTGGATTAGCAACTATTAAGTATAACAATTTAATGCTGCAAGTTTTTCAAATCAATCCGGATGAATTACCTATTATTGATTCTCGCACCGTAATGAATGGTTTTAATACCGAATATGGGATCAATTTAGGGCATAAAGTAGGATTTACTTATTTAAACGTCTCTAGATCTGATTTTGGATATTACACCCCAACAGGCGATGTGTTCAGACGTAATGGGCTTAATTTGTACAATGTTCGGTATTTCAAAAATTTGACTCAAGGAAAACCTGGCCTTTTAATTAAAACCGAGTTAGCTCACGAAACTAATGCTAATTTTGATATGTCTGCTTTTGCTGGTTATGGAGAAATTGGATGGAGTTTTGCCAAAGCTAAAGCCTCTCCCACGTTCATGTATCGTTTTTCTTATTTTTCTGGTGACGATCCGAATACGAAAACATTCGAAAGATGGGATCCTTTGCTAACTGGAGGAAATGGTGAAGATTGGGTGTTAGGAGCGAATCATTTTAAAATTGTACAAAATAGTAACTTAATTGCTCATAAAATACAAGCGAGTTTGAGGGTAAGTAAAAAAGTGGAATTAGTACCTCAATATTTTTATTTTCAAGCCGCTAATAATAACAATGTTGGAGGAAATCCAGCTTTGAGCTACATGCCACAAAAAGAATATGGCCAAGAAGTCAATCTCACTTGGAAATATTTTCATTCTAGAAAATGGTATTTTCATGGGCATTTTGCACAAACTTTTCCTGGAGCAGGAGTAAAGGAAGCCCTGGGAGGTGATGCCAAGTCTTGGTTTAGCGCTATGTTATTTTTTAGATATTCGTTAAACTAAATTAAGCATGAAAAACTCCAGAATTTCTGGGTTTTAATTCATATCATTACCAAGAGGCAAAGGTTTTTATTACCTTTGCCTCTTGTTGTTTAGAGTGGTTTTTTATTATTTTTAGCAACTGAAAAGGAAAGTTAATCAAGTCTCCCGAGAATTAGGGAAGGGTTAAAAATTTGAATCCGTCCTTTTTGAAATTAAATTTTGAAATTATTTATGAAATACTACATTATTGCAGGAGAAGCCTCAGGAGATTTGCACGGTTCTAATTTGATGAAATCTATTTTTAAAGAAGATCCTGCAGCCGAAATTCGTTTTTGGGGAGGTGATTTGATGCAAGAAGTAGGAGGGACTTTAGTGAAACATTATCGCGATCTAGCTTTTATGGGATTTGCCGAAGTACTTTTTAATTTGAAAACCATTCTGAATAATATCAAACTTTGCAAAAGCGATATACTGTCGTTCCAACCTGACGTACTTATTTTTATCGATTATCCAGGTTTTAATCTTCGAATTGCGAAGTGGTCAAAAAGCTTAGGATATCAAAATCATTACTATATTTCCCCTCAAATTTGGGCTTGGAAAGAAAGTAGAATTAAAGAAATCAAGCGAGATATTGATAAGATGTATGTGATTCTTCCTTTTGAAAAAACTTTTTACGAAGACAAACATCATTTTCCAGTTCATTTTGTAGGTCATCCGCTTATTGATGCCATACAAGCACATCCTGTTGTTGATGATGTAACTTTTAGAAAAGAAAATCAGCTGAACGATATGCCTATTATAGCCCTGTTACCAGGAAGTCGTAAACAAGAAATTACCAAAATGTTGAGTGTTATGCTAAGTGTAGTGGACACTTTTAAAGGCTATCAATTTGTAATTGCAGGAGCGCCAAGTCAAGAGTTTTCGTTTTATCAGCAGTTTATCACTTCAGATAATATCAAGTTTTTGTCAAATAAAACTTACGATTTATTACAGCATGCCACGGCTGCTTTGGTCACTTCGGGAACGGCTACGCTTGAAACCGCTTTGTTTAAAGTGCCTGAAGTAGTTTGTTATAAAGGCAATTGGATTTCCTACCAAATTGCCAAACGCATTATTACGCTCAAATACATCTCACTGGTCAATTTGATTATGGATCAAGAAGTAGTCACTGAATTGATACAAGAGGATTGTTCTACCCAAAGAATTACTGCGGAGTTAGAGAAAATTTTGAAACCGGATTACCGAAAGCTAGTGCTCGACAATTATGCTATTCTTGAAAAAAAATTAGGAGGTAAAGGAGCTAGTCATGCGACCGCTCAATTGATTGTTTCGGATTTAAAATAATTTCGCGCAAATTCTTACTAAAATTTGTATTTTAGTAAGATGAATTTGTTGCGATTTCCACTTATTAAATTCACGATTGGCTTACTTTTAGGTCTTGTATTGGCTTATGAAGTATCGTTTTCGCTTGTTTTTTCATTGCGTTTAGCCGCTTTTTCTGCACTTATTTTTTGTGTGGCCTATTGGTGGGTTATTCGAAAAGAGACTAACCATTGGTTTTTTGATGGGTCTGTTTTTTGGACTTCTATGGTTTTGGGAGTCAATTTAATGGCGTTGCATACACAGACTAATCAACCTTCTCATTATTATCAAGATCCCTCAATATTCAAAAAGACACATCAGATTGAAGTAGTCATTACCGAAAAGTGGAAGAGTAATACTTTTAGCGATCGTTACATTGCTGCAGTACAGTGCATCAGCAACCGGCCTCAAAAAGGATTGTTGTTGTTGCATATTCATAAAAAAACAAAGGCAATACCAGTAAAGGTGGGCAGCCGACTCCGATTTAATTCGCTTGTTATGCCTAATACTTTGAATAAAAACCCGTATCAATTCGACTATAGCCGCTATTTAAAGAACAAACAAATTTTTGGTCAAATTTACCTGAATCCTGAGGAAATTGAGTATCAATCGATTCCTGAAAAAAGTGTGGGATATTTTGCGGCAACCCTTCGACAAACCGTTGTAGAAAACCTCCAAAAGAGTGGTTTTAATGCTAAGGCGTTACCGGTTGCTATGGCTTTAATTTTAGGACAACAACAAGAAATAGATCCTAGTATTACCCAAGATTATCAATATGCTGGAGCGGTACATATTTTGTCGGTTTCTGGGTTACATATTGGGAGTTTGGTTCTTTTTATTCACTTTTTGTTAGGACCGATACCCAATACGAAGAAGGGGCGTTTAGTGAAGCTGATGGTTTCGCTAACACTATTGGCTTTATTCGGTATTTTGGCTGGTTTAGCGGCTTCTGTAGTACGATCTATAACTATGTTTGCCATCATTGCGGTGGGGCAATATTTCAACAGATCGACTTCAATCTATCATACTTTGATGGTCTCCTTGTTATTGATTTTACTATTTCAGCCCTATTTTCTTTTCGATGTGGGGTTTCAATTGAGTTACGTAGCCCTTTTTTTTATTGTTTGGTTGCAACCCATGCTTGTTAGGTTGTGGCAGCCAAAATATAAAATTGTTCAATTTTTTTGGAACATACTCACGGTTTCGTTTGCGGCACAAATAGGAACATTTCCTTTGAGTATTTATTATTTTCATCAATTTCCGGGTTTGTTTTTTGTGACTAATGTGCTAGTGCTACCCTTTATCGGAGTGATTATGTTTTTGGGTGTGGTGGTGGTCATTACCGCCTTTTTTAGCACGGTCCCTTTTTGGATGTACCAACCCCTAGAAATGGGAATTTCATTGATGAATGCGATAATTCACAAAGTAGCCTCTTTTGAAGCTTTTATTTTTGTGGGGATTCCATTCAATGGGATATTGTTATTGGTTAGCTTTCTCATGATTTTTACCGTAGTGTTTTGGATACAGAAGCCTACTTTTTTTAGATTGCTGGCAGTGATAGTATCAGTTATTCTTTTTCAGTTGTCCTATTTTAGTATCAAAATGGAGTTTGAAGCTACTCAAGAATGGGTGGTTTTACAGGCCTCCAAACAGACCCTCATTTGTGAGCGAAAAGGGCAACAAATTGAAGTGGTAGCTGATTCCACTGTAATAAAAACGATTGCAACTAACAAGGTCATTCAACAGTATGCAACAGGAACTTTTAGTTCGATTACTAAGGTTACACCATTAAACAATCTAGCTTATTTTAAGGGAAATCGAATTTTGATTTTGGATAGTGCCATGGTGAGAATTCCTGGGGTAAAGACCGATATTTTACTTTTGACACATTCTCCGAAAGTCAACTTAGAGCGAATTTTAAATATTTGTCAGCCTCGAAAAGTAGTAATCGACGGCTCTAATTTTAAATCCTTAGTGGCTCTTTGGAAGAAAACGTGTCAAGCAAAAAAAATCCCTTTTCACGTCACTAGCGAAAAGGGATATTTTATATTGAAATAATAAGAAACCTGTGGGTAAGTAGCTTACGCTTTTTTCTTTTTTAAGAAATCATTCGCTACGGCTAACCAGGCGCTTGGTCCTCCAGCAACATAGCCAGTACTGCCTAAGCCCTCAAAGTTCGTTTGACCGTTTTTATTAGTAATAGCTTTGGCAAAATGAACCGTTGGATATCCTTGTATTCCAAAAGCTTGTTCTAATTCGGCATTTTGTTTTTTAATTTCAGCCGTTTGGTACTGTTTTCTTGGATAATCTAATTCTACCAAGACCACATTTTCCTTAGCCCAAGTAGCAAATTCAGGTGTTTTTAAAACCTCTTTTTGTAAACGAATGCACCAACCACACCAATCACTTCCTGTGAAAAAAAGAAGCAAAGGTTTCTTGGTAGCGGTACTCACTTCTATGGCTTCTTTAATATTGGTATGCCATTTTAATTCTTGTGCTTGACTTTGTAATGTAAAAAAGGCAACTAAAATGAATAGGGATATTTTTTTCATAGTTTGGTTTTTTAAACAAATGTATACAAATAATTACTTAATTGAATAGGTGTTATTTTACTTCTTGCATTAATTTTTTAACTAGTGGCGCTATTACAATTAAAGAGACACCCGCTATTAAAGCATAAATAGATAGTTGTAAATAGCCCTCAGCATAGACATTGAGTTTGTCAATATTTGAAGCATTTTCAGAAGCTTCGGCTATATTGGCTCCTAAAATCCCTGCAAAATATTGCCCGTAAGCACTCGCCAAAAACCACATCCCCATAATTACCGCTTGTGTTTTGGCTGGCGACAATTTAGTCATGGCTGACATCCCGATCGGTGACAAACACAATTCTCCTAAAGTAATCACAAACCAACCAAAAGTAAAAATTCCAAGAGAAGTTCTTCCAAAACCATCGGCAAAAAATTTAGTATAATAAAATACCCAAAAACCGCCTGCTAAAAACAAAAAGGCTAAGCCGAATTTTACTACAGTATTAGGCTCTATTTTTCTTTTATCCAACCAAAGCCAAACCAAACCCACCAAAGCAGCAAACCCAATTACAAAAAAAGAATTGGCCGAATTATTCACGCCGTTTGGACTCAATACAACCCCGCCGATCGTGTTGTTTAAATTATTAACCGCGAACAGACTTAGTGACCCACCACTTTGTTCAAAAAAGGCCCAAAAGAAGATAGAGAAAATAATAAATATCAAGGCTGCCAATAATTTCTTGTTTTCGGCTACTGAGAAATTTTTCATTTCATAAAACAAATACAAGATAGAGGCTGGACCAATAAAAATCATAAAATAATCTGTGTAAGTAGTATTCGCTACCATGACAATGATTAAAGGAATGATGATAAGAGAAGCCGCGTAGGTACACCATTCTAATGTTTTGCGTTTTTGGGTGACCATCTCTTTTAATGGAGAAAGACCAATTGGCCCTAAACTTTTTTGGGTTTGGGTAAAAGTCAGTAAACTAATAATCATTACAATCGCGGCGAAACCAAAACCAACATTCCAACGCAAATGTTCAGGTACAATGGATTGCCACATTGATCCTTCGGCCACGGCGATACAGATATAACCACCAATCAAGGCACCTAAATTTACCCCCATATAAAAGAAAGAAAAACCAGCATCTCGCCTAGGATCACCGTCAGGATACAATTGCCCGACCATCGAGGAAATATTGGGCTTAAAAAAACCCGTTCCTACAATCGTAAAACCGAGACCAATGAAGAAAAAGTTCTTGGGATCTAGCGCTAAAATCACACTCCCAATAATCATTAGAATGCCGCCCCAAAAGAGCGACTTTCGCAAACCTAAAATCTTATCGGCAAACAAACCTCCAATAAAGGTAAAGGCATATACCCAAGCTTGCGTCGCTCCATATTGCAAATTGGCCACGCGTTCATTCATTCCTAAATGGCCAACCATAAAGACTACCAACATACCGCGCATTCCATAAAAACAAAAGCGTTCCCACATTTCGCTAAAGAACAAATACCACAATTGTTTGGGGTATTTTCCTTTAAAATTCTGAATTTGTTCTAATGTTATATTTGATTCCATGTACTTGATTTAATTAATTCCTTTTTCTTTCATCACCTTATTCAATTCTTTGACCAAAGCAAACATCAACAGTGTGGCAAATAGCAAAAGTCCAAAATTTATCCAGAAAAAATTAGCTTTGTTTTCGTATGTATCCCACATACTGGCCAAAACGCCGCTTAATTTATTTCCGATAGATGTGGCTAAGAACCAACCACCCATCATCAAAGAGGTGATGTTTTTTGGACTTAATTTTGAGACCACAGATAATCCCATTGGACTTAAGAATAATTCTCCAATGGTAATGACTCCATAATTGGCCACCAACCACCATACGGAAACTTTTTCGGAACCATTATTACCAATATGAACCGCAGCCACCATAACTAAGACCGATAAAGCTGAAATCAACAAACCGAAAGCAATTTTAGTAGGTGTTGAGGGTTCTTTTTTTCTGCTACGCAAAAAAGTAAAAAAGGCGACGACTAATGGTGTCAAAAGAATTACCCAACCTGGATTGATAGATTGGCTTAAGTTAGCTGACCATGTATAAATTTTGCTTTCTTCTTTGGGTAATTTATCTTTGGCAACATTCCTAAAATACAGCGGGTAGTCAACCGTTTTGATGACTTTTCCATCCTTTTTTTGGATTCTAAAAGCCGCATCGTAAAGGGCGACCGAGTCTTTTTTATAGGTTAGCGTATCGGTTAGCACCAATTTTGAACCTATTTGTTGGGCTACTCCGGTTAATTCCCTGTCCGTATATTTATCACCCCAATTATTTAAAGCAGAACCATTCAATTTGAAAACCGCCCAAAATAAAATCACTACCGCAAAAATGGATAATAAAGCACCAATTGGACGTTTGTCCTCTACTTTGGCTTTAAAATAAAGACTAGCGTAAAAGAAAATTACGGGAATACAAGCGAACACAAAAGCATCAGTACTATCCGATCCGAAGATGGAACTATCTAAATTACTGTCAGAGGCAACCCCTTTGATTAGCCATCCGACCACACCAAATAATAGAGAAGGCAAAAGAATAAACAAGACAATTTTATAAAAAGGCATATCCCCTTCTTGAACGCCTTTTTTCTCTGTTTTGTCTCCATAATGTTTCGTGCCTAACAGAAAAATGATGACCCCAAGAAACATGCCCACACCGGCAGCCATAAAGGCTTCTTGCCATCCAAAAAGAATTTTCAAGGCCGCTCCAAAGAAATTACAAATAAAAGCCCCTACATTAATTCCCATATAGAAAATGTTGTACCCTTCGTCTTTTCGGTCTTTGTATTGTTCATCATTATAGAAATTACCCAATAAAGTAGAAATATTCGGTTTAAAAAAGCCATTCCCAACAATGACCAATGTCATCGCAGTGTACAACATCGGAATGCTGTGTACTCCCATGATTAGATAACCCGCTCCCATCATTAGTCCTCCAAGAACAATTGATTTTTTGTAACCCAAATAGCGATCGGCTATCAATCCTCCAATGAAAGGCGTCAAGAACACCAAAGCAATAAAAGTTCCATACAAATCCGAAGCTTCTTTTTCGGTCATAGAAAATCCAGACTCTACATCTTTGAGGTAAAGTGTAAATATTCCGATCATTAAATAATAACCAAAACGTTCCCACATTTCGGACAAAAACAAATACGGAAGGGCTTTAGGATGATTTTTCCACATAAAAATTGTATTAAATAAAGAAACCTACAAGAAGCACTTGTAGGTTTAATAAAAGTATAAATAAATTAACGGATACCGTGCATCATCTTTTTCAAAAACGGCGTCAAAGCAAACAAGATCAACGAAGCGATTCCGGTTAAGACCACAAATACCATGAAAAACTCAAAAAGATTGTGAATTTCAAAACCAGCGAAAACAGGATTATTTGGGCTGATTTGATTTGTATCTAATAATTGTAGTTGTTCCGCTGTTGGGACTATTTTTTTATCCAAAACCGCTTGTAAGTCAATGCCTAATTCTTTGGCTTTGTTGAATTTATCTCCTGTAGCAGGTAGGATAGAACCCAATGTTCCTGCCAAAGCATATCCTGAAGCGTTAGATAAAAAGAAAACGCCATACAATAATGAAGAAAAACGTTTTGGAGATAATTTACCAACTAAAGAAAGTCCAATTGGAGACAAACACAACTCTGCACAAGTATTGATTAAGTATAAAAGAATTAGCCATTTAATCGCCAACAATCCAGAAGTACCTAAATCTTTAACTTGAGTAGCAATCATATAAAAACTTACCGCAATCAAAAACAAACCAATAGCTAATTTTACAGGCGAAATTGGTTCTTTATCATTCGCTCTTAATTTATCCCATAACATACTAAAAGGAACTGCTAAAGCCACAACGAACAATCCATTAAAAATTTGAACCATAGAAGCTGGCATTTGGAAGCCAAAGAAATTTCTATCAGTTTGGTAATCGGCAATGAAGGTCAATGAAGAACCCGCTTGTTCGAAAGCTGCCCAGAAGAAAATAATGAAAAAAGAAATAATATAAATTACCAAAATACGGTCGCGTTCTACTTTAGTCAAAGAACTATCTGATAAAATCAATCCTGCCAATGTGATACCTGCAGCATAAATAATTGGATAAATGATTGTTTTTACAACATTGGTTCCATCTACAGAAAAATGGAAAGCTAAAAACATTCCAACGAAAGCAACCACAGAAAGAGCTAAAGCTTTTGTTGAGAAAACAGCACTTTGAGCCTCTCCTTCTTCATAATCTGAAGATTCATTTTTAGAAGGCAATCCTCCAAGTGGTTTCCCTTCTGGAGAAACAACATATTTATCTTTTAAGAAATAAAACAAAACGGTTCCAATCAACATTGCTACAGCAGCTGCCAAGAATCCCCATTTAAAGGCGTGTATATCTCTGATTCCGCCAGTATCTTTTACATCGCCTAAATAAGGACATATAAACTGACCTAAAAATGCTCCTAAATTAATTCCCATATAGAAAATAGTAAAAGCAGTATCCAATTTACTTTTTTCTTGCTTTGGATACAAACTCCCCACCATACTAGAAATATTTGGCTTAAAAAATCCGTTACCAAAAACAATTATTCCCAATGCGCTATACATTAATGTAGTAGCCAACGACATATTGGAAGGAAAAACACTGCCGCTAAAGAACAACAACAATTGCCCGATTGCCATCATCAGACCACCTAATAAAATACAATTTCTATTTCCAAAAAAGCGGTCGGCGATGAAACCTCCTAACATGGGTGTTAAATAACATAATCCTAGAAAACCACCATAGATCAAAGAAGCATCTTCTTCTTTCATTAATAAAGAATTTACTAAGAACAGTACTAATAGGGTTCGCATTCCATAGAAGTTGAATCGTTCCCACATTTCTGTTCCAAACAATACCCAAAGTCCTTTTGGATGCGCTGTTTTTACTTGTGTTTCTGTCATTTTTGTTTTTTTATATTAAGATTGTTAGGGTATTTTTTATAAATTCTCAAGGATAAAGTTAGTCATTTTATTGAATAACTGAATTCGGGTGTAGCCCCCAAAAATTCCGTGATTTTTATCGGGATAAATTTGAGAATCGAATTGTTTGTTGGCTTGAATCAAGGCCTCCATCATTTGCATCGAATTTTGCACATGCACATTGTCATCCGCTGATCCGTGAATCAATAAAAATTTCCCTTGTAACTTTTGAACATGATTGATGGGAGAATTATCATCGTAACCGCTTGGATTTTCTTGAGGTGTTTGCATGTAGCGCTCCGTATAAATGCTGTCATAAAAACGCCAGTTGGTTACCGGAGCCACAGCAATGGCCATTTTGAACACGTCATTTCCTTTTAAAATACAATTCGAAGCCATAAAACCTCCAAACGACCAACCGAAAATTCCCATTCTTGTTTTATCTACAAAGGCATAGTTTCCTAATGCTTTTGCCGCATCAATTTGATCAATTACTTCAAATTTTCCTAACTCTTTTTGAGTCACTTTTTTGAATGCTGCGCCTTTAAACCCCGTTCCTCTTCCGTCAACGCATGCCACAATGTATCCTTTTTGTGTAAGAGAAATAAACCAATAATCATTTGCGTCTAACCAGTCATTAGCCACTTGCTGTGAGCCAGGACCAGAATACTGGAACATAAAAACAGGATATTTTTTAGAAGGATCAAAATCTTTTGGTTTGAACATCCACATGTTAAGCGCTATTCCTTTTTCAGTTTTTAAAACTGAAAACTCTTTACTAGGCAAATCAAAACTTTTTAATTTACTCATTAAGTTTTCATTGTTCTCGATTACTTGAAGTTGTTTTCCTGTTTTGCTATTGTATAAAGAATATACAGGCGGTTGCGTAGCGTTCGAAAAAGTACTGATGTAGTATTCAAAATTCGGACTAAAAGTCGCCGCATTTGTTCCGGTTAATGAAGACAAACGCACTTTGTTTTTGCCATCTAAACCAATTTTATAAATATCGCGATTGATGGACCCATTTTCTACTGATTGATAAAAAATAGTTTTCGTTTTTTCATCAAATCCGTAATAATTGGTCACTTCCCAATTTCCCTTAGTGACTTGGTTTTTAAGTTTTCCTGCTTTATCATATACATAAAGATGATTAAAACCGTCTTTTTCGCTGGTCCAAATAAAACTGTTGTCTTTTAAAAATGTGAGGTTGTCTGTTACGTCGACATAAGCGTTGTCTTTTTCGTTCAAAATCACTTTTGAAGCTCCAGAATTACCATCAATAAATACTAAATCCAAATTGTTTTGATGACGATTCAACACTTGAGCCGAAAGTACGTTCGCCTCTTTTGTCCATTGCATTCTTGCAATATAAAAATCAGTATAGTTGCCTAAATTCACATCTTTTTTAGCTTGAGATGCAACGTCATAAATATGTAGCGAGACAAGGGCGTTTTTTTCTCCAGCTTTAGGATATTTAAAAGTTTCAATGGTAGGATACAATTCTTTTTTGAAAATGGACATCGAGAACTCAGGAACTTCCGATTCGTCAAAACGGATAAAAGCAATTTTTTTACTATCGGCGCTCCAATCAAAGGCTTTTACAAAAGCAAATTCTTCTTCATACACCCAGTCGGTAATTCCATTAATGATACTATTCTTTTTTCCGTCAGAAGTAATTGATGTTGTCTTTTTTGAAGCAATGTCGTACACAAACAAATTATTGTCTTTTGCATAAGCTATCTTGTTACCATCTGGAGAAAAAGTAGGCTCTTGCACCTGAAAATCGAATAATTTTACCAATTGCTTAGTAGCCACTGAATACAAAAAGTAATCTGCAGTAAAAGAATGACGAAAAATAGAGTGCGTATTATTAGCCAATAACATCCATTTTTCATCTTGGCTAAAACTATAACTATCAATTCCGGCGGCCAGAAGCGGAAAATTTTTAGAATCAATTAACGTGCTTACTTTTTGAAGGGTAGCATAATCATACAGATCAATTTGTTGGCTCCTATTTTCTCGGTTAGCGTTCAACACCGTATATTGGTTAGTGTTTTTCATGGCTTGTAAAGCCTCCATTCCTTTGGCTCTAAAAGCTCCGGTATAAATGGATTCCACCGTAATTTTTTGTTGGGCATTCGCAGTAAAAAAGCCAACAAATAAGAAAGCAAACAATAGTTTATATTTCATAAAATTTCTAAAATTAGTAACACCCAGTAAGCATGTAGTTTTTATCTTAAAAACGGCAAGTAATTTGAGTTATATTTAAAACGACGCCAATTTTAATAAAAAAAAAGCAATAAACCCTTATTAAGTGTGTTAAAACTTGTCAATAAATCCGCAGCAGTCTTTGTCAAGAATGTAAGGAGCATGAGTGTTTAAAAAAACCAAAACCGTATATTTGCCCTTATAATTTTTAATTACCTGAAAATGAATAAGACTATCGCTGGGTTTTCTAAAATGACCAAAGATGAGAAAATAGAATGGATTGCCAAACATTATTTTTCATCTCCTGACGCTGCGATTGAAATAGTAAAAAAATATTGGAATTCGGATGTTGTGTTACAGCAACTGCACGACGAATTTATTGAAAACACCATTACTAACTTTTATGTACCGCTAGGTGTAGCGCCAAATTTCTTAATTAATGGAAGGAATTATACGATTCCTATGGCGATAGAAGAAAGTTCTGTAGTGGCGGCAGCCTCAAAATCAGCTAAGTTTTGGGCTACCCGTGGAGGATTTAAAACCACGGTAATAGCTACTGAAAAAATCGGTCAAGTCCATTTTTTGTTTGCTGGTGGAAGCGAAAAATTAGTGCCTTTTTTTAATCAAATCAAACCCTCGTTTTTTGACGAAACGGAGGCGTTGACTAAAAACATGAGGCAACGTGGAGGTGGAATTTTGAATATTGAATTGAAAGACAAAACCGATTTGATTCCAAATTATTATCAGTTGCATGTTACTTTTGAAACAAAAGATAGCATGGGGGCTAATTTTATCAATTCCTGCTTGGAACAATTGGCAAAAACCCTAAAAAACAAAGCCCTTGCCTACGATTTGTTTGCTACTGAAGAAAAAGAAATCGAAGTGGTTATGAGTATTCTTTCGAATTATGTGCCCAATTGTGTGGTTCGTGCTGAAGTTTCTTGTCCGGTCGAAGATTTAAAAGAAAAACATATTGAAAATCCGGAAGCTTTCGCGCAACGATTTGTGCAAGCGGTTCGTATTGCCGAGGTTGAGCCTTATCGCGCCGTTACCCACAATAAAGGCATCATGAACGGCATCGATGCTGTAGTTATTGCCACAGGAAATGATTTTAGAGCGGTTGAAGCAGGGGTTCATGCTTATGCTGCAAAAAACGGAACTTATTCGAGCTTATCACACGCCACAATTGACAATGGACACTTCCGGTTTTGGTTAGGGATTCCGTTGGCATTAGGAACCGTTGGTGGTTTAACAGGTTTGCATCCTTTGGTGAAATTCTGTATGGAAATGCTTGAAAAACCTTCTGCAAAAGAACTCATGGAAGTAGTGGCTGTAGCGGGATTAGCACAAAATTTTGCTGCTTTACGATCGCTCACCACAACTGGGATACAAGAAGGACACATGAAAATGCATTTGAATAACATTCTAAATCAATTTCAAGTGACCAACGAGGAACGAAATGTCATCAAAAGCCATTTTAAAAACGAAACCATTTCACATAGTGCGGTGGTTAATTTTATTGAGACTTTGCGAAAATAATTCAGATTGATTTAGATGAAACAAACATTTTATAGCAACGGCAAGCTCTTATTAACTGGGGAATATTTGGTTTTGGATGGCGCAACCGCTTTGGCTTTGCCTACCAAAATGGGACAGGATTTACAAGTAATACCTCAAAACAAAGCGGTTATTTCATGGAAAAGTTATGAGGCCGATGGTAGTTTGTGGTTGGATCATGAAATCACAATAGCTTCCATTCTTAATTACCAACCTACATTAGAATCCTCTGTAGAAGCTACCTTGTTGCGCATTTTACATCACGCTTCACTTTTGCAACCCCATTTTTTGGATGCGAAGCAAGGTTTTGAGATAGCCACCCGACTCACTTTTCCTCGAAAATGGGGATTGGGAACTTCTTCAACGCTTATCAATAATGTGGCGCAATGGTTCGGTGTGGATGCTTTTCAATTGCTCAAGAATAGTTTTGGAGGCAGTGGGTATGATATAGCTTGTGCTCAAAATGATACGCCTATTTTTTATCGCCTAGAAAAGGAGCTACCAATAATAACTCCTGTGGTTTTCCATCCAAAATTTGCTACTCATTTGTATTTTGTTTACCTCAATCAAAAGCAAAGTAGTAAAGAATCGATTGCTGCTTATTTTAATAAGAAGCATCAAAACTTAGCTCAAAACATTGAAAAAATCAACAAATTGACATCGATTGTTGCCAATGCACAAGATTTGAAATCTTTTTCTCTTGCATTACAGACTCATGAAAACGAATTGAGTGCCATTCTGGAAATGATGACGGTTCAGGAATCACTTTTTCCTGATTTTGGAGGAGTCATTAAAAGTCTTGGGGCTTGGGGAGGTGATTTTGTTTTGGTTGCCTCAGCAGTCGATCCAACGGATTACTTTAATGAGAAAGGATTTGATACTGTTATTTCTTATCCTGAAATGATTTTGTAATAAATAAAAACACCCGTCTCTAGTGTTTAGAAACGGGTGTTTAGACTTTGAAAAAATAAATAACTTTTTTGTGGTTAAGATGAGGATTTTATCTTCTTCCCCAAACTTCAACTTCTGCACGGCTACCTATTAAATTTCTTGTTCTGTATTCGAAACGAATTTTGTCTATTCTTCTTTTGAAAGATAGGTTGATGATTCTAGATTCACCGCCGTCTTTAATGATGTTTCTTAATTCAACGTCTTGCTTTTGTCCATTTTCAAAATAAATGGTCATTTTATTAAAGTTTACGGTGTTTTTTCTAACCACAACTTTTAGGGCTGAAAAGCTACTTCTGTTGGAAGGACGAAAATCATCTTTTTCACCTGTTTTTTGAACGGTTTGAGTTCCTATTTTTTCCCATCTACCAATACTATTGTTGTCAGATGAGTTCCATTTTTTGTTTTTGTCTCTGTTGCCTTGAGCTTCAACTGAAGAAGTAAATAAAGTTAATGCAAAGGTTACAAGTAGTAATTTAAAATAAGTTTTCATATTTTATTATTGTATAAATTGATTTTTAAATTATTAAATACTCAACAAATTTAAGAAAAAAGCCCGTATTTAAAGAAATATTAATTTTAAATTAACAGTATCTGGTGTTTTTTATTAATGGAATTATTTTTTTGCTTGAAAACTCGATTTTGTTTTAATCAATAGCTTTTCTCTTAACATGAGTAGTGCAATAGGAAGCAAAAAAAAAGCCCTCTCGTTGTTACAACAAGAAGGCTTTTGATATATTGAAATACTTTGATTTTACAATCCGAAAGCAGCTTTTACTTGGTCTACAAAATCTAATTTTTCCCAAGTAAACAATTCCACTTCCACAGTTTTAGTTAAGCCACCTGGAGCAGAAAAAGTTTTGGTTACGGTTTCAGGAGTACGGCCCATATGTCCGTAAGCCGCAGTTTCGCTATAAATAGGGTTTCTTAATTTCAATCGTTGTTCGATGAAGTAAGGACGCATATCGAAAATTTCTTCAACTTTCTTAGCGATTTCACCGTTAGTCAAGTTCACTTTTGAAGTTCCGTAGGTTTCGATGAAAATACCCATTGGTTTAGCTACACCAATCGCGTAAGAAACTTGTACTAAAATTTCGTCAGCAACACCAGCAGCTACTAAGTTTTTAGCAATATGACGAGTTGCATAAGCTGCACTACGGTCTACTTTACTTGGGTCTTTTCCTGAGAATGCACCACCACCGTGAGCGCCTTTACCACCGTAAGTGTCTACAATGATTTTTCTTCCAGTTAAACCAGTATCGCCGTGCGGTCCTCCAATAACGAATTTTCCTGTTGGGTTGATGTGGTATTGGATTTTGTCATTGAATAAATGTGCGTGCTCTGGATTTTTAGCGATAATTCTTGGAATCAAAATGTCAATAATATCTTTTTTGATTTTAGCTAACATAGTAGCTTCTTCATCAAAATCGTCATGTTGTGTAGAGATAACAATCGCATCGATACGAGTGGGTTTGTTGTCATCGCTGTATTCTAAAGTTACTTGAGACTTAGCATCAGGACGCAAATACGTGATTTCGTTATTTTCACGTCTCAAAATCGCTAATTCTTGTAATAATTTATGCGATAAATCAAGTGCCAATGGCATAAAGTTTTCGGTTTCGTTAGTAGCGTAACCAAACATCATTCCTTGGTCACCTGCACCTTGTTCTTCTTTGCTAGCTCTGTCAACCCCTTGATTGATATCAGCTGATTGTTCGTGAATCGCTGAAAGAATACCACAAGAATTGGCTTCAAACATATATTCACTCTTAGTGTATCCGATTTTTCGGATTACCTCGCGAGCAATTTGTTGTACATCTAAGTACGTATTTGATTTTACTTCTCCGGCCAAAATTACTTGACCCGTAGTTACTAAAGTTTCACATGCTACTTTGGAGTCTGCATCAAATGCTAAAAAGTTATCAATCAATGCGTCCGAAATTTGATCGGCAACTTTGTCCGGATGTCCTTCACTTACAGACTCTGACGTAAATAAATAAGCCATAATAAATAGTATTTTAAAATTAAGCGAGGAAAGTAAGATTGCTAGCAATGACTAAAGGGGGAGTGTTCCTGCTTTAGCATTTTTTATACCGAAATTTGTTTTCAGTATTCACAATGAATAGTTCATTATGAAGAGGTTGCAATCAGTTCAAATTTTTCCTCTGTATTCGGGCGCAAAGGTATGAAACCATTTTTAATTTCAAATTAATCTTAACTTTTTTTTGAAACTTGTTAGATTTCTGTTAAGGATACTGAAATTTGTTGTTTTTGACCTAAACGACTCTTAAAACTTTGTAAATTGTTTTGTCTATTGAAAAAAACTTTGCACATTTGTGAAAGAAAAAAAATAAAATGAATCTAGTCTCTTGTAAAATGATAAAAGCCATTCAGGATAATTCCTGCGGGTTGTGTATTGCAAATATTTAAATTCACTAAAATATAGCAAAAGCCTCCCGCCAAAAACGGGAGGCTTTTTTATTTACAACAATAGAAAACAATATTTAAAATTTGAATCTTATGAAGCAAATCAATCAACATCAGTCCAAATCTCTAAATGTCAAGTCTAGTAAGAATGCCAAGGCAATGGTTATGGGTATGTGTATGATTGAGATGTGCTGATTCCGAAAGTAAGTTTATAAATAACTTTTTTAAACCCTTTTGGATCTATTTCTAAAAGGGTTTTTTGTTACCAAAGCAATTAAAAATTACAAGTAAAAAATTTAAAAAATGAGTACTACTAAATTCGCCACTAAGGCACTACATACAGGACACGATACAACTAAAACTGGCGGAACACGAGCCGTTCCAATTTATCAAACTAGCTCTTATGTTTTTAATAATTCGGAACACGCTTCTAATTTATTCAGTTTGTCAGAAGCTGGTTTTATTTATACTCGATTGAATAATCCAACAAACGATATTTTAGAGCAACGTTTAGCTGCGCTTGAAGGAGGTATTGGAGCTGTAGTTACCGCATCAGGTACAGCTGCAATAGCTACAACTTTATTGGTGCTATTAAAATCGGGTGATCATATTGTAGCTTCTAATAGTTTGTATGGAGGGACGTATAATCTTTTGAGTGTGACTTTACCAAGACTTGGAATTACTACGACTTTTGTTGACCCATCGGAAGCGGTGAATTTTACTAAAGCCGCTACAGAAAATACGAAAGTCTTTTTTGCCGAATCGTTAGGGAATCCAAAATTAGATGTTTTGGATTTAAAAGCTATTTCGGCTGAGGCTCAATCGCTTAAAATTCCTTTCATCGTGGATAACACTGTTCCTTCTCCCTATTTGCTCAATCCGATTGAATTTGGCGCGAATATTGTAATTCACTCTTTGACGAAATACATTTCTGGAAATGGAACTTCGCTGGGTGGCGTCATCATTGATGCAGGAACTTTTGACTGGAGTAGCGGAAAGTTTCCTGAATTTACAGAGCCATCCGCAGGGTATCACGGATTAGTGTATCACGAAGCGCTAGGGAATGCCGCTTTTATCGCTAAAGTTCGTATCGAAGGATTACGAGATTACGGAGCAGCACTGAGTCCGTTCAATGCTTTTCAAATCATTCAAGGATTAGAAACCTTGCCAATCCGAGTCCAGAAGCACAGTGAAAATGCGTTGGCCTTGGCCCAATGGTTAGAACAACAAGATGCTGTTGCTTGGGTCAATTATCCAGGGTTGTCCTCGAGTAAATATTACGATTTGGTAACTCGCTATTTACCTAAGGGTCAGAGTGGTATCGTAACTTTCGGACTCAAAGGAGGATTCGAAGCAGCGAAAAAAGTAGCCGATGAAACGAAGCTTTTTTCACTCTTGGCCAACATTGGAGATACCAAGTCGCTAATCATTCATCCCGCGAGTACGACACATCAACAATTGTCAGATGACGACCAAGTAACAACAGGAGTGACGAAAGATTTGATTCGACTCTCGGTCGGATTAGAAGACATAGAAGATTTAAAAGCCGATTTAAAAGCTGTGTTCGATAGCTTTTCAGATTAAAAAAAAGATAAACATATTAAAAACAATCATCATGATAACAAATATAACCTTCCGCAAAATAGTTTCTTTCTTTAGTAGAAAAAACATCAAAAATAAAATAGAAAAAGTAGACCAAACCGTACACGAGTTGATTCATCCACGTTTTATTATGGATAAATCTTCTGAGGCTACGAATGAAACTACTAAAAAATCAATGTTGTTTCATATGTATTCTAACGAAAACGATACGCTTTTCATTTAAAGAATATTCCATTCAATAAGCTAACAATAACCAAGTTCATAATTGATTTGTAACTTGGTTGTTGTTTTAAAAATTTGCGTGTTAAAAAAATAAATAGTTTCTTTGCACCTTTAAGTTCACAAACGTATTGAAATGTTATAAAGAAAGGCGGAGGGATTAGACCCAATGAAGCCTTAGCAACCCTTCGGAAATCGAAGAAGGTGCTACATTCTATTCGCCTAGCGAAAAAGATAACGCAACAAAATACCTCTAGTCTCCACTAGTTTTTCTTTCTAATATTCCAAATACAAATCAACAACATCAAAGATTTGAGATTGGAAAATAAACCCAACATACTTACCCTTACTAATTTTACCACCGAAAGTGGTGCTTTTTATGCTACGCTAAACTTAAGTTATCAAGTTTTTGGACCTGCTTTGCATACGGCTCCGATTGTGGTAGTAAATCACGCTTTGACAGGAAACTCACAAGTGATTGGCGCAACAGGCTGGTGGAACGATTTAATTGGACCTGCAAAAACTATCGACACACAAAAATATACCGTGATTGCCTTTAATGTTCCAGGCAATGGTTTTGATGGCAGTGTAATTGAATCCTATTTGGATTTTACCGCTCGCGATGTGGCACAGCTTTTTAATTTAGGTTTGCAACAACTTGAGATTAATCGTGTTTATGCTATTATTGGAGGTTCTGTTGGTGGAGGAATTGCTTGGGAAATGGCCGCTTTGTCGCCACAACTCACTCAGCATTTAATTCCAATTGCAACCGATTGGAAAGCGACCGATTGGTTGATGGCCAATTGCTATTTGCAAGAACAAATTCTGAATCATTCCTCTCGCCCGATTGAAGATGCCCGAATACACGCTATGTTGTGTTACCGTACTCCAGCATCGTTTGAAGCTAAATTCAACCGAACGATTAATAGCGAATTGGGTGTTTTTAATATCGAAAGTTGGTTGGCGCATCACGGAGAGAAATTGCAACAACGGTTTCAATTGGCTTCTTATAAATTGATGAATCAGTTGTTGAAAACCATTGATATTACTCGTGGAAGAGGTTCTTTTGAAAGTGTGGTAGCGCCCATAACGGCAAACATTCATATTATAGGAATCAATACCGATTTGTTTTTTACCCCAACGGAAAACCGAAAAACAAATCTAGAATTGCAACAATTACAGCTTCAAACATCGTATCAAGAAATAGATTCTATTCACGGACACGATGCTTTTTTGATAGAATTTCAACAGTTGAATCGTTTGCTTGCAACGGTTTTTGAATAGTTGAAGAAATGAGATTCCACTAAAAGTTCTTGTGGAA